>JANQEO010000180.1 GCA_028278325.1 Candidatus Binatia bacterium
CGCCTGCACGACCTCCGATACCTGTTCGGCCGGGACTTGTCAGGGTGGAGCGCCGCTGAGTTGCAGCGACGGCAACGTGTGTACGAACGATACCTGCGATTCCCAGTCAGGCTGCGTGTTCACGGACAATACGACGTCCTGTGACGACGGCAACGCGTGCACCACGGGCGACACCTGTGGCGGCGGCGTCTGTGGCGGTGGTTCGCCGCTCGATTGCGACGATGCCAACGTCTGCACGAACGACAGCTGCGACGTGGGTCAGGGTTGTGTATACACCCACAACAGCGCGCCCTGTAGCGACGGTGACGCTTGCACCACCGGTGACGTTTGCAGCATGGGGTCCTGTCAGGCGGGTTCGCCTCTGGTATGCAGCGACGGCAACGTTTGCACCGACGATACCTGCGATCCGCAGTCCGGGTGTGTCTTCCCTGACAACATGGCGCCCTGCAGCGACGGAGATGCGTGTACGGTGGGAGACGTCTGTGCAGGTGGATCTTGCACGGGTGGTTCGGCGCTGAGTTGTGACGACGGCAACGTCTGTACGGACGACAGCTGTGACGCTCAACAGGGCTGCATGTACGCCGATAACACGGCGTCATGTGACGACGGCGACGCATGCACCGTGGCCGACGTCTGCGCCGGTGGTGCCTGTGCCGCCGGCCCGCCGGCCGTATGCGACGACGGTAACGCTTGCACCGACGATAGCTGCGATGCCCAGGCGGGCTGTCAGTTCACGGCCAACACTGCTCCCTGTGACGACAACGACGTATGTACACAGGTCGACACCTGCAGCGGCGGTTCCTGTATCGGCTCCTCGCCTCTGACTTGCGACGATGCCAACGCATGCACGAACGATAGCTGTGACCCGCTGTCGGGGTGTTTCTTCACTGCTAATTCATCGCCTTGCGATGACGGGATCTTCTGCAACGGAATCGACACATGCACCTTCGGTAGTTGCCAGCATTCCGGCAATCCCTGCGCGGGAGGGGCACAGTGCAACTCCTTCTGCAACGAGTTGGACGAGACCTGCTTCAATGCACAGGGAACCACCTGCAACGACGGCGACATCTGTACTGCCGACGATCAATGCGACGGGGCAGGCACCTGCGGCGCAGGCCCGAACTCTCTGTGTGGCGACGGCTTCGTGCAGGATACCTGTGGCGAGCAGTGCGATCCGCCCGATGGCGTGACCTGCAAGCCGGACTGTACCTTCATCCCGCGCTGCGGTGACGCCGTGGTAAATCCCAATTGCTCGGCGGGCAATCTGGACGCCCCGTGTTCGCTGGATGCCGACTGCGACACGGTCGAAGGGTTGGGCGACGGGGTGTGCAGATTCGAGGGATGTGACGACGGCAACGACGTCATCGGTGATGGCTGCCACAATTGCATCATAGACAGTGAAGATCTGATTTGCTTCGAAGGCAGCGATGCTCAGCCGGGCAAGAGCGCCAAGGTAGTGGGGTTCCAGTCACGCGGTGATTTCGTAGGCGAGAACGCCGACGGCAACCAGGAGATATTCCTCTTCAACCGCAAAAACTTCAGGAAGCTGGTCAAGAAAGGCTTCGACCTGGTCACCGCGCGTGATCAATCGATGACCCAGGTTACGCATACGACCTCGATCGACCCGGATGTCGACAACCTCAATGAAGCGCCGACCATCAACGGCAGCGGCCGCTTCGTCGCCTTCGTGTCGAACGCCGACATCACGGGCGAGAATCCCGATGGCAACAAGGAAATCTTCCACGTCGACGTCAAGCGCGATACCTGGACCCAGGTAACCCACAGCACGGGTATAGAGAACCTGCATCCCAACCTGCGCGCCTTCAGAGGCAAGTTGTTGGTTTTCGACTCGCCGGGGAACCTGGTGCCCGACCGCTGCGTGGGTGGTGAGAACGATCTCGAGCTGTGTACCAGCGATTCGGATTGCGCCGGCGTGATCTGTGGTGATCCCAGCAAGTGCCCGGCCGCCCCGGCCAGATGCGGTAATGCCAGCGAGAACCGCGAGATATTCGAGTGGGTGCGAAAGGTGAAGAAGGACGGCGTGCAGATGCGCCAGCTGACGGATGCCGATACCGGCATCAGCACCATGGGGCGCAGCGTGAACTTCTTCACCAGGGCCTCGGCGTTTGCGAGTACCTCGGATCTACTCGGCAACAAGCCGCCCCAGAGTGGAAACAGCCGAGAGATATTCCGCATCATCAAGCGCGCCGAGAAGCTGACGCAGATTACCCAGATGACTGAGTCGGACTACGTCAGTGAAAGCCCGTCGCAGAGCAAGAAACGCTTCGTGGCTTTCGCTTCCGACGCAGATCTGGATCCTGGACGCAACTGTGACCGGGACCAGCCGGAGGATCCGTGTGATGGCAACATGGAAGTATTCCTGTGGGACGAGAGGGGTCTCCCCGGCCAGAAGTTCTTCCAGATCACCGATACGGACGGTTGCACTAACGCCATCCCGACGGTCGGGGCACGCGGCGCCTTCGTCTCTTTCCAATCGACCTGTGATCTCACGGGTAGCGGGCAAAACCCCGGTCAGTCCGTCTTCGTCTATGACGTCAAGAGAAACGGCATACTCGGTGGGCTCATGCTGAGAAGCCCCGGCAACGGAGATAGCTCCAGGCCGTCGGTAACCCGCCGTGTTCAGGTCGTTACCTTCGAAGCGGATCCCGGTGGTGACCTGCCCAACGTGATCTGTCTGTTCAGCGTGCGCAAGGAAGTTTTCGAGGGCGCGGTCGTACAGCAGTAGACGCGGCGCGCTTTTCTCGGGAGCGGCGCGGTAGTACAACGCGTCGCCATGAGTGATCTCGAAGAGTTCCGCTCCTCAGTGCGGCAGTGGCTCCTCGACAACTGCCCGCAGTCCATGCGCTACACCGATGCCGACCTCGCCGCAGGGGGAGGTCAGGACGATCTGGCTTGGGGTGGCCGCCACCCGAATTACGCTAACCCGGACACACAGACATGGCTCGACCGTATGGGAGCCAAGGGCTGGACCGCTCCCACCTGGCCGGAAGAGTACGGCGGCGGAGGGCTGTCGAAGCAGGAAGCGAAGATCCTCGCCCGAGAGATGGCGGAGCTGCGCATCAAGCCGCCGCTGGTCGGATTCGGCCTTTCGATGATCGGGCCTCTCTTGCTCGAACAAGGCACCGAGGAGCAGAAGCGGCGTTTCCTTCCCGAGATCTGCAGGGGGGAGATTCGTTGGTGCCAGGGATACTCCGAGCCCGGCTCGGGGTCGGATCTTGCGAGCCTCCAGACCAAAGCGGTGCTCGATGGTGACGAGTGGATCCTCAACGGACAGAAGGTGTGGACATCCTACGCTGACAAGTCCGATTGGATGTTCGTACTGACTCGCACCGATTCTGATGCGCCCAAGCACGAAGGGATCAGCTTCATGCTCGTCGACCTCGACCAGCCGGGCGTAACCATCCGGCCCATCCCGCTCATCAGCGGAGCCTCACCGTTTTGTGAGACCTTTCTCGAGAACGTACGGGTTGCCAAGGACCAGTGCGTGGGCGGCGTCAACAACGGCTGGGCTATGGCCAAGGCTCTGCTGGGCCATGAGCGGAGCATGATTGGGGAGGTTTTCAACGAGAAACGGGACCGCAACCAGATGGTGGAGCTCGCCCGTGAATACATCGCGGGCAGCGAAGCCCGCATCAGCGACCCGGTGCTGCGCGACAGGATCGCTCAATTGACCATGGACAAGGTGTGCCTCGACTTGACGCTTGCCCGCTCGAAAGAAGCAGCCAAGGCGGGTCAGAGCCCGGGGCCGGAGACGTCGATCTTCAAGTACTACGCCACCGAGCTCAACAAGCGACGCAGCGAGACCATGGTCGAGATCCTCGGCCCCGAAGGCCTCGGTTGGGGCTCGCCCGGCTTCGAAGACTCGGAGTTGTCCGTTACCAAGGCGTGGTTGAGGGCGCGGGGGAATTCCATCGAAGGCGGGACGTCGGAGATCCAGCTCAACATCATCGCCAAGCGCGTGCTCGGTTTACCGGACTGAACAGGAGTAGGGACCATGTCACTCGTGCTTTCAGAGGAGCAGGTTCTGCTCAAAGACGCGGCCGCCGATTTCGTGCGTAGAGAGTCCCCCCTGAGCCGTATCCGCCAGCTGCGGGACTCGCAGGACCCTGACGGGTTCAGCCGGGACTTGTGGGCGAAGATGGCGGAACTCGGATGGCAGGGGATCATCGTGCCGGAAGAGTTCGGCGGCTCGGGGCTCGGCTATGCCGAGCTCGCGTGTGTGTTGGAGGAATGCGGCAAGGCTCTCGTGCCGGAGCCTCTCATGTCGACCGTCGCGTTGGGCACGACGGCTCTGCTGGGAGGAGCTAGTGATGACACCAAGGCGGCGCTGCTGCCCGAAGTAGTCGCCGGCCGCACTCTGCTGGCCTTGGCGCATCACGAAAAGGGGGCGCGTTTCGACACACGGCGTGTTGCTACGCTGGCCGAGCCGAGGGGCGACGGGTTCGTATTGAGTGGTCAGAAGACCCTGGTGTGGGACGGTCACGTGGCCGACAAGCTGATCGTATCGGCACGCACCAGCGGGGCCGCCGGTGATCGAGGCGGCGTCACGGCGTTTCTCATCGACTCGGGGCAGCCGGGTCTGGAGATCGACAGGCAGCCCACCGTCGATCTACGTAGCGCGTCGGTGGTGACGATGAACGGCGTCGAGGCAAGCGCGGCGGACATCATCGGCCTGCGCGACCAAGGGGGACAGCTTCTCGATGAGGTGTTCGATCGTGCTACGGTGTGTCTCTGCGCTGAAATGTTGGGGAACATGGAGGCCGCCTTCGCGATGACTCTCGACTACCTCAAGACGCGCAAGCAGTTCGGAGTCCCGATCGGTTCTTTTCAGGCGCTGAAGCACCGCGCGGCAGTTATGTTCACCGAGATAGAACTGTCGCGCTCGGCCGTGTACGGGGCCTGCCAAGCTCTCGATGCAGGGGCGGACGACTATGGCCAGTCGGTGTCCGTGGCCAAAGCCAGGTGTTCGGATACGGCGGTTCTCGTCGGCAACGAAGGAATCCAGATGCATGGCGGCATCGGAATGACGGACGAGCACGACATAGGGTTCTTCGCCAAGCGGGCACGCGCGAGCCAGCTCAGCATGGGCGATGCCGCTTGGCATCGAGACCGATTCGCGGCGCTGCAGGGCTTCTAGGCAACCTCGCGGAGCCGGATCCGCCTCCCGGCCCCGGACGGCCGGAAAAAGCGTCACATCGACCCCCTTTCGGGGGTGTCAAAACCCAGTGAAATCGCGGTTTTCCCCTTGTTGTAGGCGCGAGACTGCCCCCAATATGGGCTTCATAGGGTTTCCCTGTAGTCGGTCCCGAATCGGTTCGCCAGGCGGGGGCGGGTAGCACCGTGAGAGGGGAGTGTATGCGATGCTGCGCCCGGACGGGTCAGCTTGCATGCCGACGATAACGGGGGCCCCGAAACGGAACAATTTCGTGACCAGCCCTCGGCAGAATACTCCACCTAGAGGACAGTTGCGCCTCAAGCTCTTCGCGCTTTCTTTGGGCGTGTTGATGGCGTTCGCGCTCATCGAAACCTTGCCGCGTCTGTTGCCCGGTCTCATGCCCGCCAAAGTGCGCTCGGTCGTTCGCATCTACGATGCAAGAGCGTCGTGGGAACGCATGATGCAGCCCGACGCTCAGCTGGGCTTCTCGCTTCGACCCGGACTCGACCTCAAGTTTCCCTCCGAGGGCCGTGAGATCGGAATTCGGACGACATCGCTGGGGATAAACAATCTGGGCTTCAGAGACATCGGAACGAGTGCTCCTTTCGAGGCCGTAGCCCTCGGAGATTCGTTCACTTTCTGCGATGATTCGCCGGCAGAGGCCTGCTGGGTCAAGCTCCTGTCCGACCGTACGGGGCTTTCGATCGCCACTCTGGGCGTCAACGGCTACTCGAACCTCGCAGAAGCACGATTGCTCGCCAAGGTGGGTGAGCACCTCAAGCCGCGTCTTGTTCTGGCAGGTTTTTTCCCCAACGACTTCAAGGACAATCTGCATTTCGACAACTGGACGCGCAGTGGGACCGACGACTACTGGACCTGGATGAGAAGGCAGCGCCGCAGCGATGCTTCCGATCTTCTTGCCCGCTATTCGGTGACCTATCGCTTGATAGACGCGGCCCGGCGCTACGGGCGCCGTGATACGTACCGCCACCGTGAAGGAGGGCTCGATTTCATGTTCCGAGCCGACGCCTGGTGGCGGAAGGTCGTCGAGAATCCGGGCGGGACGAAGGGATTCGGCCTCATGCGCAAGGCCCTGCGCGACATGAAAGAGCAGGCGGCATCGCTCGACGCCGAGTTGGTCGTCTTGCTGTTCCCGTTCAAGGAGCAGGTCTATTGGCACATCGCCCAGCAGTATCAGCCCGAAGGGCACGTCTACACGCGTGAACAGATCGAGGCACCACTGGCCGCAGTGCGCGAGTTCTGCGACCAGGAGGGGTTGCGTTGCTGCGATCTGACCGATGCCCTGACGGCACGGGCGCTTCAAGGCAAGCAGCTATACCTGCCGGTGGGCGCACACTGGAACGATCTTGGCAACGCCGTCGTCGCAGAGGAGACGCAGCGGTGCCTTTCAGAGCTCAGCCTCGTCGAGGCCGGGGCAGCTACGGACGGCGTCCCCGGTTCCAGAGACATCTGAGCTGGATCCAAGACGTGATGCGGACAAATACCGACTACGGAGGAGTCATGAAGTTAGCGAGATTGTTGAGCATCGTCACCCTGTCGATCGCCGCGGTGATCCTGTCGGGCATCTCTGCCCATGCCGGGCGCGGCAGTGAACCCATGATGTTTCAAGTCACCAACAACACGACGGGCAACGTCGAGTTTCCGCGCGTTCATCTGGAGACTGCAGATTTCATCGTGTTCGTCTCCGACGGTGATGTCATGGGGCCGGGAACCGAAACTCCCGGCCAGCGTGAGGTGTACTACTGGGAAAGGGCTACCGGGAGCCTTACCCGCGTGACGACGACCCCCGGCGGCGAGAGCTACGATGCAGCGCGCCCGACCGATACTCTGTTCGCCAACAACAGGCCCCAGTACATCGCTTTCACATCCACCGGTGACTTCGACCCCAACGTGAGCAACGCCGACGGCAACCCGGAGATCTTCTTCTATGACATGGAGAACCAGGTCTTCCATCAGATCACCGATACCCAACCGCCGGTGGTCAACGGGGTGCCCTTCCCGAGTGACA
Organism: Candidatus Binatia bacterium; assembly: GCA_028278325.1. GTDB lineage: Bacteria > Desulfobacterota > Binatia > UBA1149 > JAJCZL01 > JANQEO01. The sequence goes on from JANQEO010000180.1 coordinate 7,206, forward strand.
GCGGCAAATGTGTGGTGTTCACCTCTACCGGCGACCTCGACAACAACGACGGTTCCGATTCCACCAACCCGGTAACGGGCTTTACCAACCCCGACGGCAGTCAGGAAGTGTTTCTGTTCTCGCTACAGAACTTCGACATCTTCCCGACCGAAGGTGACTTCACGCAACTCAGCAACGGTCCGGTCGGCACGACGAGTCATAGCCCCGTCATAGGCGGCTACTACTTCCCCCGTCAGTGCCAGTGGACGGCGTTCGTGTCCGATCATGATCAGCTGGGCATAGGCACGGTCGGATCCCAGCTGTACAAGTACGACAGGGACGGCGTGGGCACCCTGGACATATTCCGTGACCCCAAGTTCCCCGGCGATCTCATAGTGCCGCCCGTAGGAACTTACGCTAATCCCATGATCTCGGCGGCTAGTAACTTCGCACGTGGTCCCTATGTCGTGTTCAACAGTGACGTCGACATCTGGAGCAATGATTCGACGGGCATGAATCTGTTCCGGTTCAGGACCTTTCACTCCCGCATGACCCAATACACCGATCTGGATGTGGGGCTGGACCTGAACCCGACGGTCAGCGACGGCGGAGGATTCCTCGCCTTCCAGTCGACTGGTGATCACGTCACCAAGGTCAAGCGGAAGTTCGTCGACCAGATCGGTGAAGGTCCTTTCAACGCCGACGGCAATTGGGAGATCGTGCGCACCCGCGGAAAGCGCAAGGCCTGGCAGATCACCGATACCGTGGGCTGCGAGAACACCAACCCGAGCCTGGAAGACAATGGCTTCAGTCTTACCTTCCGTTCGGATTGCGACATCATCGGCACCAATCCCAACAACATCCCTCAGGTGTTTTACTTCAACTACCTGGACAAGGATGATCCGCTGCTGGCCCCCGGTGTGTGCCAGGTATCCCAAGGCTGCTGCAGCGAAGGCAACGGGTGCTACACGCAGATCCCCGGCAAGAGAAAGAAAGTCTCGCGCAAGTTCTGCGCGCCGAAGAACAACTGCAAATAGATCTTTAGACGTGAGGTGGGACGCCCCGCGAAAGCGTGGTGTCCCACCTCGAACTTGCCCTGTCGCGGCGGGGTGCCTGCAGCGCTACTGGATGTAGCCGAGGGACTTGAGTCGCTCGCGCGTATCCTCGTCCATTTCGAGAGTGTTGATTCCCTGGCGCCGGATGCGGCTGTCGAAGATCGACCACTGGCCGTTCAGCCAGCCCGTCATGTCGCTCACCAAGGCCGTGGCGAAACCTGACTTGGTCGAGAGGCGCTTTTGTTCGCCCGGATCCTGAGCGAGATCGTAAGACTCCAGTCGCCGGCGGAAGAAGTGGTGGACGATCTTCTTGCGCCCTCCCTGCAAGGAAATCTGTACGTTGAGGTTGCGGCGTTTGAAGAACTCCCCCTGGGTGCTCCGGTTCCACTCGGAATCGCCTCGATAGGACACGCTCGACAGGTCTACGCCTTCGACACCCCGAGGAATGGGAGCCCCAACCAGTGACAACACAGTCGGCATGATGTCGATGATGCTCGTTTCCATCGTGACGACGTTACGCGTGGGCTTCACTCCGGGAACGTAGACGATCATCGGCACGGCGAGGACTTCCTCGTACAGGGTCAGTTGATGCCCTTTGCGCCCGTGCTCGAAGAACTCGTCTCCGTGATCGGATGTCACCACCACCATGGTCTTCTCGGCCAGCCCGAGATCGGCAACGGTCTGAAGAAGCTGGGCGATGTGATCGTCGACCAGCCTTATCTCCCCGTCGTACAGTGCAATGATGTGGTCGAGATCGGCCTTGTCCATGCCCGCGTGGACAAGCGGGCTGGTGTGGAAGTCGTCGCCCGTGATCGTGCCGGTGTAGCCGGGGTTGAACATGGTGTCGTAGGGAGGTCCGGGCGCGAAGTCGTAGTGCACATCCCAGTAGTGGAGGAACAAGAAGAACTTCTCTTCGGCGTGGCGATCGAGCCATGCTGCCGCCGTTTTCTGCAACAGGGGGGCCGTGACCGATTTGTGCGACTCTCCATTGGTTGCGAAGTGGATCGTTTGGTCGTCGTACTCGTCGAAGCCCTTGTCGAAGCCGTACTTGGCTTCCACATAGGGCGCCGAGGTGATCGCACCTGTCGTGTAGCCGGCCGCCTTCAGGCTCTCGGCCAGGGTCGGGATATCGGCGCTGAGCTTGCGGTCGTGCCAGATGACGCCGTGTCCGAGGATGGAGCGCCCCGTCAGCATCGACATGTGAGCCGGCAGGGTCCATGAGGTCGTGCTGCTGGAGTGGGCGAATCGCACCCCACGCTCGGCAAGGCTGTCGATGGTGGGCGATGTGTCGCGTTCGTAGCCGTAAGCACCGATGTGATCGGCCCTGAGGCTGTCGATCGAGATAAAGATGATGTTGTAGTCCTCGGCGAGGGGTGGCCGTCCCGGTGTGCGACGGTCGACGAAGGAAGCGTCCGTCTCTGAAGTGCTGAGCAGAAGCCCGCTGAGCACGACCGCCGCTGCAGCTCCCGCTGCAAGGCCGGCGGCAGGCCGGCGCGGAGCGCCACCGCGAAGGCAGAAAGAAGTCAATGCGCCGGCCGCGAACAGGATCGACCAGGAGATCACCGTTCCGTCGTGGATGAAGTTCCTGGCGGAGTTCTTGATCGCCTTGAGCACGGAGAAGCTCTCGGGGAAGTACACGGTGGTGAGCCAGAAATAGGACAGCAAGACCAGCTCCACCCCCGCGACGACCACCAGTAGAGGCAGCAACCGGGCGGCGAACGGCCGATTCCGCAGGAGGCCCGAAAGGGTGGCTCCGATGCCTACGATCAGGGCCAGCGGGGCCCCCACGTAGAGGTTCATCGACAGCAGGTCGGGCGTTATGAAGAGCTTGCTGACGAAGCCCTGGCCGATGAAGGACGTAAGGGTCTCAGGCAAGGCCAGAGGCTCTCGCAGGGCCAGATAGAGCTGCGAAAAGCCGTCGTACAGATTGGCCGTGGCGAAGGCGGGCGGCGGCAGGATGAGGTCGGCATAGAGCCACGAAATCACCAGGACCTCCAGGCCGACCTGAAACAGGGCCAGGCCTGCGATGACCAGTATGGACGCGCCAAGGTTGATCAGGAGTTGTCTCATCTCTCTCCGTATAGGGGCGGGAATGCCGCCAAAGACGACATTATATCAATCGCCTCGGGGCTAGATACCCCCCGAGGCTCCATTGGCAATAGGCGGCGGAAGTGGTCAAAATCGGGCTCCTGCGCCGCCTCTGATCCGTGCTCCTGGGGGACGCGATTGGACAGTCAACCAACAGTATTCATCGTCGACGATGAGGCCTCGATGCGCGAGTCGCTTCGCTGGCTCATGGAATCCGCAGGGCTGCGCGTGAAGACCTATGCGAGTGGGCCTGAGTTCCTCGACAGCTATGACGGTTCGATGCCCGGTTGCCTGGTGATGGATATCCGCATGCCGGGCATGAGCGGCTTGGAGGTACAGAAGGAGCTGGCCGAGAGGGACGTCGGTATTCCCATCATCGTGATCACGGCCTTCGGCGAAGTCCAAACCGCCGTGAAAGCCATGAAACGGGGTGCCGTGGATTTCGTGGAGAAGCCCTTTAGCGACCAGAGCATCCTCGACAGTGTCCGCACCGCTTTCGACCAGGATGTCCAGCAGCGCGAGATCAGGAGCCGTGTCACGCGCGCCCGGGAGCTGTATGGCACGTTGAGCCCGCGCGAGCGCCAGGTCTTCAAGCTCGTCGTCGACGGTAAATCCAACAGGGATGCCGCAGCGACGCTCGGCGTGAGTCCGAAGACCATCGAGGTTCACCGGTCTCACATGATGAAGAAGCTGGGCGCAAGATCTCTAGCCGAGCTGGTCAAGCTGTCGGTTGAACTGGGTGACGAGGCGACGCCCGCGAAAGGCCGCAAGCGAAACTCTCATTGAGGCGGCTCGTTCAGTCGCCTACGTATCCGAGGGAGCGCAGCCTCTCGAGTGTCTCGGCGTCGTGCTCTATGCGAACCGGGCCGCTCGATTGCTCCTGCATGAAACGGTAGCTGCGCCAGACGCTCTCGAGCCAGGCGGCCAACTCGGTCAAAGCCGCGCGTGTTTCTTCGGGGTCGGAGTCGTAGAGATTCTTCTGCTCTCCGGGATCGTCAGCCAGGCTGTACAGCTCAACCTGTGGGCTGTCCGGATGGAGGATACGGTTGAAGTGTTGGATGACCTTGTCCGCCCTCGTCCGCCTCATCGCCTGGATGTTGAATACGGTCTTGTCGAAGAAGGCCCCGTACACCGGGCGGTCAGGGTCGTCTTCTTCCCCTTTCAGTAGGGGGATCAGGCTGCGTCCCTCCATCAGCTGAGGGTATTCGACCCCGGCCGCGTCCAGGATCGTTGGAGCTATGTCGACCAAGGTCGCCTGTTGCTCGACGACCTTGCCGGCGTGGCTCGCCGCTCCGGGGAATCGGATCACCAACGGCACCCAGAGGACCTCCTCGTAGAGGGTTCGGTGGTGACCGGTGAAGCCGTGTTCGAAGAACTCGTCTCCATGGTCGGATACGACGATCACGAGTGTCGAGTCCGAGAGGCCGAGCTTGTCGAGTTCGCCGAGGACCCGCTTGACGTGATCGTCGGTGAAGCGGATCTCGCCGTCGTACAGAGCCAGGATATGTTCGAGATCACGCGGGTCCATCCCTTCGTGAATGGCAGGGTCCTCCAGGAAGTTGGTCGCGTCGACCTCACCGTCGTAGTGAGGGTCGAACATGACGTCGTAGGGCGGGGGCGGGATGTAATTGTAGTGTATGTCGAAGTAGTGGAGGAACAGGAAGAACCGCTCGCTGGCATGTTCACGTAGCCACTGGATGCCGCGAGTGGTGATCTCCGGTGCCACTATGGCGGACCGTGCCTCCTTCTTGTGCTCGTAGCCTTCGCTCAGGTCCTCGTAGATGTCCATACCGCGGGAGTAACCGTAGCGGGCGGCTGTGTAGGGTGCGGATACGAAGCCGGCGGTGGCGTAGTCCTTCTGTTTGAGCAGCTCACCGAGCGTAGGGACGGCCGGGTGTAGGGTGTAGGTGTCTTCTACGACCCCGTGAGACACCTGATAACGGCCCGTCAACATCGTGAGATGGGTGGGAAGCGTCCATGGCGAGGTGGCTATGGCGTTGGCGAAACGCGCGCCCTCGTCCGCGAGTTGGTCAAGACGCGGCGTGGTGTCACGGTCGTGGCCGTAGCTCCCGACTCGGTCGGCGCGCAGACTGTCCAGCGATATGAGCAGAATGTTGTAGGGGCTCGGCTCCGCGGACGCCGGTGTGTCGCGTATCGGGTTCAAGGCGGTGACGGCCGAGGGAACCGGAACGAAGTTGAGCACCAAAGCCGCTGCTACGGTGGCCGCCGCAACGGCGTAGCCGAGGCGTGAGCGCAGGCCGGATCGGCCTATCAGCAGGTGAGACAGGAGTCCGGATGCAGCAAGCACGCAGACCGCGATTATGGTTCCGTCGAGTACCAGAGCGCGCAGGCGGTAGTAGAGCTGCTTGAGCATGCGCAAGTCGTCGAGCCGGAGCGAATCGAGCAGCACCGCCGTGTGGACGGCCAGGCCCACCGCGAGCCAGACCCATAGATAGCCGCGCAGGCTCGCCTGTCTGCGACCGGCTACCACCGTTCCCGTCACCCCGCCGACTGCTCCTGTCACCAGCGCGGTCGCGACGACAGCGGGCAGCAGGTCGACGAGGATCAGGAGATGGTTCGACAGTCCGGGGGCACGGAAATGATCCGGCAGTGCGGGCAGCCAAGCCAGGAACGGGTCCGCGAAGTAGCGGATCTTGGCAAGGAAGTCATAAAGCTGGGTGGGGAAGAATCCGTAGGGCGGCAGGATCTGTCCGGCAAAGACCCAGGCCACCGCCGCGGTTTCGAGGAGTGCCTGGAAGGTGGCCAGTATCAGCAAGGCGCCGATGCTGGCGGCGACGTGACGGCGCAACTGATCCACAGTCTAGCTGTCCTTCAGCGCGGGCTTCCCGAGGCCGATCAAAGAGGGCTCCTGTATGGCCCATCCGACCAGGGCCGAAAGGAAGCTCAGGCTATAGGTAACGTCACAGGCCAGTCCGATGCCTGCGCAGTACAAGCGCTCGATGCCCGAAAGCCAGCGCCGAGAGTTCAGCCAATAGTGGCCTGCGCGCAGTGCGACCAGCGCCAATAGCGGAAGGATCATGCCGCTTCCCAACGCTGCGCACGCCAGTGCACCGATCACGATGGGGCCCATGAGGATCTGCACGAACCTGTGGATTATGCGCGAGCGCCGGTTGTCCTGCTTGCCGGTCATGAGGTGATGCCCCAGGCCGTACTTCAGGAAGATGTAGCCTTGGCCGTGCGCGTACTTGTACTGCTTCTTGATGACCTTGAAGAGAGTGTCTTCGGTGGTTCCGAAGTCCAGTGCGAACTTCAGCCGCTTGTCCTGAAGAAGGCGATAGCCTTTCAGGCGCATGCGGGCCGAGATGTCCTGATCCTCGGTGGAGTTGTAGAGTCCCTCGAACCAGAAGCCGATATCTTCGAGGGCCTTCTTCCGGACGAGATCGCACCTGGTCTCGATGAAGCTGACCTCGAAAAGTTCTTCATCGGATTCGACCACGTCGAGAAGGTTGACTGCGGTGAAGAGTCGCTGGATGGTTCCGAGTTGACCGAGATCGTCGAAGATTCCTTGTCCCGATACGGCCCCGATCTCACCATCCGACATGTAAGCGACCGCTCTTTCGATGTACTCGGGGTCGGTGAGGCAGCAGTCGCTGGCCATGAGGAGAAGATGCTCTCCGTCGGCGGTTTGGCTTCCGATGTTGTAAGCGCCCGCAGTGCCACGGTTGGTCTCGTTGAAGACCGGCCTGATACGGTCCCCGAAGGAACGCAGGATCTCGGCTGTCGAGTCCGTGGAGGCATCGTCGACAACGACGCATTCCAGGGGCGAGTAAGTCTGGGTGAAGACCGATTCCACGGCACGCTTGATCGTGGTCGCCCCATTGAAGACGGGAATCACGACGCTGACCAGGGGGCGGGCTGTCGACTCGGTCTTCTCGGTCATGATCTTATGGCGCCTCCGTGGCCGGCGAGCGTCCGTAAATCGTGATCTCGGGGTTGAGGCTCTTCATCAGCGGTCTTTCGATCCACGGATCGGCTTGGAAGCGGGCCAACTCCGAGTAGCCCAGTTTGCCCGATCTCAGGCTCTCGAGAAACTCCAGGTTCTGGCGGCGGTTGTAGTTCATGACTTTGCCGGTGACGCTGATCTGTGCCGGGATCCATTCATCGGCCTTCTCCGCGTCGGATTGCCAGTCCGTCTTGTACTTAACCGTGATGCCGGAAATCCCGGCACTCGACAGTACCACATAGTCGGGGTTGCGCTCCGCAAACGCGTTTATGGTGCGGTCCATGAAGGCTACTCTTTCAATATGCGCAGACCGCTCGAACCTCGGCAAGTAGGTCGGCCGCTGGTAGGTCTCGACCGAATCCTCGGGGCCGAGGTTCTGGGCCAGCCAGTCCTCGGCCCGGTAGCGTCCGTCACGGACCATCATCTGCGAAACGTCGAAGCCGTAGACGGCGATGTAAACGAATGCCAGCACTGCGATTCCGAGGCGCAGAGGGCGAAGCTGGCGGCCCTCCAGCAGCGCGCCCAGAGCGATGCCTGCCGAGACGGCCCCAAGCACGCTCACCGGCAGAACGTAGCGCACGCTGAGCGACAGCATGGCTTTTACGCCGACGAGGTAGAACCCGATGGCGGCGGCCACCGCCATCGCCGCCCAATACGGTCTCTTGATTGCCGCGATTGCGAGTCCGATCAGGGCCAAGGCGGTGGTTGGAAGGCCCAGGCTTTCCATTACTCGAGTGGCGGCGATTCCCAGTTGGGCCAGTTCGACCGACCAGCCGCGATATCCTTCGAAGTCGATGGGGAAGTAGTAGGGCGCGTACTTCGCAGCTACTTCCTCCGGCAGGCTGTGGGTAAGGAAAGCGAGCCGCTGCGTGAACCCTGTCGGGTTCCACAGGACGTTGTTCGCCAGCACTATCGTCACGGCCGTTGCGGCCGCTGCAAGCAGACCTCCGACTACGAGATCCCTGAACGGTCGCGCCGCAAGCAGGTGAACGGCGATGAGTACGACGGGTAGGCCCAGAAAGAAGCCTCCGGCTATCTCTTTGGTGGACACCGCCATCGCCGCCCCGACTCCGAGCATCAACCAAGCTCCGCCCCTTGCTCCACCTTCGGCGATGCGCACGGCACCAAGGAAGGCGAGCATGGTCCAGAAGGTGTAGGGGACCTCGACGTTGGTCGTGTGACTGTAGAACACCATGGGGTAGCAGAGGGCGGTGGCCGCGGCTGCCGACCAGCCATGGATGCGCCCGAAGGAACGGTTGACGAGTAGGTAGGCGATGGCTGCCACACCTGCGCCCATGGTGGCGCTCACCGCGCGGCCGATGAGTGCCAACACTGCGAGCGTAGTGTCGGGATCGGCCATGCCGTAGGGGAAGGTGCTGGTGGGGTCCTCGATTCCGCCCGTGAGGAAGAGAAAGCCGACATAGGGCGCATACAGCGTCGCGAGTATCAGCACGTGGCCCATCGGGTACTTGAACCAGAACCATCCGCTGTTCCACGGCTCGGCAACGAATACCCGGTACATGACGGATAGTGGTGCACCCGGCTTGATTGCATCGGCTGCCCAAGTGTCGTTGCCGTTGGGCAGCCCCCAGCCGAGGCCGATGCAATAGAACACCAGCGTCACGGCGAAGATCAGGCACGCCGGCTTCCACTCGGGTTCGCTTGGTCGCTTAGCGGTGTCGTGCATATCGGGTTCGGCGACAGCCATGTCAGGTCGCATGGCGCGTGCGGGGCAGAGTCGAGGCGAAACGGTCGCGCAACGCCTCGTATCCGCCGATCGGAGCCGGGCCTGAGGCTCCTGTACCAGAGTGAGAATATACCAACGCGACCGACAGCCAACAACGTCGGGCTGGTGTGACGCCCTTACGGAGAGGGCCGGCGGGCATGGGCCAAAAAAGCAGCCGGCGGCACCGTTTGCGTCGCTTGAAGGGAGCGATATAAAAGCTGTTTTTCCCGGCCACCCAGACACGGCCCATCATCAAAAGGATCTACTCGCATGCGCTTTTATGAGTTCGAAGCAAAGAACCTGTTCCGCCGCCACGGGATGCCGCTGGGGAATAGCGGTGTAGCAGAGAGCGCGGAGGATGCGCGCCGCATCGCCGCCGAAATCGGCGGGCCTGTCGTTCTCAAGGGGCAGGTGCTTTCAGGCGGCCGCATGAAAGCCGGCGCCGTGAAGTTCGCCGACACCCCCGAGGAAGCGGCGGCGCACTTCGATGCGATCATGCCGATCGTGGTCAACGGCCAGAAGGCTCGGTCGGTTCTCGTCGAAGATAAGAGCGCCATAGAGCAGGAGTACTTCGCCGCGATTACGTGGGACGGACGGCGTAAGCAGCCCGTTCTCGTGTTCTCCGACATGGGGGGTATCGACATCGAGGAGGTGGCCGAGAAGCACCCTGAGCACGTTTCCAAGACGCACTTCTCTTCTATCCTTCCGATCTCACCAAGAATCGCGAAGGAAGCGATCGGCGCTACCGGAGTGAGTGGATCGGCCCTCAATCGCCTTACCCCGATCGTATTCGAGTTGATGAAGGTGTTTCTCGAGTACGATCTCACGCTGGCCGAGATCAACCCTCTGGGACGTCTCGAGGACGGCCGCTTCATCGTCCTGGACGGGCACATAGACATGGAGGCCGAGGCTCGCGGGCGCCACAAGGCCCTATTGGAGGAGCTCGCCATCAGGCCCGAGGAGACACGGCAGGCGAGGGAGCCTACCGAATTCGAGATCACGGGAGCCGAGCTGAACGCCGTCGATCACCGGGGCGTTGCCGGCAACGTCGTGGAGTTCGATGGAAACCTCGGCCTGGTCATCGGAGCCGGGGGAGGCTCGTTGACTTTGTTCGATGCGGTTCGCAAGCACGGCGGACGGCCCGCCAACTACTGCGAGATCGGCGGCAACCCGAGTGTCAACAAAGCCCGCAACCTGACGAAGCTGATCCTGTCGAAGCCCGGCGTCGAGAGGATCGCGGTAATGATGAACGTCGTGTCCAACACCCGTGTCGACATCGTCGCCCGCGGGGTGATCAAGGGCTGTATAGAGGCGGGCAAGGATCCGGCCGAGGTGATCACCATATTCCGCATACCCGGATCCTGGGAAGAAGAAGGCTTCAAGATACTCGAAAAGTACGGTGTCGAGTATTGCGACCGTTCGGTATCGATGTACGAAGCCGCCGGTAAGGCCGTAGCAAAGTTGGGGTAAAGCGATGTCTATTCTGATCAGCAAGGACACCCGCTTCATCATCCAAGGCATCACCGGGCGTGAGGCCGTCAACCTGACTCGCGAGAACCTCGACTACGGGGCCACCATCGTCGGTGGAGTGACGCCGGGCAGGGCCGGCCGTGACGTATACGGAGTGCCGGTTTACGACTGCGTTCGCGATGTGGTGGCTGCCCACGGTGCCGTGGACGGCGCCATCATCTCGGTTCCGCCGGGATTCACGCGCGATGCCGCTTTCGAGGCGCTCGAGAACGGCGTCAAGATCATCGTAATCGTCACTGAGAACATCCCTCGCAAGGACGTGGCTCAGATGGTCGAACTGGCCAACCTGAGGGGCGCGCGGATAATCGGGCCCAACTGCCTCGGAATAATCTCCCCCGGCGAAGCCAAGATGGGCGGCGTCGGCGGGCCCGCCGCCAACACGCGCCAAGCGTACACGAAGGGCAACATCGGAATCATGTCGCGCTCGGGCGGTATGACGACCGAAATAGCCAGCACACTGACAGCGGCCGGTTTCGGCCAGTCGACTGCGGTATCGATCGGCGGCGACGCCATCGTGGGGTCTACGTACGCGGAGTTGATGCCCTTGTTCGAGGATGATCCCGAGACCCATGCTATCGCGATCTATTCCGAGCCGGGCGGCCGTATGGAGGCCGAGTTGGCCGAGTGGGTCGTGACCAACAAGTCTCGTCTGCCGATAGTCGCTTTCATGGCGGGACGCTTCATGGACGAGATGAAGGGCATGCGTTTCGGTCATGCAGGCACCATCGTCGAGGGCGTCGAAGACACGACGGCCGCAAAGATCGAAAGGATGGAGAACGCCGGCATCTCGGTGGCCGAGCGAATCGAGGAGATTCCTGAACTGATCAGGAAGCGACTCGCGGAGAAACGATAATGGCAGGCATGTTCATAGATGTGAAAGTCGAACCCGCCGCGGCCCAAGACGCCGAGGTGGTAAAGAAGCTCTGCGAGGTGTGTCCGGTAGACATCTTCGCCCAGAGCGACGCTGGCGCTCTCGAGATCGTCGACGATAACCTCGACGAGTGTGTTCTCTGTGATCTCTGTCTGGACGCGGGCCCCAAGGGCGCCGTTCAGGTGATCAAGCTCTACGAGAAGTGAGGTAACGGCATGCGCGGCGCACGCGAGTTCTTTTCCCCGATGGCCATAGGCGCCCCCGAGCCTATGCGCGAGATTCCCTTCAAGCCCTCGCGCATGATCCACTTCTTCGACCCCAGTAATCCGAAGATGGCGGCCAAGGTGCCCGACATCGCCAAGCAGGTGGATGTTCTCCTGGGCAACCTCGAGGATGCCATCCAAGCCGACAACAAAGTCGCCGCGCGTAAGGGGCTCATCAGCATTGCGCGTGACACCGATTTCGGGACGACTCAGCTGTGGACCCGGGTGAACAGCCTGGACTCTCCCTGGGGCCTCGACGATCTGATCGAGTTGGTCACCGAGATCGGTGACAAGCTCGAGGTAATCATGGTTCCCAAGGTCGAGGGTGCTTGGGACATCCACTACGTTGATCGGCTACTGGCCCAGCTGGAAGCGAAAGCCGGCCTCGATAGGCCGCTTCTCGTGCACGCGATCTTGGAAACCGCCACAGGCGTGGCCAACGTAGAGGAGATCTGCGGCGCCAGTCCGCGCATGCAGGGGTTGTCGCTCGGCCCGGCCGATCTGGCTGCGTCTCGCCGTATGAAGACCACGCGGGTAGGCGGCGGCCATCCCGGATACCTGGTTCGCACCGACCCCGATCCGGAGGCGCCGGACGCCGCGCGGCCGACTGCCCAGCAGGATCTGTGGCATTACACCATGGCTCGCATGGTCGATGCTTGTAATGCTCACGGGATCCTCCCGTATTACGGTCCCTTCGGCGACATCAAGGACACGGTTGCCTGCGAGGACCAGTTTCGCAACGCTTTCCTGATGGGATGCGTGGGTGCCTGGTCTCTGCATCCCGTCCAGATCGAGATCGCCAAGCGCGTGTTCAGCCCGCCCGTCGACGAGGTGCTGTGGGCCAAGAAGGTCATCGAGGCCATGGGCGACGGGACCGGAGCCGTCATGATAGACGGCAAGATGCAGGACGATGCCACCTTCAAACAGTGCAAGGTTGTAGTCGAACTCGCGCGCATGCTCGCCACCAGCGACGCGGATCTCAAAGAGGCTTACGGCTTCTGAGCCGGGGGAGCGGCGGGTCAGAGCCTGCCCGCCTCCGTCAACGCTTCGACCGCCGCGTTCGCCAGAGCGGGCACGACGATGTCAAGCGTTGCGAACAACTGATCGTCGCTGGCCCCCATCAGATAGCGCTGGTAGCTGGCTTCCATGATGATGGCGATCTTCCACATCGAAAACGCCTCGTACCAAGGTAGGTCGCTCACGTCCCGTCCGGTGCGCGACGCGTAGCGTTCGACTATCTCGTCTCGAGAGATGAAGCCTCCGGCTTCTTGGAGACTGGGCCCCATGGTGACGGCGCCCCTGGGCTTGCCCTGGTCGGTCCAGAAGCCGCGAAGCCAGCCCAGGTCGATGAGGGGATCGGCGATCGTGGAGATTTCCCAGTCGAATACTGCGGCGATGGTCGCGAGCTCGTCGCGCCTCCACATGACGTTGTCGAGCTTGTAGTCCCCGTGCACGATGGTCGGCGCGCAGCCGTTGGGTAAATGAGATTCCAGATATGCGCCGACTTTGTCGATATCGTCGATGGGACGCTGCCGAACATTGTCCCACTGGTCCTTCATCAGCTTGAGGTTGCGTGAGATGAAGGTGTCGGGCTTTCCATGCTTTTCGAGACCGACGGCTGTCCAGTCGACGGCATGGATGTCGACGAGCGTGTCCACGAGCCGTTCGCCCAAGGCGCGGCGGCGCTCGGGCGTGTCTTCGAAGTCCTCCGGGAACTCGTAACGCAGAACGACGCCGTCGATCTCGTCCATCAAGAAAAAGGGAGCTCCGATTACGTCCGGGTCTTCGCACAGTGCGATGGGCCTCGCTACAGGCACCGCGGTGTCCCACAAGGCGGAAATGACGCGGTATTCCCGCGCCATGTTGCTGGCGCCTTTCTGAACGTTGGCGCGCGGCGGTCTGCGCAGTATCCAGCGCTCGCCGTTGCAGCTTATGCTCCAGGTCTCGCAGGAATGACCGCCGGCGTGTCGTGTTACCTCTATGTCGGCTGTCGAGTGACCTTCAACGTTGTCTTCGATGAAGCGCCGCAGGTTGTCTGCGTCGAGGGAGAACTTCTCGGACATACTCGGAATTCTTACGGATGGCGTCGCTTTATTGCAACAAGCGGCCCCCGTGCTGGACAGGAATGCGCGTGCTGGATAACAAGATAGGAATGGAGCGGAAGATCTACAACGAAGAACACGAGCGCTTTCGCGAATCGTTTGCGCGTTTTTGCCAGTCCGAGATCGTTCCTTACCACGAAGAGTGGGAGAAGGCCGGGCAGGTGCCTAGAGAGCTTTGGAAGAAAGCGGGTGACGCGGGGTTCCTGTGCCCCTTTCTCCCCGAGGAACTCGGCGGCGTCGGCGCCGACTTTCTCTACTCGGCGGTAATGATCGAAGAGATGTCCAAGGTCAGGGCGACGGGACCGGCGTTTTCGTTGCATAGCGACATATGTGCGCCGTACCTCTTCAGCTACGGCAACGACGAGCAACACCGGCGTTGGCTCCCGGCCTGCGCGTCGGGCGAGAGCATTCTCGCGATCGCAATGACCGAGCCCGGCGCCGGGTCGGATCTGGCCGGCGTGCGCACGACCGCCAAGCGGGACGGTGACAACTACGTTCTCAACGGACAGAAGACCTTCATCTCGAACGGTCAGATTTGTGACCTCGTCATCGTTGTCGCCAAGACCGACACTCAAGCCGATCCGCCATATACCGGGATATCGCTTTTCGTGGTTGATGCGGACACGCCGGGATTCGAACGCGGCAGAAACCTCGAGAAGATGGGGCTGAAGGCTCAGGATACATCGGAGTTGAGCTTCTCCGATTGCGTCGTCCCCAAAGACAACCTTCTTGGCGAGGAGGGCATGGGCTTCTACTATCTGATGGAGAAGCTACAGCAGGAAAGGTTGGTGGTAGCCGTCGGATGTACTGCTGCCGCCGAGCTCGTGCTCGACAACGGCGTGGAGTATTGCCGCGAGCGCAAAGCGTTCGGCAAGCCCCTGTCGAAGCTTCAGCACTTGCAGTTCAGGCTGGCCGACATCGCCACTGAAGTGACCCTGGCCCGTACCTTCGTAGACCGTCTCCTCGAGGGGCACGTCACGGGCGAGGAGTTGGTCAAGGAAGTGAGCATGGCGAAGTGGTGGACGTCGGAGATGCTAAAACGTACCTGCGACGAGGTTCTGCAGTTTCACGGCGGCTATGGCTACATGCTCGAGTACCCCATAGCCAAGGACTACCTGGACGCTCGGATCCAAACGATCTTCGCCGGCACGACGGAGATCATGAAGCTCATCATCGCGAGGTCGATGGGGCTCTGACTTCCGCATGTGGATGCTGCTCGAAGCCGATCACGCCGAGATGCCGGGTGCCGGCAGGCGCGGCCGCGGTCTTGGCACCACTGAGTCGAAGGCGGCGCGACAAGAGCCGCCTGTGGAAGTTCCAGCGGAACTTACGGAGGAGATCCCTGCCGGGTCCCTAGATAGCCGCGAGCCGTCGCCGGCGATCATTGGCGGGTCTAGGGAAGTTTCGGTCTACCTGCATCCCGGACGTATCAAGGTCGGCAAGCTCGACTTGCGGGCAGCGGCGGAACAGTTCTCGCTATCCTCGGCTTCGGTCTATGCGGACATGGATCAGGCCGAGGCCGCCAACCGCGGGCGTAGCGGGTTCCTCCTCGATATTTCTGAAGCGTGCTCCGGCCCGGACGGCAGCGCGATCGAGCCGGGCGTTCGGTTCGCTGAACGGCTACGTTAGGCCGAGACGCTTTCGGCGCGCAGGAGTTCCACTATCCGACGGGTCGATCGCGATCTGTTCAGAGTGTAGAAGTGGATGCCGGGAGCACCGCCGTCGAGCAAGCCTTTGCATTGGTCGGTTGCGTGCCGGATCCCCAGCTCGACCACCGCGTCCTCGCTGTCGCGAACTTCGTCGAGGCGCGACCACAGGGCATCGGGTATGCTCGCCCCGCACATCTTGGTGAACCTCTCGATCTGGGAGACATTGGTTATCGGCATAATCCCCGGAACGATGGGGACGGTGACGCCGGCCTCGCGGACCCTGGACACGAAGTCGAAGTAGCAGCCGTTGTCGAAGAACAGCTGGGTGATGATCACGTCTACGCCGGCGGCGACCTTGGTCACCAGATTGCGTAGGTCGGCTTCGGCGCTTGGCGCTTCCGTGTGGGTCTCAGGGTAGCCGGCTGCCGCGACCGAAAACGGGCGGTCCTGCCCGCGGATCAGCGCAACGAGGTCCGAGGCGTGTTCGAGGCCGTCGGGGTGGGCCACGAAGTGATCTTCGCCGGCGGGCGGGTCGCCTCTCAGCGCGATGATGTTCTCTATGCCCGCAGCCTCGAGCCGGTCGAGCGTGGCGGTGATCTCGCTGCGGCTGGAGCCTACGCAGGTTAGGTGAGCCATGGCCTCGAGCCCCACCTCGTTCTTGATGTAGGAAACCAGCTCTATCGTGCGGTCGCGGGTCGACCCGCCGGCGCCGTATGTCACCGACACGAATCCTGGAGAAAGGCTCTTGAGTTCCTCGATTGTATGACGCAGGTCCGCGAAGCCCTTGTCGGTCTTGGGGGGAAAGAACTCGAAGGAGAATACCGCTGGCTGCTTGCTGTAGAGGTCCGCGATGCGCATTTAGGCGAGGGGATCGCCTGAGAATCGTGAGGGGCCTGCTCGGTGTTGTCAACCACCACCGTACGGGCCGGGTTGGCCGTACCCGGCCCGGGAGTCCGGTCGAGCCCTCAGTGTCCGCTTGCCGGCATGATCACCGGGTTGGAGACCGCAAGCCGGGTAGAGTGTCCGAAGGCGCAGATCCGCACCCGGGTGCCGGGAGCCTCCACCCCGCCGAATCTGGCGGCGATGTCGTCGATGAAGTCCTCGCTGCACTCGCCCTCGAGTTCCAGGGTCAAGTCGAGGGAGCTGCAGTCGACCGAGGCCTCGGCCAGCACCAATTCGATGGTGGCTTCGATGGTGTACGGGGTCAGGGGGCCCCCATCGTAGTAGGTGGTTTCGTGCCCCTTCAGGTCGGTCTTCAGGATCCTGGCACGATATTCGAGGTATGGGGTCGGGCGGACGTAGCGGTTATGCCCCAGCGAAGCACGGGAATTCCTCATGGCAACCTCCACGCACAAGCGTCGCTGTGGTTTCCGATGACGCTTGGCTACGCGCCCGGGTTGTCAAAATCAAGAGAAATCGCCCGAAGCTGTGCTGAAAAGCCCTTCGAGGCCCGCAGGCTCACATCTTCTTGACGCTCTTGATGACGACCGGCTCGACCGGAGCGTTGGCGAAGGCGCCTCCGCGGTTGGCCGTAGGCGTGTTCTCGATGCTGGTCACGATGTCTTGACCCTCGATAACGCGTCCGAACACGGCGTAGCCGTAGGCTTTCGCAGTCTTTCCTTTGTGGTTCAGGAATTGGTTATCCGCCACATTAATGAAGAACTGTGAAGTTGCTGAATCTACTACGCTAGTTCTTGCCATGGCAATGGTCATCGGCTTGTTCTCGAGCCCGTTGTCGGCCTCGTTCTTGATCGGTGGACGTGTCTCCTTCTGCTTGTTGGAGCTGTCGAAGCCTCCCCCCTGGATCATGAAGCCGGCGATGACGCGGTGGAAGATCGTGCCGTCGTAGTGACCGCTGTCGACGTAGCTGAGAAAGTTCTCTACCGAGATGGGCGCTTTCGCGGGGTCGAGTTCGATCTTGATGTCCCCCTTGCTGGTGCTCATGAGGACTACCGGATTGTCGGTCGCCTCTGCCGAGCTGCCGGCCTCGCCGCCGGCCTGTTGCTCGCTGCCACTCTGACAGGCGGCCAAAGAGGTGAGGGCAACTGCGAAAACGGCGAAGGTCAGTGTCTTCAGGGTAGTCGAAACCATTCAAGTTCTCCTTTCATATTGAGCGGTCAAAGTTCAGAGACGGCGTGTTTTTCGAATGAGGCTGGCCAGACGCATCATCTCGCCGAGGCCGCCGCCGGTAAAGGCTCCGCCGATGTTGGCGATTATGAGATGCCGGGCGCCCGCCTCCACGATGGGAGCCAACTCGTCACGGATCTCCGACGGGCTGCCCAAGTAGATGGAGCCGGTCAGTAGTTCGGGCTCGAGGTCTGCGGCCGCTTGTTCGATCTGCTCTTCGGTAACCCTGGGTGGCACGATCTCCAGCCACCCCTTGTGAGAGTCGCCGAGGGGATGACGCTTGCCGAGGCCCTGCCATGCCGGGCCCGGGGCGAGCAAGGACATTGCGGCCGCGATCTTGGACTTCATGGCACGCTCCAGCAACGCGTCACGACTTTCTCCCAGAGCGCAGGCGACCAGCAGTCCGGGCTCGAAGTGGTCCATGTTGCGGCCCGCCTCGGCGCCGGCGTCTTTGATTACGCCAAGGCGTCTCGCGTATTCCTCCGGCTCGGCCTTCATGGTGGGAAGCCACCCATCCGCGAAGCGGCCGGTAAGGCCCAGCATCTTCGGCGCATGCGAGGCGATCCAGATACGCGGCGCTCGTCCGTTATAGAGGGGTAGGTTGAACACCGCGTCGCGTAGCGGCCAGATGTTGCCGTCGTAGGACACGGGCTTGCCGCCGCTTTCCCACAAGAGGCGGATGATGGTCAGGGCCTCCTCGAGCCTGGCCACCTGCTTGGCCCAGGGCAGGCCGTAGGGTTCTACGTTTTCCCGCTCGCCGTTGCCGATACCGAGGATAGCGTGGCCTTTTGACAGATGGTCGAGAGTTACGAAGGACTGGGCCAACGACATGGGGTGGCGCCTGTAGGCCTCGGTCACGGCTGTCCCGAGGTCGACGCCTTTGAACTTGGTAGCCGCGACCGCGAGGATCTGAATGGGGTCGAAGAACCCGTCGGTCGAATGGACGACCTTGGCGGCCGGAGTGTTTTCCTCCTTCCACACACTCGGGGCGATGAAGCCCATGAAGTGATCGGGCAGCCACAAGGACTGTGCCCCGAACATACGGGCGGTGCGCAGCCCCATGTTGGTTAGCCACAGGGGGTGGAGGCAACCGTCTTGATAGCCGACCTTAACGCGTCCCATTCAGTGTCGTTCCATGCGCGCGGAGTCGCCCTATTTCCCACGTTGAGACGGGGGATGCAACGTGTGTCGCCTTGACTCCGTACATGGCCGGAAATAGCTTTATCGGCTGTATTTTAGAGAGGTAAGCGATGAGTGACACGCCGGTCGAACCAGTAACATTGGAGCAGCTCGGGGACCTCTTGGAGGCCCTCGACACTGCGGTGTCGGCAGCGCGTTCTGCGGCGGCCGAAGCAACCTCGGGGGGCAAGCTCATCGACGAGCACCAGGTGCAGTGCGAGCGTGTCGCCTACCTGTGTTCGGAACTGGAGGCGGCCCGCGCTGCGTATGAGTACGCAGTGGCGGCGGACCAGGCCGGTGCGACAGAGCCGGTTGCTCTCGACAGCGCCGCACTCGTCACCGGAGAGACCGTAGCCCGCCTCATAGGCTCCGTGGCCGCGGGCGCGAGTGAGTACGGGGGGTCTGCCGAGCCCATTCGCGCCGCCCTCGACGACGCCAAGATCCGCGACCTGGTTTCGCGATTCTGCAGTGAAGCTCGTGTTCGCTCGATAGGAAGGCACGTGGCCGAGTCACGCGGCGTCAACAACTCCTGGCTTGCCGACGAAGACGCGGTGATGGTGCGTGATTCGGTGCGCGGGTTTGCGGAGCAGGAAGTGACTCCCTTGGCCGAGCACATACATCGTGAAGACGCGTTAGTTCCGGACTCGCTCATCTCGAAGATGGCCGACATGGGTTACTTCGGCATGTCGGCTCCGGCCGACTACGGCGGGCTCGGGATGGGTAACCTCGCCATGATCGTGACCACCGAGGAACTCTCTCGCGCCTCGCTCGCAGCGGCGGGGAGTCTCATCACCCGGCCCGAGATCCTCACGAAGGCCCTCATCAAGGGTGGCACGGAAGACCAAAAGTCCAAGTGGTTGGGTTCGGTCAGCTCCGGCGAATTGATGGTGGGGGTATCGGTGACCGAACCCGACGTCGGCTCGGACGTAGCTTCCGTGGCTTGCAGGGCGGAGCCGGCCGAGGTCGGTGGCGAGAAGGGCTACCTCATCAACGGGGCCAAGGCATGGTGCACCTTCGCGGGTCGGGCCAACGTTCTCGCGCTGCTCGCCCGCACCGACCCGGATCCGAAGTCAGGCGCCCGCGGGCTGTCGCTTTTCATAGTCGAGAAGGATGCCTTCGACGGGCACGAGTTCGTCATGAAACAGGAGACCGGCGGGGTGCTGACGGGTAAAGCGGACGCGACGCCCGGATACAGGGGAATGCACTCCTTCACCTTGGCGTTCGAGGACTACTTCGTGCCGGCGGCGAACTTGATCGGCGAAGACGCCGGCATCAACAAGGGTTTCTATCTGCAGATGAACGGTTTCGCCGCCGGCCGGCTCCAGACCGGGGGCCGGGCCACCGGCATCGCCCAGGCGGCGCTGGAGACCAGTGCCGTCTATGTCAGCGAGCGTAAGCAGTTCGGCCGCCCGCTGTCGGACTTCCAGTTGACCCAGTACAAGCTGGGCCGGATGTCGGCCCACCTGCACGCCAGCAGGCAGCTCACCTACAAGGCAGCGCTGGCGATGGACGAAGACGAGAGCAGGTCTCTGGAGCCGGCCATGGCCAAACTTCTGTCTTGCGACATGGCCGTGTGGGTGACCCAGGAAGGTCAGCTCCTTCACGGGGGCTGGGGCTATGCCGAGGAGTACCCGATATCCCGCTACGTGGTCGATGCTCAGGTGTTGCCGATCTTCGAGGGCGTGAAGCCTATCCTCGAGTTGAAGGTCATCGCCCGCCAGGTCTTGGCCGCCTAGGCCTTGGTCTCCCGCACCCGCCCGCGTCCGTCGGGTGGTTCATAGTTGTCCGTCAGGGAGCGTTTCCTGTGCGACGCAAAGCGTCTATCCAAGGGGCTGGAACGCCAGAAAACCGCGAAAATCAACCCCTAAAGCTCAGTCGACGAGTATGGCAGAGGCCTTGCTCCTCTATGTGCCGCCGCCGCGAGCGGCCAGGAAGAGGAGGAAGGAAAGATGAGGGAACTACACGATCTACGGCCGGTCTACGATTACTCCGAGGAGAGCGATTCGACCCCGAGTGATCCGGCCTCTACTCAGCGTGACAGCCTCGGCTACTTGGGCGATCCGGAAGCTGAAAACGAAGGCCGCGCCATCCAATGGACCCCCGAGCTCACGCTCATGCTGGCCATCTTGGAGGATGCCATAGCGTGCTACAGGCGTACGCTGAAGCGGCCGCGTCAGAACCCCGAGATACTGGCCAGGCAGGCCGAGTTCTGGATCCGTCTGGACGACTGGGATTCGCCCTTTTCGTTCAACAACATCTGCGAGGCTCTTCAGCTCGAGCCCGTATCGACGCGCGAGCGTATCCTCGGCAGCGCCTGAGCAAGGTTCCGAGCCCCGGGCTTCGGCCCGGGGCCGAAAAAACCGGTTGAAACAGCGCGGCTTCGCAAGTTAGTTTAGTGCAGGAATGCAATCCGTGGGGTCCGGTGGGGCTGCGGAGTTGCGGCTCGTTCGGCCAGGCCCGCATGCCGCAAGCTTGCGCGAGCGCCAGCGCCTCCACGGATTCAGGACTCTTGCGGCTGCGCAACATCACGGGCTGGTGAAACTGCACACGCTGCGGTCCTACTGGATGCAATGACCGACCGAATCAGAGACAGGTTCGATGCCATCGTCACCGCTTACGACGCCGTGAACGAGAGGCTGTCGGGTGCCGGCGGCATCGGCGAGCTGCTGTCGGCCGTCGATCGGGTCAAACGAGACCTCGACGAGGTATCGGAAGAGCAGCTCGAGAGAATGGAAGGGGAGATCAAGCACGTGGTCGAATCCCTTTTGAAGGTCGACTACGAGCTACGCAAGGTTCAGAACCTCAAGGCTTTGTTCGAACAAGGTGGCGAGTCACAAGACACGGAATAGCGAGGACTCCTCGACCTCGATGGAGGCGTCCGGGTACGAGCCGGGATTCGGTGTCCCCGATGACCGCATCTTGACGGAAGTGTCCCACGAGCTGGGCAACTACTTCCACAAGCTTCACTACTGGATTGATTTCGTCAAAAGCGAGATCGCTTCGACTGCGGAAGAAGGTGACCAAGCGGGCTTGGACATGCTCGAGGACACCACGGAGAGGCTCGAGGCTTTCCTGCGCATGACGCTGGAGTACTTCACGCCCCCCAGGCTGAGCTTCGACCGCATACGGGTCGATGACCTCGTCGGCGGGATTCGTAAACGCTTGAAGGGCAGAAGCCTGGAGGCAAAGGGCCTCGACGAGCACGCGCAAACCGAGGTCATGATCGATGTGTCGCGGATGACACATGTCGTGCGGACCGTCGTGGACCGCATCAGCGCGACTCTGGTCGAGGGCAACGCTCTTACGCTGAAACTGGCCCGGTCGACTCGCGGTGAGTTCGACGGCCTGGAGTTGGAATTCTTCGCCGGAGACGCTCGAGTCAACGGAGCTACGTTGACTTCCGGCATCGAGATGGCGGTGGCCGAGAAGTTCGTACAGGTTCACGGCGGGGAGCTGTTCGAACGTGGCGGTGACCACCGCAGCCTCGTCATGTTTCTCCCGCTGTACAAATAGGAGTGTGAGGTAGTCACTTGGTCCATCGAATTTTGATCGTCGACGATGATCCCTTGATCTGTAGGCAGCTCGAGGATCTCTACCGTGATCGCAAGTACGAGGTCGTCACTGCGAACACGGCCGACGAAGCCATGGAGCACCTCGAAGAATTGGAGTGCGCTCTGGCGGTGGTCGATCTAAAGATACCCGGCAGCGACGGGATCAGTCTTACACGCGAGATTCGCGAGCGGTGGCCGGACCTCGACGTCATCATCGTGACCGGCTATGCCTCGATCAAAGGCGCTGTCGAAGCCATCCGCCAAGGGGCCAGCGACTACATAACCAAGCCCTTCGAGCGCGAAGAGATTCTGCTGGCTACGGAAAAAGTTCTCGAAAAGAGACGCCTGCTCGACGAGATCAGCTACCTGCGCAGCCAGCTTTCCGATCGTTACTCGTTCGCCAACATGGTGAGCAGGAATCGCGTCATGCACGAGATCTTCGAGACCATCCAGTCTCTGGCTCAGAACGATGCGACCGTTTTGATATCGGGTGAGTCGGGCACAGGTAAGGAGCTCGTTGCGCGCGCGATCCATTTTCAGGGACGACGCAAGGGCGGGCGTTTCGTGGCCATCAACTGCGCGGCCTTTCCGGATTCACTGCTCGAAAGTGAGTTGTTCGGCTACGAGCGCGGTGCTTTCACCGGCGCGACGCACGACCGGGTGGGGAAGATCGAACTCTCCAGCGGCGGCACTCTGTTCCTCGACGAGGTCGAAAGCATCTCTCTGCCCATGCAGTTGAAGCTTCTGAGGACGCTCGAACAGCGCGAGATCGAAAAGTTGGGCGGAAACCGGGTCGTTACCGTCAACATGCGCATCATCACAGCTACCAATCGCAACCTCGAGGAGATGGTGGGCAACGGCGAGATGCGCGAGGACTTCTTCTACAGAATCAACGTCGTTCCGATCAAGCTTCCCCCTCTACGCGACCGGGTGGAGGATATTCCTTTGCTCGTCAGCGAGATGCTGCGCAACAATCCGATGGCACGAGAGCGGAGCATCTCGCGGCTGTCGAATCAGGCCCTTCAGGAGCTCATGAGCTACTCTTGGCCCGGCAACGTCAGAGAACTCGGCAACGTGCTGGAAAGGGCGATTCTCAAGACGGCGGGGTCCGTCATACGCGAGGTCGATGTTCAGGGCGTTGGGCCGGTGGTAGGAACGCAACGCTCGGGCGTAGGACGTCCCCAAGACTACGACCTCCCGATCAAGGAGTACATGCGGAGAGCGGAGAGCGCCTACCTGTCGGCCGTGCTCAGCCGCCACTCCGGGGGGATATCGGCCAGTGCCAGCCACGCGATGATCGATGCGGCCACCCTGCACCGCAAGATGAAGGCTCACGGCCTGAAGCGGGAGGATTTCCGCGAGCGGCCTTCCAAGTAGCGGGCCGCGTCCTGACGCTGCGGATACTGCAAACCTGCAAGCCGCTCGCAGTATCGTTAGGTTTTTCCTGGACTTAAGGCCTCGCGCCAAAGCCGTACTCCCTCGGTCGAGGGGGCGCAACCCTTCGAAAACAAGAGCGATTTACCTACCCACCTAGGTGGTAGGCATATGACCCGGATGGGGGTCGTCGTGGCACGGCTGTTGCTCGAATGAGTGCGGCCCCGTGGGTTTAGTCTGCTCGCCCGACAGGGATTGGGGCCAAGGGAAAAGGATGTACGCTCACTTCTATCACCTGGCGGAGTGCCCGTTTAACCTCACGCCGGACCCCAAATTCCACTACATCAACGAGTCGACCCAGGAGGCGATGGCATCGATTCTCTACGGGATCGAGTCGCGCAAGGGTTTCCTGACACTGATCGGAGAAGCGGGGACCGGCAAGACCACACTGCTGAAGCGTGTGGTCGAGGAGGTCGAGGGCGATGCTCGCGTCGTGTTCGTGTTCAATCCCGGAGTCACCTTCGACGAGCTGCTCGAATACATCTGTACCGAGCTTGGCATCGGAGTTGAAGGCTGCCGCCGGCTGACCTTGCTCGAGAAGCTCAACGAATTTCTGCTCGAGCAACTGACGGCGGGCAAGAACGTCGTGGTGATGATCGACGAGGCCCAGACTCTCGATGACGCGGTGCTTGAGGAGCTGCGCCTTCTCTCCAATCTGGAAACGTCGAAAGAAAAGATACTACAGATTCTCCTCTCCGGTCAGCCGGAACTCGGTGAGAAGCTCAGGAAGCCGGGCTTGCGGCAGCTGCGCCAGCGCATCGGAACACGCGCCGCTCTGAAGCCGATGCTCGCCAAAGAGATCGGACCCTACATCGAAACGCGGCTGCGCAGCGCAGGTTCGGAAGAGGGGCAGATATTCACCAACAAGGCCATACGCGGCATCTACCGTTGCTCGGGGGGGATTCCCCGCGTCGTCAACGTCATCTGCGACAACGCTATGATGATTGCGTTTGCAGAAGGCCGTAAGCGCGTCAACGCGAAGGTGGTAAACGAAGCCATACGTGACCTCGACGGTGTCGAGTCTTCCGGGGCGAGTCTCGGCGACTTCAGGAGTTGGCTGGCGATGCCGGCGGTACGTATGGCCGGCGCAGCCGTTGCGGCGGTTCTCGTGGCCGTGCCCTTCGCGATGTCGCTCTTCGGTGGCGACCAGGATAGGGTCGCCGTCGAAGATGCCGAGCGACCGGCCGTGACAGCAGAGGAGTCGCCGCGTGTGTTGGCTCGAGCAAACGCCCCAACTCGACCTCTCGAGACCTCGCGTGATGCCGCGTCCCCGCAATTGCCGCTGACGCAGCCTTCCGATCAGGGTGTGTTGGTCGATCGTCTTCCGGGTACTCAACCGCCGCCGCTCCCTTCGCCGACGGCTCGTGTCCAAGTCGAGCCTACACCGGTGAGCGCTCGCGACGACCACCGTGTGCTTCACGAAACCATGTCCGACAGAATTCTGCGCGACACTATTAGACGCGCCGAAGTGCTGGCTCGATCCACGGCTGCTCGTTTGTATGCGGACTCGGGGGAGCCGGGCGCCCACCGTCTGTCCACTGCAACGCCGAGCGCAATCTCTGCTCCGGCGCCATCGCGCATGCGCACATCGCCGCCCGTGGTGGCCGAGCCGCAGACGC
The DNA here is from genome assembly GCA_028278325.1 of Candidatus Binatia bacterium. Lineage (GTDB taxonomy): Bacteria > Desulfobacterota > Binatia > UBA1149 > JAJCZL01 > JANQEO01. Next base: position 32,343 of record JANQEO010000180.1, read on the forward strand.
GGCCGTCTCCGCAGGTCGCCGATTCGGCGCCTCCCGCTGCCCAACCTCGTGTGGTAGCGGCACAGGGCGGGGCGGTTGCAACCACTCAGCCTCAGCGTGATCGAATAGCAGTCGCCGGCCAGCAGTTGCCGGCGGATTCGACCTTGAACCGACCGATTGAGAGCCGCGAAGTCCCGGCTACGCCGCGGCCCGGAACCAATGCCCGTCCCGCGGCAACGACCGCCGCGCCACGTGTCGCGGTTGCGCCGCAACCGGCGTCTTCCGTCGCCGCGCCCAAAGCTGCCGTGGAACCTGAGGTCGCAGTGGCGTCTTCAGTCTCGAAGCCTGTCGAGGCCGTGGAGCCTGTCAGGCGTCAGCCCGAGGTGCGTCCGATCGAAGAAGCTCCGATCGTGAGAACCGAGGCCGTGCGTCAGACGGCGCCCGTCGAAGCGGTGAAACTGCCGGTCGCGCCGGAAAAGACCGAACCTTCGGTCGAGATTGCATCCTTGGCTCCGAGCCTCGCGGTACCGGCCGAAAGGTCTCGTAAGCGGGCCAGTGTCGTTCTCGGTCCCGCTCGCGGTTATCCGCTAGTGGGACGTCTGGTCGATGTGACGGACGGTGATACGGTTTGGGACATCGCGTACAAGTACTACGGCTATGCCGGGCCACGCACTCTTTCCGCCATCCTCGACAAGAACCCGGAGTTGAAGAACCCGCGGCGCTTGGTCGTGGGCGACAGACTCTACTTGCCCTTCCTCAAGCCGACCCAGATGGTCAGGTCGGCTCCGGACGGCTCCTATAGCGTGCTGATCAGCTCAAGCCCTACAGAGAGCGGGGTTCGGTCCGCGCGGGAGTGGATCGGCGCGGCTATGCCCGAGCTCGAGCTGGTTTCCGGGACGGGGCAGGGCGAGTCGGCTGCGTACGTACTCTATGCTTCCGGTTTCACCTCGAAGCAGGAGGCCCTCGGCGCCGCCGACAAGGTTCTCATCGAACTCTCTGAGCGGTCTTCGAACAGCCGCAGACGGCGTGCCGGCGAGAGCCGTTCTCGCTCCCCGAGGAGCTGAGCAAAGGGGCTACCCCCCTCCATCTCGGTCAGGCCCGGGCAGCTTCGTTCGTGCCGACCCGTTCGGGGGGCATCGTAAGTCCCGCTCCCCGGAACTAACCGGCTAGCGTAAGTGCTTGATATAACTGCTAATTTCATCGCACACGAAGGTGTGGGAGGCAATGCTTTCGAGCACAGCATCTGCGTCCCAAGCAAATTTCGACTGTTTAAGGGGGGGAGCCTTTTTCTTCTCCCAATCGCGAAATAGGTTTGTAGGTGACGGTCCGTTGCGGCAAGCAGCCGCATTTCGAAGCCAATCGTCAAGATCCGAGGACCCTTTGAAGCGCGAAAGCACGACACTACGCGACATGAGACTACCCGGTCTGATCCAGAGGGCCGGCTGCATAGCCGCCTGTTTACTCCTGCTTTCCGGCTGTGTGGTTCGCTCGACGGTGCCGTCTTACGAGCCCGCTGTTCCGCCGCCTGCCTTCCAGTCCTCGCAACAGCCGGGCGACTACAAGCTCGGTGCCGGCGACGGAGTCCGCATCCGCTTTCCCTACCACGAAGAGTTGAACACGCAGGGCAAGATCGCCGCCGACGGCTTGCTCACGGTCCCGGGCTTGGGGGCTTTCTTTGCATCCGGGCGCAGTACCAACGAACTCGAAGCCGATATCTACGAAAGGGCCTCGCTGACTCATCGTGACCCCGTCGTGGCAGTGAGCGTAGCGGAGCGGGCCGAGCGTAGAGTCTACGTCGGCGGCCGCGTGCGGCGCCCGGGTTATGTGGTGCTTTCGCCGGGTATGACGACGCTCAGGGCCATAACCGAACGCGGCGGATTCACTTACAAGTCCGAGCCGACCAAGGTCGTGTTGATACGTTGGGATGACACCGGCGCCTACTCTGCCACCCGTCTAGACATCGAAGAGGTGTTGGAAACGGGTAACACCCATCAAGACCTCGCCTTGCTCGACAATGACGTCATCTACGTGCCGCCGTCCGGTGCCGCAGTGGCCGCAGACAACGTGGAGCTCTTCATCCGTGACATGCTCCCGATCCGCGAGCCTACGACCCGACTGGACGTGTTCGAATAGAGATTGGACTAGATGGATCATCGATCTCTTTTCCTGATTCGCCAAGCCGTCAACGCGATCTTCAAGCGTTGGCGCATGGTGGCATTCCTGTTTCTCGCCGTCTTCATCCCCGTCAGTATCGGTACTTTGCTCAAGCCGCCGGCCTACAAGGCCACCGCCAAGGTGCTGGTGACCAGGGAGAGGGTCTATCCGGAAGTTTCCCCCCTCGATCGCAAGGAAGAGGCTGGCAAGCTGCCCAACGAATCGTTGATCAACTCGCAGATTCAGATCCTGAGAAGCCGCGAGTTGATGAGGCGTGTCCACGAGGATCTGAACCGGCGCGTCGAGGCCAACGAGGAAGACCTCAACGTTCCTTCGCTCGGCGCCATGCTCGGCCGGCTGAAGGTCATCCGTAAGAGCGGATCGAATGTGCTGGAGCTGTCCTACAGCGATACGGATCCGAGCCGAGCAGTTCAGGTCATCAACGCAGCCTTGGATCGCTACGGCCACTACCACATCGATCTGCAACGCGAGAGTGTGGCCCTCAAGTTCTTCACCCAGGAGGCAGCTGCTGCCAGGGATGCGTTCGAGAAGTCGGATCTCGACCTCGAACGTTTCGACGCTACCCACGGCACGACTTCGATCGCGGCCCAGAAGGAGGCCGCAATACGGCAGAAGGCCCAGGTCGAAGCCGACCAGCGTCGCACCGAAGCGTCTATCATAGAGTTGACGACCAAGCTCGCCGCCTTCGAAGCGGAACTCGAGTACGTACCCACTACCGAGACCACGGAAGTCGACTTCGTTACCAACCCCGTGCTGACCTCGATGCGTCAGAACATGTCTCGGTTGGAAATGGAGCGCGAGCGGCTACTCACGAGATACACGCCGCAGCACCGGCTCGTCGTCGACATCGAGAACGAGATACGGGCTCTACGCCATCAGATCCATGGCGAGGAAGACACGGTGGTGGGGCGAAAACGCTTGGTGAACTCTTCTGCAAGGCGGCGGCTCGAACAGGATCTGCTGGCCGCTCAGGCTGAGCTGGGGGCGTTGGAAGCCAGGCGAGCACTGTTGGCGCAGCGCCACGCGGAATACGACGCGAAGATCCGCTTGCTCCATACCAAGCACTACGAAGTGATGAGGATGCGACGTGACCGTCTGGAACGTCGCCAGACTTACACGGCGCTGCAGGCGAAGCTCGATCAGTTGCGCATGTCGGACGCGATGGACGATGCGGGACTCTCCGACGTCACGATCATCGAGGCGGCCGGCTTGCCCTTGCGACCTTTGCCGGACTTCAAGGGAGTAACCCTGGTTCTCACGTTCTTCTCGGCGTTATTGCTCAGCATGGGATCGGCCGTGGTCATGGAGATGCTCAACCCCGTCATGAACAGTGAGCTCGACGTGCGCCACCATCTCGGCTTGCCGGTGTTGGCTGAGATGCCGCTGAACGGTAACGGCAACGGGAACGGAAACGGCAACGGAAACGGTAACGGGCACGGCAACGGAAACGGCCGCTACTACCGGACAAACGGCAACGGCAACGGTAACGGTAACGGTAACGGACACAAGCGTACGAGGTTTAGCCGATGAGCAAGACGTACGAGGCGTTGAAGAGAGCGGAAGCGGCACGAACCAAGGCCAAGGTGCCCGACGAGGGCGGGTTTGATCACGGCCACCACGTAGCACCGTTGCAGGGTGCGGACGAGTACTTCGAGGTGCGCCGTTCTCTTCGCGCGGCAGCTGTCGAGGCGCCGCTTCGTACACTGATGATGGTCAGCGCCCTTCATGGCGAGGGGACGTCGACCGTCGCGTGTCAGTTCGCAAAGGCGATGTCCAACGGAGGCCGCTCTGCCGTGCTTCTTGCCGACCTTAACATGCGCACCCCGTCGTTGCGCAGGCTCACGAAGGCCAAGGAGCAGGCCGGTTTCATTAACGTCGTGACCGAATCGATGGAAATCGAAAAGGCGGTGCAGCCGACGGACACCGAGGGCGTATCGGTCTTGACCGCCGGCAACGGTGCCACAGAGGCCATCGACGTGCTGGATACCAGCCACCCCAACGAAGTGATCGGGCGTCTTACCGAGCTTGCCGAGACAGTGATAGTCGATACGCCGCCGGTGACTCTCTATCCCGACGCGCGGGCACTAGCGCCGTCGTTCGATGGCGTCATCCTCGTGCTGGAGGCCGACGTGACTCCGGTGAGCGTGGCATCTCGTGCTTCCCAGATTCTCCGTGACGCCGGGGCCAATGTCATCGGTGTCGTGCTGAACAAGAAGCGTACTCACATTCCGGAGGCGGTCTCGAGACTGATCGGCTAGGCGGCAGTCGGCCGATTCGCTTGGCATGCAGACCGCGTTGACAGCACCCGCCTCCGGCCCCTCGAACGCACCCGCCGTCCTTACGGGCGCCGCCATCGCGGCCGTGTGTCTCATAGCTATGGTGGCGGCCATGCTCGGCTCCACGTTTTTGTTGGGGCTTGCAGCCATTGTCCTCGGGACCATCGTCCTGCGCGTGCCCGTCATCGGGATCATGATCTATCTGGTAACGTTTCTGTTCACCTACCCGGAAGCTCTGCGCGGCGTCGGCAACCTGACCATCAACAACGCGCTGGGGATGATCCTTCTCCCGCTGATGCTGGTGGGATTCGTTCGCGAAGGAAGCCTCTGGATCCTGCGTTTCAAGCCGATGGTGCTGATCGGAGTTGGTGTCGCGATCCTTGTCGGCTCTTCGGTGTTCTACGTGCCTTCCGACGATGCGGCCGCCGACATGGCGCAGATGCAGATCGAACGAAGTCAGCGCGTGCAGGGACCGGCGTTGATCCAAACGCGTGACGCAGGGACCAAGCTCGTAACGCGATACGCGTTTTTGATGTTTTTCGTCTTTTTCGTGCGGACCCCGCGGGATTTGAAGCTCGTGGTCGGCACGATCCTGGCCTGCCTGTTGATGAGCTATCTCAACGCAACTGCGGAAGTGGGACCGATACGCGCCGCAGAAGGGCGGGTGCGCGTTCTTGGTGAAGTGGGCTCGGGTCTCTACAGCGGACGAAATCCGAACAAGCTGGCTTACTTTCTGCTGTTCTGCCTGACCTTGCTTTGGTACATGCGCACCAGGATCAAGAGCGCGGCTCTGTATATCCCGTGGCTTGCCGGATTCGCGCTGACCTTCTACATGATCCCCTTGACAGCGTCGCGCAGCGGACTCCTCAACCTCATGTTGTTCTGTGGAATCGTCCTTCTGGAAGGACGATTCAATTACCGTAAGGTCGTAGGCTTGGCGATGGTCACCATATTCATCGCGTTGCAGTTCGGTTATCAGGTGAATCTGCTCAACTACATACTGCCCGGGGATGTGGGTGCACGTCTCACCAATATCGACATCCGGCCGGAGGTGATCGAAGAAGGCGTCATCGCACAAGGTTCTGCCCAAGGCCGTCAGCAGACGGCCGCAGTCGCCGCACGTATGGTTCCGCGCCATCCGTTCTTTGGAGTCGGCATCGGCAACTTCAACTTCGAGCGTGCGATCGTCGACCCGACCGGTACTCTGGGCCCGCCTCACAACTCCTATCTATGGGCCGTGACACAGGGAGGCCTGGTGACGCTCGGGGTCTACCTGGCGATGTTCACGTATGTGTTCAGGAGTCTGCGCGAGCTGGAACGAAACTATGAGGCCAGGTTCCGCGAGGTGGACCTGGGTTGGCTCGTCAGAGCGATGAGGACCGGGATGTTCGGGTTTCTCTTCTTCTCCTTGTTCGCCGACATGTGGCATCACATCCTGTTCTTCGTCGTGATCGGCATGAGTCTGGCGGTCATCAACGTCCACAGATCCTATGCTGAGACGGGGCGTCTCTACGGTGCACCTGTGCCTACGCGAAACCTCGCGCACGGGTTGGCGGGTTAGAATGCGTAGATTGGCGTACCTATTCCCGACCTTTCCGGTTTTACATCAGACCTTTACGGTCGGGGAAGTTCTGGGACTCAAAGAGCGCGGTTACGATCTGAGGCTGATCGCGTTGAAAAGATCCGGAGGGGGCCGCCAGCAACCGGGTGCCGAACACTTGGTCGCGGAGACCGAGTACTGCCCGCGCTTGCTGTCACCGAGCCTGGTCGGCCTGGTATTGCGTGCGGCGCTCACCCATCCCCGCAGGTTCCTCGGCTTGGTGACCCTGGTGTATGCAGCCTGGCGCGACACCCCGGTGGTTACGCGTGATTCCTCGGATGATCCGGGCACGACGATGGGCTGGCGCGAGAAGCTGCGCGGAATCTATCACTGCAACTCTCTGGTTTACTTGCTCAAGTCGCTGTCGACCATTCCGTACGCTTTGTACGTTTCCAGCGTGCTCGAGCGGGACGGGGTGGAGCACGTCCATGCCCACTGGGCCAGCTATCCGGCGACCGTTGCCTACTTGGTCAAAGCCTGGAGCGGGATCCCTTACAGCTTCACTGCCCACGCTTACGACATCCACATGGTGCAAAGGATGCTGCCGGCTAAGCTGGATGAGGCGAGCTTCGTAGTCACCTGTGCCGAGACCAACCGCCGGTTTTTGACGCGGTTGTGCCGCAACGAGACCGCCGACCGCATCTACGTCAACTATCACGGGACCGACCTGGATCGGTTTCGGCCCGAACTCGATACGGATGGCGCGAGTCGGCGGGGGCCTTTGAGGATCGTGACCTGCGGCAGTCTGGAGGAATACAAGGGCTTCCACTACTTGCTGGAAGCGGTGGCCGTACTGCGTAACCGCGGCCACGACGTATCTTGCGAAATGGCCGGAGACGGTCCGCAGAGGGCATACCTCGAGTCCCGCGCTCGAGAGTTGGGCATCGGTGACCGCGTGATCTTCCACGGGTTCATCGACCAGGCCGAGCTGGCTCGGGTCTACGCCGCCGCGAACGTTTTCGCAATGCCGAGCATCACGCTCGGACGATACGGCAAGCAGGATGTCATCCCGAACGTGATCGCCGAAGCCATGGCGTCGGGAGTAGCGGTCGTTGCGACCGACATTGCCGGCATCCCGGAACTCATCGAGGACGGTGTGACGGGACTGCTCGTGCCCCAAAGAGACGCCGTGCGCATGGCTGACGCGCTTGAAACCTTGATTCAGGAACCCGGGCGGGCCGATGTGTTGGCGAAGGCGGGACGAGAGAAGATCGCCCGCATTTGGGACCGCAGCACCAATATCGACGCCCTCGCCGAGATCATCAACTCCTTCGTGACGGCGGGAGTTGTCGCTGACGCAGAGGCCTCGGCATGACGACAGCCCGCTCCCAGAACAGCGCTGCGGTCGTGGAGAGCCCCACGCGGCTGGAGGAATTCCTTCCTTTTCACAAGCCCTTCTTGGGTGACGCGGAAATCGACGAGGTCGTCGACACGCTTCGGTCGGGTTGGTTGACACTCGGCCCCAAGACGGCGGAGCTGGAGAAGAAGTTCGCGACGGCGCTGGGCGCCAAGGAGGCCGTCGCCGTTTCGTCATGTACCGCGGGGCTGCATTTGGCCTTGGCGTCTTTCGGTATCGGACCGGGCGATGAAGTGATCACGACCCCGTACACGTTCACCGCGACGGCCGCCGTGATTCTGCACACCGGCGCGACCGTGGTCTTGGTCGATACGCGTGAAGACTACCCAAACATCGATCCCGAACTGGTCGCCGCCAAGCTGACGCCGCGAACGAAAGCGATCGTGCCCGTGCATTTCGCCGGTGTGCCCTGTGATATGGATGCTTTGATGGATATTGCCGGTGGCTGCGGCGCTCGCATCATCGAGGACGCCGCTCACGCGCTGCGCAGCACGTACAGAGGCAGGAACATCGGAACCATCGGGGATGCCACGGTTTTCAGCCTCTACGCCGGCAAGAACATCACGGCCGGTGAGGGCGGGGTCCTGACTACCGACGACTCGGAGCTGGCCGAGACGGTACGCCGGCGCAGGCTGCACGGGATCTCGCGTGATGCCTGGAAACGGTACAGCGCCGAGGGGAGTTGGTACTACGAAGTGACCGAGCTCGGTTACAAGTACAACATGACCGATATCAACGCGGCGATCGCCCTTCACCAGCTCGACCGGGTCGAGAGCTTTCACGAAAACCGTCTACGCCTGGTGGCTTTGTACTCCGAACTCCTGGAAGGCGTCCCCGGTCTGGCGGTGCCGCCCGAGGCGTCGGATGGAGAGTCTTCCTGGCATCTCTATGTCGTGCATATAGATGAAGAGTCGCTCTCCTGCAGCCGGGGCGATGTCATAGAGATGCTCAAGGCGGACAACATAGGCACCAGCGTCCATTTCATCCCCCTCCATCACCACCCCTTCTATCAGGAGAGGCTGGGGTGCAGTAGGGCTGATTTTCCGAATGCCAGCCGGCACTACGGCACCGCGATCTCGCTGCCCTTGTTCCCGACTATGAGCGACGATGACGTCCGCGGCGTCGTCAGGAGCCTGACCCGTATTCTCGAGGAGAATAGCCGATGACCAGGTGGCAGGAGGCGGCCAAGCGGACCATAGACTTCATCGTCGCGTTGTTGAGCTTTGTCTTGCTCTCGCCGTTCTTCCTCGCGATCGGCGTCATGATCAAGCTGGACAGCAAAGGGCCGGTTTTCTTCCGTCAAGAGAGGCTCGGCCGTGACGGGACTACATTCCGCATCTTCAAGTTTCGTACGATGATATCCGGCGCCTACAGGAGTGGCGCCAGGCTTACAGTGAAGCGTGATCCGCGTATCACCAAGGTCGGTCAACTGCTTCGTTGGACCAAGATGGATGAGCTGCCGCAGCTCTTGAATGTGATCGCGGGCGACATGTCCATGGTCGGGCCACGGCCCGAGGATCCCTACTTCGGCAACTTCTATACAGAGGAGCAACGCAAGGTTCTCTCGGTTCGTCCGGGTATCGTGGGCCCGAGCCAGATAGACGGCAGAGACGAGGTCGAGCAGTATCCCGAAGGCACCGAAGACACGGAGAAGTACTACATCGAGCACATCCTGCCCGGAAAGCTCGCAAGGGACGTTGCCTACGTCGACAGCGCGACTTTCTGGGGTGATATCGCCTATCTGTTCCACGGGGCTTTCAGCGTAGCGCTGAGCCAGATCAAGGCCGACTTCCTGGCGAGGTCGAAATCTCGTCTCGCGCTCCTGAGTTTGGACCTTGGGCTGATGATTGGTTGCTACGTGCTGGCGAACTTCATCCACTTCGACTGGCAGCTGCCGCCCAAGGTGTGGCCGTACATCTTCCACACTCTGTTCTGGATCGTTGTCGTGAAGCCGCCGGTGTTCATCTACTACGGCATTTATCAGCGCTCGACGCGCTGGATAGGCCGCCACGACATGGCGGCGATCGTCAAGGCTGTCAGCGTAAGTTCCGCTCTGGTCGTTGCGGTGACTTATTTCACGGGCCTTCAACGCCATTCACGAGGCGTGTTCGTCGTCGACTGGGCTCTTCTCACCTTCATGATGACCGCTCTCCGCTACGTCCTGCGCCACATCCTGGTCGGTGCCAGCCGTGGCGAGGAAGAGAAAAAGTACGTCAAGGTGCTGGTTGCCGGCTCCGGCCACGGTGGTGAATCGATCCTGAGGTCTTTGCTCGAGGATCCGGGATCGAGATTCATGCCCGTCGGCATTATCGATCATGAACCTCATCGCTGGGGAGCCTTGATACACGGCGTGAAGGTCATGGGGGGTGCGACCGATATCGCGATGGCCGCCTCTACGCACGGTGTGCAGATGGTCTTGGTGTCACTGGCTGACCTCGACCCGGCAGTCGTCAGAGATATCGCAGAGGCGTGTGAAAAGCTGAACATGGATTATCGTTTGATTCCGGCCCTGTCGGACCTCTTGGTCCAGCAGGGTCCCGAGCCGGTGCCCAGACCGCAGCTATCTCCGGAGAGTTCCTTATGAGCAGTTCGACACTAGGCAGCGGCGATCTGGTTCTTGTTACCGGTGGCGCCGGTTACGTGGGCTCGCATCTCGTGCGCAGCCTGCTCGACCGCGGCTACGCGGTGAGAGTTATCGACAACTTCTTGTACGGGGACTCGGGGCTGCGTGGCTGCTACGCGCATCCGAACCTACAGGTCCAGTACGGTGACATTTGCAACATCCGCGACATGATCCGAGCGACCAAGGACGTCAAGGCGATAGTGGCGCTGGCCGCATTGGTGGGTGACGGAGCCTGCGAATTGAGCCACGACGAAACGCTGGCTATCAACATCGAGTCGACACGTATCCTGACCCATGTAGTCGATCTCAATCCGAACATCGAGCGTGTCGTGTTCGCGTCATCCTGCAGTGTGTACGGTGCTACGGAAGGTCTCCTGCTGAACGAGGGGTCTACGCTGAACCCCGTCTCTTTCTATGCCCGCAGTCGAATCGTGTCCGAAGGTATACTCGCTCGAGGTCTGGCCGATCGCTCGGTGTGCACGTTGCGTTTGGGTACGGTCTTCGGCGCCTCTCCGCGCATGCGTTTCGACTTGATGGTCAACACGATGACAAGCCGCGCGGTAAGCGGCGGCAAGATCACGGTCATGGGGGGCGAAGCGTGGCGGCCGCATGTGCACGTAGAGGATGTTGCTGAGGCTTTTGCCCTGGCGGCCGAGGCGCCGTCGGAAAAAGTGAGCGGCGAGATGTTCAATGTCGGCTCGGATCGCAACAACTTCACGATCTCGGAGACTGCCGTCATCGTCGCCGGGCAGGTTCCCGGTACGGAGATAGAGTATGTCGATACCGTCGAGGATCCGCGCAGCTACAGGGTGAGCTTCGACAAGATACGCCACGTGTTGGGTTTCACCACGCGTTACCGTCTCGAGGACGGCATAGAGCAGGTGAAGGAACTGATCTCTCAGCCCGACATAGACCTCCAGGATGAGCGGTTCTACAACCTGTCGTATCTCAAGAAGCATGGGTTCGTCGGTGACCGTACCGCCAGTTCCGAAGGCGGCGAGGAAATTACATCGTCGACTGCAGTCTGACGAGTACACAGGAGGACCGGGCGAGATATCATGAGCGCGCGTGACGGCGTGATAGGTGTTCTGCATTTCGGTCTCGGTGAGATCGGCCGGGCTATTGCCGTGGCTGTCGCCGAGCGCACCAACATGAAGAGCGTGGGCGCTGTCGACGTGAACCCTGAACTGGTCGGCAGAACGCTCGGCGAGGTTGCCGGTGGCAGTCAGAACGGGCTACGGGTAGCCCGATCCCTCGACGCGGCCCTCGAAGGTAGCGACGGGGCTCGTGTGGCATTCCATGCCGCCGGGTCGCGAATCGAGGATACGGAGCCTCAATACCTGGAGTTGATGCGGGCCGGGCTCAACATTGTCACCACCGCCGAGGAACTTATCGCCCCGTGGTCCGGTGCAGGTACGGCTTGCGCCGAACGGCTCGACGAGGCCGCCCGGGGTTACGGGGTAACCCTGTTCCCGGCAGGCGTGAACCCGGGCTTCCTCATGGACCGTCTACCCGTATTCGTCTCGTCGATGTCGTTGCAGACCCACGGAATCCACGTGAGGCGGTTGGTCGATCTCAGCCAGCGCAGGGGTGCCCTGCGCCGCAAAATGGGCGTCGGTGAGAGCGTTGCCGAGGTGGAGCAGCGTATCGCCGAGCGCAGAATCGGCCACGTAGGCCTGGTCGAATCGCTCAGGTACATAGCCGACGGGCTCGGCTGGGAGGTCGGGGACGTCTCAGAGTGCCTGTCACCGGTGGTTGCCGACGGCCTGGTGGAACGCGACGGCGAACGTGTCGAAGCGGGGCAGGTCCTCGGCTTGGAGCACACCGCCCGCGCTGTTGAGCGAGGGGGCAAACCGCTCTCGCTTTCGTTGACCATGCGTCTCGATGCCGAGCGAGGAATGGACGAGATCGAGATCGAGGGGGAGCCGCCCCTGAAAGTTGCTGTTGAAGGCGGACTCAACGGTGATCGTGCGACTGTGGCAAGCGTGATAAACGCAGCCGCCTTCGTGGTCGATGCCGAGCCGGGTCTCTTGTGGAGACTGCCGTCTCCTTCGGCGAGCTGATAGGAAGCCATCGTAGTGGAGAACACTGACAGAGAGCTCAGAGTCGGAGTAATAGGATGTGGCGTCATCGCCCGGACTCACCTGCCGTACATAAGGAAAGCGGGGGGCAGGGTGGTGGGCCTGGCCGATGCATCCCATGCTGCGGCCAACGATCTGGCCGACCGCTTCGGTATACAGCGCATCTACCGAGGCATCGATGAGTTGTTGGACGTCGAGAGACCGGACGTGGTTCACATACTCACGCCTCCTCACACTCACTGCGAGGTCGCTGTGGCGGCCCTGTCGCGGGGAGTTCACGCCCTGGTCGAAAAACCGATGGCCGTAACCCCGACCGAGGCTCAGGAGATGGCGTCTGTTGCCGCGGAGTCGCGGGCCCTACTTACGTGCGATCACAACCGCTTGTTTGATCCGCCTATGCTCGAGGCAAGGCGTCTTTTCGACAGTGGCGCGCTCGGGCGGATCGTCCACGTCGAGAGCTATCAGGCCGGAATGGCCGGAGAGAGAGATTGGTTGAAGCGCCTGGAAGGCGCAGGGCTGGGCGACCTTCTCCCGCACCCTCTGTATCTGCAGCTGGCATTCATGGGGAGAGTGTCGGAGGTCGACGCTTTCGCGGTCAAATCGCGGGCTACGGGCGACTACGACGAGCTGCGCGTCGGCCTGCGCGGCGAAGGCTGCACGGGCACGCTGACGATCTCGATGAACGCCAAGCCTCATCTCAACACGCTGAAGCTATGCGGGACGCGCATGACCATCGAGGTCAATCTCAACAACATGACCATCGTCAAACGCAGAGACTACGCGCTCCCTAAGATCATAGCGAAGTCCATGCCCAATCTACACGAGGCCGAGCAGCTGGTGTTGCAGACCGTACGGAACACGGTCAACTTCGTGACCGGACGCGCACGCTACTATCCGGGGATGGGCGAGCTGATAAGGCGGTTCTATGAAGCCGTCAGAGGCAAGGGCGAGTCTCCGGTGCCCGTCGACCGTGCCGCGCAAGTGGTCAAGGTAACGTCGGCGATCTGGGAATGCGTCGGAATCGAGCGGCCTGACGGCCGATCTCACATCAGGGCGGTGAAGTGAAAGCTTTTGTAACAGGCGGAACAGGCTTCCTCGGCCGATATGTAGTCAAGAGGTTGCTGGAACGGGGAGACGAGGTGACCGTCCTCGCGCGTGAGCAGAGCGATACGAGTGCGCTCGAGGCTCAAGGCGTCCGCATTCTGACCGGCGATCTCGCCGACCTGGAGTCACTCGGCGGGGACTTCTTGAAAGGCTTCGACGTCGTCTACCACGTTGGCGCCCGCGTGGTTTCGACCGGCGCCTGGGAAGAGTTCGAAAAGGCCAACGTAACGGCCACCCGTCAGTTGCTCGAGATGGCGGAGACCTTCGGACTCAAGCGTTTCGTCTACGTCAGCTCCCTGGGCATCTTCGACATCCCTTCGGCGGGTGTGACCATAACCGAGGAGTCCGACTACGATCACGAGCCCCTGTTGAGAGGTCACTATACGCGCTCGAAGATTCACGCGGATAGGTTGGCCTGTGCGGCGGCGCGGGCGGGCAAGCCGGTTGTCGTCGTGCGCCCGGGGAGGATCTACGGCCATGACCATCCCTCGCAACCGCTGTTCATGGGGCGGGTCAAGAAGAGATTGATGGGCAACACCTGGGTCGTTGTGAGTCGGCCCTCCTATCTCGTCCCCGTAGCCTATGTGGACAACGCTGCCGAGGCTGTGGTGATGGCCGGCACGCGCGACGGCGTGGAAGGGCAGATCTTCAACGTGATCGACGACGACACCCTTACTCAGAAGGAGTACTTCCGGGCTCTGGCCGAGATCGAGAAATCCAAGGGCAGGGGGCTTCGCGTGGCATTCCTGCCTGTAGGCCTGTTCGTGCCCGCAGTGATTGCGGTCGATACCTTGTTCAAGTTTCTGAAACGCCGGGCCTGGTCGGTGGCTTACCAGCTGCGCCGCTCGGGCCGCAATGCGCGTTACTCCACCGACGCCGCACGCTCCGAACTGGGCTGGCAGCCGCGCACTTCTCTCAGGGAGGCATTGGAGCTATCGCTCCGCTAGGCACGATGCGAATACTGTTTCTCGAGGCTTCCTCCGGTCAGGTAGTAGGCGGGTCGCTGACCGGCATGCTCCACCTGATCGGCGGCCTCGACCAGAGCGTCTACGAACCCATCGTCATCCTCTATGAGGAAAAGCCGGTGATCAACGCTCTAAAGATGCAGGGAATCCGCGTGCGTGTGTTCAGCAAGCGCCGTCTCCCGAAAGAGAACGCTTTGCAGGACCACCCCAGCTACATCAAGGCCAAGAGCTACTCCTTGGTGGCCAGGATCGCTCGCAACTTGAGGGCGGCTTTTACGTTCGTTTTCGAGACACTGCCTGCCGCGCTTCGCCTGTCGCGTCTCTTCAAGGAAGAGCGCGCCGACATGGTGCATGTCTGCAACGGATTTCGCGGCAACATGGACGCCATAGTCGCCGCCCGGATCTGTGGGATCCCGTGTTTGGTTCACTCAAAAGGTTTCGACAAGCACAGCTTCGTGGAGCGGCTGTTCGCGCCGGGGGTCGCAGCCTCGGTGTGCATGACCCGCGCGATCGAAGACCACTGTCGTAGCCAGGGGATAAGCCCGCCGGAGTACAATGTCGTCTACGACGGGTTGGACCTCCAGGAATTCAAGCCCTCCAGGCACCGCAATGACGTTCGCGAGGAGCTCGGGATAGATCCCGCCGCCCCCGTGGTAGGCGTGGTGGGCAACATCCAGGAGTGGAAGGGCCAGCTCGTGCTGTTGCAGGCGATGGCGGCGCTAAGACGAAAACACCCTGACGCGATCGCTCTGATCGTAGGGGGGGTGCACCGAAGCGGGATGGCCTACGCAGAGAAACTGCAGCGCTTCATTCGCGACAACCACCTCGAAGGCAGCGTGATCATGACCGGTGCCCGTGACGACGTCAGCGATTTGATGAGCGCCATGGACGTAGTGGCCCATACCTCGGTCAGACGTGAGCCGTTCGGCAGGGTCATCATCGAAGGGATGGCGGTGGGGCGCCCGGTTGTTGCGACGCGTGCCGGCGGTGTGCCAGAATTCGTGCATGACGGAGAGGACGGCCTGCTTGTGAACGCCGGCGACGCAAGAGAGTTGGCGGAGGTCCTGGACCGACTGTTCACGGATGGGCGCCTGCGCGAGTCGCTGTCGGCGGGGGCTTTGCGTGCAGTGCGCGAGTTCAGCGTCGAACACCATGTCGCCGAAATGACCGCCATCTACGACCGGATCGCCAAGCGATTCGGTATCCGCGACCACACTCTGCGCAAGCTCGACGAGGCGGTCGGTACGCCGGCATGACGCCGGTCGGCCGGTGGGCGGCGGGGCCGCCGCATCGAACCGGCGACAGACCTTCAGCCGTTCTGAACCGATGACGGCGCAATGAGCGATTCAACAGACAAGCCTGGCGGCGGCCTGAGAAAGCTGGCCCTCGACGCTACCGGGACCTTCGGGACGCGCGTCATCACGATGGTGCTCGGCCTCGGAACCGGCATCATTACGGCGAGGATGCTGGGCCCGGAAGCGCGCGGCATTTTTTCTCTGGTCAGCCTCTTCCCCGCCACCATCGTGACCCTGTCCAAGTTCGGACAGTCGCAATCGACGATCTATTTCATCCGCCGTGAGCGCGTAGATGTTTCCCAGATAGCGTCGAATGTTTTGCTGTTCGCCATCGTCGTCGGTGCCGTGCTCGTTGCGACGTCGGTCCTGTGCCGGGATCTGTTGGTCGGCTCCATCTTGAAGGGGGTGCCGGTTTGGGCCCTGCTTGTAGTCCTGCCCCTGATCCCCATCCTGCTCGTGGAGAGCTATCTGTACGGAATCCTCCAGGCGACCGACCGGTTTCGTGTCTACAACACCCGCGTGCTCGGGGAGTCCGTTTTCACTTTGGCGCTCATGGCGGTCGTGTTGGTCGGATTTGGGCTCGGTCTCGAGGGTGCCTTGGCGGTCACGGTCAGTATCCGTTTCTTCATGGCCGGCTGGGTAGTGATGTCCGTGAATCGGGATACGCCGGTGCGCGGCCGCTTCAGCGTCAGCTTGTTCGGGCGGATGATGAGATACGGGACGAAGTCGCACATTCAGATCATCGCGTCCCACTTCCACTTCAAGGCCGTGACATACATGGTCGCGTATTTCCTGGATCCCACCCAGGTAGCGTTCTACGCGATTGCATCACGCTTGGCCGAACAGATCATGTACGTGCCGCAGTCGTTGGGCCTGGCGTTGTTCCCGAGGCTGGCGAGTTCCGAACCTGAGCGGGTTCACAGCATGACGGCGCAGGCGTGCCGCCAGACCGTCGCGGTAACCGCCGCAATGGCGCTGGTGCTGGCCCTTGCCGGGAAGTTCCTCATCGTGACCTTGTACGGTGTCTCCTATGCATCGGCGGCAGTGCCTCTTCCTTACATATGTATCGGAATCGTCATGATGTCTCTCTACGTGCTGCTGTCCCGGAACTTCACGAGCCGTAACCGGCAGGTCGTCAACATCGTTGCCGCCTACGTTGCGCTCGGAGGCAACATCGGGGCGAACATCTTCCTGATTCCTTCGATGGGCATAGAAGGCGCGGCGATCGCGACGGCGAGTTCCTACTCCCTTGCGGCCCTGATCCTTCTCGTATTCTTCGTCAAGGAATCCGGCCTTGCCTGGCACGAAGCCGTGGTCCTGAGAGGCCGGGACGTGGTCATGTGGAGGCGCCTCGCCGCCGACCTCTGGACCTCTCTCCGGCCCGCTAGAGCGTGATGTCTACGACTCAAGTCCTACCTCGGTTAGGTCCCCTAACTCTGTGAAATAAATTGCTTTTTGCTTTTTGCGTTTGAGGGCCACGACCCCCGAAAGGGTATTGTTAGCCGGCCCCACTCGGGTCAGTGTGACCTGTTGAGGACATGCGCCCTTTACAACCCATACTCTGGCGCGTTCGCTACGCGGTCGCCGTGTTGATTCTTGGTGCAGCGGTGGCGATGCCGTCTACCTCCATGGCGATCACGATCAGCTGTGACCGCGACTCCGACGAAGCCGGCCGGTCGGTCGAGGTCGGGGGGGATTACGACGGGGACGGAGTGGTCGACATCGTGCTCGGCGCTCCGTGCGCCATGGTCGACGGCGTTCAGCGCGTCGGCTGGGTGGCGGTGTACTCCGGTACAACCGGCTCGTTGATCGAACGCATTAAGGGAGAGCAAGAAAGAGAGTTCTTCGGCACCGACTTGGAGTTCGTCGGAGACGTCGACGGTGATGGCACTGATGAGCTAGCGGTGGGGTCCCAGCGCTGGGACGTGGACCTCGGTGACGATATGGCGATCAGCGACGCCGGACGGCTTACCGTCATATCTTCGGTAGCCGGGCCGCTCTACACCATCGAGGGCATGGAGGACTCCGCGAACTTCGGTCAGACTATCACCGCGACCGCCGATCTTGACATGGATATGGTGGCCGATTTCGTCGTCAACGCGGGAGGTGCGACGGTCGGCGGCGATCCCAAGGGCATAGCATATCTGGTTTCGGCCGCGGACGGCTCGATCATCGATCAGAGTGACGGTGACGTAAAGTTCGATCGATGGGGAAGCACTCTCGGACCCATCGGTGATGTGAACGGGGATGGGTCCGCCGATGTACTTATCGCTTCCAATGTGGCCGATCTTCCCCAACAGGAGAACAACGGTGTGGTCAAGGTGGTCTCCGGTGCTGACTTCAGCGACGTGATAGCCACGGTCGCCGGCATCGAGGAGGAAAAGCTGGGGAGGGCCGTCGGGGCGACCATCGACCTCGACGCCGACATGAAGCCGGACTTCTTTGCCGGCTCGCCTGGTTTCGACGTTGGGAACAAGAACAACGCGGGCCGAGTGCGTCTATGCTCCGGAGCGAGCGGTCAGGTCATCGACACATTCGAGGAGCCCTCCGCGCAGGTGGGGGCGGCTTTCGGAACTCAACTCGTGGTCATTGACAACATAGACGCCGACCAGGTCCCCGATCTGGTCGCCTCGGCGCCGACCGGAGACTCCAACGGAATGATCAATGCCGGCCGTGTCCATGCGTTGGCGGGAGTCGACGGTTTGCCTCTTTGGACGATCGAGGGGGAACGGTCCGGGCTCAAGCTCGGCCAGGCGATGGCTACGGGAGCCGACTTCGACGGCGACATGATCAACGACATCCTCATCGGTGAGCCTGGGGGCGCGCCGCGCGGACGCAGAGGTGCCGGCGGGGCGCGTTTGGTCTCGGGAGCGGACGGCTCCGTCATAACCACTCTCGCCGGCAAGCGTGGGCGTGAGACCCGCTTTTTCGTTGCGGGCTGGAAGCGCGGCCGGGTGCCGCAGGTGAGAGGATTCACCAACTCCGGACGCAGAACGAATCCAAGAAGCAGGGTGATACGGGGCACTCGCTCCGGGGACCTCACCGCCACGGTCGTCGACATCATAGGCGGGTCCAAGATGCCGGGAGAGCTACGCGTGGCGGTAGGTACCGGTCGTGGCTCGGAGAGTCAGCGGGTCGATATCCTCAGGGCGAGCCGGCGCCGCCGCATCATCGCCTCTTTCGACGGGGTGCCGGACCCGGGCTACTCGGGTGGGGTCAATGTGGCGGCCGGTGATTTCGATGGCGAAGGCTTGGATGAAATCGTCGTCGCAAGATCCGATTCCGACGACGGGACGGTCAATGCGGCGGTCTTCAAGTTCCTCGATCTCGACCCCGTGACCGGCAACGAACTCTGGGTCGGCATGGACAGCTTCGACGTGTTTCTAGACACCGACATGTTCGGGCCGACGCCTATCGACGCCGACGGTGCCAACGTTGCTGTCGGCGAACTGCGCAACGGTCCGGAACTCGACGACGATTTCGAGGAAATCGTGGTCGCTCCCGCTTCCGGCTTGCCGGTGGTGAGGGTCTTGGCAGCCAACGGGACGACGTTGCAGGAATGGATTGCATACTCCGAGGACATCGCAGACGGGGTGAGCGTCGCGGTGGGTGACCTCGACGGTAACGGAAAGCTAGAGATAGTAACGGCGCCCGCGTCGGGGATAGGCTGGATAAAGGCCTTCGACGGGAGTGATGGAACACCCTACGTGCCTGTGGGCTCGGGGTCGCCGGTGAGCTTTTTCGCGTTCGATCTGTCCTTCGAGGGTGGAGCCAAACTCGCCCTGGCCGACGTCGATCTGGATGACGCTGCAGAGATTCTTGTCGTGCCGGCAACCGGAATGCCGACGGAAGTGCGGGCTTTCGAGGCCGACGGCACCCCTGTGGAGGACTGGAAGGTTGTCAAGCCGTTCGGACCCTCCCTGAATCGTGGCACTGCTATAGCAGCCACGGACCGCTTCTATCGTCACTGATACTTGGCTAGGTATACCAGCCGGCTGAGTCTGCCGGCCACCGTGACTGCAGCAGCGACGAGCATATCCACGCCGCGCGATGTCGTGTTCGTCGTCGCTTCGATGATCACCGGAGGCACGCAGACCCACCTCCTGCAGGTACTCCGCCACGTCGACCGGAGCCGCTTCACCCCCCACCTCTACTGTCTGCGCGATAGCGGCGATCTCATAGAGACGGCGCGGGCCTTGGACGTCGAGGTTACTACCTACGGCATGCGGGGGTCTCTGCGCTCACCCCGGGATCTGCCCGGACTGCTTCGCATGGTCAGGGACCTCCGAGCACTACGGCCCGCCATAGTTCACGGGTACCTGCTGCGGGGTAACTTCTTCGGGGCCGTCGCTGCGAAGCTGGCCGGCGTGCCCGTGGTGATAAGCAGCCGCCGCGGACTTCATCGTCCGACCGGCCTCCCCGAATGGTTCGCCGTGTCACTCACCAACCGGATCTGCCGGGTAATCACCGGCAACTCGCCGGCCGTCATCGACTTTACGCGAGACGTCGAGAAGCCGCGCGGAGTGGAGTTCGTGATGATCCCCAGTGGGATAGATGTCAGCCGTTTCGAGCCCATCCCGGACCGATCTTTGAGAGACGCCTTAGGCCTGGGAGAGTGCCCGGTCGTGGGCACGGCCATCACTTTCAGGCCGCGCAAGGGCTTCAAGATGCTCTTCGAGGCCCTCGCCGAGTTGAGACAGCATGTTCCCGATGTGAAGCTGTTGATTGCAGGCGCGAACCGGTTCAGCGACGAGGCCGAGGCCTTGGCCGCGCGGCTGGACTTGTCAGAGGCCATCATCCTGCTCGGCATCCGCGACGACATGCCCGCCGTGCTGGCCAGTCTCGACGTGTTCGTGCTGCCGTCGGAGAGCGAGGGCATGTCGAACGCCATATTGGAAGCCATGGCCACCGGCCTGCCGGTCGTTGCCACCGCCGTGGGGGGCAACCCCGTGGTCATCGAGGACGGCGTTTCGGGCTATATAGTCGAGTACGAGGACTATAAGGCGCTGGCCGACAGGCTGAACCGGCTACTTTCCGACCCTACCGGGGCCTCCGAAATGGGCTCGGCGGCGCGGCGACGCGTGGTGGAGCGATACTCGGCGGCCTCTATGGTTGAGCAGATGGAAACTTTGTATGATCGATTGTTGGACGGGGCCGCGAGTGGCGGGGATTGATTGACCGGGCTTGCCGGTGACCGAGCCGGCGAGGCGAATGCCAGGGCGCAAGGCGGCCGTACCGTCGAGGGTAAAGCTCATGGCCATAGAAGACGACAAGCTGAATCACGGAGAACATGAAGAAGTCAAAGCTATCGACTCGGAGTTGGATGAAGGGCGGGAGGATGAGTGCACCAGGGAGGAGGAAGCCGAGATTCAGAGACGCCTGGAGGACTTGGGGTACCTATAGGTGCCGAGTTGCAGTTGCGGCACTTGCCGTCGCTGCGCTGCTTGCCGGATGTGGCGGCGGCACTCGCGAGAGCGGCCCTGCCCCCGA
Source organism: Candidatus Binatia bacterium (assembly GCA_028278325.1). Lineage (GTDB taxonomy): Bacteria > Desulfobacterota > Binatia > UBA1149 > JAJCZL01 > JANQEO01. Next base: position 53,288 of record JANQEO010000180.1, read on the forward strand.
AAGGCGAGTCGTCGTACTAGGGTTCGACGGTGTCGACCCTGACTTCATCGACCGCTGGGTCGACGACCTCCCGCATATAAAGAAGCTGATCGCCGACGGCGCATTCCGTCGGCTCGAGACCACCGTGCCGGCGGCGTCCTGCACTGCCTGGTCGTCTTTTTCCACGGGGCTCGATGCCGGTGGCCACGGGATATTCGATTTCCTTTATCGCGATCCCAAGACCTATCTGCCCGATCGTACCGGTGCGGTGAGTCAGAAGGCCGAGTACCTGTTCGGGCTGTTCCGCACCAAGCCGGAGACCTTCGATACGACGATGAGCGGTGAGCCGTTCTGGAAGCTCGTCGACCGCGCCGGTTTGCGATCCGTCGTACTCCGCGTGCCGTGCATCTTCCCGCTCGAGGAAATGGAAGCGGGGAGGTTGCAGGCCGGGCTGGGCGCTCCCGACATACGTGGTACGGAGGGGACCTTCCACTTCTACACCAGCAAGCTGAGCCCGCGCCAGGCGGCCGATCCCGGTCTTGGCGGAAAGGTGATCTCGATTGGCAGAGGCCCGGAGATCGAGACCATCATCGAAGGTCCCGCCAACCCTCTCGCCGAGGAGCACGAAAGGCTCGTGACTACGCTGAGGGCCACCGTGGCCGGACCGGACAGTCTCGAGATCACGATCGGCGACAGCACCCAGACCGTGCGGGTCGACCAGTGGAGTGATTGGTTCCGCATGTCGTTCGACGTCACACCGTTCTCCAGCATCGACGGCATCGCCCGCGTCAGGGTGATCTCGACCCAGCCGGACATCGAGTTCTACCTGTCCCCCGTCAGTCATGACCCCTCCGATCCCGCCATCCGTGTGACCGAGCCCTGGGAGCTGTCCCAGGAATTCCACGCGACCGTCGGCGACCACAAGACGGTGGGATGGAATCATGAGACCTGGGGGCTGAACGAAGAACGCATCGACGAGGACGCTTTCATGGAGGACGTCTTCGATACCATGCGCAAGACCGAGGAAATCACGTTCCACGAGCTCGACTCCAAAGCCGCCGAGCTGTTCGTGTCCGTCTTCGTCGAGACGGATCGCACCTCCCACATGATGTACCGTCTCATCGATCCCGATCATCCGGGTTACGATCCGGAACTCGCCGCGACACATGGAGACGCGATACTGAGAACTTATCTCCGCATGGACGAGATCATCGGCAAGGTGATGAGCCGCCTGGAAGAGGGCGACACGCTACTGATACTGAGCGATCACGGTTTCCACAGTTGGAGGCGTGGATTCAACGTAAACACCTGGCTGGTGCAGGAAGGCTACATGACCCTGAAGGGCGGTGCCGCGCACACGGCCAAGAAGTTCCTCCTTGATGTGGATTGGAGCAAGACGCGCGCCTACGCCTTGGGGGTAGGCGCGATTTACCTGAACATGAGAGGGCGCGAAGGAAAGGGCACCGTGTCACCGGGGGCCGAAGCGCGGGCGCTTGCCACGGAGATCGCCGAGAAACTGAAGATGCTTCGTGATCCCGCCAGTGGCGAACTCGTGGTCGAAGAGGTCTACAAGGCCGAGGAGACCTGGTCGGGCGAGAGGATGAGCGAAGCCCAAGACCTGCAACTCGGGCTGGCTTCCGGTTACAGGGTATCGTCGGCTACGCCGCTCGGTGGCGCGCCGAAAGGCCTTTTCGAAGACAATCTCAAAAAATGGAGCGGGGATCACGCGACGAGCCGCACCTCGGCCACGGAAGGGATCCTGCTAAGCAACAGAACCATCAGAGAAGCTGATGTCGCGATAGTGGACCTCGCTCCGACGATCCTGCAGTTGCTCGGAATCGAAGTCCCCGCTTCCTACGTCGGCAAAGCACTGACCCTCGGGCCGGGCAAGGTAACGGGGAGTATGGAGTAACTATGCAGTTCTTGTCACGCCTGGCCAGTGGAGGGCTCGGCGGTTTCATAGGCGGAGCCATTGTCGGAACACTGGAGGCGGCGGTCGTCGCGTTCGCGGGCGGTGAGGAATACTGGGGCTTTCTCTTCGGTGCCGTTTCCTACGGTATCCTCGGCGGCTGCGCCGGCATCGGCTGGGGAGTTTTCGAGATCGTGCTGCCCGGTGAGAAGTCGGGCGAACGAACGCTCACGATGGCGGCGGGTTTGGCGGGCGCCGGTCTCATGTTCATCGTCTCACGGTTTCGTGTCGCCAGGGACGTCTTCGCGGAGAGCTTGCCGACCGCCAGTCTTACGGGAATCGCTGTCCATATAGGCTTGCTGGTCCTTGCCTTCGCGGTGTTCCTGGTCCTGCGACGCGTACTCTCGGGCATGGCTGCTCGGCGCGGAAGCCTCGGGGCGGGCCTGTACGGTGCCGTTGGTGTAGTCGGTATCGCGGTCGTTGCCGCGATTACCATAAATTTCTTGGCCGGTGGCCCGTCTCGCCAAGGTCTGCTGCCGCCGGCTACGGCGTCGGGGCCCAACGTGATCCTGGTGATCGCCGATACCTTGCGCGCCGACAAGCTGGGCGCTTACGGTGCGGGCCTGGCCACGCCCGCCCTGGACGCGCTCGCCGCCGACGGCATCGTTTATGACAATGCCTTTACTCAGTCGTCATGGACGCGACCGTCAATCGCTACGATACTGACCTCGCTTTATCCCTCGTCCCACGGCGTGATGCACAAGACAGACCTCTTGCCTGACGAGGTTACGTCGTTGGCCGAAGCGATGAAGGGCGCCGGCTACCGAACGGCCGGGTTCGTAACGAACATCAACGTGGCCCCATCGTTCAATTTCCAACAGGGATTCGATACCTATGCGTACCTGTCGCCTGACTTCTTCTTCGGGGCGTCGGACTCGGGCTCCAAGCTGTCTCTGTACAGCGGTATGCGGCTGGTCAGAGAGAGGTTCCTTTCCAAGCGGAAGTTCGTTCATCACTACTATCAGGATGCGGAGACCGTCAACGACATGGCGGTCCCGTGGCTGGAGTCGAACTCGCGTGAGCCGTTCTTCGCCCTCATCCACTACATGGATCCCCATGATCCTTACTTCGTCATGCCGTACGACGGGAAGGCCGTGGCCCGCGTCGATACCCCTCATCCGGACCCGTCAAGGGCCGCTGAGATCGAGGAGTTGTATGACTCCAATGTCGAGTACCTCGACGGGTTCATCGCCGCGCTGGTTGCTCAGCTGAAGGAAGCGGGAATCTACGATGATACGGTCATCGCCTTCACTTCCGATCATGGTGAGGAGTTCTACGAGCACGGCGGATGGTGGCACGGCACTACGCTCTACGAGGAACAGCTTCACGTACCCCTGATAGTCAAGCTCGACTCCAGCAAACACTCAGGGACTCACGTGCGCGACCTGGCCGGTACGATCGACATAGCCCCGACCCTGATGGCCGCGGCGGGACTCGAGTTGCCCGCGTCGTTTCAGGGCCGTGACCTGCTCGGTCCGTCGAAGGCGCCCAACGCCATGTACGCGGAAGAGGACCACGAAGGAAACATCGTGGAGTCCGTTCGTACGATGGGCTGGAAGTTGATCGTGGCCAATGAAGGCAACCCGCGGGGCCTCGCCACCGTGGAGCTCTACGACATGAGCTCCGATCCGGGAGAGACCAAGAACTTGGCAAGCCAGGAGCCCGATCGCGTTGCCTCACTGAAGGCGGAGATGGCGGCGCTACGCCAGTTCGCCGGCTCTCGCGCGGTGGGGTCCGTTACCGGTGAGATTGATGAGGCGGCAGAGGAGCGGCTGAGAGCGCTGGGATACATCCAATAGCATGCTCCTGGTCGTCGCATGGGACGGAGCCGACTTCGATCTCATCGACACCTGGGTTCGCCGCGGTGACCTGCCAAACCTGTGTGCACTGATCGGTGACGGGGCGCGCCGACGGGTGCGCTCGACGATGCCGGCAGTGACTTTCCCGGCGTGGACTTCCTTCATGACAGCCGCATCCCCGGATCTGCACGGCGTGACCGACTTCACCGTGCGCCGGGAGGGGAGGTATGCGGTCAGCTTCGTCAACTCCAGCTATCGACGTCTGCCGACAGCGTGGAGCTTGTTCAGCTCTGCCGGGCTGCGTGTAGGTGTGTACGCGCTGCCGGCCACCTATCCTGCTGAAGTCCTCAACGGGATCCAGGTGTGTGGATTCGATACCCCTATGGGCGCGGGCTACGGCCGTGGCTTTACGTTCCCCGGCGACCTGGTGGGCCGACTGCATGAACGTTACGGTGACGTAGCCGTGGGCTCTCCCCAGCAGGCGCGCATTGATGAGGACTGGTACGAAGATGCGCGGGCCAGCATGCTGGAGACGATCAGGCTCCGCACGCGGATCGTCAGCGATCTGTTGAGCGAGGACAGCTTCGACGTGTTCATGGTCCATTACGGTGAGAGCGACACCGTGAGTCATCACTTCTGGCAGTATCATGACCCGGGGTCGCCGCGACATCGTGCGGGCGGCCCCGCTGATGCCGTATTCGAGATATACCGCGAGCTGGATTCTTCTCTGGGCCGCTTGATGGAGACTGTGGGCGGAGTGTCCGATCTGATGCTGATCTCCGATCACGGCAGCGGTGGGTCGAGTGACCGCGCTGTCTATTGGAATCGATGGCTCGCGACGTCGGGATTTCTTTCCTTTGCAGGTGCCTCGCTCGCCGGTCTCACCGGCCGCGCCGCAAAGGAGCTGGCGCTGCGGGTGCTTCCCACGAGGCTGCAGGCGGGGCTCTTCTCGAGGCTGCAATCGGCCGCCGGCTCCGTCGAATCCATGTCGCGCTTCTCCGGAATAGACTGGGCAAAAACCAGGGCGTACAGCGAAGAGCTCAACTACTTTCCGTCGATATGGCTCAACATAAAGGGACGGGAGCCGGAAGGCATCGTCGAGCCCAAAGACCGTTACAGGCTGGAAGAAGACATCATCGCCGCGCTGGGAGAGTTCGAGGATCCGTTTGATGGCGAGCGCGTCGTACGGCGGGTGCTGCGTCGGGAGGAGGTGTATGAAGGCCCCTACGCAGGACGCATCCCCGATCTCATCTTGGAACTGGCCGAGCCGGACGGTTACTCCTATGCGGGATGTAGCAGCCGTGGCGGTGCCGAGTCTGCCTCGGTGAGAAAGCTGACGGCGCGGGAGATGAGTGGTCAACGCGGCACCAGCATGTCGGGTGCGCACAGGCCTTTCGGCATGTGCGTACTGAGCGGCCCAAGCGTGAGGCCGGGTTCTTATGATGACGCAGATCTTCACGACGCGGGAGCGACGATGATGGCGCTGGCGAGGGTGGCGCCACCGGAGCACGCTAACGGCCGGCCGTGGGACGACGTGTTGGCGGTGGGCGGGGCCGGGCTTCGGCAGCCATCCTACGACCTACCCGGCTGTCCTGCGCCGTCGTCTTCCGCGGATGAGGCGGAGCTCGCTTCGCGACTTCGCTCGCTTGGGTATCTAGAGTAGGGCGCCGAGATGAGAATCGCGATGGTTGCCGCCTGTCCGTTTCCCTCGCCGCAAGGGTCCCAGGTGTTCGTCGAGCAGATGTCGGAGAGCCTTGCAGGCAGAGGGCATAGCGTTCACCTTCTTACTTACGGTAGCGGTCGCGAGGTGACCGGCAGAGGGTTCGCTCACGAGCGGATACCGAGGTTGCCCGGTGATGATCGCATGAGATCGGGGCCGTCGATCGTCAAGCCCCTCCTTGATGTGCTCATGGTTCGGTCGCTACTCTCGATGGTGAGGCGCGAGAGGGTCGAAGTGATCCACGCCCACAACTATGAGGCCGCCATTGCGGCGATCCTCGTCGGGGCTCGCTCGGGGGTCCCGGTCGTGTACCACAGCCACAATCTAATGTGCGACGAGCTTCCTACGTATTTCGACAGCGCTGTCGCTCGGGGTGCGGCCGGCATCGTGGGCGGCGGTTTGGACCGGCTCGTACCGCGCCGAGCCGATCACACCATCGCGTTGTGTACATACAGCGCCGAGATCCTGGAGCGTAACGGCGTGGAGCGTGAACGCATCTCGGTCATTCCCCCCGCGGTGGATGACCGCGAGGCCTGGGCCGACAAGCACGCCGCCAGGCGCGCCCTGCAAATCGCGCCGGGTGAGTCGGTTATCGGGTACCTGGGGAACCTGGACCGATATCAGAACCTGGAGTCCCTGCTTTCGGCTGTAGCGGAGTTGAGTGCGCGGCGTGGCGACTCGAATCTGACCCTCCTGGTGGCTACGCACGAGGTCGACGAGGCATTCTCGCGGCTCACCCGGCGGTTCCGCGTCGACGGTGTTACCCGAGTAGTGCATGTCGACTCTTTCGAAGGCGGCAAGCGGGTCATCGAGGCGAGCGATGTCGTGGTGCTCCCGCGAAGGCTCGGGTCCGGCTATCCTATCAAACTTCTCAACTACATGAGCGCGGGCCGTGCGGTCGTCGCTGCCGGCTGCGGCTCCAAAGTTCTCGAGGACGGAGTGGATGGGCTTGTCGTCGCCGATGACGATCCGCTCGCAATGGCTGACGCGCTCGCGCGTGTGCTCTCCGACCCCGAACTGGCGAATTCTCTAGCCGCCAACGCTCGCAAGACCTTCCGAGAGTCCCTGACCTGGAAGAGCGTGACGCCGAGAATCGAGTCCGTATACGCGCAGTGTCTCGATGGTCGTGATCTGGGCGAGGATGTAAGGCTCGTTTGCGGCCAAGGGCAGGCGGCTTGAGGGAACGGTGGCTCTCATGGGCAAGGACACCAACGCGGAGAGTTCGGTGATGATATCGGTCGTAATTCCCGTCTACAACGAGGAGGAGACGCTCAGGCCACTGGTTGCGAGGTTGACCGAGACCCTGGAGGCGATTGAAGAGGACTACGAGGTCATCTTCGTCGACGATGGCAGCCGTGACTCGTCACCCGCTCTCCTTGCGGAGTTCCACGGTGCAAACCCGAAGATCAAATACGTGACCCTGTCCAGGAACTTCGGACATCAAGTGGCGATATCCTGCGGCATCGATTACGCGAGCGGCGCCGCCGTGATCGCCATGGACGGTGATCTTCAGGATCCGCCCGAGGTTCTCCCGGGCATGATCTCCAAGTGGCGGGAAGGTTTCGAAGTCGTTTACGCAGTTCGTCGTAGACGCAAGGAAAACATCGCCAAGAGAGCCGCCTACACCGCCTTCTACAGGTTGCTGAGCGCGGTATCCTACCTCGACATACCCCTGGACTCCGGGGATTTCTCTTTGATGGACGCCCGGGTCGTCGAGGAACTCAAGGCCATGCCCGAGCGCAACCGTTTCGTGCGGGGCTTGAGGACGTGGGTCGGTTTCAAACAGACCGGCTACGAATACGAGAGGAGTTCCAGGTTCGCGGGGGAATCCAAGTACAACTTCGCCAGGCTCATGCGTCTGGCCTTCGACGGCCTTGTATCTTACTCCTTCGTTCCGTTGCGCATGGTGAGCAACTTCGGCTTGGCCGTGTCGTTTTTCGCTTTTTTGTACATGGCGTACCTGATCTTCGCCCGGGTCCTCGGCAACGTCGTCATCCAGGGCTGGCTGTCGACGGTGGCCATCGTCTTGTTCCTCGGCGGTATCCAACTCCTCTCCTTGGGCATCATCGGCGAGTACATCGGCCGGATCTTCGATGAGGTGAAGCAGCGCCCTCACTACGTGGTAAGGGCGGTCAACGGATTGCCTCAGTCTCCACCAGGGCATCGCGGCCACGAGGTATAAGGACCGGGCATCGACACCAGTGAACCGCTATCTGTTCTATTTCCTGCTGCTGGTCGGCGTGGGACTGCGGCTGGCACTCTTGTTGAGCTACGACCTCGTCAATGGGGGGGAAGTCGACGTCTATCTGGCCGATGAAGGCATAGTGGGCCTGATGGGGAAGCACATCGTCGAAGGCGTTAGTCTTCCGATCTTCTTCTACGGTCAGCACTACCTGGGTGCCCTCGAGGCCTACCTCGCTGCACTGAGTTTCACGTTCTTCGAGCCGAGCTTTCTTTCTCTGCGTGGCACGACAGTCGCCTTGTCGCTCCTACTGCCTCTGCTCGTTTACCGATTCGCCTATCGGCGATACTCGGTAACTGCAGCACGTTGGGCCACGGTGCTGGTCGCGTGCGCGCCCATGTACTTTCTCCAGTGGAACATCAAGGCGCGAGGTGGGTTTATGGAGCACCTGGTCCTGGTGATGCTGGTGATGACGCTGTTCTGGAGATTCTTCCTGGAGCACGACCGCAGCCACCGTGTAGGACTGCTCCTAGGTCTTACCCTGGGGGTGGCCTTGTGGGTGAATCAGTTGATGCTGACCTACGTGTTCTTGATAGCGGCCCTCTTGTGGTTCGAACGGCGCGACCGGCGGGGCATCGCCGCCCTGGCAGCCGGAATACTGTTGGGCGCGTCGCTGCTGATCGCTTACAATGTCGCAAACCCCCTGGCGACCTTCCGGACTCTTGGCCGCAAGGCCGTCGTGCTGAACCGAGTCCCCGTCGAGGAGCGTGACGAGAGCTGGCTTGCCAAGGGCGTGGCGAAACGCGTCGAGGCGTTGACTCAGGGCGCGGACAAACTCGGTCTTGTGTTCGGTGTGCCGCCGAGAGCCGGCGTAGTGGAGTTGGGGCTCACGGCCGAGGCACGGAAAGACACGGGCCTGTCTCGAGTCAGGAGGTTCGGCTTCCTGGTGCCGGCGGTGTTCTTCGGGGTGGCACTTTGGGCCTGCCGGCCCCGCAAGGGGCGGTTGGGCTGGGAACGTCCCGGCTCCGATCAACTGCTCGGCTTGTTCGTGCTCGCCACGGTCGTGGTGGGGTACGTCTCCCCCCGCTACATGTTGCCCGTATACCCCATTGCAGCGGTCATGGCGGGAGCGCTAATCGCCCGAATGACCGGACCTCGTCGTCGCTTGTTGTATGCCGGCGTTGCGGCGGTGCTGGCTTTCAATACCGCGAGTTGGGTGGATGCGATGACGCGTGCCGGCTCAGGAGATGAGCGCCGCATCGAATCCCTCCTCGATGAGCTGAAGCGGCTCGATCTGACGAGGTGCTACTCGGCGGGTCCCCTGTACCATGTGGTGTTCGCGAGCGGAGAGGAGGTCGTCATATCTCCGCTGCAGAAGGATCGCTATCCTCGGTATGGCGAGATCGTCGCCAGAACCGAGAGGATTTGTTACATCTACCGAGATGATCAGCGCTCGAAGCGTCAGCATGTTGCGTTCATGAAGCTCTTGGAGGACGAGCAGGTGGCGTACGAGACCGATGCTACGGAATCGTACAGGATTCTTCATTCGTTCGCGCCGCGCACCGCCCTTACGGGCGATGCCGTCGCTGCGGTGCGCAAGCAGGAGCGCGTTCACGTTACGATAGGAGGCGCATTGAAAGCTCTCAGGGAGGACGGGGATGAGCCTGATCGAGAAGATTAACGGCGGAGAGGCGCGCGCGGGGGTAGTAGGTCTCGGATACGTCGGGCTGCCGCTGGCGGTAGAGCTGGCCCATTCCGGTCTCCACGTGACCGGGATAGACGTACAGCAGGCCAAGATCGACAGCATTCTGGCGGGCAAGTCTTACGTTCTCGACGTTCCTTCCGAGCGGGTGGCCGCGCTGGTGGACGGCGGCAAGCTGACGGCGACCACGGACTTCTCCGCCGTGGCCGAACTGGACACCATCAATGTTTGTGTGCCCACGCCTTTGCGCAAGACGCGTGAGCCGGATCTGTCCTTCGTCGTGGAGGCGGTCAAGACCTTGGCGGGCAGCATGCGAGCCGGCCAGCTCTTGATACTGGAGAGCACGACCTATCCGGGCACGACACAGGAGATAGTCATCCCGATACTCGAGGAAGCCGGGCTGCGCCCGGGCACGGATGTCGATGTGGCGTTCTCTCCCGAGCGCACCGATCCCGGCAACGTGGCGTACTCCACCCGCACTATACCCAAGGTCGTGGGGGGGCTGGACCAGGGTGCGACGGACGCGGCTTGCGCGTTGTACTCTCGCTGTATTGACGAGGTCGTGCCCGTGAGTTCTCCGCGGGTGGCCGAGATGGTCAAGCTGCTCGAGAACACCTTCCGGGCTGTGAACGTCGCGCTCGTCAACGAGATGGCGATGATGTGTGACAGTCTGGGCCTGGACGTCTGGGAAGTTATCGACGCAGCGGCCACCAAGCCTTTCGGTTTCATGCCTTTCTATCCCGGACCCGGTCTCGGCGGCCACTGTATACCCGTTGACCCCCAATACCTGACATGGAAGGCGAGGGCGGAGGGTTTCGAGCCCCGCTTCATCGAGTTGGCGGCCCAGATCAATTCTCAAAAGCCGATGTTCGTCGTAACCAAGGTCGTGGAGGCCCTCAACGACAGAAAGAAGGCGCTGAACGGTTCCAAGGTTCTGGCGTTGGGGGTCGCATACAAGAAAGACACGAACGATGTGCGGGAGTCTCCCTCCCTGGATGTAATGTCGTTGTTGGCCAGAGGAGGGGCGGAGGTCGCGTTCTCCGATCCCCTCGTGCCGTCGATCGACCTCGACGGTCAGTTGCTGTCGTCGACTACGCTGACTCCCGAAGTCGTATCAGGCTTCGATGTGGTCGTGCTGCTCACGGATCATGCGGCCTACGACCTACCGATGATCGCGCAAGCGGCCGACGTCGTGATCGACACGCGTAACGGTTTCCAGGGGCTCGATTCCCCGAAGGTCGTCCGCATCTGAGAGAGGTGAGTAGCCCAGCCCGTCGCCGCATCGGTCTCGTGATAGGGCAGTTGTCGTACGGTGGGGCCGAGAGCCAGCTCTACGAGCTGGCCAAGGCGCTGGACGCGTCCTGGAACGTCACCGTTTACTGCCTGTCCAGCGTGGACCGGCCTTACGGACAACGCTTGCGCGATGCCGGCGTCACCGTGCGAGTGCTCGAATCCCGTGGGAGCTTCGATCCGGTCAGGGCCAAGCGCCTCGCGGGCATGCTCAAGGATGACGGTATCGAGTTGGTGCACGCGTTCTTGTTTATCGCCAGCGCCTATGCGTACCTGGCCACCCGGCTTGCGAGGGGCATTCCTCTGATCTCGTCAGCGCGCAACTGTAAGCTCGAGCGCAACGCGGCACGCCGTGCGATCATGCGGATGGCCTTTCGAAGTTCCGACGCCGTCATCTGCAACTCTCGCGCGATGGCCGAATTCGCGGCGGCGCACTACTCGGCCCCACCCGAACGGGTGCACGTGGTATACAACGGAGTGGATGCAAGCCACTTCGCGGCCGGAAGCGACATGGATAACGCCATGGCTATCGGCACCATCGGTCGATTGGAGGCCCAAAAGAACCTCGGCATGTTCATCGAGGCGGCTTCGCGAGTCTTGAAGGCAAGCGCAGGTTGCCGCTTTAATATAGTCGGTGAGGGATCGTTGCGCACCGAGCTGGAGGAGGAGGTGCGGCGAAGAGGTCTGGGCGACGCAATAGCGTTTCGTGGAACGACTTCGGATGTAGCGGGTTTCCTGGGCGGCCTCGGACAGTTCTGGCTGACCTCCGATTGGGAGGGTACTCCCAACGTAGTTTTGGAAGCCATGGCTGCAGGTGTTCCGGTTCTTGCCACCGACGTTGGGGCCGTGGCCGAGCTCGTCGACGACGGCCGCACGGGCTTTCTGATCCCGGCGGGCGACGCCGGACTGCTGGCCGACCGGAGTATGCGTCTGATGGAGGACCGGGATCTGGCTCGGCGCATGTGCGATCGCGGACGGGAAGCGGCGCTCACCCGCTTTTCGATAGAGCGAATGGTTGAGGATACACAGGCGGTGTACAGCGGCGTGCTGCGAGGTGCAGCTTGAGCCGGGACTCTTTGCCCTTCGTGAGTGTTATCGTGCCGGCGCGCAACGAGAGCGTATGGATCCAGCGGTGCCTAGGCAGCATCATGGAGCAGGACTACCCGAGAGACCGTATGGAGATCATCGTCGTCGACGGTATGTCGGATGATGATTCGCCGGCTATTCTTCGCAGCTTGACCGAGGCCGATGAAAGGATCGTTCTGCTCAGCAACCCGGCCAGGATCGTTCCCAGCAGCCTCAACATGGCGCTCAGGATCGCGCGAGGCGAAATCATCGCGCGAGTGGACGCTCATACGACTCTGGAGAGCGACTATCTGTCGGCAGGAGTCGAGTTGCTCGAGCGCACCGGTGCCAGCAACGTCGGTGGCCCGATGGTCAGCATAGGGGGTGGTCCCGCAGCCGATGCGATCGCCGCCGCGATGGGGTCGCGTCTGGGGATAGGGGCCTATTTCCACTATGCAACGGAGGAGGCCGAGTGCGATACGGTGTACATGGGTATGTGGCCACGGCGGGTTTTCGAAGAGGTGGGGCTATTCGATGAAGAGCTGGTGCGGAACCAGGATGACGAGCACAGCTACCGCGTACGCAAGCGTGGAGGGCGCGTGATCGTCTCGCCGCGAATGCGGTCGCGCTACCAGAACAGGGATTCCTGGCCAAAACTGGCCAAGCAGTTCTTCCAGTACGGCCTATGGAAGGTCAGAGTCCTGCAGAAACACCCGGGACAGATGAGCGCGAGACATTTCGTGCCGCCTTTTTTCTTGGCAGGATTGGCGGCAGGTGTCTTGTTGTCTCCCTGGCTCACCGGCTTGGGAAGCGCCGTTCTCGGCGCGGGGCTGGCCTACCTCTTCGTACTGGTGGTGGCCGGGCTCAGCCATGGAGGGGGAGTGCTGCAGGGCCTGCGTACTGCAACGGCCATGCTCATCATTCATCAAGCCTGGGGCTTGGGGTTCCTGGTCGGCATGGTGCGGTTCGCCAAGCGTTGGTTCGTGTCCGAATCGGACGCAGAGTTGCTGGGGCCGATTACCGACGACTCCGGGTTGGCGGGGGAGAGGGCCTGATGGCGAAGAACAACTTGAAGCTTTCCGTGCTGATTCCCGTCTTCAACGAGCGCGAGACTCTGGCGGAAGTGCTGGACCGGGTGCGCGCCAGTGAAGTGGATACGCAGATCATCCTAGTTGACGATTACTCGACCGACGGAACTCGAGACATTCTGGAGCGGCTGGCGTCCGAGGACCCGGATCTGATCGTTCGGTTTCACGAGGTCAACAAGGGCAAGGGCGCGGCCATACGAACGGCACTGGCACAGGCGACGGGCGACGTCGTCATCGTCCAGGACGCGGACCTGGAGTACGACCCGAGCGAGTACCCCAGGCTGCTCGAGCCCATCGAGCAGGGAGTTGCGGACGTGGTTTACGGGTCGAGGTTTCTCGGAGGGCCTCACCGCGTGCTGTTCTTCTGGCACCAGATCGGGAACCAACTCCTCACCTTGCTCTCCAATGTGTGTACCAACCTCAACCTCAGTGACATGGAGACCGGTTACAAGGTCTTCAAGACTGATGTGCTCAAGAGAATGCGGTTGACGAGCAACCGCTTCGGCTTCGAGCCGGAGGTCACGGCGAGGGTCGCCCAGATGCGATGCCGCGTCTACGAGTTGCCGATATCTTACTGGGGCCGAGATTACGGCGAGGGCAAGAAGATCACGTGGAGGGACGGGGTCGCCGCCTTCTGGCACATTTTCAAGTACAATCTGCTCGATCGCATGCCGCCTCCGGACCGGGCGGTCGGAAAAGAGAGCGCAAGTTCGTGATAGGGCAGCTGTGTACCTCGTAACCGGCGGTGCGGGCTTTATAGGGTCGCACATCACGGAGGCCTTGTTGGCCCGGGGCGACAGTGTCCGCGTGCTCGACGATTTCTCCAACGGAAAGCGCTCCAACATCGACGGTTTTACGGGAGACCTCAGTGTCGTCGAGGGCGACATCCGCGATCGTTCGGCGGTCGATGCCGCCGTCGACGGCGCCGAATATGTAGTACACCTCGCTGCCCTGGGCTCTGTCGCTCGGTCGGTCGACGATCCGGTCACCAGCAACGCGGTGAACGTCGACGGTACTCTCAACGTTCTCGATGCCGCACGTAAGGCGGGCGTTCGTCGAGTCGTGTATTCCTCCTCTTCTTCCGTATACGGCGACAACCCTGCCCTGCCCAAGCAAGAGACCCAGGCGACCGGCCCGATCTCTCCTTACGCCACCAGCAAGCTTGCCGGGGAGAACTACACGCGGGTGTTCTCGCGAGTCTACGACATCGAGACAGTGTGTCTTCGGTATTTCAACGTGTTCGGGCCGCGGCAGCGGCCGGACTCCCAGTACGCCGCAGTGATCCCCCTGTTCATGACTGCAGCACGCGACGGCAACCCTGTGGTCGTGTACGGGGATGGGGAACAGTCCCGCGATTTCACCTATGTCGAGAATGTGGTGGGCGCCAACCTGCTCGCATGTTCCGCTGAAGGTGTGTCGGGCATGGTTTTCAACATCGCCTGCGGCGAAAGGCACTCCCTGCTTTCGATAATCGCTTCCTTGGAGCAGGCCGTGGGGCACCCCCTGGAGAGGCGTCACGAGGCATCGAGGATCGGCGATATCAAGCATACGTCGGCTGACATCAGCCAAGCCCGGGATAGGCTGGGTTTCTCGGTCAGCGTCGGCTTCGACGAGGGTTTGGCCCGTACCTGGGCCGCGTTCAACGCCTAGAACTCGATCTCCGGCCCAAGGGGCTCTCCGGGTCCTTGCCCGTCCGGCGGGGCTTCGAATTGACTTCGTCTGCAAGGCTTCGTAGCCTTGCAGATAAGCAAGTTTGCGACCTCCTCCAACGAGGGGCGGTCGTGCCGGAGTTCAACTTGATAACGATCTTGTCTGCAGTAGCGGCCCCCCATGAGATCACGGGTTGGGACCAGTTCGTCGACATCATCAGCAAGCCCGACAACATGCCCGTTGCCGGAGCGCTGCTGCTGGTAGTCCTGTTCACGGTCATCAGTCTTCGCCAGGCGTTTTTCAACGACAAGTTGATCGCCGAAGATCGCAAAGACGAGATCCTCTCCCATATGCAAGAATAGTCCTTTATGCCGTTCAAGATCATTGCTGAGAACTGCACGGGCTGTACCGCCTGTGAACAGCGTTGCCCGACGCGCGCCATCAGTGGTCTGAAGGGTGAGGCTTTCTACATCGAGCCGTCCTACTGCATAGACTGCGGCGCCTGTGGTGTGATCTGCCCCGACGAGTCCATCCTGGACACCTTCGGACACATGACCGGCGTCCTCAAGAAAGCCGCGAGGCCTATCGCCGTCGTCCATCCAGACAACTGCAACGGTTGTGGCGTATGCGTCGACGTGTGCCCTTTCGATTGCCTTTATCCCGCGCCTACCAACACGGGCCCCGAGTTCTTGGGCATAGTGGAGGTGGAGGAGAAGAAGTGCGTCGGGTGTAAACTTTGCGAGGAAGTTTGCGGCTGGGAGGGCATATACATCATGACGGGCGCAGAGAAGCCCGTGTTCCTGGAAGAGCTGGGCCATTCGGCCGAAGCCTGACCCCGTCCCGGCGCCCGTAACGGGGCGCAAACCGCGCGCCCCGCAGTCACTACCGGCTACAGCTGTCGTTCACGGTCCCGGGCGTCCCGGAGTCGCCGTCGCTGAGCACCATATCCGAAGAGCACCAGGATTGAGCGTCGTCGTTGGCGATCTCATCCAGCAACGCGCTGTCTAGCTGCATCGATTTGCCGGCCGTCGTCGGAAACCCGGTGTCGTACTCGACGCGGTCGAGTTCGACGCCGTCGAGTTCGATGATGATCTGGTCAGCGCTGTTGGCCAGCGACATGGAGCTTCCGTACACGTAGTCGATCCTCCCGTCGCCCGCGCTGGCGCTCCGTCCGAATGTCGCCCATCCGCCCGCCGGCACGGTAAGCGATGAGCTTACGGTAAAGCTGTTCGAGCCGGTGTCTGAAACGACAGCCCCCTCCAGGTCGATCGCGGCGGTGCCGGGATTGAAGACCTCGAAGTACTCGCCGGTAGAGTCACTGGATGCCGCCGGGTCGTTCATGATCTCGGTGATGACCAGACGGGGCGTGCTCGGCTCGGGAAGAGTCGAGGTCGTCGTCGCCAGCGTCGACGAGGTGGTGCTGGACGTCGATGTGGTCGTCGTCGTGGTGGCAGGATCGGCCTCGAAGCAGTCGTAGAAGGTATTGCCGGCTATGCCGCCGAACTGGAAGTGGAGATTACGGGGGTCCTGTTGATCCAGGAGCTGCCGGATGCCTTCGAAGGTGGACTCCGCAGCCCTGATGCTCGCACAGTGAACGGCCCTGACCGAGCAGTGAGCCGGATCGGTTCCCGCGCAGGCTAGCGGCCACCAGCCCGGCAGCTCCTTCACGCAGCTTCGGGAGATGCGCTCGCGCGCCCCGGCATCGGCCCGATCGACGCCGATGCCGGGGGTTCGCAGGGCTCTGCATTCCTTCTGAGGTTGACGTCCGCGGCGCGGCTCGAGCAGGGCGAGAGCGCATCGGTTGATTGCTCGGGTATCGGCTCTGGCGAGCCTGGCCTTTGCTGCTACGACAGCGCGGCCGCACTTGGCTGCCGGTCCGGCGGTGGCATGGGCCGGGTTGGGCGCGGGCCCGCTTGCGCCCAGGGCGCAGATGGTGGCTAGGGTCATGCCGGCCGATCTGGCCGGCCAACCGATGAGGAAATTCTTCGACATGCGTGTCCTCCGTTGGCTGGACACGCGACCGCCCGGGACGTGCCGGGACCGCCGCGGCCCTGTTTGGTCCACGGGTGACACGCCGACCGTCGGCGCGGCAACGACAGGGGGTGAATATCCGACGCGACGCCGGCGATCAGATCACTTTGTTGAGGGGGTATTCGATGATGCCCTCGGCCCCGTGTTTGATGAGCTCGGGGATGAGGTCACGCACTACATCTTCGGCGATGACGCTCTCGATGGATACCCAGTCCTTGCCGTGCAGGTTTGCTACGGTAGGTGCGGTGATGCTGGGGAGCAGTTTGGTAAACTGCTTGACGGCCGATTTCTTGACGTTGAGCTTGAGGCCGACCTGAGCTTCGGCGCGCAGCGCTCCCTGCATCAGGGTGGCGATCTGCTCGATTTTCTTACGCTTGGAAGCGGTGCGCATGGCTCTTCGGCTGGCGATCAACTGGGGATTGGACTCCATCAGATCCTTGATGATCTTCAGTCCGTTGGCGCGCAGGGTGCTTCCCGTCTCCGTCACCTCGACTACGGCGTCACACAGTCCGGCGGCGACCTTCGCTTCGGTTGCACCCCAGGAAAACTCCACGGAGACGTCGATCTTTCGCTCCTCGAAGTATCGCTTGGTGAAACCCACCAACTCGGTGGAGATGCGCTTGCCTTTCAGGTCGGAAGGCTTGTTGTAAGGAGAGTCCTGGGGCACGGCCAGAACCCACCGGGTCGGCCGGAAGGAGGCCTTCGAGTAGACGAGATCGCAGATTACCTCCACGTCGGAGCCGTTTTCCAGGGTCCAGTCTTTGCCCGTGATGCCACAGTGTAGGGAGCCCAGTTCGACGTAGCGCGACATTTCCTGGGCCCTGACCAGGGAGCAGTTGATCTCGGAGTCGTCGATGGTCGGGAAATAGCTCCTGGAGCTGGTCGATACGCGCCATCCGGACTTGCGCATCAGTTCGACGGTGGTTTGCTCGAGGCTCCCCTTGGGTAAGCCGAATCGTAGAGGCGTCATTTCTTTTTGTAGACCTCGTTCGGGTCGAACACGCGTTCGTCGGTGGTTACCAGTTCACCATTGTCTATCTTGCGGAAGAAGCACGACCGGTAGCCTTCGTGGCAGGCGGCTCCACCCTTTTGGTCGATCTTGAGCAGGATCGCATCGGCGTCGCAGTCCACGCGGACCTCGCTGACCAACTGTACGTTGCCTGAAGACTCTCCCTTGACCCATAGTTCGTTGCGGCTGCGGCTCCAGTAGGTTGCCTTTCCTGTCTCGAGGGTGTGATTGAACGCCTGCTCGTTCATGTAGGCGACCATCAGTACGGTCCCGTCGTCGGCGTCTTGGGCGATGGCCGGGACGAGCCCACCTTGTTTGCGAAAGTCGATCTCTACCATTTTCGGGGTTGAACTCCGTTCGATCAGGTATGTCCGGTGCCGCGAGGACCGGACATCGTGGAATAGTTACGGAGGTGTGGTGGAAACGCAATTCCGTCGGTGCCGCCTTGTCCTGCTGCCTACCCTGAGCTAAACGAGTGCCGTGAAGCTTTCCGAACTCGCATCCCACCTCGGCGGGCGTGTCGAAGGAGACGGTGACGTCGAGATACGCGCAGCCGCCCCCATCGTCGATGCGGGGAATGGAGATGTCACCTTTCTGGCGAATCCCAAGTACAAGCCTCTCGTCGCCGAGACTTCGGCTTCGGCCATCATTGTCCGTGACGGGGAAGAGATCGGTGACACGAAAGCCAATGTGTTGAGAGTAGGCGAGCCGTATGGCGCCTTCGTCAGGACGCTGGCGTTGTTCGACGACAGGCCGCAGCCCTCGGCGGGTATCCATGACAGGGCGGTCGTCGCGGAATCGGCCGAGATCGGTCCGGGCGCCTATGTCGGTCCCTGCGCGGTTGTCGGCGACAACGTCCGTATAGGTCGAGACTGCCGCATCTTCCCGAACGCGACCATCTATGAGGGCGTGACCATAGGCGATCGCTTTACGGCCCACGCAGGCTCGGTGGTTCGCGAAGGGCTAATACTCGGGGACGATGTAACGCTGCAGCCGGGTGCCGTGCTGGGAGCCGACGGTTTCGGGTTCTTGCCGGCCGGGGATGCGGCGCCGGTCGCGATACCTCAGATCGGGCGCGTCAAAGTCGGTGACAATGTCGACGTCGGTGCCAACACCACCGTCGATCGTGCCGCTGTCGGCGAGAGCGTCCTTGGGGAGGGCGTCAAGCTGGACAACCTGGTGATGGTGGCCCACGGCTGCCGCATTGGTGACGGGACGATGATAGCCGCACAGACCGGCATCGCCGGAAGCACCTCGATCGGCAAGCGGGTGATCATCGGCGGCCAGGTCGGGATAAACGGGCATATTGATGTCCACGACGAGGCCAAGGCTGCCGGCGGTAGCCGTATCGTCGGCGATGTCGACCAAGGGGCGACGGTGGCAGGCTTCCCCGCGGTGGAGATCGGCACTTGGCGCCGCTACACGGTACTGCTCAAACGCTTGCCCGAGCTGTTCAGGCGCCTGCGGGCCCTGGAGGCGGGCAAGCAAGGCAAGGACAAATAGGGCGGGACGCCTCTTTGACCGCATTGCGCGGGGGCCGGGTTCTGTGTACTTTTGCGGGTCCCGGTGGATACCGGTGCCAGGGGAGCCCGGTGAAGATTCGTGTTTCCGATCTATCTGAAGAAGTTCGGCAGGTGGAGTTCGTCGAGCGGGGCGATGCTTTGAATGAACTGGTAGCATCCAGTGCCGGTTACGACGACCAGCGTTTCGACGGTGATATTGCCGTGCGTGCCGAGTTGTATAGGTACGGCGGCGACGTGCATGCGTCGGGAACCCTGGCCGGCCGGCTGGCCTGCACATGCTGCCGGTGTCTGGAGGACTTTGATCGACCTCTCGAACGAGGCTTCAAGTTCTTGCTGGTGGATGCTTCGGCCTACCCGGAAGGAGAGGCCGATGAGGGTTTGGACTACCACGACGGAGAAGAGATAGATCTGGGCAGCCTCGCCCGCGAGCAAGCGCTCTTGGCGCTGGAATCGATGGCGCTGTGTTCGCCCGATTGTCAGGGGCTTTGCGCGGGCTGCGGGGCGAACCTGAACGAGGGCCCGTGTAGTTGCCCCATACACAATCGACTCTAGTCGCTGATCGAGGAATTCAAGATATGGCCGTACCCAAAAGGCGCACTTCAAAGGCGAAACGAGACTCCAGGCGCTCACACGATGCGCTGACGAGGCCTAACTGGTCGGAATGCCCGAACTGCAAGGCGCGCGTGCTGTCCCATCGAGTCTGTCCCTCCTGCGGATACTATAAGGGGCGGCAGGTCATCGAGCCGGGCGAGGAGTAGCGGTCTGACTGACAGCGGCGGCCGTTTTGCCGGGCGTGTCGCGATCGTCACCGGGGGGTCGCGCGGAATCGGCGCTGCCATTACGGCATCGCTGGTTTGCGGCGGGGCGAGCGTTTTTCCGTTCTATCGTTCCGATGAGGCGTCGGCGTCCGCTCTGGAGGCCGAGCTTTCGGATGCGCCCGGCGAGTGCAGGCCCCTCAAGGTCGACGTCACCGAGCCCGAGCGGGTTGACGAGGCGGTTGCCGGCGTCGCCAAGACCCATGGGCGTATCGATGTATTGGTGAACTGCGCCGGGGCGACCTCGGACAATCTGCTATTGCGCGCACGAGCGGGCGATGTCAGCGCAAGCCTCGCGGCCAATCTCGAGTCGGTCATCTCGGTATCACGGGCGGTACTCCCTGCCATGCTCAAGGCTCGTTACGGACGTATCGTCAACGTGAGTTCTGTGGTGGCTTCGATGGGCAATCCGGGCCAGTCAGTCTACGCTGCGGCGAAGGCCGGCGTGGAGGGTTTTACCCGCTCGCTGGCCCGTGAGGTGGGAGCGCGCGGTGTGACAGTCAACTGCGTCTCGCCCGGCTTCATCGAGACGGACATGACCGGCTCGATAGCGGAAGCGGCGCGGCAAAAGGCCTGCGATGCAACCGCCCTCGGCCGCTTGGGCAGGCCCGAGGAAGTAGCCGGGGCGGTCGCGTTCTTGGCCTCGGATGATGCGGCGTTCGTGACCGGAGCCGTGTTGCAAGTCAACGGTGGCCTGTATATGTAATTTCGGTAGTTTGCAGGTTGGGCGGGAGCCATGGAGGTAGGCGATGTCGTCGTCAGTGTCGGATAAAGTAATCGAAATCATCTGTGATCAGCTCACCATCGAGCCTTCGCAGGTCGGACCGGAATCTTCCTTCCTGGAAGATCTGGGCGCCGATTCTCTCGACATCGTGCAACTAATCATGGCTCTCGAAGAAGAGTATCATCTCGAGATCTCCGACGAGGACGCAGAGAAGATACGAACCGTTCGGGACATCGTCGAGTACATCGACAATCACCAGCAGTAAGCGACAGCCTGACCCCCACCTCGACGCGGGCGTATCCAGCGTAGCGGTAGGCTGCGATCACGCCGCACTAGCCGCGAAGTCGACCGTCGTGGATGTCCTTCGCGACTTGGGCCTGAAGGTCAACGACCTCGGAACCGATTCGGCAGAGTCGGTGGACTACCCGGATTTTGCAGTCGAGGTTGCACGGGCCGTATCAGCCGGCAGCGCTGATCGAGGCGTGCTGCTGTGTGCGACGGGCATCGGCATGGCGATCGCCGCCAACAAGGTTCCCGGTGTGCGTGCGGCACTTGTGCACGATGTAACGACGGCCAAGCTGTCGCGTGAGCACAACGACGCGAACGTGTTGGTTCTCGGTGGTGCCGTGTTGGGTGACAGGCTGATCCGCGATATCGTCGCGGCTTGGTTCTCGTCGGAGTTCGAAGGCGGTCGCCATCAGCGGCGCGTCGACAAGATATCGGCACTCGAATCTGAATAGGGAATAGCGGGAAGGCTGGACAGTGAGCGTACTCAAGGATTGCGATCCCGAAATCTACGAAGCCATACGTTCGGAATGGCGGCGCCAGGAACTGAACCTCGAGCTCATCGCCTCCGAGAACGTCGTGAGTCCGGCGGTGTTGGAAGCCGTCGGTTCGATCCTTACCAACAAGTACGCCGAGGGGTATCCCGGCAAGCGCTACTACGGCGGTTGCGAGTATGTCGACATCGCCGAGTCGCTTGCGATCGAGCGCGCCAAGCAGCTGTTCGGAGCCGATCACGTCAACGTCCAACCGCACTCGGGATCCCAGGCCAATATGGCCGTGTACTTCTCGCAACTGTCGGCGGGCGAGACGATGCTCGCCATGGATTTGACCCACGGTGGCCACCTGACCCACGGAAGCCCGGTGAACTTCTCGGGAAGATTCTTCAACGTGGTGCACTACGGGGTGTCCGAGACCGACTATCGCATCGATATGGATCAGGTTCGCGACCTGGCCAAGAAACACGGTCCGAAGATGATCGTGTCAGGTCACAGCGCCTATCCGCGTGCTCTGGATTTTGAGGCTTTCCGATCGATCGCCGACGAGGTCGGCGCTTTGCTGCTCGCCGACATCGCCCATGTTGCAGGCCTGGTCGCGACCGGATTGCATCCGGATCCGGTTCCCTACTGCGACTTCGTGACGACGACCACCCACAAGACTCTACGGGGGCCGAGAGGCGGAATCATCATGTGCAAGGCCGAGCATGCCAAGACCTTGGATTCCTCGATCTTCCCCGGCAATCAGGGCGGCCCCCTGATGCACGTGATCGCGGCCAAGGCAGTCGCTTTCAAGGAAGCACTGCAGCCGAGCTTCAAACAGTATCAGTCGGCCATTCTCGACAACGCCAAAGCCATGGCGGCCGCGTTGCAGGAAGCCGGGCTGCGTCTGATAAGCGGCGGTACCGACAACCACTTGATGTTGATGGACCTCCGGGCGGGCGAACTGACCGGTCGATTGGCTCAGCAGACCCTCGACAAGGCCAACATAACCACCAACTGTAACACCGTGCCCTTCGACAAACGCTCGCCTTTCGTTACGTCCGGCTTGCGGCTCGGGACGCCGGCGGTCACCTCGCGGGGCATGGGGCCCGGGGAGATGACCGAGATCGCCGACTTCATCGCGCGGGCTTTGGCGGCCCTGGACGACGACGAGGCGCTGGCGCGCATCTCCGACGAGGTTGCGTCGCTGTGTCGCCGATTCCCCATCTATCCGTCGATGGGTAGCGCCTGAGGCGGCGCAGGGCGGGGGCGTTGGTTGGCCGCTAGCGCGAAATCGGTGACCTCCGTTGCCAACCGGCCGGGAGCGCGCTTGGCTGCATGAAGTGCCCGTTCTGCCAGCACGCCGATAGCAAAGTCGTCGATTCCCGCGAGGTTCAGGACGGAGACAGCATACGCCGCAGACGTGAATGTCTGGGGTGTCAAAGGCGCTACACGACTTACGAGCGAGTCGACGTCGTAATGCCGATGGTTATCAAGAAAGACGGCAGGCGTGAGAACTGGGATCGGTCGAAGATTCTTGCCGGATTGCACCGGGCCTGCGAGAAGCGGCCCGTGTCCGCCGACACCATCGAAGAGATTACTACGATAGTCGAGCGTATGGTGCAGGACGCCGGGAGTCGTGAGATTTCCAGCTCCGTGGTAGGCGAAGGGATCATGACCAACCTCAAGGAGCTCGACGACGTTGCCTACGTACGTTTCGCATCGGTCTACAAATCTTTTAGAGACATCGACGAGTTCAAATCAGCTCTTGATTCCCTGATGAAAGAGCGAGGTCGGACCGAGAGGGGCTGACATGGCTCGTTCCGGTGCGTCTGCCGACGAAGCGTGGATGCTCGAGGCATGTGCGCAGGCGGAGAAGGGTCTGGGCAGGACCGCGCCCAACCCGGCGGTAGGCTGCGTCATAGTCAGCGGAGGGCGCGCCGTGGCATGGGGCTATCATCGGCGTGCGGGCCTTGCTCATGCGGAGATCGAGGCTTTGCGCCGTGCGGCCGGGCGCGCAAGGGGAGCCACGGTCTATGTCACCCTCGAACCCTGTTGCCATCACGGCAAGACGCCCCCATGCATCGAATCGCTCATCGAGGCGGGTGTGTCGAGGGTCGTCGTCGGGGTGCGCGACCCCAATCCGGCGGTTCGGGGACGCGGACTGCGCGCGTTGAGATCGGCCGGCATCCGCGTCGACGTCGGTGTGGCCGAGGCTGAGTGTTCTCGACTGATACGCGGATTCTCGCACTGGATAACCACCGGTAAGCCTTGGCTGCATCTGAAGCTCGCGGCGAGCTTGGACGGCCGTATCGCCTCCGTGTCGGGAGAATCCAAGTGGATCAGCGGGCCGGCCTCGAGAAAGCTCGTGCAATCCATGCGGGCTAGATCTGACGCTGTGATCGTGGGTATCGGCACGCTGCTGGCCGACGATCCACGATTGACCTGCCGGGTACGGGGTGGCCGGGACCCGCTGCGGGTGGTTCTCGACAGTGGTCTGCGGACGCCGATAGACGCCCGCGTCGTGACAGGCCGTGGCGAGGCTCTGATAGTTGGGTCGCCGAAGGCGTCGGCCCGCCGTCGTGCACGTCTGCAGGCCGCAGGCGCGGAAGTGATTTCCCTCGACACCCGCGGCGCGCGCGGCTGGACACGGCTGATGAAAGCTCTGGGCGAACGCGGTTTTCATGAGGTGCTGCTCGAGGGAGGGGCCAAGGTGGCTGCATCGGCCGTAAGGTGTCGAATGGTCAATGAGCTGACCATCTTTTATAATCCTCGGTTGATCGGTGGCGACGGTGTACCCATGCTGGACTCACTTGGTATAAGGCAGCCCGATCGGGCCGTGAGGCTCGAGACCGGGGAGTGTTTCCGCTCCGGCGAGGATTTCGTGTGGAGGGGTACGCTGGCGTGACCCTCACTTCCGACAAGGTTGGCGCGGCGGCCGCCGCGCTCAAGGGCGGCGACATAGTGTTGCTCTACGACGGTCTGCATCCGGACCTCGGTGGGTATCTCTGTGCCAGTGCCCGCAAGACCACGCCGGAAACGACCAACTTCATGGCGACTCACGGCCGTGGACTCATATGTATCGGCATGACGGAGGAGAAGATGGCCTCGATCGGCATTCCCGTCCTGGTGCCGAGCGGGCCGTTTTCGCAGAGGCCGGCGTTCGGAGCGTCGATCGAAGCCAAGACCGGTGTGACCACCGGTATCTCGGCTGCCGACCGGGCCCGCACGATAGTGGTGGCGACTTCTCCGGAGGCCGGTCCCGACGATATCGTAATGCCCGGACACGTCTTCCCGATCCAAGTCAGGGAGGGCGGGGTGGTCGCGGCGCCGGGCATCCCCGAAGCATCGGTCGACCTCGTGGCCATGGCCGGTGACGAACCTTCGTCGGCTCTGTGTGCGATCCTCGACGAGCACGGCGAGTTGGCCGACCCCGACGCACTGGCCGCGCTCGCGCAAACCCACGATCTGATCGCCATCGATGTCGCGACGGTCGTCGCTTATCGGCTAAGGCACGAGCTGGCTGTCGTGCGCGTGGCCGAGCGCGAGATAGAGAGCGGCTACGGCGGTACGTTCAACGCTATCGTCTACCGGAGCCCCATGGACAATCACGAGCACATGGCGCTGATCGCCGGAGACCTCGAGGGCGATGAACCGGTCAGCGTCCGGGTGCACTCTCAGTGCTTGACCGGGGATGTCTTCGGCTCCACCCGTTGTGATTGCGGCGATCAACTCGCGTTGGCACTGCGCCGCATCTCTGAAGAGGGGCGAGGGGTGCTCATATACATGCACCAGGAGGGGCGTGGCATAGGCCTGGCAAACAAGATGAGAGCCTATGAACTCCAGGACTGCGGTCGCGACACCGTTGAGGCCAACCTCGAACTAGGCTTCAAGGAAGACCTGCGGGATTATGGTATAACTGCCCAAATTATAAAAGATTTAAGGATCGCGGCTGTTCGACTGCTAACCAACAACCCGCAGAAGCTCGAGGGGCTGCGCAGCTACGGGGTCAACGTCGTCGAACGTAGTCCCATAGAGGCATCGCCGCGATCGGACAATATCGGCTACCTGCGCACGAAGCGTGAGAAGCTCGGGCATCTGCTGGATGACACGAACCTCGGTGAGAAGGGGGAGGTCAGCTAGTGCCTGCCCCCCGTCGTCTGGCCGTCGTGGTCAGCACCTTCAACCAGGCCGTGACCGACAGCCTTCTGGAAGGAGCGCAGGCAGCCATAGCCGAGCGCGGCGCCGTCTGCGAGGAGGGCGACATCTGTTCGGTGCCGGGCGCTTTCGAGTTGCCGGTAGTGGCGCAGCGGTTGGCTGAGTCCTCTCGCTTCGACGGGATCGTCTGCCTCGGTGCCGTGATCAGGGGAGAGACCCCTCACTTCGAGTACGTCTGTCAACAAGCCGCTGCGGGCATCCAGCGCGTAGCCCTGGACAGCGGCATTCCCGTAGGGTTCGGCGTGGTCACCACCGACACCGTTGAGCAGGCTTTGGCACGCGCCGGCGGGTCGGTAGGCAACAAGGGTTACGAGACGGTGGTATCGGTGCTCGAGACGATTGCGGTTCTGGAAAGGATCGGCGGCGCCTAGGCTTTCAGGCACCGGAGTGGGTACCCGTAGAAAGGGCAGAGAGGCGGCGCTACAGATCCTCTACCAGGTCGAGTTGAGCGGCGATCGTTCCCCCGAAGCGCTTCGCGACGCCTGGGGGACAGTGGCCGAGGTCTCCGAGGACGTGCGTCGTCGTGCCGAACAGTTGGCCACGACCGTGTTGGACAACCTGGAAACGATCGACGGCATGATCGCGGATGCCTCCGAGAACTGGCAGAAAGACAGGCTGTCTCGAGTCGATCTGAGTGTGCTCCGGCTCGCCGTTGGTGAGTTGCTGTTCTCTCCCGACTTGCCTGTAGGCGTGGTTGTCAACGAAGCCATCGAGATCGCCAGAAGGTACTCCGACGAGAAGTCGTCGGCCTTCGTGAATGGTATCCTCGACCGTATCGCCGAGAACCTGGGACGCGAGAAGTAGGTGTAGACGGACGTGACGGACAGAGCTGACGTATACAATCCCGGAGCGATCGAGAGCCGCTGGCAAGACAAGTGGCGCAACGCCGGCGGGGGGAAGGGGGATGCCCAGGGCTCTCCCTATTACCTGCTCGAGATGTTCCCGTACCCCTCGGGCCGCATCCACATGGGGCATGTTCGTAACTACACGATCGGTGATGTTCTGGCCCGCTACCTGCGCGCCAAGGGCCACGACGTCCTGCACCCCATCGGCTGGGACGCCTTCGGTTTGCCTGCAGAGACAGCGGCCATCAGTAGAGGGGTTTCTCCTGCCAAGTGGACCCGCGAGAACATCGAGACCATGAAGGGGCAGCTGGCCAGAATGGGCTTCAGCTACGATTGGGATCGAGAACTGGCCACCTGCGATCCTGCCTACTACCGATGGGAGCAGCTGTTCTTCCTGCAGATGCTCGAAAAGGGCTTGGCCTACCGCAAGAAGGCCAGGGTGAACTGGTGTGACCAGTGCGGCACCGTGCTCGCCAACGAGCAGGTGAACGATGACGAGTGCTGGCGGGGGCACTCGCCGATAGAACAGCGCGACCTGGACCAGTGGTTCTTGCGCATCACCGACTACGCCGACGAATTGTTGGAGGGGCTCGAGACCCTGGACGGTTGGCCGGAGAAGGTCGTGACGATGCAGCGCAACTGGATCGGGCGCAGCACGGGCGTCGAGATCGAGTTCGATCTGGAGCCGACCGGCGACAAGCTGACGGTGTTCACGACCAGAGCCGATACCCTATTCGGCGCTACCTTCGTGAGCCTGGCAGCGGAGCATCCACTCGCCGCCCGTCTCGCCGAGGCAGGCGACCGCCAGTGCGAGGTCGACGAGTTCGTGGACGACACCATTTCGATGTCGGCGTCGGAGCGCTCTCAGGGGAAAGAAGGCGTCTTCACCGGCTGCTACGCGGTGAACCCCGTCAACGACCGGCGAATTCCCGTCTATCTCTCTAACTTCGTGCTGATGGAGTACGGCACCGGTGCAGTGATGGCCGTACCGGCTCACGATCAACGCGATTTCGAGTTCGCCGAGTCCCACGGCATTCCCGTGGAAGTTGTCGTTGAGCCGGTGTCCGGTGAGAGGCTGGCCGCGCCCTTGAGTGAAGCGTTCGTCGAGGACGGCGTGCTTCGTGACAGCGGCGAGTTCACCGGCATGGGCTCGGCTGACGCGCGCAAAGCCATCGCGGCCAAACTCGCATCACAGGGCAAGGGGAAGGAGGTCGTTAACTACCGTCTACGCGATTGGGGTATCTCGCGGCAACGATACTGGGGTACGCCCATACCCGTCGTCTACTGTGACGCCTGCGGCGTCGTGCCGGTTTCCGAGGATCAACTACCGGTAGTGTTGCCGACCGACGTGGCACTCCTCGAAGGTGGCGGGTCGCCGCTGCCGTCGCTCGATGACTTCGTCAACGTGGGCTGCCCTGCTTGTGGTGCCCAGGCGCGGCGCGAAACGGACACGATGGACACCTTCGTGGAGTCATCCTGGTACTTCCTGCGCTTCACCTCTCCGGGGGAATCCCGTACGCCCTTCGACTCCGAGCAACTGTCGAGGTGGCTACCGGTTGACCAATACATAGGAGGGGTCGAGCACGCCGTGCTCCATCTTCTGTACTCGCGATTCTATACGCGCGTTCTCAGAGATCTGGGATGGCTGGAAGTGAGTGAGCCGTTCACCCGCTTGCTGACCCAGGGGATGGTTATCAAGGACGGCGCCAAGATGAGTAAGTCCAAGGGCAACGTCGTCGACCCGGATGAACTCGTTCAGCGATACGGCGCCGACACGGCCAGGCTGTTCTCGATGTTCGCAGCGCCGCCCGACAAGGATCTGGACTGGAGTGACCGGGGTGTCGAGGGCTCCTATCGCTTCCTTTCGAGGGTGTGGCGATTGGCCACGGACGTCATCGCCGGTTGCGACTCTCCGGCCGGCGATCCCGGCGACACGGCCCTCGACGACGCCCAACGAACGCTACGCCGCATAACCCACGACACCATCAGAAGGGTGAGCACGGACATCGGCGAGAGGATGCACCTGAACACGGCAGTTGCGGCCATCATGGAGCTGGTCAACGCGATTTCCGCGCACCGGGAGTCCACGGGCCAGCCGGCCGACGATGTGACCAGTTTCGCCACCGCGACGATGCTTCAACTTCTCTTCCCCTTCGCTCCCCACGTAACCAGCGAGTTGTGGGAGCGCTGGGCCGCGACAAGCCTCGAGTCGGAGCCTTGGCCCGTGCTGGATAGCTCGGCGCTTGTGATGGACACGATCGAGATCGTCGTACAGATCAACGGGAAGGTCCGGTCGAAGATCGCCGTACCCGCACAGATCAGCAAAGACGATCTCGAGGAGCTGGCGTTGGCCGATGACCGCATAGTGGGCCTGCTCGGCGGCAAACAGCCGCGCAAGACGGTTGTGGTTCCGGGACGCTTGGTCAACATAGTCGCCTGATGCGCGGTTTGGGGTTCGCACTGTTCGGGTTGCTGATTGCGGGTTGCGGGTACACGTTTACGCCCGCAGGGGGTCCCGTACCGTCCGATGTCAAGACCATCCACATCGGGCGTGTCGACGTCGGCAACGGAGATTTGGTGTTCGGTGATGCGCTTGCGCGGGAACTGAGGCGGTACATACGACGTCGTGGACGCTTCACCCCGTCGGAGACCGAGGCCGGCGCCGACGCCGTTCTGGCGGTCAAGGTGGATACGGACGTCACCAGGCCGGTTGCCTTCGACGAGTTCGACGAGGTGCTGAGCCATGACTCCCGCTTCGTGGTCTCTGCGACATTGACCGACAGCAGCGGGAACTCGATCTGGGATCGAGAGGGTATCGAGCTGACGCGCAGCAGCGCAGCAGTGGACGAGGCGGTGGTGATCAGCAGTTCAGCGTTTCAGTCGGATGAGAGACTGAGTGCCGACACCCTCGACGCCTTCGACGGTGTACAACTCGGGGAGAACAGACTCTCGCAGGCCCGAGACGCCCTGAGCAGCGACATGGCCAGAGCGATCTACTCTGCGATGACCGAGGGGTACTAGGCGTTAAGTACGGAGACCTTGCGGGCCAGTCTGCTGGCGCGCCTGGAGGCGTTGCGTGGGTGGAGGATACCTTTGGACGCGGCTTTGGCCAGGGCCCGTGACGCCGCCCGCAGGGACTCGGAGGCTGCGCCGGCATCTCCGGAGGTCACGGCCTCGTTGCACTTTCGCACCAGGGTGCGTATCTCGGCCCTCACCGAATGGTTGGCCTTGCGCGTCTTCTCGGACTGTCTGTGCCTTTTCTTTGCAGAAGGGTGGTTAGCCACGTGGCCTCCTCGCTCGAGTTACAGCGGTGAAACCTAGCAATACTGCCCCAGACGGTCAAGCCGGCGACGCCCGGGACGAGCATCGCGCCGTCACCGACGCCGCGGGTGTCCTCGGCTCGCTGACGCTGTTGAGCCGCATCAGCGGCTTGCTGCGTGACATCGTCGTCGGCGCGCTTTTCGGAGCCTCGGCCAGCGCCGACGCTTTCTTTGTTGCCTTCAGGATACCCAATCTGTTCAGGCGGGTGGTGGCCGAGGGTGCGACCAGTACAGCCTTCGTTCCGGTGTTCACCGACGAGCTGATCAGGAAGGGCAAGGGCGGCGCAGTTCGGGCAGCCGCAGCGGTGGGCGGTGTCGCCTTGGTCGGGCTGCTCCTGATCGTGCTCCTCGGCGTCGTGTTCGCGCCGCGGCTGGTCGCCGTCTTTGCCCCCGGGTTCGCGGCATCCGGGGGCAAGTTCGAGCTCACCGCCTCTCTCACAGCCATGATGTTCCCTTACCTATTGTTCGTGGGAGCGGCTGCGTGGGCGATGGGGACTTTGCATACCTTCAGAAGGTTCGGACCGCCGGCCATCGGGCCGGTCCTATTGAATCTCTCCATAGTCGGCTGCGCATTGATGCTGGTCGGACGCTTCGAGCAGCCGGTGTATGCGCTGGTCTGGGGGGTGCTCATAGGAGGCTTCCTGCAGTTCGCCGTCCAGGTGCCTGCTCTCAGGACCGCCGGCCTCCGCGCACGTGAGATGGTTTCTCCGAGGCACGAAGCCGTAGGTCGCGTCGGTGTGTTGTTGATACCGGCGGTACTTGGCGGCGCCGTGTATCAACTCAACATTCTGATCGCCACTGTGTTTGCGTCCGTGTTGCCCGAGCGCAGCGTCTCCTACCTTTGGTACGCCGACAGGATCTTCGAGTTTCCTCTCGGCATCGTCGCCGTGGCTGTCGGCGCAGCTGCCTTACCCAGTCTGAGTGCCCAGGCGAAATCCGGTCGCTTCGAGGATATGGCCTCAACCGTGACTTACTCTCTGCGCTTGGCCTGGTCTTTGTGCCTGCCCGCTATGGTGGGGTTGTGGATGTTGGCACCGGCGATCGTGTCGTTGCTCTTCGAGCGCGGGAACTTTACTGCCGAGCACACGGCGATGTGCGCGTGGGCCTTGCGGGCCTATCTTCCCGGTTTGATTGCCGTGGCCTCGGTGCGCGTTCTCGTGTCGGCGTTCTACGCCATGGAGAGACCTCGCATTCCCGTTATGGCCGCGTGTGTGGCGCTCTTGGTCAACGTGGTTGCCGACATAGCTTTCATGGGAGAGCCGGACTCGAACGCCGCATGGTGGGGAGCAGGCCTGATAGCCGAAGCGCAGAAATGGGTCGCGGTCGCGGACCTCCGCCACGCCGGGCTGGCCCTCGGTGCGGCCGTCGCGGCTACGGCGAATGCCGGATTGCTGTTGGTCATGCTCAAGGCACGTCTTCCTTCGCTCGCACTCGGCGAAGCGGGTCTGTCTTTGCTTCGGCACACCGCGGCCTGCTTGGCCATGGCGCTGTCGGTGTGGTCTTGGCAAGCCCTGTTGGGGTCCAAACTGGCTAGCCCCGCGGTGTCCCTGGAGGTCGCGGGTGCCGTGACGATAGGCGTGCTTGTCTACGGTGCCGCAGCAGTAGCACTGGGGAGTCCGGAGATCGGGTCGCTGTTGACCGGCCTACGCGGGCGTCTCAGCCGCGGCGCCCGTTGACGCTCGCTTTGGCTCTTCGCCAAGCGGCGTCCAACTCTTCGGGGGTGGCGTCCACCAACAGTTTGCCCCCGTCTTGGAACTCTCTCTCGACGGCGGCGAATCGGTTCTCGAATGTCGCGATGCTTCGTTCCAGCACCGTCTCTGCATTGTGGCCGAGTAGTCGGCAGTAGCTGGCCACGGCCAGCAGGAGGTCGCCGAGTTCCGCGGCTACCTCCTGCTCGGTGCCGCCGGATGAGGCGGCCGCGATCTCGCCCAGTTCTTCGTGAATCTTGTCTAGTGGCCCCTGTGCGTCGGGCCAGTCGAAACCGCGGCGGGCGGCGCGCTCACCGAGCTTGTGGGCGCGCAGGAGGGCGGGTAGGGCCCGGGGAACGCCCTCGAGTAGTTCCGTGGGCTTATCCGTATCAGGTTCACCCCCGGTCCGAGCTTTTTCTTCGGCCTTGATACGCGCCCAGTTGCGCTTGACCTGCTCACTACTGTCGACCTTCGCGTCTGCGAATACATGGGGGTGTCGGCGGATCAGCTTGTCCCGGATGGAACCGGCTACGTCCTCAACGGAGAAAGCGCCGCGCTCGGTCGCAAGTTCGCTGTGGAATACGACCTGTAACAGCAGATCGCCCAACTCGTCACGAAGGTCCTCGTCGGAGTCTCCGTCGAGGGCTTCCAGTACCTCGTAGGTTTCCTCCAGGAGATAGGGCCGCAGTGTCTGATGGGTTTGCTCTGCATCCCATGGACACCCCCCGGGGCTACGAAGCCGGTGCATGACCTCGACCAGGGACGCGAAGTTGGGATGATCGTCCGCCATGAGGCGGTAGGCTAGGACTATAGATGCTCGCTATCAAGCTCGGCGAGTAGACGCTCGGCTTGAATGAGTGTGGCGCCGCGACGGATGCGGCACGCATAGTGGGCCGCGAGTACGAGTTGCTCGCGTGCGCGCTCAGGCTTCCCTTCTTTCATGTACCAGCGGGCGAGTTGCAGCCGGGTGCCGGGTCCGGTGGGGTTGAGCTGCAGTGCCCGTTCGAGGTAGTTGCGGGCTGCGCGGCGGTCACCGCCGAGAAAGCCGGGGAGGTCGAGCAGCAAGCCGCCCTTGGCGGCCAGTGCGCGGGCGTGTGTCGGGTCGAGCTGAAGTGCGCGGGCGAGATGGTCGTTGAGAGAATCTAGTTCCCACATCGAGGCCAGTGGGTTGCCGGCCTGCAGACGCCGGCCCTTGGCTGCGAAGAAGATGAAATGGGCGTCCGCGACCTCCGGGTTGACACTCAGAACTTCACTGGCCAGCTGCTCGGCTCTCTCGTAGTACTGGAGACGGTCTTCGGCCGGGGCATACCACTCGGCGACACGGAAATGACGCAAGGCGCCGTCAAGTTTGGCCTCGAGGTTTGCGTCGCCGTATGACGAAGCCAGCGACAGTTCACCGAAGCTTAACAGGAGACTTGCGGCGACCAGGGCGATGAAGATTCTGGAACGGATCATGGGCTCGGAATGCGACTTCCCGAAGCTCCCTATTTATCAGCCGCCTGGGCCGGAGTGCAAGCCCGGGGGGCCATGCAGCGCCGAGCCGCAAGGAGTGAATCCGCCTCACTCGATGGAACTCGACGCCAGAAACCGCAGTCGGGGGGTAACCCCCAACATGGGATTGGATCCTTAGAAGGCCCTCGCAGAACTTTGCACCTTAGTGCGAACTCTCCACCCCGAGTGTATTCCGTCCACCCCGGCTTGATGTGACGCCGAAATATTGTCGTTTGCCACCGCGTTCGCGTTGACGCTTGCGGGGCCCGGCGAATAACCTGTGAGGCGTCACGAAGGGAAGCTCCAGCAACCGTAGCGAGGCAGGAATCATGGCTATAGGACTACAACTAGCGGAACACATCGATCACTCGGAGCTGTCTTCCAACCCTGGTAACCGTCTGATGTTGGCGGTTCTGGAGGAGGCTCTGGTCACCTTCCAGCGGGGCGTGAATTCCCCCAAGGCCGAGCGACGTCGACGCTTCTACGAGGTCGACCATTGGGTGGCCAGCCATGACACGGATTGGCCGTTCTCCTTCGAGAACATCTGCACGTCGCTCATGATCGACCCCGATTACGTTCGCGCCGGACTCCAGCAGCTCAAAGAGCAAGCCTACGAGGAGGGTTGCACGGTGCGCCGCCGCGGGCTGCGGCGGGAAAGGATCTATGCGCGTCGCGGGTGGCGCGGACAGATCAAGTAAGCGATTCATACAGGCCGCAGTTCTTGCCGCCGTCCTTGCTTGCTGAGACTCGACCCCGAAGTTAGGGTCGAGACGTGGCCGCCGAGACTCCAGCCATCGTTACCGTCATCGGTCGCGACCAAAAGGGAGTGGTGGCGACCGTCTGTACCTACCTCGCCGAGCAGCAGATAAACATAGAGCATATCGACCAGAAGGTGATGGAGGGCCTCTTCATCATGACCATGCTGGTCGATCTGCGCGACGTTTCGGTCTCTCTCGATCGCCTCATCCTCGACCTCAAGGAGATGGGGGAGAAACTCAACATGGAGGTGAGCGTTCGCCTGCATGGTGAGAGGCAGCGCAAGCGGGTGGCGGTTCTCGTCTCGAAGGAGCGTCACTGCCTGGAGGAGATAGCGAAGCGTCAACGGGACGGTAGGATACACGCCGACATAGCTGCCGTGCTGTCCAACCACGAAGTGCTCGGGCCTCTGGCCGAGGATTTCGGCCTACCGTTCAGGCACTTCCCGTCAGCGGACAAGGCGGCCCATATGGACTTCGTCCGCAAGCAGTTGGACGAGATCGAGCCCGACTTGGTGGTTCTTGCGCGCTATATGCAGATCTTGCCGGAGTCGATCGTATCCGCGTACTCCTCGAGAATCGTCAATATCCACCCGTCGCTGTTGCCTTATTACCCTGGTGCGAACGCGTACAAACAGGCGTTCGAAGCCGGCGTCAGGGTGTGCGGGTGCACGGCGCACTTCGTGACCAAGGATTTGGATCAGGGTCCCGTGATCCTGCAGGACGTGTTTCACATCAACGTGGGCGAGGACGGCCTCGACGAGATCAAGGCCAAGGGTGCGGAACTGGAAGCTCAGGTGCTCGCCAGAGCGGTAGAGTTGTTTCTCAACGACGAGTTGCTCGTTTCGGGGGAATCCAAGGTCTTGTTCAAGCCGGGCAAGATCAGTAGCGGCGATTAGGCCTCGTCGCCGGCCAGAGTCACCTCGACGTCGAGCTGCTCGCCTATGTCGTGCAACTCGGTGGCGAGATCTTCCGTATCGTCGTCAGCCCCGAGTATCACCCTGAGGTTGAGGGTGTAGACGGGTGTGCCGCTTTGCGGGGCTTCGGACACGAAGCCACGCAGATCGTTGATGTCGATGGACCGCGCGGCCAGGCACTTCGCAACCCCCGCGACGATTCCCGCGCGGTCGACGCCCACTGCGGTGATGGTGTAGGGACGGTCGGAGGTGACGGGTTCGTGCACGGGCGGATCGAGGACCGGTCTAAGGAACACCGTCAGGTTGCGTTCCCACTCGAGTCGCTTGGCCGCTTCCTGGAGGGAGCCGTCAGGCTTACTGCCGGCGCCGCTGACCAACATCAACACGGCGAACTCGTTGCCGAGGTTGGTCATGCTGGCGTCTTCCAGGTTATAGCCGCACTCGTAGACGCACTCGCTGAGATCGGCGACTATCCCGGGACGGTCACGCCCGAGCGCTATGATCGCGAACCAATGCCGAGCTGCCACGAGTCGATCATATCCCTCGGGACGCTTCCGTCAATCGCAGGTGATCTCCCGGTCACGGCGGCGACGTGTTAGGGTCGCGCAGCCGATGTCACCTCGATCACATCGCGAAGCAGGCGGAGCGGGCGAGATCCAGCCCGGGGCCGCGGACAAGAAGGTGTCCGTGATCGTGCCCGCTCTCAACGAAGCCTCTTGCGTATCCGATGCGCTGGATGCCGCCGCTGAAGCTGACGAGGTCATCCTGGTCGACGGGGGAAGCACCGACTCCACCGTCTCGCTGGCTGTGAGTAAGGCTTTCGTGACGGTGCTGAGTTCACAGCCGGGCCGGGGGATACAGATGAACCTGGGAGCCAGCCGTGCGAGCGGTGACGTCTTGGTGTTCTGCCACGCCGACACACTGCTGCCCGAGGGGTTTCGAGCGGACCTCGTTTCCGCCCTCGGCGGTGACCGTCAGTGGGGACGATTCGACGTTCGTTTCGACCGAGGCGGACCCTTGCTCCGCTTGATAGCCTGGTTGATCTCCACCCGATCGCGGCTCATGAGGTCGGCGACCGGCGACCAGGCGATATTCGTCGACAAGGAGTTGTTCCGCAGGCTGGGCGGGTTTCGTGAGAGCCGTCTCTTCGAGGACGTGGAATTGTGCAAACGCATGAAGCGTGAATCGTCGATGGCGGTCCCGAGCACCTACGTGGTGACCTCGTCTCGGCGTTGGCGTTCGGGTGGAACGATCCGTACATCATTGCTGATGTGGGCCTTGAAGGGCGCTTACCTCATGGGTGTATCGGCCGACCGGCTGGAGCGCTTCTACGCCGACGAGCGCTGAGAAGTGTTCCCGATCAATCTCGTGGCGGGCTGATCAGCGTTTGCCCGCCGGGGTCGCTGCAACCTCTGACGGTTACCTTCCTTCCTTCGACCTTCACTCTGCCCTCGGCGAACAGCTTGATCGCGAACGGATAGATCAGATGCTCCTGGGCGAGGATGCGTGCGCGTAGTGCTTCTTCGCCTTCCCCAGGAATCGCCGGGACAGCCGCTTGCACCACGATCGGGCCGTGGTCGACCTGGCCGTCGACGATGTGAACCGTCGCGCCGGCGATCCTTACGCCGTACTCGGCAGCCTGCTTTTGAGCCGCCTCTCCGGTGAAGGCCGGTAACAAGGCCGGGTGTATGTTGAGGACCCTGTCGGGGAAGGCTTCGAGTAGTGTCTTCGTGACGATGCGGTCAAAGCCTGCCATTACCAACAGGTCTACGCCGTGTTCCATCAGGCAGTCGCGCACCGCCGAATCGAACTCGGCGCGGGTCCGGTAGTTGCCGTGCTCGATCACTGCGGTGGGAACGCCGTGGCGTGAGGCTTTCTCGAGCACCGCTGCCTGCGGTCTGTTGCAGACGAGGATGGTTATTTCCGTGTCGAGGTATCCGGAGGCTATGGCCTCGGCGATCGCCTCGAAATTGCTGCCGGTTCCCGACGCCAAGACTCCCAGACGAAGCTTGCTCACCTCGACCACCTAGACGTAGCGCACCCGGCTGCGGCCCTTGGCGATGGAGCCTATCAGTCTGGCGCCGATGCGACGGCGGCGCATGAAGGTGCATACCTCCTCTGCATGCTTGCGCCTCACGATTATCACGAATCCTGTGCCGCAGTTGAAGGTCGAAAGCATTTCGCCCTCGCTGACGTCGCCGTGTTTCTCAATATAGTCGAAGATCGGCTGGCTGGGCAGCTCGCCTTTCTCGATGTTGGCGGACAGCCCCGGCTTGATGACGCGGCCGAGATTGCCAGCCAAGCCTCCTCCCGTTACGTGTGCCATCGCCGAAATCTCGAAGCGATCGAGAGCGGCCAGCACCGGCTTGACGTAGATGCGGGTAGGCCGCAGCAGCTCCTCGCCCAATGTGGAGGAAGAGCCGGGGAGTTTGCGCGCCAGCGCTTGCCTGTTCGACAGATCCACAACGCGTCTGACCAGGCTGTAGCCGTTACTGTGCAGACCGTGTGACTCGAGTCCGACCACGGCGTCACCGGAACGGACCCGCCGGCCGTCGATCAGCTTATCTTGATCGCATATCCCGACCGCGAAGCCGGCGAGATCGTAGGCGCCGTCGGGATAGAATCCCGGCATCTCGGCGGTTTCGCCACCGACCAGGCTCATGCCGGCCTGCCGGCATCCCTCGGCGATGCCCTCGACGACCGATGCGACGTCCACTGTTTCGAGGCTGCCGACGGCGACGTAGTCCAGGAAGAAGAGGGGTCGAGCCCCCGTGGTCAGGAGGTCGTTGACGTTCATCGCCACGAGGTCGATTCCCACCGTGTTGTGACGACCAATGGCCTGGGCGACTGCGAGTTTGGTGCCGACTCCATCGGCTGAGGACACGAGAAGCGGCTTTGTGTATCCCTTTGGAATACGTACGGCGGCGGCGAAGGGGCCGATGCCCGACATCACGTCGGCGGTCAGAGTGGACGCGGCGAGCTTCTTGACGCGGGAGACGAGGCGGTCGGCTCGGCGTATGTCGACGCCGGCTTCTGCGTAGGTAAGTGAGCGCCGCTTCGCCACCTATTGCGAGTAGCCAAGCGTTTTTGGGATGTCAAAGGCGCGCGGGTTTACGCGCAAGTATGGCTGCGCGGTCGTTTTCTTCAGAGCCGATGATGTCCCAGCCGGCGAACACTTCCGCGAGTTCTCCCGGTTCGAGGCGGTAAGCAGGATTGCTGGGCCCCGCGCGACCGGCCCCTTCGTGTCCAATGGAGAAGGTGTCGATGAGGGCCAAGCCCGCGGGCCGTAGTGAGTCCTTTATGAACGGAAAGAGCGAGCGATCGAGGAAGTCGCACTGAACGACGAGGTCGAAGCACGACGGAGCAAAGCACCACTCGTCGAAGTCGCACTGCAGGGGAAAGACCGGGCTGGTCGTCCCAGCTACGTCGGCGTGCAGCCAGGCCAAGGCCCGGCGCGAAATGTCGGCTGCGATCACGGTGTACCCGAGAGACGTCAGTGAGGATGCGTTGCGCCCCTGGCCACAGGCAAGGTCGAGGGCCAGGGAACCAGGGAGCACCTGACTCAGCCATGTGAGGCTGGAGCTCGGCGATCGGTCCAGTCGGCTGTTGTGCTTGTCCTCCCATTTCAACAGGTCGGAGCGAGCCATGACTCCACCCGGTTATACGAGCGTGGCAGCCATTAGAAGGACGTAGAGGTCGACGTGCTGAACTCCGGCATCCAAGAGCGCTTGCGCTGCAGCGGTGGATGTCGCGCCACTCGTGTATACGTCGTCTATGAGCAATACGTGTCGGTAGGGATGTGCGCTGCTGGGTGATTTGAACGTCCCCGCCAGCGAGACGCGGACCTCGGTCGGGGACAGAGCCTGCGGCGGCGTGTCGCGGGTGCGCGACAGGGCGAACCGGTCATAACGGCAGCCCAGGGCCCGGGCGCATCGTCGGGCCAACCACGCCGACTGATTGTAGCCACGGCGGCGCAGTCTGCGAGGGTGCAAAGGCACCGCCACGGTTGCCGCGAAGTCCTCGTCAAGTTCTCCCACGGCCGAGGCCATGAGCTTGCATAGCCGTCGACCCGCATGTCGGTGGTTGCCGTACTTGAACGACATCAACGCCTCGGCCAACGGGGACGGCGATGCATGCCTGGTCGCATACCTCGCGAGAAAGCGAACGCTGCCGAGCGGGCCGCATGTGCCCCGCGGGAGGCGGCGCAGCTTGACTGTTCCGGCCGGCACGCCGCTGGCCCGCTCGCAGACCCCGCACAGGGGGGTCCGTGCGGGGCGGGTACAGCACAGGCAGCCGTAAAGAGGCTCGAGCGCCGAGGCGAGGAGGTCCGTGACCTGGAAGGGTACGGCGGTGCGCATTTCCGGCAGTGAGGCCAATACGCACCCTTCGCCGCAATTCCACACAACTAATATTACGTATAACGGATCAAAACCTCAGTTTGTTGACGGCGTTACGGATTTGTAATAGCGGTAGCCGGCGAATCAGCGGCTGCATGCACCGCTGGGGACCGCGCTCTCGTGGCGGTAGAACTTGACGGAAAGGGAGGGCCGCTTAGCGAAGCCGATTCGGAAGTAGCAGACCATGAGGAGGCAGTCGGTTCGGCCGAAGCTTCGTTGGAAGCGCTGGCCGAGGAGATGTCCGACGTCATTAGCGGATGTCCGGACGAAGAGCGTGAAGCGCTTCACGACTACGCCGTCAGCTTGGTCCGGGACGCTCTTCCTGTAGCCGCGGACCGCTCCTTCGAAACTCCGACCGCGGGGGCCGCCGACGGTTCTCGTAGCGGGCGAGGGGGGTCCGGGGCCCAAGCGCTCGGATACGGCATCCTTCTCATGCCGGTGGGCTTCTTCCTGTTCTGGATATTTCCCTTCATCGGCGTGATGCTGTTCGTCTCCGGCGCGCTCATGGCAGCCTGGGGGCTGTTGGCGTCGCTGCTCGCAAGGGTCAAACCCCAGGCAGTCGAGGCTGCGGACATAGACGAGGTCGGCTAGAGAGTTCGGAGAGCGAACCGACCCGGTCGGACAAGACATGGCCAAGGACAAACAAGAGTTTACCAAGGAAGAAGCCGACGCTCTTCATTCCAGGCGGCGCGAGGAGCAAGCTGTCGAAGCCGGTCGGCGTAAGAAGCAGAAGGCGCAGATGGCGGGCGTGTGGTCACGGCGCGATTTTTTCGGACGTCTGGGATGGGTCGGGTTCGGAGTATTCTCCCTCGCCACCCTGTTGGCCGCCGTCAGGTCGGCCTTCCCGCGCGTTCTCTTCAAGCCGGACACGAGCTTCAAGGCGGGATGGATCGACGACTTCGCGATCGGTGAAGTCAGCGAGAAGTTCAAGAAGGACTACAGGATATGGGTGGTCCGCTCCGAGGACGGCGTCTACGCCCTATACGCCAAGTGCACCCACTTGGGTTGCACACCCCGCTGGCTCGCGTCGGAGAACAAGTTCAAATGCCCCTGTCACGGCAGCGGTTTCTATCCGACGGGCGTGCACTTCGAGGGGCCGGCACCCCGTCCGCTGGAGAGAGTTCGCGTCGCCCGTGCCGACGACGGTCAGTTGCTGATCGACGTCGGTGTCAAGTACCGCCAGGAAAAGGGTGATTGGGAAAAACCGGGCGCGTTCCTGCGCGTCTGACCTGCACAAGCTTCGGAGCCAAGCATCACGATGACTCGATGGGAAGAGATTAAGCAGCAGATAGTCGAAAGCCAGGTTTGGCAGTCGATGTTCAGGCACGGCTACGATGATACGCCGCGCAACCGCGTCCTGATGGTGTCGGGCAACGTGTGGCTGCACTTGCACCCGTCGAAGGTGCGCAGGCACGGGGTACGTCTGAAGTTCACGTGGTGCATGGGGGGGATTACCTTCCTCATGTTCCTGATTACGATCGTGACCGGCGTGTATCTGATGTTCTACTACCGCCCCGTTGCCGAGTACGCGTACGCGGACATGAAGTATCTCGAGTTCGACATGCCGTTCGGGATGATCATGCGCAACATGCATCGTTGGGCCGCTCACGCGATGGTGATCGCGGTTTGGCTGCACATGTTCCGGGTGTTCATGACGGGCTCGTACAAGCCTCCTCGCGAGTTCAACTGGGTCGTCGGCGTCATCCTGCTGGTGCTCACGTTGCTGCTGAGCTTCACGGGCTACTTGCTGCCCTGGGATCAGCTGTCCATCTGGGCGGTGACGGTCGGCTCCAACATGGGTAGGGCGACGCCGATCCTCGGCCATGAGGGACCCTTCGCGGAGTTCGCCGGGGTCAACGACGTATATGACGCCCGAGCCCTGTTGTTCGGAGGAGGGGAGATCGGCCCGCACACTCTCCTTCGCTTCTACATTCTTCACTGCGTGTTCATACCGCTGGTGACGACGCTGTTCCTGATCGTCCACTTCTGGCGGATCCGGCGAGACGGCTTGTCCGGCCCGGCTCTCTGAGCCAATAGACGAACGGATATGGCGGCACCAAACGAACCCAAAGACCTGAGCGAAGTCGGTAAAGCGCCCGCGGACGTACGCGAGGCCAAGCGGACCGAGAACACCCTGCGCAGGGCCAAGGGCCCGGGCGACGACAAGATCCATACTTGGCCTCACCTGGTGAGGGCGGAGTTCCTGTGCGCGCTTCTCGTGGTTGCCGGCATGATCCTGTGGTCGGTCCTGGTCGACGCACCCTTGGAAGAGCCGGCCGCACCGACGCGTACGCCCAATCCTTCCAAGGCGCCATGGTATTTCCTCGGCCTTCAGGAGATTCTGGTGTACTTCGATCCATGGCACGCCGGTGTCGTGCTGCCGACCTTCATCATCATCGGGTTGATGGTGCTTCCCTTCATCGACACCAATCCCAACGGCAACGGGTACTACACCTACGCCGAGAGGAAGTACGAAATCTGGACCTTCTTCCTGGGTTTCCACGTTCTCTGGATCCTTCTGATCGTGATCGGCACTTTCATACGCGGCCCCGGCTGGAACTGGTTCTGGCCTTGGGAGCCTTGGGACAGCCACAAGGTGGTTGCTCTGACAAGCGTGGACCTGCCCTACATGGTCGGCTTGCGGGACTACTGGTTGTCGGCAGCCTTCGGGCTGGCCGTGTCGGTCGCTTACTTCGTGGTTGGAACCGCCTTGATGCACATGTGGATCGTCCGGCTGAAGGGCCGCGACTTCATGCTGCAGTGGGGAGCCGTGCGCTTCGGACTGACGAGCTTCCTGTTCCTCAACATGGTGGC
Source organism: Candidatus Binatia bacterium (assembly GCA_028278325.1). GTDB lineage: Bacteria > Desulfobacterota > Binatia > UBA1149 > JAJCZL01 > JANQEO01. The sequence goes on from JANQEO010000180.1 coordinate 95,040, forward strand.
CTTGGTGGTCAAACTGGTGATGCGCGTGGGCTTCAATGTGAAGTACATCATGGTGACACCGTGGATAAACATCTGACGGTCGGTGGCGTTCTACATCGCAAAGGGTTTGCAGCTGGCGGGGCTGATCGGGGTCGGCGGGGCCCTGTTCGCCGGGCTGACGGCAGGCGTCAGTCTCACGCGCGAACTCATGCTGGCCGGCGTCGGGATGGGTCTGTTCTATGCCGGCCGCTTGCTGGAGCCGTCGGGCAGTTGATTACGGGGACGTAGAGGACGTGACGAAAGGCAGGACACTTGTAGAGGCCGAAGAGAAGCGCTCGTACGGCGCCCTGTTCGTATTGGTCATCGCGTTCCTCCTGGCGATGGCGGTGTGGGCGATCTGGCAGGATGTCTTCTCCCGCCATCTCTGGAAGAAATTCAAGACCGACTTCTACCGTATCGCCGTCACGAAGTATGAGGCCGATCTCGCGGCCGATACGGAGGAGCTGGCCGCCCAGCCTGATTATGTCGCGCTGCTCGACGAACTCGACGAAGTGCGCGCGGGTCTGGATTCGCCTACGGGGGAGGCTCGAAAGCGCCTCGACGAGCTGGCGAAGGAACTCGAGAGCGCCGAGGTAACGGTCATGGAGACCGACCTCGAGCTGCGTTTCATCAAGGGCAAGATCGAAGAGGACTGGTACCTACTCGAGCACGCCCAGCATGGTGGTGAGACGGGTGCCGAGGAACACGAGCAGCTCGAAAAGCACCTGGCAGAAAAGATCGATCGGGAGAAGGAATACCAGGAGGCGGTCGACCACCGCGATTCCATCGAGGATGCCATCGACGAGGTCAGATCTCGTGAGAAGGAGATCCTCAAGGAACTGCGTGATTATCACAAAACACGCGACTCCATTCATCAGAGGCTCGACTCCGTGTCGATGGAGTTCTTCGGCAGCCGAAGCGTCCGGATTCCGACGATCGACCAGGTCGAGCTCGTGGGTTTCGAGCGCAACAACTTCGAGCAGTGGATCTCCCGTGTAGACCGCTGCACGAACTGTCATGCAGGCATAAACAAGCCCGGCTTCGAGGATGAGCCTAACCCTTACAAGACGCATCCTAACCGCTCTTACTATCTGGCCAATCACGAGAAGCTCGGCTGCACTCCGTGTCACGGTGGCCAGGGCCCGTCGATCAATGACGTGGACCTCGCTCACGGCTTCGTGAAGTTCTGGGAGGATCCGCTGCTCGACGTGACCGACAAGGTGCAGGCGAAGTGTCTCACCTGTCACGCTTCGGCACAGAATCTGGAAGGGGCGGAGATCGCCGGCCGAGGCGAGGAGCTATTCCGCGAGATGGGCTGCCACGGCTGCCACCTCATGGAGGGATTCGAGCACCTAGAGAAAGCCGGCCCTTCGCTCAAGCGGATCGCCGCCAAGGTCAACCCCGAGTGGTTGGTGTCTTGGGTGGAGAATCCCCAAGAGTTCAGGCCGCGTACCCGAATGCCCAATTTCGTTCTCGACCGTGAGGAAGCCGAGCTGATGTCGGCGTATCTGCTGGCCTCGGCGGTGGATGACTCTGCGTCGTGGAGGGAGGGCAATCCCGATCCCGTAGGGGTGGCTCCAGACAACGCAGGGCTCGTGGAGAGGGGCGAGGAACTGACCAGAACTCTCGGGTGCCTCGGCTGCCACGGCTTCGAGGACGACGAGTACGCGGATCAGGTCGCGATCGGCAAAGACGTGGCCCCCAATCTTTCCAGAATTGCCGAGAAGACCGACGCCCAGTGGATTTATGGGTGGATCGTGAACCCGCGTAGTTACTCGGAGCATGCCAGGATGCCCAGTTTGCGGTTGACTGCCGAGGAAGCCTCCGCCATCACCTCCTACCTGCTTACGCTGCGAAAAGAGCCGACGATGGAGCCTGATGCGGAACTACGTGCCAAGCTGGCCGAGCCCGAGTCGATTGAGGCCGGGGCGAAGCTGATCCGCAAGTACGGCTGCTTCGGCTGTCACGTCATCAACGGCATGGAAGGCGAGTCGCGTGTAAGCGTCGAGTTGTCGACCTTCGGTTCCAAGCATCTCGACGAGTTGTTCTTCGGTGATCGTCTCGACATCCCCCGGACTTGGGACGACTGGACGATCAACAAGGTTCTGAACCCCCGAACTTACGAGACCGAGCGCATCGAGCAGAACATGCCGGTATTCGGGTTCGACGAGGGGGATGCGCGGGCCATAGTGGTCTATCTCGCCAGCCGGCTGGAGAGTAAGATCAATCCCAAGTACTTCCCGTCGCGGGCTGATCGAGAAGTCGTCGTGCTTCGTGGGCGCGAACTCGTTTCTCACTACAACTGCACCGGTTGTCACAGCTTCGACGGACGAGAAGGCAGCATCCGCAAGTTCTACGAGGACGACATCGACAACGCCCCGCCAGTTCTCTATGGCGAGGGTCTCAAGGTGCAGCCCGACTGGCTGTTCAATTTCCTGAAGAAGCCCGTACGGCTGCGGCCCTGGCTCCAGGTGCGCATGCCCACCTTCGGCCTCAACGACGGCGAGGTGAGCGCGCTGGTCGATTACTTCGCTGCGGTGGAGGGCTACGATCTCGGTGTCGTGGTCGTGGAGGGCGAGGAAGGAGAGCGCGGGCCCGCAGCGGGTCGCACCGCTACCATGGATGCCGGCACTGCGGACTGCATGGCCTGCCATCCTCGCGGCCCCGGCCGGCCTCACGAGGATTCCTATCACGTCAGCCGTACGCCGCTCACCGACGCCCAGATCGGTGCCTGGCTGGCTGAGCACCTGGGTGTCGAGAACGGCGGGTCGATGACTACGGAAGAGCGCAGCAAGGCCGTGCGCGAGCTGCTTACCGGCGCCCACGGCGGTTCCTGAACCGGGCCCGGGACCTGCCGGGTTCCATATGACATGCCATAGCACGGCCCCCCATGCGGGGGTCGTGATCCCGCAGCCCTATTGACGGGCCGTCGTATCGGCGTCAGCGTTGTAATCGTAAGGCGACGCGCTTGTTGCGTGGCGCCGCAGCTTAAGGAACCGGAGTCTCCCTATGAGCTTTCCCAGGCTGGCCGCGCTGACGGTCCGAACGGTGAACAGGATCCCGGCCTTCGTGTGGGCCGCGTGGATCGTGGGCCTCGTCGTCGTCGCCGCATATCTCGCCCTCAACTCACCGCCGGTAAGCTGAGGCCGTCCCGGCTCCCGTTAGCCGGACTGACAAGAGCCCGACACCGGGCGTTCGGCCCCGACAGGTGTCGTTTCCCAGACGACCTCTAGCCTGTATATTGACGCCAACTCTGGCCCGGTGGCGGGGAGGCGGTCATGGATAGCAACGCGCGTGGCAGTTGGTCGGGGCACCTCGGCTTCGTCCTGGCAGCCGCAGGTTCGGCCATAGGTCTCGGCAACATCTGGCGGTTTCCTTACACCGCCGGCGCCGGCGGGGGCGGCGCTTTCGTGCTGGTCTATCTCGGCGCCGTCCTGCTCGTGGGCGTTCCCATACTCGTTTCCGAGGTAGTGCTCGGGCGTGCGACCCAGCGAAATCCTGTGGGGGCGTTTCGTGCCGCTTCGGGAACCGGAGGATGGCCTCTGGTCGGCTACATCGGCGTCATCGCCGGGTTCGTGATCCTCTCTTACTACGGTGTCGTTGCCGGATGGGCCCTCAACTATCTGGTCACGGCTGCTTCCGGCGGTCTGAGCGGAATGGACTCGGTGCAGATGCAGTCCATGTTCGAGGATCTCACGAGCAGCCCGTACAGACAGGTCGCTTGGCAGGCGCTCTTCATGGTTGCCACTATCCTCGTCGTCTCCAGGGGCATCGAGGCCGGCATCGAGCGGGCCAGCAAGGTCCTGATGCCGTTGCTGTTGGGTTTCTTGCTCGTGCTGCTCGGCTACGCGCTGACGAGCGAGAAGGCGATGGAGGGGCTGTCGTTCTTCCTCGAGCCGCGGTTCGAGGATCTTACCTGGACGAGTGTGCTGGCTGCCTTGGGGCAGGCGTTCTTTTCGCTGAGCCTGGGTATGGGAGCGATGATCACTTACGGCAGTTATCTCGAACGCAGGCGCAGCGTTGCTCGTCCCGTCATGACCATCGTCGCGATGGACACCTCGATCGCGATTCTGGCGGGGCTTGTCATCTTTCCTTTGGTGGCGACTTACAGTCTCGACCCCAGTAGCGGGCCCGGGCTGGTCTTCGTCGTGCTCCCACAGGCTTTCTTGCGTATGCCCGCCACCTCGTTGCTTGCGGCCCTGTTCTTCGGCCTCCTCGTCTTTGCTGCGCTCACATCCGCGATTTCGCTGCTGGAGGTCGTTGTGGCGTTTGCAGTCGACGAGCTGAGATGGACGCGCGGTTTCGCTTCGTGGGTCGGTGGCGGTTTGATCTTCGCGCTCGGTGTGCCTTCTGCCGTTTCGTCCGGGTTCTTCGGATGGGCGGACCGCGTTGCCAGCGAGGTGATGCTGCCGGCCGGCGGATTCTTCATCGCGTTGTTTGTTGCCTGGGTGATGCCGGTCGATGTGGCGAAAGAAGGCTACCGTGGTCGTGAGGGCGGCCTGAGGTGGTATTCGCAGTGGCGGTTCTGTCTTCGCTACGTTGCGCCGGTTGCAGTAGCCATCATCCTGCTCCAGAACATCGGTCTGCTGGACTGACGGCGACGCGTCGAGCGGCCGGTCGAAGGAGTAAGAGCGAAGCATGGGATTACTGGACGGAAAAACTGCAGTCGTGACGGGATCCGGACGCGGAATAGGCAGGGGCGTCGCCGAGTTGATGAGTAGCCACGGGGCATCGGTTGTCGTCAACGACCTCGACGCGGGGGTAGCCGAGGAAGCGGTTGCGGCGATTCGGGCCGACGGAGGCAAAGCCGAAGCGGCGGTAGGCTCGGTCACCGATGAAGCTTTCCCGCGCCGGCTGTTGTCGACCGCCGTCGATGCTTTCGGGGGTTTCGACATAATCGTAAACAACGCCGGCTACACATGGGACGGTGTTATTCACAAGATGTCGGACGAGCAGTGGCAGGCCATGCTGGACTGTCATTTGACCGCTCCCTTCAGGCTCCTCCGGGAGGCCGGTTCCACTTGGCGGGAGGCGGCCAAGCAGGAGGCGGAGGCGGGTGCGCCGCGCGTCCGCAAAGTCGTCAACGTTTCCTCGACCAGCGGCGTAGCCGGTAACGCGGGCCAAGTGAACTATTCGGCCGGAAAGATGGGCATAGTCGGCGTCACGAAGAGTCTGGCCAAGGAGTGGGGGCGCTACGGCGTGAACGTGAATGCCGTGGCCTACGGGTTCATCGAGACACGGCTGACGGCCGCCAAAGAGCCGGGTCAGAAGGCCAGTGTCGACGGGCACGATGTGCAACTCGGCATACCCGACGAGATGCGCGAGATGGCCAAGCGGGTGATCCCCTTGGGGCGCACCGGCACGCCCATGGATGCCGCCGGGCCGGTGCTGTTCTTGGCGTCCCCCCTCGCTGACTATGTGACCGGCCACGTACTGTTGGTGACCGGCGGCTCTTATATGTAGGCCTAAGACCCCTGCTGCGTGACGCTCACCGTGATCGAGTCGGGGGTCGCGACGCCTTCGGGGAAATCGGTATCGAAGTCCACGTCGATGTCGTCGACATCGACCGAACGCCCGGCCAAGACATCGTCGAGTTCTTCGTCCTCGTCCTCCAGTACCGCTGTCAGGTCTCCGGGATTGACCTCCCCGTCGGGTTCCGGATCATCCAGGAGGAAGATGAGAGTCAGCTCTCCGTTGCTGATGTCGTCGAGCTCGAAGCTGTCTGAGCCGGCTTCCACTATGACCGCCTCGACATCCTCGGATCGGAAGTCTTCGAGTTCGTAGCCGTCGAAAGGCGGTACCGAGAAGTCGATGGCGCTGAAGGCCAGGTCGGCGTCCGGTTGCTTGGCCGGATCACAGCAGCGCAGGTTCGTGTATACGAATACGACTATGTCGCGAGCCGGGTTGGCGGGCATCGTGTCGTCGATGCGTCCGCTGACGATCACGTTGTCCGCCTCGGCGCCTATGCTCTTGCCGCCGAAGACCAGCTTGCCCTCGGCGCAGCCGGCGAGGACGAGGAGGGCGAGACCGCATATAGTGACGGGCTTCATCGGCGCGGCTCGGTCCCTGTCCGGCCCAGGGACTCGCTCTTGTCGGCGATGACGTAGCGCGGCCGGTGTTTGACCTCTTCGTAGATCCTGCCGACGTACTCGCTCAGTATCCCGAGACTCAAGAGCTGAGTGCCGCTGAATACGAGCACGACGATCATCAGTGATGTCCACCCGGACACGGCGGTATCGGTGAACAGGCGAACGGCCAGTGTGTAGGCCGCGTATACGACCCCCAAAACGATCGTCACCGTTCCAATGAAGGCGATTAGCCGGAGCGGGACGATGGAGAAGGAAAAGACTCCGTCCAGTCCGAAGCTCAACATCCGGCCCATCTTGTATTTGGTGGAGCCTCCGTAACGGGGCTCGGCCTGGTACGCGATCCCCTTACGCTTGAATCCGAGCCAGGGAACCAGGCCACGGACGAACACGAAGCGCTCGTCACAGTCTCTGAGCGCGTCAGCTACGCGCTTGTCCATGAGGCGAAAGTCTGCTCCACCCGTGGGCACGCTTACCCCCGTGAGCTTGCGCAGCAGCCAGTAAAAAGCCCGGGACACGAACTCCTTGGCAGCGTGGCCTTGGTTGGACTCTCTCACGGTGTAGACGACGTCGTAGCCCATATCCCAGTACCGGATCAGTTCGGGGATCAGTTCCGGGGGGTGTTGGAGGTCACCGTCGAGGGAGATCACGGCGTCGCCGCCGGCGTGCTCCAGGCCTGCGGTGAGCGCCATCTGGTGGCCGAAATTGCGTGAGAATCTGATGTGCTTGATTCGCGCATCAGCCTCGGCGAGTGCCTCGATCTTGGCCTGCGTGTCATCGTGACTGCCATCGTTGACGAATATGAGCTCGTGAGTTCCCGTGCAGTCGTCGAGCACCTTGGTGAGGCGTGACGTGAGTTCGGCGATGCAGGCGCCTTCGTTGTAGCAGGGAACGACGACCGAAAAGTGGGGATTCTTCGCGCGCGGCATAGGGGGGATATCCGTCGTCGTCATGGTGACGAACCGAGAGTCTAGAGTCGGGTTGCCTGGAAGTCTAGCTCCCTTAGACTGGTTACTCCCGGTCACTGTATACCCATGCGAACCCTAGTACGTTGCCTGTCCATACTGGCGGTCATTGCGGCCATCTTGCCGCGTGGCGTAGCCGGCCACGACCGTCTCCTGGTCATCGCCTTTACAGGAGTCGATCAGCAGATGCTCCGTACGGCAGCTGCCGAGGGGCGAATGCCGGCCTATTCTTCGGCTGTCGATGGTGGTGTGCATGCGCAGATTCGTGGGTGGAGCGCGGACGGGGCCGCCGCTTTCTGGCGTACGATCTTCGGCACGGGCGAGACGTCGCTGCGTGGAGTCAGACAAGGGGCTGCTTACGTCTGGGACGAGATGGCGGCTAGCGGTGCTGCTACGGTCGTGGTCAACGCTCCCGCAGACCTGGGTGTGTCGGGAGATTCGACGTCGGGTTGGAGGGGCTCGGATCTCGATTCGGACTTCGTCGGCGGCAGTTCCGGTGTGGTTGTGGATGCTGCCGTCATTCTGGGGCGTCGTGTCGGCTGGCCTTACGCGATGTCGGTGACCCAGCTGGAAACGGTGGCGGACGCCCTCGAGGTAGGCCATTGGAGCGGTTGGATCTCCGCGGAGGTGGAGAAGGATTCCTCCAAAGGCATGTTCAAGGTCTACAGGCTGGACCCCGACCTGTACTACCTGACCCCCCTCTATTCGACGCCGCCACCCGGAGTACCCGGCGACGTGGCCCCGGACTCGCTGTCGCCTTCGGCGGCGCAAGCGCCGACACACCTCTACGATCACGTCCTCGAGTTGACCGATCCGAAGGCGGCCGGTGCGCTCGAGCTGTTGGGCGACGATTGGGATCTGTTCGTCTACTTCGACAGCACCCTCGCGTCGGCATCGTATGCTCACCGGGCCTTTCTGGCTGCGGCAGACGATTCCGTCAGGCTGAGCCGCCAACGTGCCGCTGCTCGCGAGGGCCTTGCCAACGTGTACGCGGCGGTAGATTCACGCATAACCGAAATTGTCGAGCGCGCGGGGCCCGGCGCCTGCTTGGCGTTGATTTTCCACTCGGGCGGTTACAACGGCGCAGATGATGACCGCGAGGATCTCGATCTCCCCCCCTTGGGCAGCATGGTCGTGTCCTGCGGAGACAAGGAGCCCATAGTCGCCGATGCCGACGTCGAGGATATTGCCGCGACCTTGGCTTACCTCTCAGGGCTCGGTGAGGCGGCGGTAGCCGGTGAGCCGTTGGTCGAAGTCAGAACGCGCTACTGGACACCGTCGATTCCCAGCGCCAACCCGGGTTCGCTATCCGGCGCCGACAGCGAGACCGCTGCGCTTCCCGCGAGAGCGGAGAGTTTTCGCGAACTCGGAGTCGTGGACGAGACGGCGAGGCCGGTTTCGACACCGCCTTCTTGAAGCCTCTATTCGGTCGCGCCCCCGGAGAGATCGATCAATTCAGGGTTCTTGCGCTGGAGGCGTACCAGCCACGATTCGCCGTTGGGTTCCTCGGCCAGTAGAGCGGCCGCTTCCTTGGCACGCTCCGGCATCTCGAGGCCCGCGTAGTTGATCGCCAAATGGTAGAGGGAGCCCGGCCCGTAGTTGACGTTCGGAAACTCGAAGCGGAGCCTTTCGAGAATCTGGACGGCGGCTCCGTGGTGTCCCAATTCGCTGTGACTCACACCCATCTGATACAGGGCCGTGGCCTGCTTGAAGGTGCCTTTGTCGTCCGCGGTCCATTGTCGGTAGGCCTCGATCGCGGCCGGGAAGTCGCGGTCCCGGTACAGCTGCTTGGCCGCCTGGAACTCCCTCTCGGGGGCGGTAAGCGTGTATCTGGTTGCGGCTCCGGCGGCGGCGGCGAGAATCACGAGGATCAGGGCGGCCAGGCGAGGATGAGCTGATAGTCCTCTGGTCAGGGGAAGGAACGGGGCATGGGCGCTCCTCCTGAAACGCTCAGCGAAAGCACTGCTCACCATGCAGGCGGCCAGGATGCCAAGGCCGCCTATCGTCAGGAACAGACTGAGCCAGTCCATGGCGTTGCGGCCGTACACGAGCTCCATACGCGTCGCCGAAGGGTAGACCATCATGAATCCGGGGCTGACCGGGTGCACCGGGGATCCGTCGCTGGTCCTCCACCGGGGAAAGTAGGAAACCTTGACGATGTGGGGCCGGCCGGGACAGTCCGTCTCGAAGGTTATGCGGTGGTGCTCGAGTCGGCTCGTGACGTGACAGTCGCCGACGTAAGGGAAACGAGGGATGCGGCGTGGAGTGTCAGTCCTCGATGAGAACTCGAACCGTTCGGTGCGTGGCAGCAGGTCGGCCGGGACGAGCGGCACGTCGAGCAACTCAGGGTGTTTGAACCAGCGGTAGAAGGCGAGCTTCCAGTCGGGCCCTTCGTAGAGCACGGGCTCGTTGTCGGCCGCAGTCACGTATCCGGGCGGCGCTTGGCGCAGCCGGTAGACTTCATAGGCGCCGGCTCTGAAGGTCCGCTCGAATTTGTCGCTGGCCGCGTATGCCGCCTTGGCAGCCTCCGTCACGACGATGACGTCGCTGACGTTGTAGTGGAGTAGGTGAGGCGCCGCCTTGTCGGGGTCCAGACGCGCATAGGTGTACTGGCGGAACGGTCCCGAGCCCCGCTCGGATGCCTCCGACTGTATGTAGAAGATGAAGGACGAGTTCAGCGAGGCCTGGTGAAAGACGCCTTCGAGAGTGGACCGGCCCGAGAACAACGGCAGGTTTTCGAAGGCACGCGACCCACCGAACTGGTTGTGTTTCTGGGAGTGTTCGAAAACGACACGCGGGTCGTTCAAGTCGCCGGCGACGTGCTCGTTGATCTTCTTGAACAGAGGCCAGGTCGGCTTGCTTTCATACCCCGAGTAATTCCAGCGCAGCCATGAAGGCACGTATCCCAGGTTGGCGTCGGTCCAGGCCAGTGCGGCCAGCATGATGGACAGGCCGAACAGCGGTGCGTATCGCAGGCGAGATACCGTCCAGTAGATGAAATCCGCAGCGAGCAGGCCGAGGAAGATCTGGGCGACGGGGATGAATCTGATGTCGGGGAATCCTACGGCGGGCGCAAGGAGATAGAGCAGCCCCATCCCCACCAATCCGAAGGTCAGGACGCCCTCGCGTTCCGCTCGCGCCCGCTTGAACTCGGAGACCGATTTCGCCGCCGAAGCGACGGCACCACTCGTGTTGCGTTCGACCAGGCCGCCCAACCAGCTTAGTCCGACTACCGTGAAATTCGCGACGCTGAGAATCGCCGCCGGCCACAGTGGCTCGGGTAGAACCTCGCGCCATTCCTTGATGCGCCAGATCATCGCCCATTCGGTGGTGAACTGAACTCGGGCGGGGAGAGGCAGCCCCCAGAAGCACAGGAGCAGAAACGCCAGCACGTATACGGGGATCAGAGAGTGGGCCCGTCGATCGAGGGTCGGCCCGGGTCGCAGGTAGAACAGTGAGCACCAAACGGCAGCGATGAAGGCGAAGGTATGCGACAGCCCGATGATCGTCAGCAGCACTGCCGCCAGGAGCCAACCCGCACGGGCGGCTCCATCGCGGGTGGCCCTGTGCAATACGCCGAGAAAGACCAGGGAAAGGGTGATGCCGATGGCGTGACAGAACTCTCCGGCCAGCACAGACGGGATGTTGCCGCCCCACATGGAGTTCCCCTGCTGGAAGAGCATGGGAAGGGTTGAGGCTGCGGCCATGGCGGCGGCCCCTGCGCCGTAGCCCAAGCAGCGAAACAGGTAGGCCGCGGCCAGGGGCAGAAACACCGGACCGATGAGGGTGACGAGTTTGAATACGACCTCTAAGGGGAAGAGTTTGCCAATAATAACAATGACTAAGAATGGAAACGTCGAGTAAAAGTGGAATATTGGAAAGCCCGCGTAGTTGCCCATGGTCCAGCCTGTGAGACGCAGGTCGGCGACGAGTTCCTCGCTCATGAACCGGGTCGGATAGAACAGCGACGCCATGTCGCCGCCCGCTGCCGTAGTCGCCGATAGCAGGTCGTTCCAGGGCAGGTGGTAGAGAATGAACGCGGGCGCCATGAGGGCCATGGCGTAGTCGGCGGCTGTTGCAGATGCGCCGCCTATCCTTTCGTCTTTTCCAGAGGAGTCCAGCACTTGCAGGACGACGAAGAAAAACAGGCTGGTAACGAATAGGGTCGCGAAGGCGCCCTTGGTTACCGTAGCCGCCGGCACGGCCGTTACTACCACGCCCCTGATCACGTCGGTCTGGGCGCCTTCTGCGTGCTCGCCGGTGACGAGGGCGAACACGTTCATGCGGCTTCCCGGCAGCACCGACCGGTTCTTGATGGCGACCGGGATCGTTACGGTTTTCGCTCCGCCGCTGCGCACCTCGCGCCGAGGCTCGGGAGCGATGAGCCCCGACGGGGTGACCAAGACAACATCGAACGTGGAGCCGCGGCCTGCAGGTACCTCCAGGTGCAGTTTTCCCTCGACCCGGCCTTTGGGGCTCAGTCGAGGAAAGGTGAAGCGGCCCTTGACCGCTGGCTTGCGGCGCGTGTCGACGCTGAAGGAGGAGGCGGACACGACCTCGAGAGGGTACTCATTGCTGTCTCTGTAGGAGACGGACGTTACGACGGCGTAGGTTCCGGGGTCGGGTCTTTGGTCGAGCAGATCGATGTCCCACTCGTGAGATGCCCCCGGTTTGATGGCTGCCGCCGGCCGGCCTTCCGACTTACGATCCCCGAACCTGATACGGGGGACGACCTGGTGTGCGGCTTCGTCGCCCTTGTTGGTCAGCTTGAGACGGAGCGACAGCCCCTCGGCAGTATCGACGGTGGTACGGATGTCGAGGGTGATCGAACCGGCGAGTGCCGGTGCGGCAAGCGTGGAGAGCGCCGCCAGCAGGGACGCTGCTACCGAGACTATCCTAAGCGGCTTTAGTGACCGCCGCATCAGGCAGCAACCACATCGTATTGCTCCTGGTGGTACTTCTCGGCGACCTTGAGGGTCACGTCGCGACCGAGCTTCTCTTGGAGCGACCGAATAGAGTCGGCCTCGTCACTGTAGAGGTATGTAATCACGTCGCGGTTGGCGCGAACGGACACTCGGCCCTGTTTCCCTCGGGAGCGGGCGACTTCCTTTTGGATTCGCCGCAAGATCTCGTGCGCCACCGTAGGCACCGACTTGATGCGGCCGCGGCCGTCGCAGTAGGGACAGGGCATGGAGAGGAGCCGCTCGAGGTTTTCTCGGGTGCGCTTCCTGGTCATCTGCACCAGGCCCAACTCCGATATTCGCAGTATGGTGGTGCGTGCCTTGTCGCGCGCAAGATGCCGTTCGAGGGCTTCCGTGACCATTCGGCGGTTGGAAGCTTCCTCCATGTCTATGAAGTCGAT
>JANQEO010000190.1 GCA_028278325.1 Candidatus Binatia bacterium
CGACTTTGGGCACTCATTCGTGTCCTTGCAGCCGCGATCGACGCTGTCCTCCGCCCGACCGCGCTTTTTGGCGGTCTTTCTTCGATCAGCTTGCGCCGCGGTTACCGGGACTCGGCCGTCCCCGCAGCGACCCCTTCTTCAACGGGCTGCTAGTGATTGTCGGGAGTCCGAGCAACTGAGTAGCGGTGGAATCGTGCCACATAGGGCAATACTGTGACGAATTTGTGCGTCCGGATGCTTGCGAGCTTCACCGTCCATTTCCACTGTGGCGCTGCTTGTGCAGTGTATAACTTCTCTTGCTCTTGGCCTGTTGTAGGCAAGCCACAGTATACTAGCAAATCGTCACTCACCAAAGCTAGAGGCTGCATGAGTCCCGGAACATCTAGCGGTGTGCATTCTCTGGTCCCTCGGTCCAATATGCGCCAGTACCCAGCAACCCGCACGAGCACCACAGTGGAGGAAGGCGAGACGATAGCGCGTTCGCCAAGGTGAAGAGGTTCGACATTGCCTGTCTGAACGTCGAGTATGAGGACTGTCGAAACTGGATACTTGCCTTGCTCATAGTCGGCGTCGCACCGCATGCAAGGCATGTCTTCGCTTCTGCCCTCTTGCGCAAAAGCCAAGCGTTGGCCATCAGGGAACCACGTGAGGTGTGTTGCACCGGACACACTGTGTTCTCTCAATAAGGAACCGTTGAGATGCCAAACCTCGATTTGCCTTGGCCGCTCATCCCAAGGTATCTCTTGTCCCGGTTCGTCGTGAATGAAGGCGAAACGGCCAAGAGTTGGAGAAAGAACGAGTCCTTGGAACTCGCGCATCTCCCAGAAAGGCCGCTTGCTCCTTCGGGAGAGCACTTCGACGGGATTGTGCTCATCCTTCCCAAGGGTCATCAACCGAACGTTCCCTTTGTACTCCTCAGTATAGATGACTCGACCCTCTGAGTCGGGACCGCTGAGCTGCCATACACGGCCCTCCGCGCGAATCGTCCGCGTGAGTCCATCTGCAATGTCGAGGATCTGAAGCGAAGCGTCTGTCGTCGTATAGGCGATGGTCGCTCGACATTGCATTAGTAACTCTTCGGACTCAGGCCCGTCAACCGTAGGGCGAGGTGGTCCTGCGGGGTAAAGAGGGCCCACGGGCAAACATCCAAAGAAAACCGCCAAGAGCAGGGCCCCGAGGCTCGAGGCAACCCAAGGGACATCGCTCAATTGCCGAACTGAGCGATGAGATTCGCTGTGCGTTCGGAACCACATCCGACCACGGAAGTGTAAGTTGAAATGCCCCCCTTGGCAAGCACCTGACGAGGCACTTGCCAATCGGATTGGAACACTTCAACCGAACGTCGACCCTACGGCATCCTGTGAACGCTGTAGAGTGACTCCGGCTAGACCAACCTCAGGCAACAGTCATCTTACTCTCGCGTTCAGTCTCCCCCTGCTTGCCAGATGGCGCACTCCAGTAGGCAGATCGCCACCGTTCCAGGATCGGTGGCCAGCGGACAGAAGGCAGTGAACGCGACAATCATGCAGCAGGCCGCTCCCGTGCTCGAACCAGGATCGTCCAGGGTGTCCTCAAGACAAATGATGAATTCGCAAGCGGCCGGTATCCACGCCAAGATGCCGCCGATGACGTCTTGTCCGACGGCGTTATCGTGTATACAACAGCATTCATCGACCGCATCGATGGGCTTGCAGTTTTGTATGTCTGGCGCCATTAGTGTTGGGCCACAGTAGTTGCCGTAGTTGAAGAGGGGATCCCCGCCACCCCCGCCACCGCCGACGCCGCCCTTCCCCGGCCCATCGTCCGGCGGAGGATTGTAGGGTGGCAGAATCCACTCAATTGGCTTCCTAATGAGACAGAAGGGGCAGGCATGATCATCACCCCCGCCTGACCCTGCTGGTGTCAGGCCAAACGGGTCGACATACGACACCGGCGCACTGTTCGTGTAGTGATAGAGACTCGGGAGATAGTTGTATCCTGCTGGGTCGCGGGTTACCCACCGGCCGAGGGTGTCGTTCAGGGCTCGGTACCGCACATGCGAGAGGCTAGCAGTGCTGGGATTTTCGTATCCGCCGCCCGCCTTCCGACTCCCAGCATTGCTTAGGTTCCCGCGGCCAAGTGTCGTCCCCTCGTAGTTGTTTTGAACGAACTCCATATCTGAGGAATCAACATCGCCATCTAGGTCAACGTCACCGCGCACGTCGTACGAAGAAACATCGATCCACGATTGGATTTGCGTTACGTCCGTCGAGTCGCAATCACCATCCGAGTCAGTGTCAGCGCCCGGGAGTCCGAACGGCACACCATAGCTCTCGTACTTGTCCCACTCGACCAAGTAGCCCCCGGACGTCACGAGAGCCGACACGTCGCCGCGCCAGTTCTGGCAGTAGTACCGCCGCTCTTCGAGCGTACCGTCGGACGCGCTCGTCCAGGACGTGTTGGCATCCTTGTCGCGCAGCACGACAGCGTTGATGTAGGAGCTTCCCCCTCGGCCGTCCAGCCCGGCTTCGTGGTTGACAAATTCCTCTTTGGGAGCCGTGTCGTCCTCTCGGAAGTTGGCTACCATCCGCCAGCGCTCGTCGTGCACCGGGTAGAACCACTTGTCGTTCGAGTCCACGTCCCCGTCGGTGTCGGTGTCCTCGTGAACAGCGATCATGTGCCCTGGACCATTGTACTTGTACTCCGCGACTAGCGCGTCGCTCTGGTTGTTCACTTTGCGGAGCCTACCGAACGGGTCGTAGACGTACTTGTAGCTCTCGCCGTCGTCGGTCAGGTTGCCGTCTCCGTCGTACGTCAATGTGTAGTCGTCCGTCCCGTTGTCGTCCGTGTCCCGCGCCGTCAGTTCGTTGACGTCGTTGTGGGTCCGATCGTCGTTGTACTCATCCGTCCCGCCATACAGGTCATCTGCATTGAAATCCAGAGTGGCCTGTTCCCAGTTTCCGACCTGGTCGAGCGTCCAGTTGTGGTCGAGCGTCTCGCTACTGATACTCGACCCGCCCCACGTTCCGCGCTGGGCCCTCTCCAGCCTGTCCAGGGCGTCGATCGTGTAGCTCACATCGAATCCGGCGTGCACGTTGTCCTCGATGAGCGTGATGTTGGAGTTCCGGTCGTAAGTAATGTCGATGTCGAAGAAGTCCTGATCCGTGCCCAGGTCGACCGTCCAGCGACTGGACGTGACGCGGTTGAATCGGTCCAGATCCGGGTAGCTTCCCGACGTCGTGCCGTGGATCTGCCACATGACGTCCGGCTGGGGGTAGTCGGTGAGCACGACCTGGCCCACGCCGTTGTACGCGTAGATGCTCAGGTTCACCGCGCCGTCCTTGAGCGCCGTCACGCGGCTCACCTCGTCGTCGTGACGCCCATCCGCCGTGCTGTAGATACAGTCGATCACGTTGCCGCTCGGTAGCGTCGTAGAGTCCTTGCGGACGGTGTTGCGGCCGGAAGTCTCCTTCTCCCAGGTGTAGGCCACCTCGTAGTACCCGGACCCGCCGACAGCCGAGTCCTTGTCCTGCTTGAAGGATGTGATATTGCCCCAGCCGTCGTAGCCGTAGTCCACCTCGTTGACAGTTGAGCCGGAGGTGACGGCGTCGAGAGAAGTGACGAGATCCACCTGCCCGAGGCTCGTGTAGCTCCAGTCGATCCGCTTCACGGCTCCGTCGAAGTCGGCGTCGAGCGTCGTGACCTTGAGCGCGGTGCGCTTTCCTGAGTCGTCGTAGTCGGTCTCCAGGACGTTGCCCTCCTGGTCCTTCTTCAAGACCTCTTGCCCCAGGGCGTTGTAGGCGAAGCTGACAACATCCGAGTCGTCGGAGTTGATGTTGGCCTCGGTCGTTCCCGTGTTGGTAGAGTCCGGATAGGCGGTCGCGCGGAGGAAGTGACCGGTAGAGATCTCCGAGGCGCTGGGTGTGCCGTCCGTCGTCCCATAGATGTAGAGCGTCACCTGGTCGCCGGAGTCCTCGACGTCGTCTCCATCGAAGTCCACCCAGATCTTCGTGCGAAGGCCATCCGTGTACTCGTAGCGGGTGTAGACGTCGTCGTCCCCCGTGCTGCTGCTAGGTGTGCCGTTGACGTAGTTGCGGATCGTGGCCGTGGTGCGCCTAGCGTCGTCTCGCTCGGTTCGCATGACAAGACCACGTGGGTCGGTCACATCCTGGACCGTTCCGGCGGTGTCCCAGGTGTTCTCAGTGAGGAGCTCCGTGTCAGAGCGACTCGGCACCGAGAGCCCATCGCGGTCGAAGTTGGTGTCGTTGTAGTTGCCGTAGCGGACGGTGTCCGTCACTCGACCGAAGCGATCGTGCCAGAAGGCCGTGATCTGGGGCCGGCCCTCGACGTCGGCCGCTGTCAACAGGAGGTCATCGCTGTCCGCATTCGAATCTAGGGCACCCGTCGTCTCTCCCGTGCTCCGGTCGTCGTGGTGGCGCGCGATGGCCACCTGCATCTGCACGTCGTCGCTGTCGCTCGACTCGTAGACCGTTTGGTACTCTTCGAGGACAATGTCACCGCTCACGTCGTCGGCATGCGCGTACTCCGTGTCGTTGTCGTTGGCGAGGATGAAGCGATGCGTCTGTCGCCCGAGTCGGTCGAACGTTGTCTTCGCGAGCTGCGGCCCGTCCGTCTTGATCAGGCGCCCGACCTTGTTGTACCAGTTCAGCGTCTCGAGGTTGTCGTCGTCGGAGCCGTCGCTGGCGTCGATCTTGTGGCGCGTCGTCTTCCACACCCGCCCCATATCATCGAAGTAGGTCTGGTTCAGCGCCAGGCGGTTGCTCGTCTCGGTCGTCGGGTCGTCGCTGGCGGCGACGATGTTTGTCGTGGCACTGAAGAGGCCCGTCGCGATCCGACGGCTTCGGTTGTCGTACTTGTGGAAGGCGTGGGGCGCGGTGGGCCGGCCCTCCAAGAGGACGTTCCCCTTGACGTCGTTCGTGAAGGTCGTCTCCCGCTTGTCCGTGGCCGAGTCGGTCACGTAGAGCGTGCGCTTCGTGAGGTAGCCGTTTCCGTCGTCGGCGCCAGAGTCGTACTCCAAAGCCTCGGTCTTGACCATGTCGTCTGTTCCGGAAGCTTCCCCGCCGTCGAAGCTGTTGTCATTCGTCCCTAACCAGCGCTCGGTCACCCGCCCGTGGATGTCGTAGACCGTTCGGGTGATCGTCCCGTGCGCCTCTTTGACCCTCGTCCGCTGCCCCATGTCGTCGTAGCCGAAGAGCGTGGGGTCGTAGTGCGTCCCGTCCGTCCCTGGCTCCGCGGTGGGCACGTCGAAGTAGAGCCGCGTCTCCTCCAGGCTGCCTCCGGTCTTCGAGTAGTGGTTGGTAGTCAGGCGGACGACCGTCCCGAGGTCCATCCCCGTGATGGGATCGGCGTCGCTCTCGTCCATGTGGGCCGTCAGCGCCGACGTGGACTCGTTGCTGGTCAGTGCCACGGTCGCCTCGACCTCCGCCTTGCCGGCGTGGTTGCTCACCGTGTAGCTGACCGGCCCGTAGAACTTCGGCGTACCCGAGTCGTAGTCGTTATAGCGCAGCGTGGCCGGCCGACTATCAGCCAGCTTCGAGTAGTAGTTCTTGAGCACGCGACCGTCCGGCTGCGTGGTCGTATCCAGCCGCCCCTGTGCGTCATAGGCGTACGTGGTCACCCGGTGGACGGCCCCCGAGTCGCTGGAGAGCCCCGAAGGGATCGTCACGTTCTCGAAGTCCTCACCCGACCCCGTCTTGCTCGTGTCCGCGTCCTCGATGAGCTTCGTCAGCCTGCCGTCGGTGTACTCCCAGTAGGTGATGACCCCCGCTTCGTCCTCGTCGAAGGACTTGTCGCCGTCGGCGTCAAAGTACTGAGTGCTCGTCGTCGCAGATCCCGAGCCGTTCTCGCCCGTCGCTACGGAGGGGTTCGACGTGGCGGCCTTCTCCAGGTCCACGGTGCTCGACGTCCACGTCGGCGTAATCGTCGTCGTGATGCGGTCCGTCGTCGAAGTGCTCTCCACATCGTAGACGTGCCGTTTCTCGATGAAGGGCCGGTAGAGCGTTGAGTCCGACCCGACGGTTTCCGACGACCTCGCATACTCCCACTCCCCGTCGTAGTAGGCCGTGCCGCTCGTCCCCTCCTTCCACTTCCTCGCGGTGACGTATCCCTTCACGGCGTCGGCCGTAGCCCGTGTGTAGGAGAAGACCAGGCCTGCAGACGTCGAGGTCGTCACAGCACCCGAGCTGTGGGTGTAGCCCGTGACGTTTGCCGGCGTGTGGAGGTCGGTCACAAAGCCTGACGAATCCCTCGTGACGTGCGTCACCCAGCGGTCGGGGGTCGGGCTCGTATTGTCGGGATCGGCGTCGGTGATGACGCGATCCAGAGCCTGCCCCACCTCGTCGAAGTACTGCGTCAGGTACAAGCCGTCCGGCCGCTGGACTATGGTCCTGGTCTTCCAGTCGGTGTCGTAGGTATCCGAGGTGTTCGAGAAGCTCCCGTTGGACTCATACTCGAAGTAGTGCGTCCCCGTGGCAGCCCCCGAGCATCCGCACTCCCCGTTGAACCAGGCCTCCGTGATTCGGTGGTTGGAGTCGTACTCGAAGTACGCCGAGGCGTAGACCTTCAGGTCGTCATTCGAGAGCGTCTTGAAGTCCTCGTCGAAGGTCGAGTCGTCGTAGTCCTGGTTGCGCGTCCCCTCGAAGTCGACGATGTACTTGAGCCCGTGAGGGTGCCCGGGGTTCGTGGACGCGTTGAACGTCCCCTCCCAGTAGCGGTAGTACTTCTTCTTGACGAGCTCGACGCCCGAATCGGTCAGCGGCGTCGTGATCTTGACGAGCTTCAAGTCCCCCGTGTCGCCGTAGGTCTCGTCGCCGTAGTACTCGTAGTCGACCTTGGCCACCTCCGTGACGCCCGTGGGGCTCGCCCACGTGCCTCCCGTCTTCGTCTCGGCCTTGACCTGGGTCAGCCGGTCGGTCGCGCCGTCGTAGGTGTAGGTGTAGCGGCGGTCGGAGCTGTCGTAGGCCTTGCTGATCCGGCCTGAGTTCGTATAGCCGTTGGTGATCGCCGTGCTCGCCGTCGTGTCGTCGCCCACGTAGGCCTTGTTGCCGTCGGCGTCGGTGATCGTCCAGATCTGCCCATCGGCGGGGTCGGCGTTCGCGTCGAAGCCGAAGAAGACGAACTCCCTACCGTTTTGGTCCACGAGCTTGTAGGTCTCGGGCTCGTCCCCCGCGGCCGCCGTGAACGCGATCACGCCGGCCGAACCGTTTCGGCTTCGGAACGTGCTGCTCGAGGCGTCGGCGCGCTTGTACTCGGCGAACCGGTCCGCCCCGTAGAAGACGTAGACCAGATCGTCGGCGGCCGTCGTGGCGTCGTCGTAGAGCAGGATCTCCGGCTGCGAGGTCTGCATCCAGTTCTTGCCCTGGGGACCGTCGGAGTCGCTGTGGCTGCTGGAGTACTCCTGGTGCGCGTTGTAGGTGCGCCCGATCACCCACGGGAACCCCTCCGCCGGTAGCGCGATGTCGACGTCGGAGATCGTGAAGGTGCCGTTGGCGAGATCCACCCCGCTGACGTTTGCCGAGCTCCAGACGTCCTCGAAGGGGTTGCCTTGGATCGCCATCCCCTGCAGCGACGGCTTCCGGCCCCTTCCGTCCAGGTTCGCGCCTCGCTGCAGGAGCTGCGGGCGGATGTCCTGGATCGTGGTCTTCGCCGTCACCTGGAGCGTCTCCAACGATGCCCCGTAGATGGTGAGGATCGGCACCTCCACGACATGAGCTCTGCGAGTGACCGCGATCGCGAGGGGGAGAGCGAGTAGACCGAGCGGAAGGGCGAACTTGGCCGAGGACACGAGCTGCATGGGAGCACTCCCGAATGGCGCTGAAGCGAAAGGAACCATCCGAACGCTAGGCCAC
>JANQEO010000199.1 GCA_028278325.1 Candidatus Binatia bacterium
GCCCCTCGCGGGCTGCTTCGGGGATCGTCTCCTCGAACAGCTGAGTCACCTTCTGCTGCGACTGGCCGAGTGCGGAACTCGCGAGGGCGTGAGGGTCGATCTGGAGGAACTGGGGCTTGGTATCGGTGAGCACCCGCGCCACACGCCCAGCGAGGCCTCGTGCCAAGGTGGTTTTGCCTGTGCCGGGCGGGCCTGAAAGCAGAATCAGTCCGTGGAGCGGCGCCGTCTCGAAGGGGACTCGCTGGCGCAGGGTAAGGGACAGCACACCTTGGGCGACGAGGCGCCTGCGAATCTCCTCCGCGATTTTGATCGCGTCCCAAGCCCGATCAAAGGTGGGATCCGGGAGAGCGCAGCGATAGGCAACAGATGCAGCAGAGGAACTGGGCATGTGCCGGAATCTCCAAGTGGAATGTTCTCTGGTTGCCACAGAGGAGATCGCGAACCGGCAGATTTCGTGACAAAGAACCGCACGAGTGGTCGCATTCGCCGTGGTAGGGCGCGGAAACGGACCTCGGGGAAGCCTGGTGGAAAGGTCAGAACCCCCCATAGGTGAGGTGGTTTTCTCCCATATCTGCATGCCGGGTGCGTCAAGCACATGTCACAAACGCGGTCTAGACCCGATTGGTATGATTGTGGGGCGTGAGGCGAGGACGGAACCGACCCTCTCCCGTCGTCTTCGCGGGAGGGCGAAGGAGGCGATATGCAGCTCCTAGGTCGTGAGATCACCGATCTTGTCGAGATCGGCCAGGATCCCTTTGGGCGCGTTTTCCGGGGCTTGTGGAGCGAACGCGCGGTGGCGGTTCGTAGCGCCGAGGCCTTCGAGCCGTGGGCGCTCCCGGCTCTCGGGGACTTGTCCGAATCAGTCACGCACGTCCGGCACCAGGCCCTTCCCACCTACTACGGCGTGGGGATGGCGAAACATCCCTTCCTAGTGATGGAGTTCATCGACGGCCTGGCGCTCAGCCAAGTGCTGGATGAAGGCACGGCCGTTCTTCCTATCGACCGGCTGCGGTGCACGCAGCACCTATCGGGCGCGCTAGCGGAGATTCACCAGGCTGGCATGGCGCACGGCTGCGTGACGGCCCGCAACGTGCTGATGGGGCCGGATGATGTCCACCTCGTCGACATGACGTTCGTCGCGCCGTCACAGGAGGCCGCGCCGCGGCGGTACCGCGCCCCCGAGGCAGCGACCGTCACGCAGGACACAGAGGAGCGAATCAAGCGGGATCTCTACGGTCTGGGCGCGGTGCTCTTCGAGATCGGAACCGGGCATACCTATCCAGGTGTGTTTCGCGCAGATGACCTCGGCGGGACGGACCTGGAGCCGGTCGCCAGCATCGTGGCGCGTCTGCTCGACCCCGATCCTGTCCAGCGCTACGGGCATGCCCGGGAGGCCTTCGAGGATCTAGCGAGGGTTCTGGGAGACGCGGAACCGACGACGGCGCGTTTACAAGGAGTCGCTGCGGCGCCGACGCAAGACTATGAGCAGTTCTCGAGGTTCGAGGACAAACTCGTCGAGATCGCGCGCCCGTTCGTCGAGGCGGCGCTAGAGGCGTCGGTCGCTGACTCAATCGCAGAAGATGCCTTGGGCGATGCTGCAGGGCTCTTGGCATCCATTGCGGGGCGCAAAGTGGTTTCTGATCCCGCACTGCGTGCCGAGGTGGCTTCACTTGGAGAGAACCTCCAGGCAGAGCTCCCTGTACCGACGGCCTACGTCGACTGGCGGAGCCGTCAGGTGGGCGGGCTGCTCGCGAGTCACTGGATTGGCTTGATCCGAGAGTGTCTTGAGGAGTCGAGAGGAGGCAGTGTGCCGCTGGCCGACTATCTGATGCCTTGGCCGGTACAGATGCGTGGTTCCCTTCGGCACGAGCGCCAGTGCGAGGAGTTTGCGGAGCTCGTAGCCCAACTCGTCGTCGATCAAGACGCGGTAAATGCCATCTTCGAGGCGTTGCACAAGGAACTCGAGGAGTCGGCAGCGGCGTGTCCGCTACCGGGTGGGCTGCGGGTGGAACGATCAGGCGATCAGCTATTGATTGCGCGGGCGAAAGGGTAGAGCTCGTTACGAGAGCTCATCTACCTGAATTCGCACCTCCTCGTGGCTGATCGCTTGCCCGGGCAGTGGCCGGATGTCGAAGTGCGGATCGGGGCCCGGGTTGCGGCCAGCCAAATAGCGCTCGAGTACGACCGCGTCGTGCTCGCCGTCGTACAGCAGACGCAGGACCTGCATCTGGTGCGCCCATCGATCGGGCTGCAGGGGCGCCGGGTCCGAAGGCGAGAAGTCTCGCTGCAAGAGCGAGCCGACGACAAGCTGAAGCTGCGTGTCGCCAAGTGGGCGCTGCGGGTTGAGCGCGAGACTGGGCTGCAGTCGTCCGTGCCTCGGATAAAAGGCGTGGGTGTGGCCGCCCAGGATGAGGTGGAAGCAGTGGGGTGTACGGAGACGACGGGCGACGCCCAGGCCCCCCAGCACGCGATGATGGGGGAAATAGTCGACACGTGCGATGGGGTGATGGACTGCGACTAGGCGCAACGCAGTTCGATCGCTAGCCGGAGGCACTTTTCCTTGAAGGCGCGCAAGCGCATGTCCTGCGACGCGTTTGCCCGCAGGGGTTTCCCAAAAGCGGTCGTGAACAACGCGTCCGAGTGCTGCGACGTTCCACTCCGGCATGTGCTCGACCGAGTTGAGGCCGTAGAGCTCGATCCGAAGAGGCGCTCGGGGCGGCATCAAGACCTCGGGGGATTCCGGCCACTCGGCGGCGTAATGCTGGGTGCGGAGTTGCTGGCGATGTGCCTTGATGGTGGTCCGACTGGCCAACGGAAAATCCTCGGGCCATGCGTCGTGATTGCCGTGGAGACTGAGCACGCGTGAGCAGTAGCGCCCAAGTCGGGTGAGATAGCGCTGGCCGCGCAGTAGGGAGGCGTCGTCGCCGAAGGTCGTAAGATCGCCAGTATCGACGAGCCAGGTGGGGCCGAGCCAACCGTCCCGGCCGGTCGTGATGCGGCGGACGAAGGCCTCGGCGGCAGTCATCGCAGCGGGGTCGTGGGGATCGAGGCCGTGGCGTACCCAGGGCCCAAGGATGGGGAGCTCCGCGGTGCATCGGGCGAGCTTCTCCGCCCAAGGGGGAAGCTGGCCACCGAGCGCGCCGTCCGCGATGTGCAGGTCGGAGACGTGGACGATCTGAAGCAACTGCCTCATAGCTCAGGGGCCACCTAACAGCTCGACTGCCTCGGATCCGAGCTTGGCCGCGAGGAAAGCGCGGAGGTCGCCTCGGAGTCTTTGGCGGCGCTTGCGTTGGGCGTCCGTAAGGGGGCCCTTGAGTTCGTCGAGTAGCAGCCCACGCTCCTCGGCGCTGCGGTCGCTCAAGAACTTGAGCGTGAACCGCAGGAGCCGCCGATGTAGGATCTCATCCTCGGACAGGCTCTGTGGATCAGCAAGGTTCTCGGCGACCTCGATCCGTGCATGGGCTGCCACGGGCCTTCGGAAGTAATCGACCACGCGCCGTCGGAGGATCGTGATGGCTTGTGCTCGGAGCTGGTCGGCCGGGGAGTCACGCCGGGCGGCGTCGATCGAGTGGGACGCCCACAGATCCCGCATCGCATCGGAGACCAGATCCTCAATCAGGGCGTCGAGGCCCGGCCAGCGGCGCCTTGCGTATCCGATCAGAAAGGTCCGTAGCGCGGAGAAGTCGGGCCCGTTCATCAATGGGACCGAAGATGCCACAGGAGCCAGCACCGATGACTAGGTGCTGAGAGCTCCCACACCTACATGTCGGACTGGGCAACCACCCCGCACCGGAGGAACGCTGGAGGAATCTACCGGGGTCGAAAGTGCCTATGCTGTCAGTACATTACGCTGATCGGACGCGGGTTCGATTCCCGCCGCCTCCGCCGTTTTCCTAAGCAAAAGCGGATACTTAAATCTGCGAGCCAACGGTGGGTTCAAGTTGGATTCACAGATGGGATGGGCCGCCTCGCGCCCATGTCCCCTCACTGCGCGGTCCGCCCTTGGAGGCATTCGTCTTGCCTGAGGCGAGAATCGATGAGCGGGGTGTCCCTGTGCTGTCTGGGGATGATCTGGAGTTGCGTGCCGAAACGACGCTCAGGGAGTACCTCGCGTCGCTGATCGATGGGCCCCAGCCGACGCCGACATCGCAAGTCGTGGATGTCGCGGCCCAGCGCGAGCGAGCTCGCCTTCGAGGTTTCGGAAACACCACTTCCCACGATCGGCCGAGGCCGAGTCGCCGCCAAGTTCTTCTCCACACCGCCGCACATTGAACTGGACCGGGCGTTCCTCCGACACGGGCGCTTCAGGTTCATCCTGGCGCACGAGTTCTCCCACTTCTGCCTCCAGCGCGGCATCCAGGTGCGCCGAGCCGACTACATTGCCGATACCGACGCGGGCATGCTCTCCGATCTACCGCCTGCGCGAGGCCGGATCGAATGGCAGGCAAACCGACTAGCTGCCGCCCTGCTCGTGCCACGTGAGACCCTTGTAGCGGCAATCGCGAACGCGCGGTGCGACCTAGCCCGGAGAGATCGAAACAACGTCAGGAAGATCGTCCACCACCCCTCCCTCGTATACGACGTGAGCCGCACGTTGGTCCGAATGAAGTCAGGGGGTTAGTGGGTCGACCAGACCCGAAACCCTGCCTTCAGACAGCCCCTTCGGGCGTGCGCCCGCCCGCCCCCCTTCCGGACCTGCGGTCCGCCAGCAAGCGGATCCCGCGTGAGCAGACCTGCCTGGCCCCTAAGCGGTGCAGCGTGAAGACACCTGCTCAAGTATGCCAAGCCGCGTGAAGTCGCCACGAGAAATCAGGGGCGAGCGCTACCAAGAGATCGCAAGCCTCTCCCTGTCACCGCCCGCCGACCATATCCTCGGCTGCAGACGCGCTTGCTAGAACGCAGCCACAGATGCTCTGTGGCCACCCACCGGAAGGGCGACACCCAAGATTGCGCCAGCAGGAAGTAGGAGCTGGTGGACCAGCTCGAGACGTGGGTCCGAAATCAGGAAGAGCTGAGTACTAAAGAACACCGCAGTGAGCGCAACGCGAACGACGGGCTCGCTGAACTGCGACCTGGCGTCGTCAAGCGAGCCCGTGACGATGAAGGCAGCGGTCACCGCGCCAACTAGAGCCCAGACCCCAGTCGCTAGATTGACGATGTCGCGAGGAGCGCCGCGAGGCCATAGGCGCTGCCTGCCAGCAAGGCGAGGAGAAGGGCGCCTTGCCAGATGGCTAGCCGAGAACGGTAGGCGCGACCAAGCATCAGCCCCTGGAGGAAACGAAGCGCCAAGACCATCGCTCCGTAGCAGACTAGCAATGCGTCCGGTGACAGAATCGGCAGATCGCGGACGCCATAGAAGGCGAGCAGACACATCGCCGTTGCAATTCCGGCGGCGGCCCCGGCCCTGATTCGAAGTGCGGCGCGCGCAACGGAGTAGATTGTCGCAGCGAGGAGAAACCCTATCGAGCCGAGAAAGACGAGCTTGCCCGTTTCGGGATCTGGCGCGATGCTCGCCACGGTGCCTGGCGGCAAGGTGATGCAGAGCAGCGCAACGAGGATGTCGAGCACTGCGCCGAGTTCGCTCAAGACGGCCGCCTAACAGCACCTCTCCGCCCTAACCCCAGGCCGGGAACCTCCCGAGCGGCCAAGGCAGGTAGGCGACTGCTATCGTACGCCATTGCGCCCTCGCCGGGGCCCGCTGCAGAGCACCTCACACACATCTGGGCAGTCCGGCTCAGATCTGCCATCTCTGATTGAGGAAGGCGCTCGGCAAACGCCTTGCCAACGACCACGATTCGCTGCGCCCTCGTTGAAGCAAACGAAGCCGAACTGCACCCTCCCAGGGATCACCTTCTCCCGTGGAGGTTAGAGACCTCGACGTTCCCTGGGCGTGCGAACTACTTCACACCATCCCGACTTCGGGCCTCAGCGGCTGCCCGCGCCCGAACCAGTCCGAGGAAGTAGTGGGGAGGGAAGTCCGAGGGCTCCGACACCGGCTGCAGAACTCGCGGAAAGAACTTCTCATTGAACGCTGCGATCCCGGCGCTGATCTGCCCTCCACCCGAACTCCTCTCCTTTCCCCAAACAGTGGGGGTGTCTACTTGTAGAGACCCTCGTGGGTGAGCGGTCTCTAGCCCTCGAACGGCCCCTTGCCGAGCTGCTCTCGGATGGGGCGGAACTCGGGCTGGAGCATGGCGCGGCGCTGCCAGTTGGCGCCGTCGACGACCAGGG
>JANQEO010000222.1 GCA_028278325.1 Candidatus Binatia bacterium
ACCCGCCACCTCGGACTTGACGACCCCACCGATCCTCAGGCATCACTGGACCCGGCAAGATTTTCCGGAATCGAACGGCAGGATTTTCCGGAACCCACACGGCCGACGCCCCGCATCTCAAGTGCCTCGAAACTCGTCAGGGCCGCGTCCTGAATGGCTTCGTAGATCTCTGCGTTCGCCTCGAACAACCGCCTTGAGATGTCATCGTTGAGGTTCTCCGCAGCGAACGTCTTTGCGGCACTCCAATACGGCTCGCCGCTCTTCTTTCTGAAGGCGACTATTGGAAGAGCGTAGCTCTTGGTGGCGGAGACAATCGGCACACCGACTTCCTCACCGGAAACGAACTCCTGAACGACGGCGGGCTGCCCATAAGCAGCGGATTGGGATGATACGAAGGTGTCGAGCTCCCCACTGACGACCGTCACGCTGTGCTCGTGTACGCCGATTCCCATCGACTCGTAGGTGGGCTTCACGATGACGCGCGCGCCGGTCGGAGGGTGGAGGTCTCCTACCCATCCACGGCGCGAATACATCCATGTTTCGGGCACGCGAACGCCCGCACGTCTTAGGACTGCGTTAGAGTGGAACTTGTGTCTAGCGATCGAGCATGCATGGGGGCCGGAGTTCAGAAACGGCAGTCCAAGAAGCCGACAGAGCGCCGGGATCAGCGCGCGTCTTCCCGGGCCGGTCCCGCCCTCCGCGGCCGTGTAGACGACTACCCGTCCTCTTGAGCCACTGAGAATCTGACCCGAGACAGCGCTCTGGATGAATTCTTGCTCCGAAAAGTAGGACCGGACAGTTACACCAAGCGATTGGAGCGAACGGATGATCTCGTCTGCTTGCGCCCTCGAGTAGTATTGCGCAGTGTTCAACACACCGTTGGGACCTAGGTCCGACATGTCGCCGTCGTGCAGATTCGTCACGAAGGCAAGGACGATTTCGGGAGCAGCTTCAAGAGCCTCGTCGGCCAGTTGCCGGAGAGCCAACACGGTCTCTTGTTCGCGGTCGGATGATCCTGTCGTCACGCTCGTGATAATTCCTAGTTATCACGAGTGATCTGAGCGCGAGGAACGGAGGGTTTCAGTAGAGATGGAACGTTACTCGGAAAGCAGGTTGGCGTGATGGTGCTTGTCGAGAGCCTGTCGAAACCGAGTGGGTGCGAGCTTTGTGTATAGCTGCGTCGTGGCGATCGAGGAGTGACCGAGAAAATCCTGCACAAGCCTGATGTCGGCTCCGTTGATGAGAAGTAGAGTTGCAGCTGTGTGGCGGAGCATGTGAGGGGTGACGGATATTTGGATTCCGGCTTTCTTGCAGCTTCGACGAAGGATGTAAGAGACACCTTGCTCGGTGAGACGTAGGCCCTGCTGATTGAGAAAGAGCGGCGCGGTGGAAGCGGCGAGATTGCCATCGATGCCGAGGAGACGTCGAACAGCCTCTCGACTGGACTCGTCTAGAAGGAGCGCGAGGCGTTCTCTGTTCCCCTTGCCTTGAATCCGCAACGCCTGATGATCATGCAGGTAGTCACAGCGCCGAAGAGAAACGAGTTCACCTACGCGGATTCCTGTGAGGAGCAGCACCTCGACGATGACGCGATCTCGGAGTCGCAACGGATCTGCCGGCTTTCTTTTAGCCGCGTCCCGCACGACCTTTACAAGCGCCCGAGCGTCGGTGAGTTCGAGCGCGCGCGGGAGTCGATCAGGAAGCGGGATTCGGATCTGGGTATGCGCAAGCGGGGAATTCTCTAGCGTACCGCGGCGCACGAAATGGTTAAGGAGCAGGCGTACGGACGCCAGCTTGCGGCGTCTGGACGCCGGCGCGTAGTCACGACCGGAAAGTTCGGCCAGCCAACTCTCGATATCCGCAACTGTGAGTCTGGTGAGCGGGCGGCTCGTTGGAAGGTGGTCGGCGAACTGCTGCAGGTCGAGTTGGTACGCTCGGATTGTGTGTTGACTTCGATCGGCGGAGGCTTCGCATGACGCAAGGAACTCCGCGACCGCCTCAGAGACCGTTCGGACCTTGGACACGTGGTTTCTCCCCAGAATCGCCTGGGGTGAACATCGACGTGCGGCCTAGGATGCTGAGGGCTCTGCTACATGGGGGTATTTCCACTCGCCGAGAATTTCGGATCTCGCGGGTTCGCCCACGCAGGCTTCGCGCGGGGGCTGCGGCGGACAGCCTCGGAGCTGGCACGGCGGAAGTGACGATCAAGCCGGCCGGCTCCTCCGTCGATCGCGGTGACTAGCTCAAGCCCATTGCGGCGAGAGGATTCTGGTGTCTTGAAGGTGAAGCCGGGGTGGAGGAGCCGCGGGACGTAACAGGAGAGATGGACGATGCACAAGAGTTGAATAACAGCATGAAAGACTAGGCCGGTAGCGGAGTGCGAAGCGCAGTTCTCGTACGGAGGAGGTGTGCAACGACCTCCTGCGGGACGGTCCCTTCACGATCAACGCGAGGTGCTCGCGGATAAGGCTAGGGTCCGACGGGAGTCGCTTTAGGGGTCGACTGCCAGGTCAGCGGCAGCTTGTTAGGCGGCGCCAATAGGCGCAAAGCACCTCGATAGCGCCCTTGCCAAGCGTCGGGGAAGGCACGCCAAGCACTTCGGCACCGTGAAGCCGCTCGGGAAGACTGTTGATCCAATGCTCATCGAACGGGATCGGCCGCTCAATGACGAATAGCGTGTCAGTGCCTGAAACTGCAACGACGGCGTACCAGTCCTTGTTGAGTAGAACCGGATCTTCCGGGGCCTCACGGTAGACATCGATACCACCCAGGAGTCTTCCTGATGAAATGCGCGAGTCTGAGTACGACATCGCGGGATCAAGCGTGCCGCTCGCGAGAACTCGAGGCTTCAGCATCTGCGGGATGCCCCGGAACATCTCCGGGATCGCATCGCCCTTCAGTTCAACTTCACGCCACTCGCGTTCCTGGATGGCGCGGAACTGGTCGGGTGACATGGGCTTGAATCGCGGTCGCGCCAAGCGGTTCTCCGATGAACGCCCTGCGTCGTTCGAGTGGGGGGGGAGGTGCTGGACCTAGTGAGGGGGCGCCATCCAACCGTGCCCCCCAACCCCTCGATCTCTGCCTATGGCGCCACCTCGAAGCCCCACCGCTTCCACGTCTCGGATTGGTTGCTGAAGTGCCCGTGTGGTAGCGCAACCAGAAGAAGGTGGCGAGCTCGCGTCATCGCCACGTACGCGAGCCGTCTATCTTCCGAGTTGTCTCCATCCTGCACTGCCTTCACTACAGAGTTCCA
Organism: Candidatus Binatia bacterium; assembly: GCA_028278325.1. Classification (GTDB taxonomy): domain Bacteria; phylum Desulfobacterota; class Binatia; order UBA1149; family JAJCZL01; genus JANQEO01. The sequence continues at coordinate 3,254 of JANQEO010000222.1, forward strand.
AAACTTGGAACTGCCAATCACCAACACGGCGTCGATACTCTCGCCCTTGACTTGGTGGATCGTACTCTGACGCACGGGTGGAAACTGACGTTTTGCCTGAAAGAGCGGAAGAGTGACTTGCTGTTCGGTGAGGCCCGTCTTCCGAATCTGCTGCCCCAGCCTGACCTCGCAATCCACGCCGAGTTCGCCGATCAGCTGCTCAAGACCCTCGCGGACAGAAGCGATCCAATCGTCTCCAGACCGATTGACCGGCGGAAGCCGCCTCGAATCCTTGACGAACTTCCATATTGGCATCAGGGCAGTCACAGCTTGCGCTGTTCCCGGAGCCTCGTCGACGTGCTCCCACAGTGGGTCGTCGCCAGTCAGCTCCCGCACGAGCCGTTCCACGATCTGGAAAGCTGCTCGATAATCGTGTCTCGAGTCTCGCAGGAACGCAGCAGTCGCGAGATCCCTCGTCTTTCCCTGGAGCCGTGCAAAGTTAGCCTGCCCACGAACGGACTCAAGCTGCCCGTGTGCTCTGCATACGATCGCCGCTGCATCTAACCCGATGCCAGCGCGCCCCGTGAGCCTCTCAAGTGCCGCGACGCTACGGGCGAAACCTTTTGGATCCTCCTTGACCACGAAAGCTCTGTGTACCTCGCTCGCAGCAGCACCCGATCCCACAAACGCAGGATTCCCGCCCACGTTCCGAACGGCGGCAGCGATCTCATCATTGCAGCGAAACGATCGGCTCAGGGGTTTCTCGGGAATCGCCCACTTCTCCTTCAAGCTGGGCAATGACGTCGCGTCCGCCATACTGAACTCAAAGATGCACTGGTCCGGATCCCCAACGAGTGTGATTTTTGCACCCTCGCTTCTCAGGTGGTTCAGAAGGACGAGTAGCCACGCGTTGCAGTCTTGGGCCTCATCCACAATCACTTCAGGAAACCGTCTCGCGAGTAGCTTCGCGATGTGCGGCCTATCGAAGATGAGCTTGCACGCCCAGAACACTCGCTGCGCATGCGTATAGAAACCCCGCGAAAGCAGATTCCTCACGCATTCAGCGCCACCTTCGACTGGCCTACCGCCGAATCTGTCCGAAGCCTTATATCCGACCCTGCCGCCATCGGGGAACGGCACCACTTCCCAGGCTGGCAAACGGATTCTCCGTTTGCCTCGAGCACTCATCCACAACGTAAGCTTCCGATCGGCCCAATCACCCGGGCGGGGGCCGGGGAATAGTCTGGGGCGTTTCGACGCTCCTGTGAGCAGATGGCCGAACGGAGCGAGGATGTAGCGCTCAACGAAGGAATCGAACGTTCCAACGTAGTTCGGATCGGAAAGGAGACCTCGCTGCCCAACGGCGACCGTGGCCGCCCTGAACTCCTGAATGGCGATGTTCGTGAACGAGAGAAGAGCAAGACCGCCGGCAGGATACGGCCAATTCGCTCCCCGCCAGATGAAGCGCCGGCACGACGTCCAAGTCTTGCCACTGCCAGGCGCCGCCCGCAGGACATACTCCAGGTCATCAGTGAATATCGCCTCTCGCTGCTGCGCGGTCGGGTCCTGCGCAAGAATCGCGGCACGCAAGTTCTCTGCCATATCTAATCTTGTGAGCCTGAGCCGATCACGCCCAAGTGCTCCAGTGCGTTTCGGATGTAGACTGGCACCGCGAACTTCGACAGCTCGGTCGTGGCCAAAGTCTCTGCAAGCTCTTGGGCGAAATGTCCTTTCGAGACTCTCGTGTCGGTAAACACCTCGAGAAACGCGCTCGCTCGTTCATCCGGCGATGCAAGCGCTCCCAGCGCGGCATCGAGCGTCGTCCCTTTGACGGGGTGAAGCGTTTTGAATGCTGACACCATATGTGGCAGCATCTCCTCGCTTCGTGCGAGTTCGTGCTCAAAGGTGATCTCCGATATCTCAACCCGAAGGTTCGGCAGGTTTGCCTCCTTTGCTTTCAATCCCTTGGCAGTGGCTGACGGATCCCCCCCCACCTCGCCGGCGTCGCCATCTGTGAGGATGGCGACGGGCGCACTAAGCCGCTTCGTGCCAAAGAGTGGCAGGAACGCGTTGAAATTGAGTCCGTCCGCGTTCAGCACGGTTACAGCCGATCCTTTCAGGCAACCACCGGCGATCCGTGCCAAGACTGGCAGAAGGAGGGTCTCCGCGATCCCCTCTACCATCAAGATTCGCCGAGCGAAGAACAGCTCGGCACGAGTGGCATCAAGAAAGCGCTGAAGCTTCCGCTTGGTCGCGTCCTCCATCTCGATCGTGCAGACGGAGACCGTGGTAACCCTCTCCTCTACTTCGTGCACAGAAACGATCGATTCTATCGGCGCCTGACTCGCGAGAATCGGCGAGTGGCTGCTCGCAATCACTTGCACCTCGTTGCCTTCCTCGTCTAGCGCCACTTCAGCGAGGTGTCTGAGGAGGAGAACCTGAAGCTGCGGGTGTAGGTGGGCTTCAGGCTCTTCTACAAGGACCGAACGAAAGGAGAATTGGGTGCTTCTACGCAGCGTGCCCAGCGTTGCTGACGTGAAGATCAAGTTGTTGTAGCCAAGACCGTTTAGCGCAAACGGAAGTCCTTCGATCTCCGGCTGCAACCCCGCGATGATGCGCCGGAATGAGGGATCGGTGAACGTCAGCTCTGTCATCTGGGTGAGCTCATCGCCCGCGATCGCTCGCATCTGCGCGTTTATGTCCGCTGTGGCTTCCTTGACCGGCTCCAGGCTCCTAATCTTCTCGTTGGCGTCCTTGACTATCGTCTCGAACTTCTCGTGTTGGTCCTCTGCGGTGAGCGAGTTCACAAGCCGCGAGACTTGGGAGTGGCGCCCAGGCCGGAGCCCGCGTTCAGGATCGCGGAGCGGCTGAAGGTAGATCGTCGCAAGGCGATCATAGTGAGTCGAGGGCAGTGAACCACCCTCCGTCTCACCTCCCCACAATCTAACGCTACAGCGGCTCGTGGCCTTGTTGAATTCGATATGGGCACTGACCTGCATCTCGAACTTGCCATGTCCAACATCCACAAGGCACTCTTGAAAGTGCACCTCGTCCTCGTCCGTTAGACCCGTGAACGTGCACGAGATTTCGATCGGCGCGTAGTCAGTCCCGCTGCGGAAGTCGTCCTCGCTTAGTCGCAGAGAGTCGAAGTCACGGCTCGAAAAGAGGATGATGCGCAGGGCGTCGATGATTGCGGTCTTGCCTGAGTTGTTCTCCCCAACGAGCACCGCTAGGCCGCGAGGAAGGCTGACCGTAAGCCTGTCGATCTTCCGGAAGTTGCTGATCCTTAGTTCGCGAAGCCACATCTCGCACCCTACTCAAGTCGGCGCAGCCCACACGCTGTCGATGGCCGCGCTCGCGCAGGAATATCCCGCAGCAAGCGTCCGACTCAGCTAGATGCGGTGACTTTACCCCGGCCAATCAAGAGCTCGCCAAAGACCCAGCATCGCACTGTGTTCGGCGGTTTCCGGCCACGACGATCTCCTGCTGCGGGAGTCGCTTGGCCGAATGCCCGATCGCGACGGGATCTGAGTTACGGCGTACAGGATGCCGCACTTGCCGCATGCTGACGCTGGCGCGGGAGGTCAGTTCCTTCGGACCTCCTCCGTGCTCGTCACTCAATGCTCTCGCCCGCGATCGCGACTTTGCTCCCGCACCTCGTCGTCGAGCTGCCAGGCGAGAAGCTGGCGGCGCTCGCCCTCCTGCTCCACTTGCCGGGCTCGCGCGAGGACGTCCGACCGCACGGCCAGGTCCGCCCGGTCGGTGGGAATCGCGGTCCAGTGGCGCCCGGTATCGAGGACCGCGTAGCGCTCCCCGCGCTCGCCCCGCGCGTAGGTCACCATGCGCCCCCGGTAGACCGCTCCGGGTCGCAGCTCCACGAAGCGGAGCGGCTTCGCGGCCGTCTCTCGAACTTCCTCCAGGCTCAGGGGCGTCCGTTCTCGGACTCGCATGGCTTCCTCAATCCTCTCCTCGGCACCCTCGCGCGCGCGGAAGCGCGCCCGTTGTCCCGAGCCTCCGGCCGGGACCTCCGACCGCAACAGCCGTAGGCGCTCGAGCCTCGGAAATCGGTCGGCGATGGCCTCGCGCCAGCGCGCAAAGAATCCCCGGCGCGTCGTCACCGGCGGAGGCGGACCGCCCGTCTCCCGGGCCCAGCGGACGGCCTCCAGGTCGATCAACGTGTGGCTCCGGTCGGCCCGCGTCATCTCGTCGAAGCTCCCGAACTCGCGGATCCGAACCCGGGCGCGCCCGATCCCCGTGTCCGGCACCGAGAGGGTCACGAGCTGGCCCCGCCGGAGGCCGCCCTCCCCTCGCGCCCGCACCATCTCGTCGGTCTGCGGGATGTGGTGGATGCGGCCATCGACGCCTTCGAGGAGGACGAAGGAACGGCCCGAACCTTCGTCGAGGCCCGTGCCCACGATCCGCCCCGAGACCTCTACGCCGCGCTCCATCCGAGTCAAGACGGACGGGGCATGGACGTCGAGAATCTGGTGCCGGGCCGCCGCGCGGCTCTTGAGGATGTCGCGCGAGAGCTGGAGGCGGCGAAGGGTGCCGATGAACCCGGGATGGACCCTCCACGTAAGGGATCCCTGCCGCTCGGCGAGCCCCAACGTGGAGAGAAACTGAAGCCGGGCGATCTCCTGGCCGCGTCGCTCGCGGGCGGCGGGGGAGACGGGAACGCGGCCCTCGAACGAGACCCACTCCGCGCCCTCGGCCCGCCGTTCGAGGGCCCAGTCGAGCTCGGTCACGTGCTGGGCTTCGATCGCCCGGGCCCGCGCGTGGACCGCCTCATGCTCCCTCCGGAGCCCGAGCTCGCGGGTCGCGAGCCGCTGGCTGAGCTCCCGGAAACGGCGGAGGTCGTCCGGCCCGAAGCGGAGGTCCTGGCCCCGGTCGTCCACTCCCCAGATGGCGACATGGACGTGCGGATGGGCGGTGTTGTAGTGGTCGATCGCGGCCCAGCGGAGCCTCGTTCCGAACTCGCGTTCCATCTCGGAGAGCAGGGCCCGCGTGTGCTCCCGGAGGTCCATCTGGTGGCCCATTTCCGGCGAGACGATCAGCTTCCAGAGACGCGGCCCGCCCTCCTCCTGCCAGGCATGGAGCGTCTTCCCGAGGTCGAGATCCGTGCGCTCCGCGTCGAAGCCGAGGCCCTTCCCGCCCTCGCGCTGTGCTCCTTCGCGGGCGAGATAGCGGCCATGGGCGCGCCAGCCGCCGGACACCCCGTTCTTCGAATACGAGACGATGACGACGCTTCGCTGGAGGCGATGGCGAGGGCCGAAATAGAAGGGCCGTCGGCGTTCCGCGCGCCGCCTGCCGCGACGGATTCGCCGCAGGGTCGAGGCCACCTTGGACCAGCTCTCGCGCTGGATCCGGCCCGGGCGCACCTTGGCGCGGAGGGCTTCTCGCCGCGTCGCGCCCTCGAGAACGGCCCGGCGAGGCGTCCCGCCCGGGCCGCTCCGTAGCCCCTTCTGGCCCGTTCTCTCGGCCATCTCGCGGCCGCCCTATCGGGACCGCCCGCGCCGCGCGCCGCGCTTCCGGTCGCCCGCCGCGAGGGCCTCCGAGAGTGCCAACCCCAGCTGCTCCCGGTCGCTGGGAATCGGCACGCGGAGGGTCCGCAGGAGGCGGTGGAGCTGCTCGGTCGTGAGGTCGACGCGATGGAGGTCGAGCAGGCGTTGATGGGCCTTCCACGCGCGCTTCTCGGCGTTGCGCTCATCGAGCCGGGCCCGTCCGCGTCCGGTCAGACGTTCGACCTCGCGCGGGTCCATCCCGGGCAGGCGGTCGGCCAGGTCGAGGAGCAGTCCGGTGAGCAGCGCGGGCTCCACTTCCTCGAGCCCGCAGATCGCCACGAGTCCTCCCAAATTGGCCAGAACGTGGACCCGAAGGCCCTGTTCGCGGGTGTGCAGAACGCCCATGGGGTCTCCTCTTCCGAGGGACTTCCCATGCCACTACACCGCCCGGATCGGGCGATCGCAGGGCCCGAAGACGGACCCATGCGACGCTCGGGGCGTCGCCGGCGAGGCCGAAATCGAGCGCGCTTCCGACGCCTCGGACGGGCCCACGGCGAGCCTCTTGAAAGCCTCGAACGGCGCGCGATCCGCGGCCGTTCGGCCCGCCAGGAGCCCGCGCAGGAGTGCCGAACTCTGTGGCGGAAAGCGGGTGCGTCGCAGTGCACGAGTCCCTCGCTTCTCGCAACGAAATCGTCGCGAGTGGGGGACTCACCGACCGTTGTAGCACAGCCGAACGACACGCCAAGTGTCGCCGCGCGCGCCGGCGCCGACGGTGTCCGGCACGCGACCGCATGTTCCACCGGAAAGCCGAAGTCGCCTGCGAGCTTCGGTGAAAGTGTCCGGCCTTTATCTTGCCCTACGACGACGCCGGACTCACTGTGCCCCCACGATGGAACCCGATCCATACCGCACGGCCGATCTCCCGACCGTCCGCGAGACCCTGCCGCG
>JANQEO010000236.1 GCA_028278325.1 Candidatus Binatia bacterium
GATCGACGCCGGCCGGCGCTTCATCGACGCGCTGGAGATGTTCTACCACGTGGCCAACATCGGCGATGCCCGCTCGCTGGCGATCCACCCGGCCTCGACCACGCACTCCCAGCTCTCGCCCGAAGACCAGCTCCTGACCGGCGTCACCGAAGGCTACGTGCGCCTCTCGATCGGCCTCGAGCACATCGACGGCATCCTCGCCGACCTGGGCCAGGCGCTAGGGAAGGCTTGATCTGTCGGCCGCTCAGTCCGGTGCGGCGCGGCCGTCCAGCGGAGGCTCGATCTGCTCTATCCGGCCCAGGGGTCGACGACATCGACACCGAGTCCGTCGAAGTCCCTGGTGTTTCTCGTCGCGATCGCGAGACCGTGTCGGATGGCGATGGCGGCGATCTGCGCGTCGATTGCCGGTCTCGGGCGGCCGGCACGATCGGCATCACCCAGCATCTTGCCCCAGACCAGTGCGGCCTCTCGGTCGAACGCGAGGATGCGGCCGTCGAACTGCGGAATGAGCTGTCCGGTGACCCAGGTTTCGTAGCGCCGTCGCTTCGCGCCCTCCGGTAGACGATGGATGCCGCGAAGCAGCTCGCCCAGCGTGATTGCCGAGAGATGGAGGCACTCGACGGACTGCTCCTCGAGCCACCGTTGAACCTCGGGAGAGGGCCGGCGTCTCGTCAGCTCGCTCACGACGTTGGTATCGAGCAGCAGCGCCTGCATCTAGGGTAGCTTGATCGGTCGGCCAGTCGACCGGTCGCGCTCGAACTCCAGCGTCTCTTCGATCAGTGGCGAGGATCGAAAGAATGCCAGGAGCTCTTTCCCTGTGGTTGCCCGGCCCTTGCCATCTTCCGACAGCGCTCGGCGGAGCGCGTCCGCATGCGGCGAGTCCTCGCGAAGCTGACGCGCCAAGTGCCGGACCAGCCCGGCGTCGCCGGCCGGTACGGTAACCTCGACGCGACGCAAGCCTTCGTCCGTCAAGCGCTTCCGGTGCTGAGCAATTCGGCGGGCGCCGTCGCGTTTCTCTGGAGCGTGTTCAACCAGAACTCTAGCCTCGCGTGTTTCCGGTAACGTACCGGAAACGACCGTCGGCGTCAAGATTGATCGCGTCTGGGGCCTCGGCCCTACAACGCCCGCGCCCTCTCGCGCAGCACGAGCTTCTGGATCTTACCGGTGGAGGTATTGGGCAGCGGGCCGAAGATCACGTGGGGAGGGCATTTGGAGGTCTGGTGAGGTCTGTTTAGATTTTGCCGATTTCCGCTCCGATTTACAGTCGCGCTTTCCTAAATCGCCTCTCCTCGCCTGCCCGAGGTGATCTTACCGTTCTCGAACTCTCAACAATCCATGTTCTCTCATGTCTTTGGGTCGCCTCGACCTTGATCCTGGACATGTGCCAGTTCACGGTAGTGGTCGGGGCGACCTGAGAAGGTTATCTCCAATGACCTGCCAATCTCGCTAGTCTCTTCTGTGATCTGCCAAACCGCGCCAAGCATTGCTCTATCTATCTGTAATAGTGCATCCTGATATTCGGTAGTGTTTGCGAATCTGGGAGATTGTTTCTCTACGCTCACGACCAGGCTGGCCACGACGGACAAGAAGCCATACACATCTTCGAACGGCAAGACCCGCGGTGGTATGTGGGATAGATCTATCTCGACATGAACTGAGCCATCTCTTTCGTATCGAGGTATTAGACTGGCACAAACCTCAAGATATCCGATTTTACGTCTGTTGTAGTAGATGTCATATCGACGGCCGAAGGCAGGGCCATCCATAGCTGCACTGCCTCGAAGAAGTGGATCGCGCAATTCTTGCAGCCGGATTGGTTCTTGTAACTTCTCGTATAGCTTGTTGATCCAACTGGCAAAGTACCAGAATTCGTTATAGCATTGGATTTCAGCTTCTCGAATTCCCCCGCATCCTCTTTCATCTGATGTGAATTCCCGATCCGTGTCGTATTGAACGTTGATCGGATCAGATTCGAATAGCTCCCGGTAAACGGAACGTTTGAGCGAGTAGTTTTTTAGCCACATTGTACATCCTTACGGTTCTCTGCTAGGCCAACACAAGAGTTGGCTGGACGCAGAAGCGTGAAAGGGGCGCAATGCTCATCTCTGCCAGCGGCTTCGTACATGACAGCCGTTGCGAAGCGGATCTTCAAATCGCAATGGACCTCGGCTCGACGAGGGGTGGAGCTAAATATCGTGTCCCCACAGCTATGCGTGTCCCCACAGCTATGGTGTCCCCACAGCTATGAATGAGTGCGCCACCTACAGCGCCCGCGCCTTCTCGCGCAGCACGAACTTCTGGATCTTGCCGGTCGAGGTCTTGGGCAGCGGGCCGAAGACCACGTGCTTCGGCGCCTTGAAATGGGCCATGTTGTCGCGGCAGAAGGCGATGACCTCGTCCGCGGCCGGCTCGGCGACGCCGTCGCGCAGCTCGACGAAGGCGCATGGGGTCTCGCCCCACCTTTCTGCCCAGCCGTGTGTCCGGCTCGTCGGTTTTATCGCATC
>JANQEO010000291.1 GCA_028278325.1 Candidatus Binatia bacterium
GACCACGCGCCCCTGGTGGTGGCCGAGGAGAAGGGCTTCTTCGCCGACGCCGGCCTGGAGGTCGAGATGATCGAGCCGGCCGATCCCAACGACCCGCCCAAGCTGGTAGCCGCCGGCAAGGCGGACCTCGCCGTCTCCTACCAGCCGCAGCTCCATATCCATGCGGCCCGGGGCCTGCCCCTGGCGCGGGTCGGCACCCTGGTCGCGACGCCCCTCAACACCCTGGTGGCGCTGGACGACGGCCCGGTGAAGACCATCGCCGACCTCAAGGGGCGCAGCGTCGGCTTCTCCGTCGGCGGCTTCGAGGACGCGCTCCTGGCCGCCATGCTGGCGCCCCACGGGCTCGGCCTGGACGACGTCGAGCTGGTCAACGTGAACTTCTCCCTGAGCCCCTCCCTGCTCTCGGGCCAGGTCGACGCGGTGATCGGCGCGTTCCGCAACTTCGAGCTCAACCAGCTCGCAATCGAGGGCCGCAAGGGCCGCGCCTTCTACGTGGAGGAGGAGGGCGTGCCGGCCTACGACGAGCTCATCCTGGTGGCCCACCGGGAGCGGCTCGACGACCCGCGGATCGACAAGTTCCTGGGCGCCGTGGAACGGGCGGTCCAGTATCTGATCAACCACCAGGAGGAAAGCTGGGCGCTCTTCGTGCGCTACCGCCCGGCCGTGGACGACGAGCTGAACCGCCGGGCCTGGCGCGACACCCTGCCCCGCTTCGCGCTGCGGCCGCGGGCGCTCGACGGGAAGCGCTACGAGATCTTCGCCGAGTTCCTCATGAAGCAGGGCGTGATCGACACCGCCCCGCCGCTGGAGACCTATGCGGTGGAGGTTCGCTGAGCCTAGAGTAAGGTCTGTCGCGCAGGCCCGCCGGGGTGGTGGACGCTTCGGAACCGCCGCCGTACAGTCGAAACCCTTGACCGATTCAGGTGGCGACGGACACGGCAAAGATGACGATCTTCTTCATCGGCGGATGCATGCGCAGCGGCACGACGCTGCTCAACAGCATCCTCTGCAGCGACCCGACCACCAATCCCGTGATCGGCGAGGTCCAATACCTCACCCAGATGATGCGCCACTACCACTGGGGGCAGCGGAACCACCGGCTTTATCTCAAGGACACCTTCGAGACTCCCGAGAGCTTCAAGTCCTTCACCGCCGATTGGATTGGGGACTATTTGCGCCGCACCCGGGAGCGCTGGCAGCCCTGTCGGCACCTGGTCCTCAAGAACCCTGAACTGGTCCACTTTTTCCCGGATTTGCTGGAGCTGGTGGAGGGTGCGAAGTTCTTCCTGACCGTGCGGGACCCGCGGGACACGATCGTCTCCATGCGTTCGGTTGCCAGCAAACAGCGGGACCAGGGGATCTCGTCCACCCTGACCAAGATGAACGACGATGCGCGGCAGCTCTCCGGCTATTACCAAAACTACTACGTCCGCCTTTTGCGGGGCGATCTGGACGTGCTGCAGTCGAACCTCTTCCTCGTGCGCTATGAGGACCTGGTGACCCAGCCTCGGACGGTGGTGGAGCAGATGCGCGATTTTACCGGCCTCGCCTTGGCCGATTACGATCCAGAGTCCGAATGGCAAAGAAACGTGGAAGACTACGATCGGTCGCGAAGCGACCGGGACCGCGCGCCCTGGACCACCGATCTGCACGGAAAAGGCGTGTCCAGCAGCCGGATCGGGCAGTTTCGAGAGGCCCTCGGCGCCGAGGATATTGCGATCATAGAAGAGGAATGCCAGGCGATGATGCGGGCATTCAAATACGAGCCCCAACCCGCGCAGGTCTCGTCGAATTGAGCGTGCTGACCTGGCGTCCTTATTTGGATCACTGCTGGGAGGTGAATTTGAAAGGCTCGCCGTGACGCTGGCAAAAATGGACGAGCTTCTGCTCCGTCGCCGGATTGTCCTGCGCCAGGCTCGTGAATATGGAGATTGCCTGCTTCACGTTGAACTTCCGGTAGTCTCGGAACTTGGGATCGCTCCACTCCCGCTCGTCGCCGATATGAAAGGTGAGATGGGCTTTGCGCAACATGAGCATGGTCTTGGAGTGGGCGACCATGTTGTACAGCAGAGACCGCGCCACGAAATCCCCGCCGACGAAAGCGTCGCTACGGACATAGCGTTCGAAGTTTGCAAGCGGGAAGACGAAGCAGTCGTATCCGGGATGCGTCTGTCCGAATTCCGCGTACATCTTGGCTAGGTTGCCGAACTCTCGCGGGTGTGCCGGGATCGTTCGCCGGTTGATGGTCATGGCGTCGAAGCCCTTCGCGACGAGGTCCGAAACCGAGCCGTAGAAATGGGGCATGGGGCAGATGTCGGCATTGGTATAGATCAGGAAGACATCCTCCGGCGCGTCGCCGTGCTGCCTGGCCAGCTCGGCCCCACGGCGATAGCCGAGCTCCAGAATGTCGAACAGCAGCGGCAAGGGCCGGGGGTGCTCGAGATCTGCAATCTGATCGATCGTACGGTCGAGGGTGCCGGCCAGATCGAAGGCCTCCGGCAGGCAGTCCTGCTGCCCTTCGGCCACCACGGCGGTCAAATGGACAGGCACGTCGGCCGAGAAAGCCTTGGCGCGGCGCATGGTCTCGTAGGTCAGCGCCTGGGTGCGGTCGTCACAGTCGCCGCCGGCAGAGCGAAAGGGATTGACCAAATGCACGATGCGGGCCGGCCGCGGCCGCGGCTCGAGAAGCGGGAGGTCGGTTAGGCCCTCCTTGTCTCCCTGCAGGAACACACCATCAATCAGCCAAGGCATGATCGATCGGATACTCCACGCTCTCGTGGACAGCAACAATGATGCCGTCCGGCTGGAATGCGGGCTTCGGGTCCTCGAACAGAATCCTGTGGTGGGCGGACAAGCAGTCCAAGCATCGCTTGTGTTGCTCCGGGCCATGGGTCCCGATGATCCAGGACCGCACTTTGCCGTCGCGCAAGACCGTGCCGGAACTTTCCAGCACTGCCGCTTCGCCACCTTGAATATCCATCTTTGCCAGATCCACTGACTCGCCAGCCCTTGCGACGTAAGTGTCCAGTCTATGCGCCTCTGCGGAAATAGCCCGAGCGTGGAACCGACTGCCTTGTCCGTCCGGCAAGACCATACTTCCATATGCCTGGTCGAGGAACTGCACGGTTCCCTCTTTATCCGCCAACGCTGATTTGTGGACGGTGACGCCATCCATGGATAACTCGTTGAGGGCAAACGTCTCCACGAACGCCTGGCAATGCCTCTCCAAGGCGTCGATCGCGTGAATCGCAGCCTGGGGAAATCGCCGTTTGACCAAGATCGAGTAGTACCCGACGGCGGCACCAATATCCATGAATGTGGCGATCCCACCAGGCAGTTTCTCGAACAAACTCAGGAAGCAATCCTCCTCGACGGGTTCATGCAGATTTGGATTGCCGGGAGCTTGGTAACGATCGCACTGAATCTGAAGCAGGTGCTTGCGATCGATCTTGATGCCATTGGCAAACGTGTAGATGCGGGGCGGCGCGTCCGCCTCATAGCCGAGCTTTGTCATGACGGGCCCGAAACGCTGTTTCGCCAACTCCGCCTGTTCGTCCGTCAACACCTCTCGGTAACTACCTGAGTCGCCCCGGTTCATGAACCGCAGGCCAAGAGAAAACGCCTCTCTCGGATTCTCAAGACCGAAGAGTCCCGGCCGCCCTTCGCCGATTTCCCGCTCCTCCATCTCGCGCATGCTGTCGAAGGACGACGCCGCGACGGCGGCGTCAATCTGCTCGGCCGACCGCTCAATATTGAGGAACTGGCAGAGGTCGGCCACGCATTCGCCGGGCTTCGTTTTCAGGTCTTCGTATCTGAGCACCAGCCGAGGAAAAGGAAGATCCTTGCGAAGCCATGATGAGACATGCTCGGTCCATGTCCCCATGCCAACACGCAGCCACCTCTCGGGGGCGCCTTTCTCCAGGAACTCCCTTATGACAGATTGGCGGATCGTGTTCTGCTGTTCATCGCTGACTTCCGAGAGGGTCTTCACGTCTCGAATTGCGAAATAGTTGATGGCCGAAGCGATCATGTCGAGCGGATTGCGCACGATGTAGATCGCGCCGATCGTGTCTTCCCGCAACGGCATGCCATCGAAGTACTTGAGATGGCTCTTGATGAAGATGTTCCGCTCGCCGATCAGATGGAACGAGGTAATGCCCTTGTGGATGTCTGGAATCAGCCGATGAACGTCATCCGAAGTCACGATGTTCTGATAGACGAGATGAGCGATGATGAATCGGACCCAGGTGTTTCCCGATTTAGGGTAGGACGCTAGCCAAACGATCTTCGACATGCTCAGCCCAACACGACCCGAATGCATCCGGTTACGGGAATCAATCTAGTCATACGCGGCCTCCTCGGGCAATCCCGGTTCGACTGCGACCTTGGTGAGACGGCCGTTTGACGCGCAGTGGATGCCGTCGAAGGCGAACGACGGGGCATGCGACGACGCCGATCCGGACTCGGTCGGTGTGGTGGCGAAGCGTTACCGCGAAGATATCGACTGTCTTCGTGATCGTTCCGGCAACCAGCCGGCCACGCTCCTCCCCGGCCTCACCCCGCCGCGGCGATCTGGGCGGCCTTTTGCACCATGACCTCGGCCTGCTTGATCGAGGCGATGTCGATCAGCCGGCCGTCGAGCTGCACGGCGCCGAGGCCCTCCTTCTTGGCCTTTTCCATGGCCTCGAGGATGCGCTTGGCCTTGGTCACCTCGGCCTCCGAGGGGCTGTTGACCTCGTTGGCGAGCGCGATCTGGCTCGGGTGGATGGCCCACTTGCCCTCGCAGCCGAGGCAGGCCGCGCGGTTGGCCTGGGCCTTGAAGCCGTCGGGATCGGAGAAGTCGCCGAAGGGCCCGTCGATGGGCCTGAGGCCATGGGCGCGCGCCGAGACCACCATGCGCGAGACCGCGTAGTGCCACATGTCGCCCCAGTGGTACTCGCGCGCGTCGCTGTCCTCGCTCTTGTCGGTGAGCACGCCGTAGAGCGCGTTCGGCCCGCCGATAACCGTGGTGCGCGCCTTGGTCGAGGCGGCGTAGTCGGCGACCCCGAAGTGCAGGCTCTCGTTGCGCTTGGAGGCGGCGGCGATGGCGCGGACATTGGCCATGCCCAGCGCGGTCTCGATGATGTGCTGGAAGCCGATCCGCTTCTCGCGCTTCAGGCCGTCCTCGATCTGGGTCACCAGCATGTCGACGGCATAGACGTCGGCCGCGGTGCCGACCTTGGGGATCATGATGAGGTCGAGCCGCCCGCCGGTCTGCTCCAGGACGTCGACCACGTCGCGGTACAT
>JANQEO010000388.1 GCA_028278325.1 Candidatus Binatia bacterium
CAGAGCCGAAGAAGATTTCGCCACCACGCCCTGCGGGTCACCTCTTGACCCCCTTTACTACCCGCTGGAGGACAACTGGCAAGAGTGTGTGCGAGACGACGACCCCTGCGAGGCTTGCTTAGCGTGGGGATCCGGGACACAGGAGCCGTGCGTGTTCCGCCGGAGGGCGGCGCGATGAGCTACCGAAGAGACGAGTTCACCGCCGAGGAGCTTGCCAACCGCCGCACGTCGAAGGCGGACCTATTGGAGGCCCTGGAGGACGTGCGCGAGGCTACCAGGCGGGCCAAGGAGATCCTGGAGCTAGTGCTGGACCCCGGAGCCCGGACGAGACGCGGTTACACCAGACGCGCGCTGCTCCGGAAGGTGCTGGAGCTGCTGGAGTGGCTGGCTGACCGCCTCAGCAGTCTCGATGAGGTGCAGTCATGAGGTTCTTCTACACGCTGCTAGCGACGCTCATGATAGGGCCCGGATGCTACCTGGAAACGACTGGGGCCTACGCTGATGCTTCGCTTCTGATGGCAAGGTCGTGGCGCACCAAGGCCAAGCAGTCATGACCGCACCGACTGACGCACAAGCCCGCAGACGCCAAAGGCGCCTGGCTCGCAAGCAGCGACTCGCTAGGGAGCGCGAGCGTGCCCAGCAGCGCGAGCACGCCGGACTCACGAGGCTGGAGGACGCCTTCGCCGCGGTCTCCACTGAGGCTCTGGTAGACGACGGTCTCGCGGCGCTCCACCGCGAGAATCGACGAGTGAAGCACCCGGTTTCCGATAAGGAGCGGCGAAGGGTCTACCGGCTCAAGAACAGGTTCCTGGCTGCCCTGTGCGCCAGTGGGCGGGTGGACTCTGTGGAGAGGCTCATTGAGCCCGGGAATCTGGGCCATTTCACGAGTGTGGCGTATATCATCCAGACCGGAGGCTATCGCTTCCACCAGCCGGTGTGGGCTGCGTCCGATGTCATGCGACAGATGGCAACGGATAAGACTCTGGATCACAGCGTCCGTCAGGAGCCGCGGGAAATCCCTCCCGGGAATCGGGAGCGCAACTTGCGCACCATCGAGGCGGCCACGCTGAGGCTGGAGGCCAACGAGGTTCAGGCGGAGGGCACGCTGCATCTCGGGGGTCATGGTCGTTCTCCTTGCGCCCTACCACCGGAGCCGGCCGCGTAGGGCTGGGGGCTGATCTCACGCGGCCGAGTAGGGCCTGGAGTCGACGTTTGCCCAGGCGCTTCAACCAACCTTCAACTCCTCGCAGCAAGGACGGCAAATCCCCTCCGGCATGCCCGCGAAGCCCTCAGAGCTGGGCTGCCACTCCTCAAAGAAGAGGTCGCACCTCCAGCACTCGTACATTTCCGGAAAGTCGTCCGGTTCGATCCCTTTCAGAGTCTTCCTGATGTCCCTCGTCCGTACTGAAGCAAGGCGCTCGTTGATGGCACCTGGCCCAGGCTCCTCGCGACGAGCCCGCTTCGATCCCAGCGCCCTATCGCATCGAAGCGCGAAGAAGTTCCACTCGACTCCCTCCCAGTTGGACCACGACTCCTCGTGCTCGACTACTAACCGAATAAGTTCGTACCTAGTGACTGGATCAAGCTTAGGATCAATGAGAATCGTCACCTCCGCACCGTGCATCAGCTCGTAACCCACCGTGCTCACGATCCGATTGTCGAATTCTGAATCAAGATATCCGTCAAACGGATCGCGAATGTGCGCATCCACTGTATGGAAGAGCGTCGGCTGACAACAGCACGCTCTCTCAATCAGTCTCTTCGAAGCGTACTCAGAATCCTCCCAGTACCGAGCGGTTATCTTGTCCGTCTGCTGCGCAGCGTTCCTCACCTCCTCTTCAACCTGCCGCCAGTTGACATGACGATCCGTCTCAAGAACTTCGTGGAGCAAGGCCGTGCGGGATTCCCTATCGAGATCCGGCTGAAAGAAGACGGTGATCTCTGCCCTACACCGCTCGAAAGATACTGAGGCGTTGGATTTGATACAACGGCCTCCACCGCGGCCAGCAGCGAAGCCTACATCGATCCGGTGCAGCAGTGAAGCCTCGTCGCAGCACAACTTTGTGAGTAGTGTGGCCTTCGGCGGCGCAAGAACCCTGCGAGCGACCCGTAGCCAGCGATTCAAGGGGATGACTACAGGCTCTCGCGTTACGTGTTTGTCAGGATTTCGGTGGATCATAGTGACTGTACGGTCTGGATTCTCGTCGCCTCGATCTTCTCGCTCTCGTCCGCTGGATTTTGTCGTAGCCATTTTCAAGTCTCTCCTCGGCCTACGCTTGCCGTAGGCACCTTCGTTGGGGCGACACCATCGTCGCTACAAGCCCTTTAGTCTATTGGTTCGCTGGCCTCGTCCTCCGAGCCACGCTTCTTGCAAATTGGGGACATGCACTGAATACACCCTTCTCTCGGATGTTCACTCATCCAGGATCTTCAGACTCGCAAGGCGAATTGTTGATCCGTTTTCCGGGGCGATTGTCTACCGGGCTAGATTGATTTCGCCGGGCGGAACGCCGTGCTTGCAGCCCGCGAATGACTTCCCCATCGAGCTTTGCTGCGCGCAGTGGGGAAGCCCTCGGCTCGGACTGCCGTTGAATGGCGTTCCCGATCGTGGTGCTCAGGTAGGTTCCACCGGGACGCGACGTATCCCACTTCTCACGGTTGAGACCGCTGCTGCGCATGATGCTCTCGACCTGTGAGGCGTCGTTGTCACACCACCAGCAGAGGATGCTGGCTAGGGCGAAGTCGGCCTCGCTGTGGCTCGCGTAGCCGGCGGCATCTCCCGCGTATAGCCGCCGAAACCTCTCCCCTTGGCGCGACCGGAGGATGCGGTCGATGACCTCCTGATCGGAGCCGGTTGCGGGGATGGGAGACCGCCGCGAGTTTGTTCGCCGGGATTGCTCGCGGCTGAAGCCCTCGGCGAACTGCTCATACAACGCCTGGACCTCAGGCTCGCAGTGCCGGACGTGCGAGGGGCTCTCCGGGAGACGCCGGCCGGTCACCGTGAGGTAGCGCCCGGTGCTGTAGAGCTCCAGGCCGATGGTCGAGATCTTGAGGGCCTTCGGGATTGTCCCGAACGCGAAGACGCGGATGCCCGTACCCGAAGGGCTGACCTCGGTGTAGGTGTCGAGCACGTCTACGATGGCCTGTGCCCAGGGCTTGATCTGACCCTCCGCGACGCAGTGGTCAATGTCCACGCCCACGAGACCCACCTCCTCGCTGAGGCCGAAGCCCAGTCCGAGCCGGAGCTTGCGGGCTCGCGCGACGGCGTAGCTGAGGTCCGTCCACTTGGAGGAGTCGGTGCTGCTACCCATACGGCCCGCCTTGCGAGCCTCGGGGTTGTCCTCCTTGAGCGCCCAGGCGGGGGCATCGGGGTTGAGGGGGGGCTTGGTCCAGCGCCCGGGCTTCCCCTTCGCGGGCGGATTCCAGACCGGTGCCCACAGCATCCAGTGATCCAGCTCGGCCAGCTCCCTGGGGATCGCGGCCTCGTCGAACTCTAGGGAGGGAGGCGCCGGACGGGCCTCTTCGGTGGTGCTCGGCTCGGTCACGGACTCGCCTCCCGGGCAGGAAACGGCACGACCCGGAAGCGCCGGACGGCCCGCTCCTGCTCGCGGGCCTCTCGCTCAAGCTGAACCTCGCGATCGGCGACGGAATCATCCGACTCGTTGGGGTCACGGAGCCGGCACCCGAACCAGACCTTGCTGTGGGCCTTGCCCTGGTCCTTTCTCAGGAAGCCCCGGGCCTCCATCTTGCGGTTGAAGTTGCGCTGGGACCCGTGCTGGATGCCCTGGTCCTGGCACCACCGCTTGTAGCGGTCGAAGACCTGTTGCCGAAGGCAGACCTCGTGGGGATGACAGACCAACCACTCCTCGATAAAGCCCCCGATGAGATCCTCCTCGGTGCGGTACCCGTCCAGGGCACGCTGGCAGGACTCGGGGACCGCAAGGCCCTGGGCGTGGTAGTCGCGCAGGCCCTCGACCGCCCACGCGAGAATGCCGGGCGCCTCGGCTCGCAGCTTGTGCTTCAGGTGAAGGTCCGGCTGCTCGATCCTCACCGGAAACTCGATCAGGATCAGCCGCCGCCAGATGCTATGGCTGGTGTCAACAACCTTCGGCTTGTAGTTGGTGCAGAGGAAGGGAAGCCATGTGACGGGAAGTGTCCGCGAGTCCGGGGCGTGGGCTTTGCGTACTTCGATACCCTCGGCCCCGGTGAGCGCCTTGACCTTCGCACAGTTGAGGAAGACGGACTCGTTGGTCTCGTCCACGAAGACGAGCCGGTTGCCCTCTAGCTTGGCGAGGTCGCTCTGGTGGGTGGATTCCGAGTCCCTTCTCGGCTGCACGATCGTGCTCTCGGGAACCTTGGCAGCCAGCATCGGTCCCAGTGCGTAGGCCAGGGCTTCGATGAGCTTCGTCTTGCCGTTGCAGCCGTCGCCGTAGAAGACGACGAGCCGCTCCTCCCGGTTGTCGCCCAGGAGACTGAGCCCGGCGAGGCGCTGGATGAACCTCCGGTTCTCACCCTCGGGCTGAGCCTCTTCGAGCGCCTGCTGGAACCTAGGGGCCTTTGCGCTTGGGTCGTAGTCGCACAGCACCTGCTTGCTGATGTAGTCGCTGGCCCGGTGCTCCCGGAGTGTCAAGGACTGGAGATCCAAGGTCCCGTTGCGGAAGGACAGCAAGCACGGGTCGGTATCGAAGCGGGAGGACTTCTCGCTCAACAGGTCGCCCGCGAGCGCGATCATGTTGTCGAGGGCCTTCTTGGAGCCACAGCGATGGGCGAACTTACGAAGCCGGTTCGCCCGCTCCTCGTCCCCACATCCGTCCGCTTGTGCATCGAGATACTCAGGCACGCGGCGGGCCAGCACACGAACGTTGCCCCCAGAGGGATCGGGTTCCCAGATCGCTCCGTTGAACCGGTTCCACCGGCGAAGGGCCGGCAGGTATCGGGCTTCCGCCCCGTTCAGATCGCGGAAGCGCTCGGCGTTCCCGAGGTCGTTGTAGGGGTAGCAATCGAGTTCGACGACAGCATTGTCCCTGGAGGCAGCGTTCTCTTCTGTCTCGGATCCGGGGACGGCCGGAGCTTGCGAGCTGATGCCAGCTTCGGTGCGGGCCTGCTCGACTGCTTCAGCGATTCTTGCGTCCCTAGGGGCTGTGGTCGTAGATGGCGTTTCCATGGCTGCCTACTTCACATGGCGCCACGTCCGCCGATGGATGACGAGGCCGATGGTCTGGGGGGAAACCTGGAAAGCGCGAGCCAGTACCTCAAAGGTGTCGCCACGCTCGAAGTAGCGACGCCGGATCTCGCGCACGGCGTCTTCGGTGAGCTTGGCTCCGCCGTGCCGGGAGCCCCGGGCTCGAAGGTCTGTGTCGGTGTTCATCTGAAATCTCCTGTTCGTGTGTGAGGTCACCTACCCATAGATATAAGTAGGTTGCTCTCTATACCCTCGGATGTGTTTTCACCGGAGTCGCCGGATCCCCGGTGTTCGAGGGGCGAGGCAGACCGCATGGCCACCGTGGCGAACCGGTGCGCAGCGGATTCCGTCACGCCGAGCGGTTCGCCGGAGCGCCTACCGGTGCGTCGTGCGGCCCCGGCGCCGTCCAGGGCGAACCGAATTGGCCCGGGGCGTACCCAAGGCGTACTGGAGATCGCGTCAAGTGGTTCGCCAGAAATAGCATGGAAATCCAGGGGTTAGGGTACTGGCGCACCGGGCGTGCCGGTTCTTCGGGGGAGGGGGTCCTAGGAGGAGGCGAATGCCCTGGCGCTCCAGAGAGGAGAAAAGCCCGGGGAAACTGGTCCGCCCGGTACGCCGCCGCCACCCCTCTCCTGTGGATGCTGGGAGGCTCCCGGTCATCCCGTCTCCTCGTCGAGGTTGTCCAACGTCTCCTGAACACCCTCATGGAACCGGTCCTGCTCAATCTCGTTTCCCCAGACGGTCCAGTTCTCCACCGGCCGCCTCGCGAACAGCTCTAGACGAGGAGCCTGACTCACCTGCTCCACGAGCTGCCGGAACTGCTCCGGCTTTCGGGAATGCACGTCCCGGTCCGCCCGCATGACACTTCGATGGTTGCGCTGGTCATCGGGAAACTGCGCACCACCCCGTGTGCCGAGCAAGAGGTACTCGTGCGTCATCCGGTAGTAGTTGCCGAGCCCGAGCTGACGCTTCTCCCAGATGAGCATCGACTTCCGCTCGAAGCCCCAGGCCCGCAGGACCTCGATCGCGTCCTCTAGGAAGCGATCGGTGGCCCAGAGGTGGAGCTGGGCGACATTGGCCGCCAGCTTCTCGATGGGGAGCGCTGCGATCTCAGGAGTCGGCATCGTCCGGTAGTGATTCCCGGTCGCCCCTCTTGTGGCCTGGTTGGTGTAGGCCCACGGCGGGTCCGCGTAGAGGGTGCGGAACTTCACCCCTCGCTGGACCAGCAGCTCCAGCTCCCGGGGACCGCAGCAGACCGCGGTCTCCCCCGTCTCGTCCGCACCCGCGGCCTGAAGCGCGTGCCGAAGGGCACCGTTCAGGCTGGGTTTCTGCGCGCCCGCGAGGTAGTCCTCGAACGTCTTTTCGGGAATCGCCGCGAGCTTCTGCCACCTTGAAGATTGGTCTCGCGTGATTCCCTCCGGGAGCCGGCCAATTGTCGGGTCCCTCGACAATTGCGGGTTGCCTGGGCGGACGCTCTCGGCCAACACCTCGCCGATGCGCTTCTCGATCCGAAGCTGCGCAACACGCAGCGCGCACCCGTGCCCGTCATGCTCTCGCAGGTACTCGGCGAGCGCTCGGGCCTGGGCGTGCAGCTCGCTCAGCGCGCTGATGTCTGTGTACTGGTCCAGTTGACTGAGAATCCGCTCCACGCCCTCCCTCAGCGTCTCGGGGGGCCGGTTGCGGCGCGGCTCGACCATGGCGGGCAGACCTGGCGCGTCTCTCCTCTCCTCAGTGGCGATCACAGTCCGCCCTCTACTACCGCGGGCGCACTGGCCACCGGATGCCGCCGCGCCGCTGCGATCGATGCCTTCTCCTCCTCCATCGCCTCTACCAGCGATCGAAACCGGTGTTCATCAGTGCCGGGCTCCGGCCATTCATGGAGCCAGAGATCCGGCCGCTCATCTTCGAAGCGACCCGGCCTGCCTGGAAACCTACCTGCGTCCTGTTTCACGTAGAACGCGGTCCCAGTCTGGCGGCACTTCGCCAGAATTTCCTCCACCCACTCAAGCTCCATCGGCCGGAAGTTAGGGCCACTCTCGCCACCCACGACAACTTGGTCGATTCCCGTCAAGTCAAGCGACGGGACTGGACCGATCAGCGGCTCCAGGCTGATGAACTTCTTGGCCCCGCGGAGCGCGCGGAGGTCGTCAGCGCGGTTGACCCAGCGGTCGTTCTCGATGCTGACCCCAGCGATGACGTTCGGCGGCATTTCGTACTTCCGCATGATGTGACTTCTCTTCGTGAGAATCTGAAAGTGGTGAAGGTCAGCGAGACCGCACACGCTGAGGATCTTCCGAATCCAAGTCGGCTCCATCTTCTCATGAAAAGCGTCAGCCATGCTGTTGACGAAAACCAACGTGGGTGTCTTCCAGTGAAGCGGTCTGTGCAACAGCTCTTCATCGTCCGTCAGGATGATGTTGCCGGTCCACCGTTTTTCGTCTCCGGCGAGGTAGGTGAGGTTCATCCCCTTGAACGGGGTACCCTTGCCGTCCGGCCCGCTATCGCCGTGCTCCTTGTTGTAGGTCAGTTCCAGCGCATAGCAGAACTTGCATCCTTCCGATGCGTTGGTGCAGCCGTGAACCGGGTTCCACGTCTTGCGAGCCCACGAGATACCTGTTGTTCGCTTCATGATCCGAACATCTCATCCCACATCCGTGCGGTGTCGTCGCTCGACAGCACGGGCGCGGACTTGCACTTCTTCGTGGGCTTTTCCGCCGCGCCGTTCGACCGCGCGGCCTTCCCGCGCCCCCGCTCCGGGCCAGTCTCGAACGGCCCCATGTACAATTCGACTTCCTTGATGATGAGCTTCGCCCACTCCGCCTTCTTGTCGCCCTCTACGCTCTTGAGCGCGCGGCCAATGGCCTCCAGTGCATTGCGCAGCAGGTCGGTGTCCCTCTTCTTGCTGGGCTGGGCTGCGGGCGTTTCGCGCGCCTTGACCGCTTCCTTGAGCTTCTTCCGCTCGCTCGGCCGGAGCCTGGGGTCGAGGAGCTGCTCTTCCTCGTCTTCGTCCTCGAAGTCAGCGAACTCGCTCTGCTCGGCTGCGGGCGGCTTCGTCGCCGTGGGCTTCTCCTTCTTCTTTCTCTTCCTCCTGCGCTCTTCAAGGATGGCGTCATCCTCCCGAAGGAGGGACTCCAGAGCCTTCATGTTGGTCAGGATGGTGTTGCCGCTGGGGATCGTGGTGGTACCGAGCTGTCGAGCCCGCTCGCACCGCATGTATCGGTTCGCCGTGCTGCGGGAAAACTCGCAGTTCTTCTCCAGCCAGTCGCCGAAGGTGCCGTGAGGCAGAAACTCCTTCTTGTTCAGCAAGATGGCTCCAGCCTCCAGCATCATGTGGAGCGTCTGCCCGGTGCATACTTCGATCTTCTTGTGCAACTCGTTCAGGCGGTCAACATCAACATCGTTCGTGATTTCGGTCATCTCTTACTCCTGCAACTAACCGGCAAATCGCCGAGGCTCGGCGATTTGCCGGTCCGTGATGGGGTTTCTCGGTCCATGTTCAATCTCTTTAGTGTTGTTCCAGACCCGAAACGCAGAGAGGCCCGACCCACCTGCAACTTGCAGGTGAGTCGAGCCTCCCTGTTCCCCGCCCGGGGGCAGGGCTGATGTGACACCGATTCCGCTGGTCTCATTCATCATCGATCTCCTGCGTCCAGCCAAGGACAACGCTCGTCCGGTTGACACCGTTCCTCTTCGCAGGTTTCATGCCAACCGGTCGTCAACGCTCGGGAAACTGGGGTGTACGCTATGCATATACACAATAAAGGGTTATAGATTCGTCCTCAGCGACCAGCAAGTGCGCCCCGGCTCACCCAGGCAAGGGAGGTGAGGTGGCATCCAACGCCACACGGCCGTGCGGGCTACGCATGAAACTGCGCAAGCTCGGGAGCCTCAAGGCGGCTGGCTCCTCAACCACCTCGTGCCCGAGGGCAGCAGCACGCGACTTGTTCGAGCGGTGGGGGTCGTAGTCCGCCGCCGTCGCCAGACTCGTGTATCGCGTGGCCTGACGATGCGACCCTTCGAAATGCTTCTTGCGCCACTCGGTGAAGTGGCCGTGCCCGACGTCCTTTTTCGGCTTCAGCAGCCACTCACCCGCACGAACGGCGTGGCGTACGGCTTGACCCGCCGCACGAGGAGGATCACCTGACCCACACCAAGAACCGTGCTACTGCATCCGGTCGGCCCGGGACGCCTGGGTCATGCCCGCGAGAAACCGTGGGTCATGCCTCCGAGAAGTGACAGCCGGCAAATCGGACTCGCGTGGCCGATTTGCCGGCCTCTTGCCGCTGTGCTCGATGATTATTTCCGTTCATGCTGCGCGACCGCAGAGCGCCATCAGGTATTCGCTGGGGAGTTCATCAGCGAACCAGATCTGCGTCTCGCCGGCTTCCAGCCAGGAGACGATGACGATCGCTCGGTCGAGAGCCGCGACCATCAGGCACGACGTGACCTGCGCGTCGCCGGGGCCGGCCGGAATCTCATCCAGCGGCCACTCCGTCATGGCGTGAGTCGCCAGGTACGGGCCGATGCCCATCTTCGTGATGTGGGCCATCACGGTGGGGGACGGCAGGAGCCTTCCCAGGGAGATCGTGGCCCCCGGAAAGTGCATCCGAAGCGGCCTGTCCCATGTGGCCGCTCGTTGAGCACCTACCGGCAGCTCAACGAGACCAGCACGGTTCGGCGACTGGCGTCGGCTCTTGTTTCGGTTCTTGCGGTTCTTCTTGCTCATGGTGGTGTCCTTGGTTGCTGGCCGCCAATCACTGGCGGCCTGACACCACATCGCGAGCAGACCTCCGAAACTTGAGCGAGCTGCGGATGCACCTCTGGCGCGGTCCTGTATCGGGGGAATCGTGCGGAAACTTGAGCCCGAATCGGCGGAGGCGCGAGGATTTTCCCGGCGCACACAGCTTTCTTTCGGCTCGGGGCGATCATTCTGGGCGAGCCCACCTGAAGCACACTGGCTCTGCGTGAGCGCTGCCGGGAGGTTGCCGGTCGGACAGCTACTCGTCGTCTGGACCGACGTCGCTGGGAGCGCCGCAGCGCTCGACGGAGGCGCGCTTCGCATCCTGGGACTGACGGTCGAGCCGGATGTAGGGGCGTGACAGGACCACCGCCCCGTCGCCCTCCACTGCCTTCACCTTCGCCGAGACGCGCAGATCGACACGTCGGAGAATCGGGTACCGGTCGGGATGTCGGTGTCCCCTGACATTCACGGGGCGGGGGTTCTTGCCGGTCCACGAGACCCGCCGGCCCTCGGCCTCGTGGAAGAGGCAGGTGGTGATCGGCCAGATGTAGCCCCACGCCTGCAGCGTTCGCACACGGCGCTTCTCCAGCTGGAGAACGATCTGAACACGACGGCCGGGAACGAGAGAGCCGGTGTCGGGTTCGTCCCCCGTGGCCTCTAGCTTCGAGCGTCGCCTCGCGGCGTTGCTCTCGACGCGATCGTTCTGGGCGAGGACGGCGGAGTCGGCGGCCACCCGGGCCTTCTTGCGGGCCTTCCGGGTCACCGCATTTCGTGCCCTACGGCGTTCTACCTCAGCCTCACGGCGTACCTTCGGGTCCGGCTCGGCCCCCACGGTCGTCCTGCTCAGGAATCGGTTCACAGGGCTTCTCAGAGGCTCTCTGCGTAGCCTTCTCGTCGTCGTTCGAGCGCAGCTCGGCCTTGCTGAGCTTCAGGTTCCACTGCTCCTCCACGGCTCCGGGCTCGGTCGCGTTCTTGCTCCTATTCAGAGACGCCCGGTGCCCTGCGGTCGTGAACTCCCAGTCGGCGCTCTGGTCATCCGCCGGAAGTGTCCGGCGAGACGCCGGCCTGCCCTGCCACAAGGCTGAGGCCGCCCTGGAGGTGCTCACGGCCGCAGATCTCATCGAGGCCCGGGAGCCAGGGCGGGTCAAGCACTACCGGACGCCTCGTGGAGGGCATACAGGTGCGGCGGCGGCGCTGCTTTTCCGCGCTCGGTGTCTGGGCCTGATCAAGGGGCCGAAGATGAAGCCGTAGTTCCAGTTCAAGGAGCCCGTAGTACGAACTCACGATGACTAGGCTAAAGGCTTGGACGAGTAGATGGCTTGACGGCCACGCCGGATTCACGAAAGCCAGGAGACAGTGACGATGAGCAGCATTCAAGTAGGCGATCCAGAAACGATCGACCCCGACATCTTCGCCCTAGAACACAGAGGGCGGGAGGCGACCGTGTTAGAGGTGCGCGAGGAGGTCCGTCAGCCAAGCGGCTCGACCTTCTACCACTTTCGACTCGACCTCAGGGACAGCCGAAGCGGCGAGTGGAATCCGGGGGCAGACCTCGTTCTTGCCGAAGAAGCGGGCCGTGATATGGAGACGATCCTTCGCAGATGGAGACAACGATTCGCCGGCCTTGACGACTGGGAGGCGATGCAAGCTGAACGAATGCGTGGAGATGACCCCTTCGAGGCCGAAGAGGACGACTTCGACAATCTCGACCTCGATGACAACTGGGACTATGAGGTGAAGTATGGATGAGCCAAGAACGCTCGAAGGACTTCTCTCGCCAGAGGAACTGGCTGCCAAGCTCAAGATGTCGAAGAAGACGCTGGCGAAGTGGCGCTGTAACGGTCGTGGCCCCCGATTCGTCCGCTTGGGCCACGCAGTCCGCTACATGCCTCAGGACGTGGCCGATTGGCTGGAGGCCAAAGCAAGCCGAAACACGATGGAGGCTTCTGAGCGACGCTAGTCCGCCGGCAGCACGCCTCGGTCAGTGAACTACAGGCGGAGCTTCGATCGCGCCGATGACGCCGCGCAGATCCAGGCCCTTCTCGCGCAGTTCCCGCAGCAGCTTCGGGACCCACGCCGCCTGGAGAGCGGTGAGATACTCATCCCACTTCTCCAGCGCCTCGCCCTTTTCATCTGAATAGGAGTGGAGGTTGTAGACGCCATCCAACTCGTCTCCATCCAGCGCGCCAACGTGCCCGAGCACTGCATGCCGGACCTCCGCACCGAACCTCCAGCTAGCGAGCTTCGTGGAGACTGTCCTTCTGTAGTCATGATGCACAACGTCCTCTACTCGCGCGAGCTTCAGAAGCGCCTTCGTATTCTTGCTGAAGTTCGAGTACGGCCGACTTCCGTCCACGGAGAACACGAATGGCCCGTCTACCGCGATCCTGCGGCGTGAGACGATCTCGCGCGCGAGACCAAAGAGCGGAACCACCTCGGGCTTCCACTTGTCAGCCGGTGTGTCCGCCCGGATTCCCTTCCGTCGTTCCGGCGGGATCGTCCAGACTGCGTTCTCCCTATCGAATTCCTTTGCGGGAGCTTCGAAGACCTCGGCCAGTCGCTTGGCTGTCGCCAGAAGCACAAGGGTGCCGTCACAGTAGACTGGCGACGGACGCATCCCCACTGGCAAACTCGTGCCGTCCTCACGCCCGATCGCGGCCGCTGCGAGCACCCTCCCCAGCTCTTCGTCTCCCCGGGCCGAGTTGATGAGGCTCCTGTCTCGGCGATTGGTCCGTCCCCGCTCGCTTCCGCGAGCCCTTCCGCGCCTGCCAGGGCTCTTCTTGGCGATGGGATTCGTCTCGATCAGTTCCAGATCAACGCACCATTCCAGAAAGGCATGGCAGTGACGGTACAGCGTGTCGCCGGCAGCTTTCGTCTCGGCCCGCCTCTTGTCGATGTGAGCCAGCAGCTCACCTCGCGAGAGATCTGCGATGGCGATCCCTCCGAACCGTGGGATGATCTCGCGCCGACCGTACCCCTCGGCGTCGTCACGGTAGTGCTCACTCCGATTGGACATGTACTCGGAGAGGTAGCGCTCCCAGGCTCGCTCCACGGTGAGCGTGTCGTCGTCCTGGGGCTCCTCAAAGGGATCGATGCCCAGGGCGAGGCGTTGGAACTTCTCAGCGACAACCTCGCGCGCCTGAGTGACCGTGAGAGCGGGGAACTTGCCGATCTTCCGACGGTGACGCCGCCGCGTTCCCGGGTCCCTGTAGTCGATGCGCCACGCGCCCTTGCCGGACGGGTAGACGACGATCGCAAGGCCCTCGATGTGGCTGTCGAATCCAAGGGCGGGCTTTCCGGCCTTGGCCGCCTCCCGGCGGAGTTCGTTGATCTTCGAAGAGTTGAGCTTTGCCTGCATGATCTTTGTGCCAGATTTGTGCCAGCCGAAGGGGTATCCCGGGGGACTGGCGGGATGTTGAGAGAGCACTCTCACCGTGAGAGCATCTGGCATTCTTTAGTGTTTCCGGGGCATTGTAGACCGGCAGGGTACTGGGAGCGATCGGCGGAGATCGGGAATTCCGCCCCGTAAGGTTGGATTCAGCTCACTCGTAATGAGCAGGTCAGCGGTTCGAGTCCGCTCGTCGGCTCCACGTCTCCCGGTTCGTCGTCACCCTCCTGCCCGCGCAGGTAGCGCAGGTCGCCGGAGCGGAACCGCTCGGCCGGGTGCGGACCGAGCGCGAAGACGAGGCCGTCCGGCGCCCGGCCGTGGATGCGGACCGTCCCGCCGTGCACGCCGCGCAGGTGGTG
>JANQEO010000431.1 GCA_028278325.1 Candidatus Binatia bacterium
GGCGACCCGTCACAGCGTCCAGGTCCGCCCCGTCAGCTCTGTCTACTCGGACTCCGGCCCGAGCCTCGGCTCCGACCGCTTCGTCCACGTCAAGAAGCCGCGCGTCGCCGTCCTCGCGGGGGATCCGGTGAGCGTCCGCTCGTTCGGCGACCTTTGGTTCACCCTGGAGCGTCTCTACGAGCTCGAGTTCACGGCGATCTACAAGGAGCAGCTGGACGCTGAGGCGCTGGCGACTTGCGATGTCCTGGTGCTGCCGGATGGATGGTACGGGGCGGGGACGTTCAGTGAGGAGTGGGTGGCAGAGCTCAAGGCGTGGATCGGGCGCGGGGGGACGCTGGTGACCTTTCGGAGGGCGAGTGAGTGGGCGACGGATCCGGACCTTGAGCTGACCGGAGCTCGGACGCGGCCTAGGCAATGGCCTATTGATCCGACCGATGGCGAGGAGTCACGCACGACCTTGCGCGTGCCCGGCGCGATCTTCAAAGCGGACGTTCAACCGGATCACTTTCTCACGATGGGAGGCGCGGACGAGCTCGCGGTTCTGGTGAGATCGAACCTGGCTTTCGCTCCGGGTGCCGAGCTCGCCACACCGGTCCGCTTGAGTGAAACCGATGAGGCTCCACTGGCTGGGTTCGTCTATGAAGACTCGGCACTGAGGCTGACCGGCACGCCGTACCTGCTCCACGAGCGATTCAGCTCCGGGAACGTGGTGCTCTTCCTGGACGATCCGGCTTTCAGGGTGTATTGGCAGGGCCAAGCGCGATTGGCTCTCAACAGCATCCTGCTGGGGAGCGCCTTCTAGCCTCACGGCCGGTCAGAGGCCTTGCTATTCCCACTGCCTCAGGTCGACCCACAATGAACACCTCCCGCTGCGGACCCGCGCTGGCTCTTGCGATCGCGGGATTGCTTGCCACCTCGTGCTCCGAACCGGTACCCGACGGGAGCGCGAGTCCGGCCCTACTGGCGTGGGCCATCGAAGGCCATCGCTCCTTCGAGCCGAGAGTCACTGGAGGCTTCGGCCACCAGCCCTGTGGAGAGCCTGCGAAGACCGACGATCTGGTCCCTGAACCAGAGTGCCCAGGCCTCCCACCGCCCGGCAGCGTAGGCTTGCGTCGACTCAGCGAGATCAGCCCTCGGATCGCCCGAGAGTCTTCGGACCGTGCCGCGCTTCACACGCGGGGAGTCTGGCACCTGTTGTGGGCCTCGCAGGAAGGCTCGCTCGACCGCGCGGTCGAGACCCTCTCGAGCGTGGCCTCCAGGGTCCCCGCAGACCCACAGGTGCTCAACGACCTCGCGGCCGCTCTGCTCGTGAGAGCTCAGAGATCGGATCGCCCCGCAGACCTCGTTCGTGCCCTCTCTGCGGCATCGAGGGCAGTGCGTTCCGAGAACCCACCACTCGCCGAGGCCCGCTTCAACTTGGCCCTGGCGGCTGAGCTGGCCGGTCTAGATCAGGCGGCCGAGCTCTGGAGCAGCTATCTTGAGCTCGACCCTACCTCGGCCTGGGCTGGCGAGGCCGACGAACACCTCACCCGACTCCGAAGCGGGACCCGTCCTTCCTCGAACCGATTCGAGCCCGACGACCTACTCCGGCTTGCTGGACTGGGTCACGATCGGAGAGTCGAGAGCCTCCTGCGCGATCACAAGGCGGACGCTCAGCGTTGGCTCGAGCGCGTGGCGATCCCGGAGTGGGGCGCGAAGCGAGCCGGTTCAACGGAGGTGCCGGCAGAGCTGCTGGTGGTCGCTACCGCGCTGAGCCGCGTGAATGGCGACCAGATGGCGCTGGAGGCGATCGAGTCGCTATTCGCCTCGGCCGCCGATACCGCAGAGCTTGAAGAGCACGTGGTCGCTTGGGCAGGGTTCAGCGAAGCGATCTCCCTCCTCGAGGCATTCGAGGTGGACGCGGCTCGGAGGCGCCTGGAGGAAGTGCGCCACACTCTGGCCCGTCTCGGTAACCCGCTTTGGGGCTGGGCAGAGTTGTATCTCGCGATCTGCGAGTACCAGTCGGCCGACTACTCTCGGGTGCTGGAGCGACTCGAGCGCCTGGGCCCGAGCGTTCCTGCCGACCGCTTCCCGTACCTGGCGAGCCGTCTACTCCGCGTTCGAGGTCTCGTCCGAACGCTCCAGGGAGAGCCCGCCGCTGGCATTCACCTCTTCCTCGAGGCCAAGACAACCATCGAACGCGCCAGTGACGACGAGGCGCTGTCCAACATCCAGACGCTGCTGGCCGGGAACTACCGTCTGCTGGGCGACACGACTCGTGCCTGGCACCACCTCTACAGAGCCCTTCGGCTCTCGGAGTCTTCTACCCATCGCTTCCGACGTCAGCTCTTGCTGGAGGAATCGGCGCTGGCCGCAACCGCGCTGGGAGAGCCCGCTGCAGCGCTACTGTTCCAGGACGAGGTGGTGCGGATGACTGCGGCCGACAGCGACCCTGTCACAGCCGCGCAGGCACTCAGAGGCCGATCTACCATCCATCTCGAGTTGGGAGACTTCGAGAGCGCGAGGGCCGACGCGGTCGAGGCGAGACAGCTCGCCGCCACTATCGCGGAGCCAGCTGTGCAGAGCACCGTCTTGGGTGACGTCTTGCTGACACAGGGTGAGGCCATGATTGCGACCACGCCAGGCGAGGCGACGAGGCTGCTTGCAGAGGCCCTCGAGATCTTCGAGGACACGGACAACCGAGTCCACCTGGCACGTGCGTACAACCTGCTAGGGCAGGCGCATGACGCCCGCGGCGACTCCGAGCGAGCCCAAACGGCACTGGCCAGAGCGATCAGCGAACTCGAGTCAGCGCGGACCTCCATCCCTCCGCCCGATCTGCGAGGTACCTTCTTCGACCAGAGCCGGACCATTTTCGACCAGGCTGTTCGTCAGGAGGTGCGAGCGCAGCGGCCCGAAGCGGCGTTTGAGTTCTCCGAGCGCCTCCGAGCTCGAGTCTTACTCGACCGCGCGTACTCGCTCAACCAAGGCTCGGACCGCTACCAAGTCTTCGAGAGCCAGCCCCAGCCCCTCTCGGCCGCAGAGGTCAGGAGCCGCCTGCGGAAGAACGTGTCGATTCTCCAGTATCACGTTGCGGACCGAGGCATGGTCCTCTGGCTCGTTGAGCGCGACCGACTGGAGATGCGAACCGCAACCATCGAGCCGGACAGAATCGAGCGGCTGGCGAGCCGCCTGGCTGCCCAGACGCCACAGGCTGACGGCCTGTCTGCCTCACCTGCTCGCGAGCTGTTCAAGCTCCTGGTAGCGCCGGTCGCCGACCTGCTGGAGCCCGGCAGGCACCTAGTCATCATTCCGGACGGAATCCTGTATGGCGTTGCGTTCGCTGCCCTGGAGAGTCGGCCCGGTCGCCCCCTCGTACACGATTTCTCGCTCTCACGAGCAGAGAGCGCTTCTCTCTACGCCGCGGGATTGCAACAGGTCTCCGAGGCGTCTCCCGCGGAGTGGCGAGTTCTCGCTGTCGGCGCCTTAGAAGCTGGTGACCTCCACCGATCGCTCCCAGAGCTCTCCGCCGTTCGGGATGAAGTGAGCAGGATCAGTCAGCTCTATCCGAACTCTCGGGTCTTGACCGGTCGGGCAGCCACCAAGCCGGCGTTCTTGAGAGAGGTCGGCACCGCCTCTCTCCTACACTTCGGTGGCCACGCGGTCGTGAACCGCCAGTCGCCCCTTCTCTCGCGCCTGCTCCTGGCTCCTTCCGAAGAAGGAAGCAGCTCCGACTCTCTCTATGGCCGGGAGCTCGTGAACCTAGATCTCTCGCAGGTGAAGCTCGCCGTTCTCGCCGCTTGCAGCGCCGCTTCGGGCGAAGTATCCCCGGCCGAGGGTGTAGCCAGCCTAGCCAGGCTGTTGCGGCTTGCCGGGGCAAGAGTGGTCCTTGCGCCTCTGTGGGATGTAGAGGATCGAGCCACCGCGCTCCTGCTCCGCCGCTTTCATGACCAACTGGTCCAAACGACAGATCCGGCCACTGCCCTCCGTACGGCGCAGCTCGATCTAGCCGAATCTCGGGATTCGGAGTTCTCAGGTCCGTCTAATTGGGCAGGATTCGCCCTC
The DNA here is from genome assembly GCA_028278325.1 of Candidatus Binatia bacterium. Classification (GTDB taxonomy): domain Bacteria; phylum Desulfobacterota; class Binatia; order UBA1149; family JAJCZL01; genus JANQEO01. The sequence continues at coordinate 4,045 of JANQEO010000431.1, forward strand.
TACGGCAGCTCCTATCCACCGGAACCTCCGGGAGGGATCTGACATGACCACCACTTTCATCCGCATCATCTTCGTCGGGCTGATGGCCATCATCCCAAACGAGGACGAGGGTTCCATGACCGTCTTGCTCTACGACTCGCGGGACCGTCATGTGTATGGTGACAACGACGGCGAGACGTGTGTCGAGGCTCACGTACCGGCGCTCTATTGGGACACCAGGTCTGCTTGCAGAGGTGAACACTGCAAGACTTCAGAGAAGGACTCGTTCCGCGGCTGCACAATGCGGCACCAAGTGAAGGAAGACGGGTTCTGGCTCCTCCAGCACGAGCAGATCTCCGTTTCTGGCGTAGCTCCCAGCTGCAGCGCTGGTTGCAGGCGGGATTTCTCCAAGATCGCAATGATCAAGCGTATCAAGTCCTATCCCAAGTCCACGCGGACCCCCTCCAACGCCCTGATGTGCGGGCCGAAACCCGGGCTCAGAGTCGCGGCTAGGCTTCAGTTGACGGACTTCTCTTTCGAGGAATGCCACCTAGTCTCAATAGACGGAAAGGTGCAGAACGTCGATTTCGGGCGCCGTCCCGATTCGTATCACGATGGGCCGTCGCCGGTTGCCGATGTTGCAGTAGCCACGCTGGAGGTCCCGAACTTCGCAGGAGAGGTGCGGCTGCAAACGACTCCGTTCGGAGAGGGAGCGGCACGACGCAGTGTCTACCTGAAGCCCGCAGACTGCCGCGTCGAAGGAGACGACCAAAAGTGCCTTACATTGGTGGTCTTCAACCAGTCGTTCCCGACCAGCCAGAGCGCCATCGGCTTCCACTTCGACCGCCTGTATTTCCTGTCCAAGAAGGTTCGCAAACCGAAGAACCGACGCGTCCCGCGCGCCACGGGCAACGCCCGAGCCGCTCAGTCGCGCTGCGACTTCGGGCCGGCGTTCAACGAGCTTCTCCACGACCTCACGGACCCACGTGTGGTGCCACCACCGCTGCCTCCCCTGCCCGTGGGCGGCGTCAACAACCGGCCGATCTGCCCGCTAGGCGGCTATTAGACCGCCTCGCTCACGGACACTCCGCCAGCGCAAACCGCAACTCCCGGTTCGCACTACCGAAATTCAGCGTCCCGTCGCTGTCCGTGTCGTCCGGCCAGACGACCACGTTCTCGAGTCCCATGTTGTCCATCGGATCGCTATTGGTCTGTGAGGCGTCGTGCGAGTACCGGACCCATGGCGAGCCCGCGACCATGCCACACCCCGTCAAGCGCACGGCGTGGCCCCCGGTGGGGGTGCCCGAGGAGTTGTCGTAGCTGAACACCACCTCGACGTCGCACCCCTCGGCGACGCGGTCGCAGAGCCACTCCCACGTGACCGCCGCGCCGTCATCCTGTGAGGTGATCCCTTCGTGGGTGAAATCTCCCGGCGCGAGCGCCTCATTCGGCGGAGTTCCGTAGCCCCGCCCTTGATGCCGATGGGTCAGGTCCGCGTCCAGACCGTTGTCGTCCAGATACTCGAACTTGCCCTCCATCATCGGGGTAAACCACACGCCGAAGCCGTTGCTACGCGACGTCACGCTGCGATCGCAGGCCGTGTCGAGTTGCCCGACCAGCGAGTTGTCGCCCCTCAAACCCGCGACGTGGTCGTGCGGAACGGTGACCTCGCCCTCGTCCTCCAGGAACTGCAGGCTGTTGGCGATCGCCATGGGGAAGCACTGGTTGTGGGCAGCGTGGACGTTCGTCACCGCTTGGTACCGCGCCCAGGTGTCCAACGGGAAGAAGCGCGTGAGATCCACGATCTCGATGAGATAGGGCGGCCGGCCCCAATCCACTGTGAACCTCTCGCCCGCACCCTCGGCGCTCCAGACCCATGTAGCCACCTTGTAGGTGAGCAGCTCGGCCGCGTAGCGGGCCACATTGCGCTGCGGCTCCTTCGACTGCGTGACGCTCAGATCGAAAGAGTCGATTCGGGTGCCCTCTGTGTAGTCCTCGCCGAGATCGAAGTAGACGGACACTTGCTCTTCTCCAACCGGCAGGTTGCGAACCGCCCAGCCTTGCTCCGTCGTGACGTTCAGATAGCCGCCCTGGATGCCGGAGGACTCGGCGAGCCGCTCCGGCTCGACACTCACTCTGCCCCAGGACGATCCCTCGACCTGGGCCTCGGAGAACTGGAAATCGACTTGCGACACCTCAACGCCGCTCCCAGGCTCGATCCTTCGCACGTCCGCGTCTTCTCCGGGGTCGTCCGGCTCGTCACGCTGGCATCCACCGACCGAGAGGAGTAGGACGGCTACCAACACGGATGTGATCCACACGCACCTTCCCCTACGCAGTGCCTGAAGACTCGACATAGGCCACCTCCTCAACTTGAGTGGGTTGCTGCATGCAGCCTACCACCTCCGAGCCGCATGGGTGGCGTCAGCACCTCTCCACCGGAATCGGCTCCCGCACCTGGGCCTTCGGCTCTCTCGCTCTTGCCGCAGTCCTGCTCTGGCTCCGGTGCCATGACGCCTGTGGACTGACGAAGCGACCGCTGCCCGGCCGCCAATGGGTAGAGCGCTGAGGCCGGCCTAAGTCCCTGTCCCGGTCAGGAACACCTGTAGGACATTCTCGTCTGGATCGTTGCTCGTGATCCGGAGCGTGCCCGTCTGCATGCCTGCCGCGCTCGGGCTGAAGCGGATCATGACATCTACCGAGTCCCCAGGCTCGATGACGGTCGGCGACGGCGGCTGAGCGGAGATCGAGAACTCCCCGCCGCTCACCCTGAGCTTCTTGATCCTCAGATTCTTCATGCCGACGTTGGAGATCGTGATCTTCTCGTCCTCGGTGTCCCCCACCATGACGGAGCCAAAGTCGAGGCTGTCCGGCATGATCGTGATCTCAGGCTCGGGCCCGGGCTCGCCCTCGCCGGTCAAGGAGACGGCGAGCTCGCCCTTGTTGGGATCGTTGCTGGTGATCGTCAGGGTGCCGCTCTGCGGCCCCTCGGACTCCGGCTCGAAGCGGACCGTGATGTCTACCGAGCCACCTTCGGCGAGCTCGAGCGGCAGCGCCGGCTTTGCCGGGATCGAGAAATCACCGCCGCTTGTCTCCAGAGCCGAGACCACCAGGGTCTCCTTGCCCTCGTTCTCGATCTTGAGGTCCAAGTCGCTGTCGTCGTCCACGTCGACCATCCCGAAATCGAGGTTCGGCGGCGTCACCTTGATGTCCGGCTCGGGCCCCGGTGCGTCGATCTCGATGTCCGCTTCGCCGCTCACGCCGTCGACGGTGGCGCGGATCGTGGCGGTGCCCACGAAATCCACCCTCCCGAGGCCCACCATCGCGGAGGCCGTCTCGGACGACGTGCTCAAGGTCTGCTCGAAGAACAGGAACTCCAGAGGCTCACCGTAGGCCTTCTCGAAACCGTCGTACTCGATCGGCGTCCCCTCGCTCACCTTGCCCACCGCACGGCTCAAGATCAGGTCGATCTTGGCCATCTCCGTCCCGTCCCGTTCGAGCTTCCGCTCCGACAGGTTGACCACGATCACCTCCGGCAACGCCGGGTCGTACTCGATCTCGATCTCCCGCGTCGTGTCCATCACTTCCGCCGTGATCAGCGCCGATCCTGGCGTCATCGGACTCTCCAGCTCGGCGGTCGCCCTGCGGCCGATGTCGACCTCGATCGTGGTCGAGGTGGTGTTGGCGGCGCTTCCGTTCAGGAACTTCCCCTTCGTCGTCTTGAAGGTCACGTTCTGGTTGATCGGCAGCTCGTCGGACACCTCCGCCGTGATCGAGATGACCGAAGCGCCGTCTGCCTCGCCTGTCAGGCTCGAGGCGAGCAGTCGCAGGATGTCAACAGCCTCCGCCGGCGTGAACTCGACGATTGCGCGGCTGATCAGTCCATCGATGGCCTCGCCGTCCTTGAGTACCTGGGCCGTGATGGTCGCTATGGTGGCCGAGGTGCTGCTCCGTAGCTCCACGACCACGACGCCGTTGCTGTTGACCTCCTCTTCGATCGACTTCTTGCCGGTGATCGAGCTGTCCGGGAAATCGCCGTTGTCGGTCTCGAGCCGGACCGTCCTCTTGTTCAGATCCGCGGCACCGGTGATCTCGGCCCTGATCTCGACGCGGGAGAACCCGTCCGCCGGAATCGACGGGGCCAACGGCGTCACCGTCAGAGCTCCGGAGAACTCCGGCGACGTCGGCAAGAAGGCCTCGTCCTTGTGCTGGCGATTGCATCCGGACCACGCCAGGACCATCGACGTCAGCAGGAGCAGCAGGGCCAGCCGTCTCATCTCACTTGTCGCGCAGCTTGTCGATCAACATCGCGGAGCTGCCTCCGCCCATGACCTTGCGGACCGTGTCCTCCGACACGCCGAGGATCTCCGCGATCCTCTTCTTGCTCACGCCGAGGCCGGTGTGGACGAGCCCTAGGGCCATGGCCAGGGTGTCGATCGTGATCAGCAGATCGAGCTCCCGGGTCTCGCTCGGCTCCCCGTCCTTGAGACCTGTCACCTCGAGGTTCACCTTGAGTGGCTGGGGGTGCGCCTGATTCGCCGCCCCCGCCGGAGCGATGACTGTCCGTTTCGGGCCTATCGTCCTGCGTGAGGTCGGCGCGGCGATCTCGCCGTCCTTCGACGGCAAGAAGACCTCCCTCGGGTTGGCGCTCTCGGCGGGCGAGAAGACAAACGGTTCCGCGTCGTCGATCCAGTATCGAGCCCTGAGGTGCGTCGGATTGCCGATGCTGCGCGCCGCGAAAGTGAACGCCACCGCACCGCCGCCGGGAGTGAGGATGTTCGGAGTGCACTTGAAATCACGGATCGAATAGATCATCGCCATGTCTGCAACTCCTGCTCCGGCTCCGTCGGCCTGTCCTTCCGATTACTTCTTCTGCTTGAACCGCTTCTCCAACGAGCTCCGCACGTCGAAATCGACCGAGACCGATACCAACGGCGACCACGTCAGAGAGCTCCTATCGATGAGAGGATCGGGATTGGCGTCCTTGAACACTAGCACGCCCGCCGTCAGCCTCGCGTAGCGATTGAGCCGGAAACCACCACCGACGACCAGCTGGCTGTCGCCGATCACGCCCTCGATCAACGAGTCCTCGGTGGGGCTCTGGAACTGTCCGGCCGGGATCTCGCTCCTCGCCTCCAGGTCGTCGACCGTCACGCCAACGGTGATGGAGAGCCGCTTCAAGAGCTCGCTCCGCCACCGGCCGTGGCGGAACCCCGACCAGCTCAGCGGCGCTTTCTTGTTGACCGGGCGGAAGTAGATGCTGGTGCCGAAGTAGCTGAAGAGGTCCTCGACGTCGCGCGCCCAGGCGAACCCCAGATCGAGCCCGAGGTACCAGTTGAACTGGGTCTCGTAGTCGGCGGTCGTGCTGCCCTCGATGAGCATCCGCTCGATCTCGGTGCGCGTGATGTGCTCGACCAGCGCGAGCGCCGCGCGACCCCGCCGCTCGAGCAACTCCTTGAGTTCTTCGAAATCCTCTTCCAGAACGAAGCGGATGGCGCCCCTCACGGCGCCGATCGCACTCTCCAGCGGACTGGGATCCCCATTGCCGTTTCCGTCCCCCTTTGCCACGTCCGCGAGGGTCGCGAGAGAGGTCAGCGTCTTGTTGAAATTGTCCGTGCGAACCGCCAGCTCCTGCGCCGTCCAGATCTCCGCCCAGGGCTTCGCCCGCGTGATCGCAGCCTCGTTGTCGCCTCGTTGGTCCGCCAGCGCTCCCCGCAGGTCGAGGGTCCCCTCGCTCACCTCCAGAAGCACGGCCGGTGTGAGGGTCAGATCGACCCAGGCGAGCTGCTCCTTGAGCGATCCCGAATCGAGTCCCTCCCGAGCGTCACCCAGAGCCTCCAGCCCGAACAACTCATCGAGCGTTCCCGCAATGCCCTTCGCGTTGTCCCGGAAATTCCTGAACTGGTCGTCCCGGCTCGACTGCACCTCCAGCACATCGTCGAAGCGGCGCTTCTCCGTCGCCGGCAGGACGAGGGTCTCGGCGGTGCCGTCGAGGAACGAGCCGCTCGGGATGATCAATCGCTCGTTGGCGGCTAGGCCGCTCTCGATCGCGTCGATCGCGGCCTCTCTCAGATCCTCGTAGGCCTCACGACGGATACTGCTCTCGGTGATCTCTGCGTCGCGTTTGCGCAGGGCGCGCTCGATCTCCCCGGCCAGCCTCTCCTGGAACTCCTTCGAATCGGTGTCGGGCTTGCGAACCTTGATGATCTCGAAGCAGTAGTGGCGATTCGGGAGCAGCCCTTGGACCACATCCAGCCGGGCCGTCTTTTGGGGCCTCTTGGGGTCGCGCTGCCAGCCCTCCATCGGCAGCACTTGACGCCTCTCGCTCTGCAGCAGGTCGCGAGGCCCGTAGCCGTAGTCGACGTACCTGCGGATCCTGGGGAAAGCCCTGTCGCAATACTGCGGCTCGGTGTCTCCGACGTAGCGACCACTCAGCGACTCCACCTTGTCGTCGACCTCGAGCTCGATGAAGAACTGCACGTCGAACGGCGGCGCCGGGTTCCAGCCGCTCTCCGGATCCCACTTGACGACTGCACCCGG
>JANQEO010000435.1 GCA_028278325.1 Candidatus Binatia bacterium
TCCAGCACCTCCGCCTTCAGCTGCCCGCGATCGGTGTACTGGAACCGGTGCCGAACCGTCACGTTCGCCGCGCTCGCCAACCTCCCCTTTTGGTTATAGACTGAGCCGATCCGAACACGAGGGATGTCTAGGCTTGCGGCCCAGACGTCTGGGGCGGACGGTCAGCCGCGGCGTGCGTTTCTGACATCGAGGATGCCCGTCACACAGAGCACAGCGGCCAGCGCCATCCCACCCGTTATGTAGTCACCGCCTAGAGCGAGTATTCCGATCGCGGCCCCGACGACAGTGACCAGGGTGCCGCCGATCCGTAGGACTGGGCCGAACCACTTCGGCGATCGACTACCGTTGGTTGCCGCGAGTGCCGTCAGGCTGGTCACTAGCAGCAATCCAGCGACAACAAGAGCTAGCTTGCCAACGAAGGGGTCGGAGTAGACGGGACCCAGGCCGCTTTCGACGAGGATTAGCCAAGCGGCGTATCCCAACGAGGCGAGGTTGAGGAGAATCGTCAGGCCGCGGTGAACTCGCTTCGGCGACTGGACGGACACTACCGCGGGACCTCCGGCGGCATCTTCTGCCGGACCGCGTTCCTCCAGGGATCGATGCTCAGCTGGGGATCACTAGCGTTGTCCGATGTCGCTTCGAGCCACGTGTGAATCGGCGTCGCGATGAGCTCGAACTCCCATCGGTCATCAAGGGTGGGCTCCAGGTTGAGCAGATCCGTCTGGGTTTCCGCTGCTTGGCCGCCACACGCAAGAAACACTTGATCGGCGCTCACCACCCGCTGGCCGGAGCTGCGTAGATTGTTCAGCATTCCGGCCAACCACCCACTTCCCGGGGAACGAGAGCCTCGCGTGACCATGTTTGAAACGGAACGCTGGACCGCCTCGCGGATCCTCTCCACGTCCTCAGGAGAGAGTCCAAGAGGGTCGCGGAAGTTCTCGGGGTTCAGTCGAGCATACTGATAGAGATGCAGTCCTCCCGCCTGCCCGATCGGGTCCACTTGCAGGTACCTTCCAGTGTTCGGGTCATACGTCCTAAACAGGTTGTAGCGTTGCGGTGAAGGGATGGGGACCTGCCGGTTCTGTCTATCGGTGAGGCGCTGTTGAAGTCGTAGCCGCTCTGGATCCACCTTCGTTCCGTTGGTGCCTGAGCCAATACACGATCGTCGCCGTCCGAGCTAGCTCGGACAGGAGTAGGACGACAGGACCGAGGAGTGCTGCCGCCGGGACCGCGGAAGTTTGGAAGAGATCGGATAGAAGCGGAGTCAGCCACGCGAGGAAAAACAACGATGGCGACGCCAGGCCAAGCCTGAACGGTTCTTGTATGAGCGCCAGCATTCCTCCGATGCGGCGTCGCTTGACGAGCCACCAGCCGGAAAGCAAGCACGATGCCTTGTGGAGTGCAGCGATCCAGCCAACTGCGATCCAAGCTTGGTGTTCATAAATCTCTGCGTTTGCTCTGCCATCCTGAAGGAAGTTGAGAAAAGGCGTAGTCCCATTTGCAATGCTCAGGATGAGATACGTGCCAAGAGCCAATAGGTCAAGCACACCCCAAGCCGACGCTAGGGAGCCATCCCTGGCCCAACGCTCTATCAAAGTCCTAGTTCGCATTGGCACTTGGTCCGGCGCTCAAGGTTCCGACCGAAGAGAGACTCCAGGAAGGGATCATCGACGAAGACCTCCTGGCCGGGCACGTCGTCATAGGTGCGAGGCGCGACTGGCGGGGACCAGAAGGGGTTGTTCGGGCGAGATGGGTCTGTGAGTACCGGCGGACCATCGTAGTTGGGCGGCAGAGTCGTTAGGGTCTGTGGAATTCGACGCTTCGTTCCGATCGGGAGCCGGCAATCCTCAGCGGGGTTTTCCGGATCGCGCACCCAAGTCTGAAACAGATCGCGAGTGCTCCCAGCGCCCAGCTCGGGATCGGTTATCTCTGTTGGACGTTCGAATCCTTGGCGAGCAAAGAGGTTCAAGAATCGCTGAACGAGGGACTGCGCAACGTGGTGGTCGGCTCGAGTCGTCTCCCAGATGAGCCCCAGCGGATCCTTCAAGTTGAGGGGATTCCCTACGACGTACGCGTAAAGGTTGTACCCTCCGCCCTGCCCAATCGGATCCGCCTCCAGGTACCGCCCCGTCTGCGGGTCGTAGTCTCGGAAGAAGTTGTAGTGGTAGCCCGTCAGGAAGTCCCAGAACTGGCCAGGGAAGCGCACCGGCATGCGGATGTTCTTGCTGTCGCCATCCGGGTCCAGGTCCTCCGTGGCCTCGCCGAACGGCGCATAGGACGCTTTCCAGACCACCACGGGGTCGCCGGAGGTAGGCGTGTCCGTCATCGCGATCGGCTTCCCGATGTGGTCTGTGACGATCCAGTAGAACGCGACCCCTGTGGGCGTACAGGCGATTCCCACCACCAGGACGAGGGCGGCCGCCGCGGCGGCCGCGGCCCATCTCGGGCGCCGCTGGCGGATGCCCACCACCACTAGCAGCGCCAGGCCGCTCGACCCGAGCATCACTGCCCAGTCGAACCGCGGTCCCGGGAGCCAGGGCCGAACGGCGGGTGGGATCCAGGCCGGATCGCCGACCACGACGTTGTCCTCCACCCGCCCCAGCAGCTCGCCCTCGACCCAGATTAGATCGCCGAACCATCCGCTGCCGTTGAACTCGCTCGACACTTCGAGGACGCGCCCAGCCTGGTCGTATGCGAACACGAACGTGTTCCAGGCGATTCGGCGGCCAAAGGCGTCGTAGACGGCCGCGACCTGGTTCCCATTCGCGTCCGGCGCCGACACCAGCCGATTCTGGTCGTTGTAGGTGTGGTTCGGCGTGCCGGAGTAGGCGGTCGCCCCCTCGTAGATCCGGTTGCCGTAGGCGTCGTTGGCGAAGTACGCAGCCTCCGCTCCGGTCGCCGACGCGAGACGATTGGTCCCGGTCTCGAACGTGTAGTTCGTGGTGCCGGCACTGTTCACCTTTTGGGTCCGGTTGCCTGCCGAGTCGTAGGCGTAGTCGAACTGGGTGGTCCCCGAAAGGTCCGTCACCTTGTCCAGCCGGTCGAGCTCGTCGTAGAAGTAGAAGTGGCTCTCAGCGGAGTCGAGGTTGTCGATCGCCCGATCGAGATTCGGCCCCGGGTCGTCCGGCCCCGGCGCACCCGCTGTGTAGTCGTACTTGAACTCCCGGTCGACCAGTGTATTCGGCGTTGGCGTGGCCGAGTCCTTCACCACGAGCGTCTCGAGCTGGTAGCGCTTGTTGAACGTGCGTCGCAGTTCAGCGCCGGCCGGGAAGTCCGCATCTTCCAGCGGACCGAAGGGGAGCCAGACCAGATTCTCGATCGTCTCGGTTTGCGTGCCGTACGTCACGTCAACCTCGCTAACGCGAGCCCCCGCGTAGGTGTAATCGATCAAGGTCCCCGCAGGGGTGGTCACCGTGTCGATGTTGCCGGCGGCATCGTAGGTGTACTCCACCTCGTAGCACGTCGAGTCGTACTCCGTCGCCTCCAGCGCCAGCTGCCCTCGATCCGTGTACTCAAACTCCGTGAGCACCGAATCCGTCCCGGTGCCGTTGTCCGCCTTGGCCAGTCGCCCCTTCTGGTTCTTCGTCGAGCTGGTGTCGTAGGTGAACGTCCAATCTGGGACTATTCCTCGACCGGAGCATCCTTCTCAATCCATGCGCATGCCTCGCACTCGTAGGTACGTGGCTTGACCTCTCGACCGAGAATCTCCCCGACGAGATCCGCTGCGCGGCCGCAAGAATAGCCCTGGACCTCCGCGATGAGCGTCTCGCCGTTCACCTCCCACACGATTGTTGGGATTGCTCGACGCCCGAAAGCCCACGAGCGCAGCGATCGGTTCAGCGACTCGATGGACTCCTCCCTTGTATCCGAAGTGTCCGTAATGTCCAGCCTGGCCACCAATAGGCGGGTGCAGTGCGATTCGGGCATATCGGGGGATGGTTCTACGGAGCGGGAGCATCCACCAAGCCACACATATAGCGGCAAGAGGAGAAACAGGATTCGAGAAGAGATCGAACCATGATGTTGCCGCATCGACAGCACCCTCATCGGGGCCCGATAAACGGCACTGGTCTTGGGACCTCGCCGAACACGTTCACGAGCACTCCGACTCCCGTCGAACTGACACCTACCTTCAGGACGAGTCTGCCTCTTGGCCCGCGGGCTATCGGTTCGGCGAAGGGTCCGAATCGTCGCTGTACGGGCCTCATCACGAAGGCACCAAAGCTCTGCGTCCTTGCGCGCGCTTCCAGCGCGCTCCCCTCCGGTGAGAGGGGGGTGACCTCGATGGTTCCTTGGGCAAGCAGCGGAACGCCCTGGATGTTGCTGACTTCCGCGACAAGCGTGTCAGCACTAGGCGGCAACTCAACGATCTTGGAAGCTTTGCCGGAGGTGGCGATCACCGATGGGCGCGCACGCTCAAGGATCGTGTCGCGGATCGGGGTATTGTCAGGACCGTTGATGATCGGCGGCTCTCTTCCCCCTTGGGACTACTCCTCGGGTCCATCTGAAGCGGATATCGCCTCCTCAATGCCTTCCTCGAGTTGGTCGAGGAAGCGCTCCGTATCTTCGCGCGTGTCCTCCCAAGTGGCGCTGCCATGGACGATGGCCTTGGCCTCGTCAAGGTCGAAGTTCAACTTCCTTGCGAGAAAGGCCATCGATTGGATTCTCGAGAGCCCCTGCTCCCGAAGAAATCGCACTATGGATTCAGTACCGGCTCCAGACTCCTGAAGCTGTCTGCATTCGCCAAGCAAGGTCTCCTCGTCCAAGAACCTTCACCTCAATGGAATGATGAGATCCACGTGCCTTCCTGGATTGGCACCCGTTAGCCGAGTAGCCGACAACCGCATCTGGTGGAACCCGAGCGCCCTCATTTCTGATGTCAATGTCCTGAAGATTTGGCGGGTCGCCACCACGCCGATGTCCAGCTTACCGGCTGATCCTGCTGAATCGATGGCAAACCTGCTGAGAGTCAGATTCCTGCCTTGTATCCCAACATCTGCGACGATGTCTACCGCGCCTCCTCTCACCGGAATGGTACGGGTGATGATGTCGCCCGTCTTGAACGGAAGCGAGGTTTGCCACCGTGCCAACTGCCAAGCAGAGAATCGGCTCAGGGCCAACCCCCCCAAGGCCTTGATGCCAGTAACCCCCAACACCCAATTGACGGCCTGGGTCCAACCACCATGATTCCCGTACTCTCCTGAAGCTGCTGGCCCCGCGTCCGTAGCGGCTCCTGCATTCCCGGCGCTTGCGTACTGGGCCCCACCCTGGGACGTGGCGCTAGCCGGCGTGACGGGCTGCGCCCCTCGCAAGTGATCGTCCGCCCCGAACTCACTTCTGACGAGTTCGCCAATCGCCAGATCTATGCCTGGCGGTGGCGGCTCAGGCGGTCGCTTGTTGAAGTCAGTGTGACCGCCCTCGATCAAGGGAACTGCTTCGGCCTGAAGCCCAGTCGGATCGTGGAAGTTCAGCGGATCGTTGATCGCATAGCTGTACGGGTTCAACGTCTTCGGTCGCAGGGGATCCCCGAGTAGCGGGTCAGGCTGAAGGAACCGGCCCAGTTCCGGGTTGTACATCCGCGCTCCGAAGTCGTAGACGCCGACATCGCCTACAAAGCGTTCTCCGTAAGCGCTCGACGAACCCCATGTTTCGGGTCGGCGTGAGCTGAGCGACGGTGCCCATCCTTTGACGAAGGAGGGGTGAGATGGGATCGCGACGAGCGCCGACGGAGCGAGATCGCTTCTGGCTGGACCACGAGCAG
>JANQEO010000439.1 GCA_028278325.1 Candidatus Binatia bacterium
TCGGGTGAGGGCAGTCGCCCTCGGAGTTTCGGTGTGTTCATTCGATGCTCTCCTCCCGGCGCGATAGTCCACGCCGAGAGGGTCATCGTCAAGCGGGTCCTCGTCGTCCTCGTGCCACTGGGTCCAGGGGTATCTCAACGAGTGAGATTCGAGATCCGCCCGCCACCTTCGATCGAGCAATCACGCCAAGCGCCGATCGACTCGTCCCACTGGAACAGCGCTCCGTCTCGGGTGAGGGCGTAGGCACCGGCAGGCGTGCCGTTTCTGGGGTAGATCTCATACTCGAAAAGGGCGTCCGGCGCCAGCTTCTGGACCCCGTATCCGGTGGGATTCCGGACCACGATCTCGAGGTCGACGAATTCGGGTGTCTGGGGGTCCTCCGCGTCAGCGCTGGGCCACGTGTCCAGGGCCAGGATGACTATCGTTGGCCACGTGGCCAGGGCCAGGATGACCATCGTTACGAGCAGGATCGTCTGGATTTTACTCTTCATCGGTTTCGCTCTCCTCACCTGGTTGGGTGCGAGCCTTGCCTTCAGCGAACGACAGCTTGACCCGTAGGGGCTTGTCGTCGGTGTCCACCTCGATCTGGTGAATCTTCTTCCCGTACTCCTTCTCGTGGCAGCGCTCGAGCTCGAAGATCGCAGCGGCCAGATTCCCGGCCTTCCGCTCGCGCTCGATCACCTTGAGCGCGCCCATTGCGTGGCGGGCCTTGGCCTGCTCAATCGCGAGGACGAGGGCCATTGCCGCGGACTGCCGGTTGTCGTCGCCGGCGTCGTCTGGATAGCGGCTCAGATCTTCTTCGCCCTCGGCGATGTATTTCCGGAGCGTTGAGACTGCGATGCCGGCCACGCCGGCGGCCTGGGGGAGCTTGCCGCCCTTGCGGAACGCGAGGGCAACGCGGCGGATCACCGAGTCAGTGAGCTTGTAGCGCCGGCCCATAGCACCACCGGAGAGAGGGAGGCGGGAGAGATCTAGGGTACCAGATTGCCCGTGACGTAGGAAACCCTCGGCCCGCAAGAACCGAGGGTTTCCATTTCCCCACCGTGCGGGAGGCACATGTGAGAAGAGCGCCCCTACTCTACGCGCCCAGCACACCAAGTGTCAACCTGGCGTTGCGCACATCCTTCTCCAGGACGTGCCCGTTCAGGCAGAACCAGTCAAGGACGTCGACCGCGGTCTCCGCCCTGATCGCCTCCCCCCCCTGCCATTCCGCGAAAAAGGTCTTCTGGCTGTCGCGGAGATCGCGCTTCCGTCGCGGCTGCATTGGGTCCTTCACCTCCACTAGAAGACTTACGTTCTTCCAGCCCACAAGGAGGTCCGGACAACCCCGTCCCACCCCCGACAGATCCACCACCGACATCCCCAGCGCCTCGAGATCCTTGATCAGAGCCGGCTGATTCCTGTCGGGCCGCGCGCGCTTCCTCCGCCAAGACATGGTGAACGCTCCCCTCGTAGCAGTTCGGACACCAGAGTTCGTGCTCACCGTGGAAGACGATGTGCATCTCCTCGAACTCGTACGGGCCGCCACAGCGGGCACAGCGGTGCACATACCTGCCGTGGTGCACCTTCTCTGAAACTACGCCCGAGTGGCCCTCCCTGACGCCAGGACGTGCTTTTGTGCGATAGGCGGGCATCAGGGAGCGTAGCCGTCGCCCTGGCCGCCGTCGTGGCCGTAGCCGCCGTCGCCGTAGCCGACGTCGCCGTGGCCGTGGCCGTAGCCGCCGTCGCCGTAGCCTTGGCCGACGCCGTAGCCACCGTCGCCGTCGCCTTGGCCGACGTCGCCGTGGCCGTGGCCGTGGCCGTGGCCTTGGCCGACGTCGCCGTGGCCGTGGCCGTGGCCGTAGCCGCCGTCGCCGTCGCCGTAGCCTTGGCCGTAGCCGCCGTCGCCGTAGCCTTGGCCGACGCCGTGGCCGTCGCCGTGGCCGTCGCCGTGGCCGTGGCCGGAAAGCCCGAGTGCAAGCTCTACCCACTGCCGGTGGCGCCACCTTGGAATCTGCTTGGGATCCTTCACGGCCGTTGGAAGCGGAATCATTCCTAAGAGCACACCCCGCACGCCCTCAGCGCACGCACCTGCCCGGATCACGTCGTCGCTTGTCACTGATTTGCGCTGCATGGCGCCTAAGTCCCGTAGGTGCGGGCGTTCTTCCACGCCTCCACGGCCTTTTCGGAACAGATCAGCTTCGACGTAACGCCGTGAAAAAGCTGTTCGTCGACGGGTGCGCCAATGCGGCACTTGTCGTTGGGGCCAGTGGACGCGAGCCCGCCGAATCCACCAATCGACTCGAACCAGATACAGTTTCGCGCGTTCCGTAGCTCGGCGATGCGGGAGCCCGCGTCGTAGGATTTTAGCTCGCCGAAGAAGATCCCTCGCCACTCCGTGGTGATCACCACGAACGTTTTCTCTGGCATTTCATGCTCCTCTCTCTGTGGGTTTGGGGTGGGGAAAACTTCAGGGTGTGCCATCGCGCCATCACTCCCACCCGGCATCTGTGCCGGACGTAGCTGGATCCATCAGCCCGAAGAACGCCTCGCCGCGGCGCTTCGTGGGGTCCTGGGTCCATATGCTGACGAGCTCCTTCACGGGCTCCTCTTGCTCGGGTAGCGCCACCCACGGAATGTAAAGCCGGCGGTTCACCTTGCGCGAGCCGCGGCGCCCCGCGTCCTGGAGGTGGTTCGTAAATCGGTCGATCGCCGAATCAACGGTGTGACCCCAGGGCTCTGGCTTTCCAGACTCCACACCCTCGAGCGTGATCCCGTTCGTGTACGGGTTCCGGTGCCGCTCGTGGGTGTTCGCGAGAATGATCACGTCCCGATGGATGTCTCGGAGCCGCGACGTGTACGTTCGCACGCCGTCCTCCATGCGCTGGTTCCACGACGCGACGCCCCCGGGAAATCCCTCGTTGATCCGCTCGTGGAACCGGGCCGGCACGCGCGTGACCCAGCGGTCCAGGTAGGCACCGTCGTAGCCCTGCTTATCCCAGGTCCACTCCTCGAAGAAGTCCGCGAGTACCTCCGCCACGTCGATGTCCAGGAGGTAGCCCGGGAACGGCTCCGCCCCGGGCTTCGGTGCCGGGTACATGGGGAACGGTTGCAGCGCGGACGGAGGGAGGCGTCGGTGCTTCTCGGCGTAGTGCTTCGACTCCGTGAACCGTCCAGCCGTCCACGCAAGCATGTCCTCGGCGGCCAGAATGATGATCTCGTGCGGGAAGTGGCTCCGCCAGAGCTCGATTTCCTGGCGCGGGAACGAGGGATTCGCCACGAAGATCTCCACATGCTGGAGGGCGGCGATCCACTCATCCGATCGGAGGTGGTGCCAGTTCAGCTGGTAGAAGGCTGTGGGCGGGTTCCCGCGGAGATCGATGTCGTATGCAGGCGGGAGAGGGACGGACTCGCGGCGGCGGCGGAAAAGCCCCCTGAACCAGTGCCAGACGGCCCGCAGGGCCCGAATCACGAGGCCCTCCGGAGATCCTCGCGCGCGGCTTCATCGCGGAGTCGCTGATGCCGGCGACAGTAGAGCTCTGAGTACGCCCGGTTGATCTGCTTCTCGCAGCCGTCGGCGCGGCACATCGCCTTCTTTCGCTTCCACTGGCTCATGTACGACGAATAGCACGGCCCGCACCACGCGTGGTCTCGATCGTGGCGCCTGCCGCAGCGGCGACCGCCTTCTTTTTTCCTCTGGCAACGCTTCATGCTCTCCTCCATCGTGTGGGGTGCCCCGGGTGGGACCCTTAGGGCCCCGCGACGACTCATCCTCCAACGAACGAACACTACCCCTCAGAAGTGATCGTCGTAGCCATCGCACCGTGCCCGGGGCGTTCCTCAGTCTACCAGACCTCCATGATCAGCCGGCATAGCCAGCCTATGAAAACGCTCATTGCGATCGCCACGAACAGTCCGAACAGCACCTCGCCATCATTCGGTTCTGGGCTGGGCATCGTGGACTCTTTCGAACGCGAACGGCGCGATCGGAAACCCCTTCGGGCGCTCCCGATCGATGATCTCCTGAAGCTCTGCCACGGGCTTCCCCTGGCGAAACGGGAAGCGGCGGGCCTCTGAGATGTCGCGCGTCCAGGCGCCGCTGGGGTGGTAGTACTCGCGGACGAATCCCTTGTCCGGGTCCATCACCGTCCGCCCGATCACGTGCGCGATAGCCTTACCCATCAGCCCACCTCCATCCACGACCAAAAGGCGATTTTGCAAGCGGGACAAAGGTCTAGCCGCCTCGGATGGGTGTGCCGCTTCTCAACGACAGTCATCGCGAGGGGCTGTCCCGCAGGATCGTTTTTGACGATCTCAACCCGGCAACGGTCACAAAACGACTTTTGCAATCAGCTCTCCTTTCCCCTGCCGGCCTCGTCCAGTCCTGCCTCCTCGAACGACTGGACTACTCTCGCGGTCTCGCGCTCCAAGTAGTCCACCCGCACCTGGTCCTCCTTGGCGCGGTCCGGGCGCTTAAAGCCGGGCTCCTCGAGATTGTTCATCACGGAGCGAAATGAGACGTTGAACCCGTCCGCGTGGAGCCAGCGCACCGCTTCCTGGAACATCACCCGGACCTCCGCCGGCGTGAAGCCCTCGAACGTGCCCACCTCCAGCGCGGTCTTGAAGATCGCCCCGTCCTGGGGCTTCACCACGTACCGCCGACCCCCGAACTCCTCTGAGATGACCCCGCGGAACATTCCGAAGATCTGCCGAGGGGTGGGCTTGCGGGGCTTTCGTGTCTCTTCTGTCACCTGTGCCTCCTGCTCCAGTGGGACTTAGAGAGCTGCTCGCTACGCTCACAGGGTCGCTATCGCTCCCTGCTCTGAGTGGAGATCCGTCAAGATTTCAGATACGGGTTGCGAGCGTAGCGAGCGTCCGAGCGAAGCGAGGACCTTTCATGGCACAGCCTCTAGCGTGATAGACAAGAGGAGGAGCCTTGCCCTGTCGCCAGCGGCAAAAACAAGCGTTTTCTGAAATCGCCTCTCAAGGGCTTTTCACACACCCTAGAGCACGGTCATAATTCATGACCGAGCGACACGTGTCGCAAAGACTCGTATCAAAGTGACTGTGTCACAACGACTCGTCTTTCTGTTTTCGTGTCCTTCTGACACGATTCCGGGTGATCCGGTTGTGGATGCGCTGGCGAGACTCGATCTCTTCTGCGCTGAACACTTGATCTGGAAGTAGCTCACGAGCTCGCCCAGAATGGATTTTCTTGCTCTTCCTGGCCCTTGGCGCCGCGTTGTGGCGGAGTGAGTGACAGCGGCCACAGAGCGTTTCGAGGTCAGAAAGTCGCTCGCGTCCCATGCGGGCATACGTCAGGTGATGGCATTCCAGCTGTGAAGGGTGAAACACCCCTTGGCAGAAACGACACTGGAAATCATCACGCTCAAAGACCTTGCGGCGCAAGGCCCTCCACTTGGGTGTTTTTAGATACTGCTTGTAGGATTGTCGGTTCATGCCTTCCGCCCTCTTCTCAGCACCCGCCGGAGCCTGGGCCGGATCTTCACGTGGAAGTGAGAGGTCACCGTCTGTGCATTCCGCCCCAGTACGCGCCCGACGTCGCGCCACTCGAGATCACGCCAGAATCTCAGCCAGAGGATGTACTGATCCTCCACAGAAAGCCCGCCAAGGGCCCCCCGGAGCCCAGGGACGTGCTCAAGGCAAGGGGTGACTGTCCGAACTCCCTGGATTTGAGAAAGCCGCTCCAAGCGCGCCCTGTGCTTCAGGGCGCGACGGACAAGACCGATACACTCCCACCACAGCGCGCGCTTCGTCTTCGGCCAGAACGAGTCATCGAGTGGGTACCGCTTGGAGCACCACCAGAGCTTGATCCGGCACGCCTGGCGGAACTCGTCGAGGGAGATCCCCATGCGGCGGTAGCGGTGCTCAGCGTCCCGCGCGACGAGAAGGGCTTGGTCCAGGTGCTCCGCGAAGATGATCTCGGGGGGCAGATCTACGCCGTCGTCGCAATCCGCTTCTCGCCGTTGCACATTGGGCACGGCTCGTCCCTCCCACGCCACCACTGCGACCCGGCGCCCCAGCACTCAGGGCACCGGGTCGTCGCCTCACCATCCAGAATCCCGTCTTCGTCGACCGTCAACTCGAGGACCAGGACGGCCTCATCCGGTCGCATGCCTCGCAACGCCCCACCTCCCTCAGACCTACTACTGGCTCCCCTGCGGATCGGGCTCCGGGGGCGGAGGCCAGTTCGCTGGGGCCACGTCCTCTGGCCGGCGTGTCTCCCCGACCACCAGCGCGGCGCATTTGTGGATCCTGGACTGTCCGTCCTTCGCGTGCCGACAGAGGTCCTCGATCAAATTGAGGGGCGCCTGCTCCAGCATCTCCTCCATGGTCCCGAAACCGGTCAGATCGTACGCCACCTGGTGCGCGTACTTGTGGCCCTGCTCCTGGCTCCGCCACTTCAGGAGCGAATCGAGCAGATCCTCCACGAACTTGACGCCGTTCCGCCGGCGCTCGCCAGGTTCGTCCCGCGGCCGGCTCCCGGGCTGCGCAATCGCGCCGGCCCTGCCCTCCGAGCCAGCCCCGTCCGTGTCCTCCTCCGTGCCTACGCACAGGAGCGCTGTGACCGCGTACCGGCGCAGATACGTGATTTCCGAACCCAGCGCCTTCATGTCGGCATGCGTGCCGATCGGCAGGACCGCAGGCTCAATCGAATCACCACTCTCGTGGATCAGCTTCGTCTCAAGGCAGATGCCGCCGCTCGCGCCGAAGTAGAACCTCTGGGTCAGCACCAGCCCGTGTCGAGAGAGGGCCGGTGTCACCGCGGCCAGGATGTCATCCAGGCTCGCGTACTTGTACTCGTACTCGTACGGACGGCCCTGACGCGAGGTACCCTGGATCTTTGCCGTCTTCGTCTTCTGGATGGACTCGAACTCGAGCCGCGCGGCCGCGAGCGCCTTCACGCAGGGGCTGGGCGGAAGTGCGGGCAGGGGGTCGAGCTTGCGAAGCGTGTCGTCGAAATCGTCCTGATCCACCCGCTCTTCGGGGGACTGACCTGGTTTGGCCATTTTGCTCTCCTCGGTTGTGGGGTCCGAAGAGAGTAGCGGAGGCGGGGGCCGCCACGCAACGGGGAGTCGCGGGCAACCCCGCGGGGACTCGTCAACCCCGCATGGACACCTCCTGTCAGTCGATCGGGTCCAGCCGTTCAGGGGCGTCCATCACCCGCACCGCGCACGGCGCGACCGTCGCGCCAAGGTCGCTGTACATGCCGCGTAGACGCAGGAGAGTCCGGGCCGTCTCCGCGTCCGGCGCGGCGACGGTGAACTCCTTCGTGTTCGTCACGCCGAACCAGACGAGGCCGCGCCAGCGGTACGTCCGGCAAACGTGAGGTTGTGGACAGACTGTGAAAGACGCGAAGGGCGCGGGGGTGACCTCGCCGTCCCAGTTCTCGGGCGCGTCGCGAGGCTCGTCGTAGCTCAGTTCGTCAGGGCCGGCGTTCCATGGGGTCGTCATCGGTACTCTTCTCCTGGGGCTTCTTCGTAACGGTGCGCTCTGTCGTCTCCAACGTCGGGTGAAGCAAGAGCGCCCAGAGTGGCCACGCGCTTTGGGTGACCCAGACTGCAAATCCGATCAGTGCCAGAAAGGGGGCTTGCAATAGAAGAACCGTCCTGATGTTGCGAAACTTCATTTCTCTCGCCTCCCGGGATAGAGATGCGCAGCCTCATCCCGACCCCAAGGAGTTCGACTGTTCTTGCATCTCTGAGAGCTCCTCGCGGAGCGCTTCGATCTGTCGGACCATCGCAAAGGTCGAGCCCATGAGGACCTTCATCGCCTCCGCGACGGCGGGATCCTTGACCTTGGCCGCCAGGGCCTCGATCGCCTCGAAGTGCGAGGCGTCCTCGTCCGCCCTCGTTCCAGGCCAGTCGATCACCGGCATCCCCTTCTTCCGCTCCAAGCACGCCTTCCGGTGTCGGGCGATGTTACACGGACGGAACTCCTTCAGGCAATGCGGACAGCGCCGGATCCCGCGAGCGATCTGGTCCGCCCCCCGCTTCGCCTCGTGCGCATGCCAGCTCATCGACGAGCTCGAGAAGCTTTAAAGGCACGCTCAAGGCCTTTCTCGAAAATCTCGATCTCCTGGGCAAACGCCACCCCCGTATAGGCAAGAGCCTCTCCGCGGGAAATGCGTGCCTGATTCTCGGCCACCATCCCAGCGATGCGGGCGTTAAAAACTGCCGTTTGAGTCAGGGCGTAAGTCTCGTAGGCGTCAGTCATAGCTAGAGCTCCTCCACGGCAGCGAAAAGATCGAGAACGTCCGCGGTGGCCGGACGCCACGCGGAACTGGAACGAGTCACAGCTTACCTCCACAAAACAGAGCCGCCAGTTCTTCCCTACCTCGGTCAATTCCGCTCGCTACCGAACCGTCGCCCGGAGCTTCTGGCCCCCCGACTCTGTAAATACCCCGCGAGCTGGCGAACGCGCGCAGCGTTCCCGGCGCGGATCGCCTCGTCCCAGTCTACCAGAAGCGCAAGAAAGGCATCGTACGGCGCCGCAGGGCCCCCGCCGTAGTACTCCGAGGCCCCATGCTCCAGGTCGTAGCGCGCGTACGGCCAGACCTCCCGGACAACGTCAAGATTGGCACTCTCAGGTGCGTCAGTGCCAGGCGCGGTCGGATCGGAGCACCCCTGGGCCAAGAGAAGGATCGCGAGGAACGTGA
>JANQEO010000445.1 GCA_028278325.1 Candidatus Binatia bacterium
GTCGACGCGCTGGCCGAAGCCATGAACCAGATGGCACGTGAGCTGGCCGGCCGCATCGAGACCGTCAACCACCAGCGCACCGAACAGGAGGCGGTGCTGTCGAGCATGGTCGAAGGTGTCATGGCAGTCGACCCGCAGGAGCGGGTGATTACTCTGAATACCGCAGCAGCCAAGTTGTTGAACGTCGACGCGGAGGTCTCCATAGGACGCTCTGTCCAGGAAGTGACCCGCACCCCTGAACTGCAGCGCTTCGTAAAGCGGGCTCTCAAGAGCGAGGTCCCGGTGGAAACCGAACTCACGCTGTACGGACCTGCCGACCGCGACCTGCAGGCCCATGGGGCACCGATCGTGACCCACGATCAAAAGCGCATAGGGGCGGTGGTCGTACTCAACGACCTCACCCGCCTGCGGCGGCTGGAGGCGGTAAGGCGCGACTTCGTCGCGAATGTTTCCCATGAGCTGCGGACGCCGATCACATCGATCAAGGGCTTCATAGAGACGTTGGCAGAAGGTGCGCTCGAGGAGCCGGACACGGCGAAGCGTTTCCTCGACATTGCCTCGCGTCAGGCCGACCGCCTCAACGCAATCATCGAAGACCTGCTCACCCTATCGTCTCTCGAGCAAAGCCCGGAGGGGGGCCGAGCGATAGCTCGAGAGCAGCGAGCAATCCGCCCGCTCATATCCAGCGCCATCGACGCCTGCAGCAAAAACGCTGGAGACCGTTCGATCCACTTGGAGATCGACTGCAGCGAGGACCTAGAAGCCGACATCAATGCGCCCCTGCTCGAACAGGCACTGGTCAACCTCGTGGACAACGCCATCAAATACAGCGACGAAGGCGGCAACGTGCGCGTCAGTGCCGAGGCTGCCAATGGATCACTCGAAATCAGCGTCGAGGACGACGGCTGCGGCATCGATAGCCAGCACCAGAAACGTCTATTCGAGCGTTTCTATCGCGTCGACAAGGCGCGCAGCCGCAAGCTCGGCGGAACGGGCCTCGGTTTGGCGATCGTCAAGCACATCGCCCAGGCCCACGACGGCAGCGTAGGCGTCGAAAGCTCCCCCGGCGAAGGCTCCACGTTCACCATCGTGGTGCCGGACGATTCCGGCTCCAACCGGCCCTTGACACCAGCCTGACCGCCACAGTCCCTCCGGGCGCAGCGCCAAGAACGGTCGCCGCTAACTAAATCCTAACCTTCCGTTAACACAGGGCCAACTGTTCAGCGCCAACCTGGATCGGCATCGACCAACAACGGGCGGCACACATATGTGCCCGTTTCTTTAGGAGGAAAACCGGATGCAGAAAGTGTTAACTACGTTTCTCGCCCTGGCCCTGTCCGTCGGGCTAGGTGTGGGCAGTGCCCTTGCCAACAATGATCTGACGATCAAGTTCAACAAGGGTCTAGGGGGCCAGACCGCCGACGGCAACTTCAAGTTCAAGTTCGGCGGACGGATCATGGCTGACTCGGCCTGGTACGATGCCGACGAACCGCTGGAGGCGTTCCTGGGGGACATGTTCGACGATGGCTCCGAGTTCCGCAGGGCCCGGCTCTACTTCTCGGGCACCGTCTACGAGGACATCATTTTCAAGGCCCAGTACGATTTCGCCGGTAGCGATGTCGACATCAAGGACCTGTACGTCGGCCTCAAGGACCTGCCTATCCTCGGCACGCTCAAAGTCGGCCATTTCAAGGAGCCGTTTAGCTTGGAGGAACTGACCAGCAGCAAATACATCACGTTCATGGAGCGCTCCATGCTCAACGAGGCGTTCACGCCGGGACGTAACCACGGCATAGCGTTCCAGAACACGGCGGCGGACGGGCGCGTCAACTACGCCTTCGGCATCTTCCGTGAAGCCGACAGCAGCGGCGACAGCGTCTGTGACGACGAGAACTACACGGGACGTGTAGCCGGCACGCCGTGGGAAGGCGAGAATGGTGATGTCTTTCACATCGGCATAGGCGGAAGCTACCGCATGGCTTGCGACGACGAGTGGCGCATCCGCATCAGGCCTGAATCACACCTGGCGCCGCGTCTAATAGACACTGACGTTTTCATGACCGAGGAGGTCAACCTCTACAACGTAGAGCTCGCATTCGTGCGCGGACCGTTCTCGATCCAAGGCGAGCACTTCGAAGCCGACTTCGATATGGGAGGCGGCAGCGACCCCTCGGGTGACGGCTACTACGTCGAAGCCAGCTGGTTCGTGACCGGCGAGTCGCGGCCTTACAAGTCGAAGTCAGCCGCCTTCGGCCGCGTGTCGCCCGAGAACAACTTCTCGAGGGCTAATGGAACCTGGGGAGCTGTGCAACTAGCCCTACGTATGTCGGAGGTCGACCTCATGGAGATAGACGGCTCGGAGGCCGAGGCGTGGATGGCCGGCGTCAACTGGTACCTCAATCCCAACACCCGGGTCATGCTCAACTACGGACTGGCTGAGCGCAGCGACCTGGCGGGCGACAACGAAGTCGATTTCTTCCAGACCCGCTTCCAGATCGACTTCTAGGACGGCCCACGAGGGATTATCTCGTCTTGGGGCAAAAGCGGCCGCTGAGCTCGCCCCTCGTGGCGGCCGCGCACCCCTCGAGGTGGTGGCTACGAACCTCAGGTTCGTGGCCACCACCGGCACTCAAGACCGCTCTATCCCGCCTACCCTTTCCCGGACGCCACGCCCCTGCGTAGAATCCGCCCTCAGCAGAAACGGCCCGCTTTCACTGCTTCCGATATCCGGATATTGAACTGAGCCTCGCACCAACTTGCGGCCTCACGGGTGCTTGTCATCCGAAGCTTGGCCGCGTTGCGGCCGTGGAGTCGCTCGGCGCGGGCACAGCGGCTGGAACCTACGCGGATGAAAACCAAGGCTACAACCACTGAGCGCGACCGGCCTGCTGCGGATGCCCCGGAGCCGCGGGCCTCTGAAGCTGCCGGCGCCGACTCCCGCGTGCTGGAGGCACGAAACGTCGTCATCTCCTACTCGGGCAACCCCGCCGTCAAGGACGTGAGCCTGAGTATCCCACGCAACCGCATCACCGCGCTGATAGGACCGTCCGGTTGTGGCAAGAGTACGCTGCTGAGAGCCTTCAATAGGATGAACGACTTCATCCCCAGCCTGACCATGACGGGCCAAATTCTGTACCATGGCCAAGACATCTACGCCCACGCCGTAGACCCGGTAGAAGTGCGTCACAACATAGGGATGGTCTTTCAGCGCCCCAACCCGTTCCCCAAGTCGATCGCAGACAACATCGCATGGGCGCCTTCTCTGTACGGCAAGCTCGAGAACCGCCAGGCCCTTGTTGAACAGGCTCTGCGCAAGGCCGCTCTCTGGGACGAAGTAAAGGACAAGCTGAACGACAGTGGGCTCGCACTTTCGGGCGGCCAGCAGCAACGACTATGCATTGCGCGGGCCTTGGCGATGAACCCTGAGGTGATTCTTCTCGACGAGCCCTGTTCGGCGCTGGATCCCGTAGCGACTTCCCGTATCGAAGAGCTGCTGCTGGAGCTGTCCGAACGCTACACCATCGTTATAGTTACCCACAACATGCAACAGGCTTCTCGCGTTTCCGACATCACCGCCTTCTTGTATCAAGGCGAGTTGATAGAGATGGGACCGACCGAGAGGCTGTTCACCCGACCAAAGAAAAAACGAACCGAGGCTTATATCACCGGCAAGTTCGGCTGAGGCGAGCACAACTATGGCAGAGAAACCACATCTTCAGCGAGAAATAGAGGCCCTCAAGCAACGTAGCCTGGCGATGGGCGCGATCGTCGAGGAAAACCTGGAAAAAGCCGCAACGGCCGTACGACAAAACGACGTCAAGCTCGCGCAAGAGGTCATAGAGTCAGATGGCAGCGTCGACGACTCGGAGGTCGAAGTCGAAGAGGAATGTCTGAAGATACTCGCGCTACATCAACCCGTCGCCATCGACCTTCGCTATGTGATCGCCATCCTGAAGCTCAACAACGATCTTGAGCGAATCGGCGACTTGGCCGTGAACATCGCGGAGCAAGTCCAACCTATCGTCGAGGCCAAGGCGACCGTGCAACCTCCTCACCTCAAGAAGATGGTTTCGGCCGTACGCGAAATGGTCAAGCAAAGCCTCGACTCACTCGTGAATCTCGACACACAGACAGCGCGCGATGTCTGCGAAATGGACGATGTGATCGACGATGACCACAAGGAAACATACGCCTGGTTCGGTGCGGCCATCGGCAAGAATCCCAGCGACGCGTTGACGCTGTCACACTTCTTGTCGGTGTCGCGCTATCTAGAACGGATTGCGGATCACGCCACCAACATCGCCGAGGACGTCATCTACATGACCGAAGGCCGTATCGTGCGGCACACCGGCGGCGGTAAACCGGGTTCCTGACGGGTGCTCCCGCTCAGGGAGTCTTGGCCTTGTACTGATCTATCTCGTTCTTCTTCGCTAGCGGGAACTCGCTGGTCCAGCAGGTACCCGAACTGTTGTGGAGCTGCACGGTAACCGACGGGTCGGCGTTGAAGAACTTGCCGCCGCCTACCGGCACGGGCGTCGGTAGATTCACGCCCTTGGCCTTGAGTGTCGCCTTGGATTTCCCGGGCGCTCCGGTCTTGACCAGGATGGTCTGGGCGCCGTCGGAGGTGAGCAACTTGTCCTTGTACTTGAAGCCCTTGAAGCTCACGGGCTGCCAGCTGGCGCTGGGGGGCACGGCGACCCGTGTAGACAACGGCGCGCTGCCTGCCGAAGCGTCATAGACGCATAGCTCGTACTGGGTAGAGACGCCTGGAGAGCCGAAGTCGCTCAGGAAGGTCGCGTCTCCCCTCAACCACTTCCACGTAAGCCTGTCCTTGCCGTCGTCTTCCTTGTCCTTGACCTGGAACACGGCCTTGCCGGCGTCGAAGCAAGTCTGCGTGGGCTCGTCTGTGTTGGAGCAGCCGGCTACCGGGTCGCAGATATCTTGGGTGCACAGGTCACCGTCGTCGCAGTTCAAAGGCGTCCCTGGCACACAGGTGCCTGCGCCGTCGCAGGTCTCGACGCCGTTGCAGACATCGGAGTCGCCGCAAGCGGCACCCGGAGCGTCGAGCTGGCAAGAGCTGTCGCAGCAGTCGCCGTCTACGGCGTTGAAGTCATCGCACTGCTCACCGGGCTGAATTATCCCGTTGCCGCAGACGATCGCGATACAGCTGGCATCACAGGTTACACCGTCGGGCGGATCGCACTCCTCACCACAGCCCGCCTGCACCGTGCCGTCCCCGCAGCTGGGTCCACCGGTGCATACACCGGACGCACAGGCATCAGCGACGGTGCACATGTCACCGTCGTCACAAGGGGCGGTGTTGAAAGGATTCGTGCAACCTACTCCGATCGCACACACGTCGTCGGTGCAGATGTCGCCGTCGATGCAGAAAGAATCATCGGGCGTTCCCGGCTGACAGCTACCGCCCCCGCACTGGTCACCGACGGTGCAGGCTATGCCGTCTTCACAGGGTGCGCTGTTGGGAGGATGCGTGCAGTTGCCGAATGCATCGCAGATGTCGTCGGTGCAGGGGTTGCCATCGTCGGTACAGAGCGTTCCGCCCGGAGCCGGCAGGCAAGAGTCGGACATCTCGTCGCAGCCCGCCGCACAATCGGCCGTTACGCAGGGATCACTGGAACCCGGAGTACAGAGGCCCGCAGAACAGGTGTCGGGTCCGTTGCAGAACAGACCGTCGTCACAGGTCGCGATGTTGAACGGGAAGATACAACCGACGGTGGTTGTACAAAGATCGTCCGTGCATAGATCGCCATCGCTGCAGGCCAGATCGTCCGGGGTGTGAACGCATTGACCTGCGACGCACTGGTCGACCGTGCAGCCGATGCCGTCGTTGCAGTTCAGCACGTGAACGCAGTTGCCGGTCAAGGTATCGCACTGGTCTACGGTGCAGGCGCTGTCGTCGTTGCAAAGGGGTTGGGCCGGATAGTCGATGGACTGCGCGATACAACTCTCGAGCTGGCAGTCCATGCTGCAACCGTCACCATTGACTAGGTTACCGTCGTCACAGGTCTCACCGAAGTCCAGCTGAGAGTTGCTGCAACCCGGACACCGCACGAGGAAAGGCTGAACGTCGTCAAGGGCTACGGGGTTGACGTTTCCGCTGACCGCCGGCGGCACAAGAGCGTCTATGTAGGTAAAGCGATTCACGCCGCCTACCCCGTCCGTGATGACCTTGGCGCCCGACTCTATGGTGATGGGGACAACGCCGAGGACCTGGCGGCCGACCAGGGTCGTCTCGCTCGAGTCTCCGCGGTTGTCGATGTCGCCGCTGCCCTCGATCGTCACCGTGCAGCCGTCGATATCCAGAACATCTCCTGTTCCGTTGAGATCGAGTTCCCCGCCGATGCTGACCGCACCCGTGGCATCGATCGCGACCACCGCGCCCCCGCCGCCGGTTCCGGAGGTGGCATCCAAGTTACCGTCGAACTGGATCAGCCCCGACGACAACAGCTCTATGAAACCGGCGCCTCCCGAGCCTCCGCTGACGTCGAGCTTGGAGGTCGATGTAAGGATGAGGTCACCGCCTGCGTCGAAGTCTATCTCGCCACCGGCCCCGTCCGTCCCGAGCCCCCTGGCTTCCGCCTTGCCTTCGAAGACGATATCGCCGGCCGCCTCGAAAATGATAGCGTCAGCGCCGTCACCGTCCGGCGCGGAACCGTTGCCGAGGAACTTCGCGAACCTGCCAACGAGGATGTCACCGTCGGCAACATACTCCTGCTCTCCACCGTCGCCGGAGAACTGCTCCACATCGGTCTGGGCGTTCGTAGCCAGCCGCATATTGTTGCCCGATGTGCCCCCGTCGAAGACGATGTCGCCCACCGCAGTCACGAAAATCCCGCCACCGATGCCCGCCCCCGAGTTGTCGATGATCTCGTCGCTTATCGTTACGGTCCCGAGGGCGTCGATCTCGACCGTACCCCCGTCGGAATCCCCACCGCTCCCGCTCACGTCTATGATGTCGTTGATGTGTACGTCGGTGGCTGCGAACAGCGTGACATCGCCGCCGGTGCTGAAGATCCCGCCCGTTGCCGAGATCTTTCCGTTGATGGTGATCCCGCCTTGGAAGGACTCGATCTCGACGAACCCGCCGTCGGAGTCGACGCTCTCGCCGTCGACTGCCAAGGGGCGATCGATGACGATGTCGCCGGCGGCGCGCAGATCGAGGCTGCCGGCCAGTATGCCGCTGCCGCCTATCTTGCCGTCGAGGCTGACCGTGCCGGTGGGCCCGGTGGAACAAGTGCCTTTGTTCTGGAAGATGCAGGTGCTGTCGGTCAGGCAGCGCAGCCCCGGATCTCCGGAGCAGGCACGAAACGCCGATATCGTAGCAAAGCCCCCGGTGTCGACGTCGCGAAGCTTGATGGCCGTGTTGGAGCCGACCGTCGCGCTGATGCTGCCGCACAGGACAGTGCTCGAACCGGAACCGAAGTCCAACTGCCCGCCATTGCTGATCTCGACGGCGCGCAAGCCGAAGTCGAGCACGGAACCGGGCACGATCTCGATGACCTCGGTGATCTGACAGGGATCCGCTACCGGGGAACAGATGTCGTCAGCGCTGTCGGCGACGATCAGGGCTCGGGCGCCGGACGGCAGCAATGCCGTCAGGGCCAGGCCGGCTATGAATCCTGATATGGGCGACCGCAGCATCGTGGTCCGGCCCCCTACGAGGCCACGGTTGCGGCGGGGAGCCCTCGGGCTATCCCCACACGGGTGTGCGGCCGGGCGCGGAGTGCGCGTAGTCTACTCCCTGGGATCGGTCCGTGTCCAGAACCATATTCGTCATGTCCGGATGGCTAGGGCTCCACGAGCGTCGCGTCCCAAGTTCCGCTGCCGACCCCGCCTTCGATCTCCCACGATCCGGAAGCCGATCCCTGAGCGAATTGACCGCTGAACAACGCTGTGAAGGTGCCTAAGGAGCCCATGCTTTCGAAAGAACCGTCGGGCTCGAGCATGCCGTCGAACTCGAATGTCGTCTGCCCCGATGCCGACATTCCGTCACCGGTGAAGAACCCTTGATCGTCGACCACGAAATCAAGGAAACCGTCGACGTCTCCCAGTGGCGTCACCACCCCTTCGTAGGTCCCCATGTAGATGCCCGCGAACGGATTCGGGCATACGGAACAGGACAATACGATCGCGTGTCCGACACCGAATCGTAGGATCAGTAGCGCGTCAGTGGCGATCACCCCTCCGATCTGGTCGACGTCGCAGATGCAGACCGGGCAATCGCCGGCGCCGATACCCGTCTCCAGCGCGGCGAGAGCATCGCTGGAGTTGACGGACATGTCTGCGTTGGCGTCACCGCACACGCCCTCGCCGTGTGCAGGCAGTGCCAAGGCACACAAGAGTACACTCAGGAGGAGCCCGCGGCTCGCTGCAGCTTCAACATGGGTCAGGACGCGCAAGATACGAGCTAGCCGGGCCGGGCCGTCAGTAGTGATAGCGGTTCCACAGCTCGTTGGCACCGTCGGTTATCTGCTTGACCAACTCGTTGGCCTGGCTGTAGGGCTCGCACGGAAACGTCTCCAATCTGGCGAGAAGATCGCTGGCCGCGATTGCGTGTTCGGCATGATCGATTAGTCGAGAGAGTGTCGCCCTGTCCACTGAGACCGTGTCCCCCGACGACCCCGCGAGCTTCTTGAGCTCGGCCACTTCGGACTTGGTGAATAACGCCATGACGAAGTATCGACCAACGCGGCCAGGATGTTAAGCGCCCCTGCCGGGCAAGGCCGACGCCTTTGCGGTGGAAGCCGCGCCGGGCCTCTGCAAGACTTGATTATAGGGGGCTTTCGCCGGCCTTGGTGCGCCGGTCATCATGACTAACTCACTCAAACGTAGCCTGTGGGCTGCCGGCATCCTCGTTGGTCTTGCCGCGTTGGTCTGGTATTTCTCGCGAACCGAGGCGATAGCCGTGACTCTGGCGACCGTGGAACGCGGCGACGTCGAAGCCACGGTGGCCAACACCCGCGCCGGCACCGTCGATGCGTGCCAGAGGGCCCGGATGTCTCCGGCGACTGCCGGCCAGATCGCCAAGCTCCCTGTCAGCGAAGGTGATCGGGTGCGCGCGGGCGATGTCTTGCTCGAGCTGTGGAACGAGGACCTTACCGCCGAGGTCAAGCTCGCAGAAGAAGACGTTGCCGCATCTCAGGCGCGGATAGAGGAAGCGTGCACGCGTGCGGAAGTCGCCGAGCGTGAAGCCGAGCGGTTCTTGCGCATGAGTGAGGAAGGTATCGTTTCGGAAGATGCGACCGACAAGGCCGTCGGCGACGCCAAAGCAAGTCGCGCGGCCTGTGACGCGTCTCAGGCGGCCGCCGAGGTCGCACGTGCCAGAGTCGAGGTAGCCGGCGCCGCGCTCGAGCGCACAAGGCTGCGCGCGCCCTTCGACGGCATCGTGGCGGAAGTGAACGGCGAGCTGGGAGAGTTCGTTACACCGTCTCCGGTAGGAGTGCCCACCCCTCCGACAGTCGATCTCATCAAAAGTGGCTGCGTATACGTCACCGCTCCTATCGATGAAGTCGACGCCGGCGGCATCAAAGTGGGCATGGACGCGCGCATCACCCTCGACGCGTTTTCCGACCGCGTGTTTGCAGGCAGAGTACGAAGGATCGCACCCTACGTGCTCGATCTGGAAAAGCAGGCCCGCACCGTCGATGTCGAGGTCGAATTCCTCGATCCGGGAGAGAGCGATACTTTGCTCGCCGGATACAGCGCCGACGTCGAGATTATCTTGGCCGTACGCCGCGACGTAGCGAGGCTTCCCACCGAGGCACTCCTCGACGGCAACAAGGTGCTGCTGTACACGGATCCGCGCAGCGAGCTCGAAGAGATCGAGGTCGAGACGGGCGTCGCGAACTGGCAGTTCACCGAAATCGTCTCGACTCTTGCCGAAGGTGACCGCGTGGTGCTCAGCGTCGACCGCGAGGGCGTCGGCGCCGGCGTGCGCGTGACCATAGAAGAGGAATGATCGAGCTCGAAAGCGTCCACCGCATCTTCCACGTCGGCGATCAGGACGTTCACGCACTCAACGACGCGAATCTCACTATCGAGCCCGGCGACTATGTCTCGATCATGGGGCCGTCCGGTTCGGGGAAATCGACGCTCCTGCACATCCTCGGGCTTCTCGACCGTCCCACCTCGGGCGTTTATAAACTCGACGGCGAGGACGTAACCGGCCTCGACGACGAGCAGCAAGCTCGCACACGGCGCGAGAAGCTCGGATTCGTCTTCCAGTTCTTTCATCTGGTCCCTTACCTGACGGCGGCCGAGAACGTCGAACTGCCCATGGTGCTGGCGGGCGTGCTCCCCGCACAACGGAAGGAACGCCTCGAGGTCGCGCTAGATGCCATCGGCTTGGCCAACCGCGCCCACCATCACCCCGATCAGCTGTCCGGCGGACAACGTCAGCGCATCGCCATCGCGAGAGCGACGGTGATGCGTCCCTCGGTGGTGCTGGCGGACGAGCCGACGGGGAACCTCGACAGAAAGTCGGGGGAGGACGTGGTGGAAGTGCTCGAAGGCCTGCGTGACGCGGGGATAACCCTCATCGTTGTCACTCACGATCCGGCCCTCGGAGCACGGGCGCGCAGGCGCATACGCATGGACGACGGCGAAATCGTCGAGGATAAGGTGACGGAGCCCGGGGCGTGAGAGTATCCGACGTACTCGGCTTCGCGGTCCGGGCGCTGAGGCGCTATCCGCTCCGCACCGGGCTCATGCTGGTGGCGATGGCCATCGGTGTAGCCGCCGTCATCGTTCTTACTTCGCTCGGCGAAGGAGCGCGGCGCTACGTCGTCGGCGAGTTCGCCTCCCTGGGCACCAATTTGGTTATCGTCTTGCCAGGCCGCTCCGAAACCACCGGGGGCTCTACTGCAATGTTCGTCAACGAAACGCCCCGCGACATCACCATCGCCGATTCCGTCGCCATTAGCCGCCACCGCGAAGTGCGCTACGTAGCTCCCTTGATGGTGGGTTCGGCCTTCGCCTCGGTCGGCGGCCTACAAAGAGAGGTGCCGGTCGTGGGAGCCACCGCGGAGATGCTGACCATCCGCCACTGGAAGATGGCCCAGGGCAGCTTCATCCCGCCCGGCGACCCCGAACGTGCGAGCAACGTCTGTGTGATCGGGGCCAAGATCCGACGCGAGCTGTTCGGCAACAAGAGCGCGCTGGGTCAGTGGCTCCGCCTGCAAGACCGCCGCTATCGCGTGATCGGAGTACTGGCGACGGAGGGCCGCTCCATCGGACTCGACGTCGAAGAACTGGTTATCATCCCCACCGCTTCGGCCTCGGCCCTTTTCAACCGGGCGGCGCTGTTTCGTGTGCTCGTGGAAGCACGCACTCGCGAGTCCATCCCTGTGGTCAAGCGGCACATCCTCGACACCATCCGTGAACGCCACCAAGGCGAAGAAGACGTGACCGTCATCACCCAAGACGCGGTGCTCGAAACCTTCGACCGCGTCTTGCGCGCACTCACCATGACCGTCGCCGGCATCGCCGCCGTCAGCCTGGCGGTGGCGGGGATACTGATCATGAACGTCATGCTGGTGTCGGTTAGCCAGCGCACCGCAGAAATCGGACTGCTAAAAGCCCTGGGATCGCCGAGACGTCAGATCCTTTTGTTGTTTCTCACCGAGGCCAGCACCCTGTCGCTCAGTGGCGCGCTGGTAGGCCTCGGCATCGGACAGATTGCGAGCTTGGCCATTGGACGGATCTACCCCGTGCTGCCCGTCGGGGCACCCCTTTGGGCTGTAGCGGCTTCGCTCTCGGTAGCACTCGCCACCGGCTTGATCTTCGGTGCCCTGCCCGCACGGCGCGCGGCAAGGCTCGATCCCGTGCAAGCGTTGTCCCACGGGTGACCCACAGTGCTCGTTCGTGACTTCATCGCACTGAGTGCAGGATCCATACGCAGCCATTGGCTGCGAAGCGGCCTGACTGCACTCGGCATCACCATCGGCGTAACGGCCGTGGTCTTGCTGACTTCCATCGGCGAAGGCGTACACCGTTTCGTAGTCGCCGAATTCACCCAGTTCGGAACCAACCTCATCGGAATCAACCCGGGCAAGATAACTACCCACGGCACGCCTTTGGGCATCTTCGCCTCGACTCGGCCGCTTACGATCGAAGACGCGGCCGCCCTCGAGCGGCTGCCTGAAGTGGAGGTCTCCGTAGCCGCGACATGGGGTAATGCGGAAGTCGAGTCGACCGACAGGCAGCGGCGCACGACGGTCTACGGAGTCGGTCACCAGTGGCCGGCGATCATGTCGTCGCGCGTGAGCAGCGGCAGCTTTCTCCCCGACGACGACCCACGCGCGCCGCGCGCCTTCGTGGTCCTCGGCAGCAAGGTGCGCCACGAGCTCTACGGAAACCGCAACCCCCTCGGCGAACGGGTCAGAATCGGAGGGGACCGTTACCGCGTGGTTGGAACCATGGAGCCGAAGGGACAGATCCTCGGCTTCGACCTGGACGATAGCGTCTTCATCCCTACGAGCCGGGCCCTGGAAATGTTCGATCGCGAAGGCGTCATGGAAATCGACGTCATGTACCGAGAAGGTGCATCGCTCGATGAAGTAGTCGCAGGAATCAAGAGAGTTCTGGTAGCACGTCACAAGCAAGAGGACTTCACGATCACCACACAGGAGCAGATGCTCGACGTGCTGGGCAACGTGCTCGACGTTCTCACCTTTGCCGTAGCGGCAATCGGAGGCATTTCTCTACTGGTGGGAGGCCTGGGGATACTCACGATCATGACGATCGCGGTGAAGGAACGAACATCGGAGATCGGACTGCTGCGCGCTCTCGGTGCCAGGCGAGGACAAGTCCTCGCGCTGTTCTTGGCCGAGGCTACGGTCTTGGCCGCCGCCGGCGGCCTTGCCGGACTCGTGATCGGCATCGGCGGAGCACAACTGCTCCACCGCATTGCCCCGGCCTTGCCCGTACACACGTCCTGGGCCTATGTGGTGTTGGCCGAAGCCATCGCCGTGGGCATCGGCATCCTCTCTGGCGTGGCGCCGGCGCGGCGCGCTGCGCGGCTCGATCCTGTCGAGGCGTTACGCGCAGAGTAACCGCCGGTTCAACTACCGAAATACCCGTTTGGGTGCTGGCGAGCCGACCTGCCGCTGGTTATTTTGATCATTGATAACAAAGCGCCGCCCGTCGCCTGCAAAAGGGGTAACGCGGGGATGGGCCGGAGGTGTCCGGTGTATGTAGCAGCAGTCCGCTACCTTTCTTTCGTTCTTT
This sequence comes from Candidatus Binatia bacterium, assembly GCA_028278325.1. Lineage (GTDB taxonomy): Bacteria > Desulfobacterota > Binatia > UBA1149 > JAJCZL01 > JANQEO01. The sequence continues at coordinate 13,249 of JANQEO010000445.1, forward strand.
CATTCGCAATAGCAGGATCGTTTCTTCTACCGGGATCGGCGTACGCCGTTCGCGGCAAGAACCCCGTTCTGTTCCAGGTTACCTTCAACACGGAAGGAGATGTCTACCGCCCCGGACTCCACCTGGAACGGGCCGAGAGCGTAGTCTTTACCTCCGACGGAGACGTCATGGGTCCTGGTAGTGCGCCCGGACACCGCGAGGTCTACATCTGGGACGCCGCGTCCCGTGTCACATCCCGGGCGACCACTACCGTAGGCGGCGAAAGCTACGCGGGCTCACGCGTTACCGACGAGCAACGTGACTCGGGGAGGCCTCAGTATCTGGCCTTCGTTTCCACCGGCGACCTGGACCAGTCGGTAGGCAATGCCGACGGCAATCCCGAGGTCTTTTTGTGGGAGGTGCAGACCGGCATCTACCACCAATTGACCGACACCCTGGCCCCCGTAGTCAACAAGGATCCGTTTCCGAGTGATAGCGGCCGCTGCATCGTTTTCAGCTCGAATGCCGACCTCGACAACAACGACGGCACACAGGACGATCAGAACCCGCCTACGCACAACAGCAACCCGGACGGCAGTGAGGAGGTGTTCCTGTACTCGATCACCCAGACCGCCGGTTTTCCCTTCAACGGAACCTTCACCCAGCTCAGCGACGGCCCGGCCGGCACCAGCAGCCACAGCCCGACGATCGGTGGGTTCTACTTTCCCGTCCAGTGCCAGAGCACCGTCTACATCTCCGATCACGACCAACTGGGGCACGGCGCCGTCGGCGACCAGATATATCGTTGGGACCGCAAGGTCGGCGTCCTGTCCCACCTAGTCGACAACAAGTTTCCACTCGACCCGAACGGTCCGCATCCGCCGGGGATTTTCGGGCGTCCAGCAATCTCGTCAGCCAGTAACTTTGCGCGCGGACCGTACGTCGTCTTCCACACGGACTCCGACATCTGGCACAACGCCTCCACGGGCTTCAACATGTTCCGCTACCGCGCGTTCCACCTGCGCATGACCCAGTACACCGATCTGGATGTCGGCGACGTGCGCAATCCCGTGATCGGTGACGGTGGCGGCTTCATCGCCTTCGAATCCAACGGCGACATGGTGGATTCGAGCAAGAGGGTGAAACGGGGAAGCAACCCACCCTTCAACGCCGACGGCAACTACGAGATCTATCGCATGAAGAAGCGGCGCAAGATCGTTCAGCTCACGCGCAGCGAGAACTGCGAGAACGTCGACGCGAGCATCGAAGACAACGGCGGGGGTGTTGCGTTCCGGTCGACTTGCGACCTTATTCCGGGGCTGAACCCCAACAACATCCCCCAGATCTTCTTCCGCGCCCAGGTGCAAAATGACAACCCGCTGCTTGTGCCGGCCAACTGCGTGCAGGCCACGGGGTGCTGCAGCGAGCAGAACGGCTGCTATGAGCGCATAGAGGGCCGGACCTTCAAGGTGACCAAGAAGAACTGCCTCAACAAGCCCTCGGGATGCCCCTGATGCGAGGCGCTAGCGCGGCGGGGGTGGAATAGGCTCAGAGACTGCGCAACAATCCTCCCACTGTGGCGTCGGATTCCACAATCACGGAACGGGGGTACAAGCGCATGGCGGGTGACGAACCCGGCGGCGGATCCACCACCGGGCCACGCATCGACGGACCGCGCACCAGCGTCGACCAGGACGACATCGTCGACTTCGACGGCTTCTCCACCAGTTTTTACCGAACTCTTTATACGCCCCTACGCGCCTACTTCAGCCCGAAGTACTACGGACTCGACCATGTAAGCGCGGATCGACCGACCCTCTTCGTCGCCAACCATACCATCTACGGGCTCATCGACACCGCCCTGCTCGCCGCCGAGCTGGTTCTCAACAAGGGTATCCGCTTTCGCGGTCTGGCCGACACGCTGCATTTCACCGTCCCCGGCTGGAGCGACTTTCTGCGCCGGGGTGGAGCCGTCATAGGAACACGGGAGAACTGCGACCGTTTGATGGAGGCCGGGCAGCACGTGCTCGTGTTTCCCGGCGGCGGACGGGAGGTCACCAGGCGCCGGGGAGAGGCCTACAAGCTGATCTGGAAGAATCGCACGGGATTTATACGCTTGGCCCTAAAGCACGGCTACACGATCACCCCCGTGGCGCAGGTCGGTGTCGAGGATGCCTACGACGTCATCATCGATGCCGACGACATCATGGCCTCACCGCTGGGCACTCTCCTGAAACGCACGGGGATAGCCAAGAAGTATATGCGCAACGGGGACATGATCTTTCCTCTGGCCAGAGGTCTGGGCCTGACAATGCTACCGCGACCCGAACGCTTGTACTTCTCCTTCGGACGCCCGATCGACACCAGTCCCTACGCCCACAGCGAAGACAGCGAGGCTCTGCGCCTCGAGCTTCGCGCCAAGGTTGCGCGAGCCGTCAACGACGAGATCCGCAAGCTTCTCCACATCCGCGAGCAAGATACGGACAAAGGACTCTTGCGCCGGATTCTCACGAAGTACGGATGAGCACGAGTTACGCAGTGATCGGCACCGGCGCGCTGGGCGGTTACTACGGCGCCAGGCTCCAGCACGCCGGCCTCGACGTCCACTTTCTGCTGCATAGTGACTACGATCACGTGCGCGAACACGGCCTGCACGTGGAATCCACGGATGGCGATTTCTCGATCGGCCGGCCGCAAGTATACGCGAGCGCCGCCGACCTGCCTGAGTGCGACGTGGTGATGGTGTGCCTCAAGACGACACAGAATCACCTGCTCGCCGACCTGCTGCCAGCTGCCGTGACTCCGGCCAGCACGGTCTTGATGATGCAGAACGGACTGGGGCCGGAGGAGGCCGCCGCCGCAGCCGTCCCGGACAATACCATCGTCGGTGGCCTGGCGTTTCTATGTTCCAACAAGGTCGGACCGGGACATATCTGCCATCTCGACTACGGCCAGGTTATCTTCGGACAGTACCGCGCGGACGGACAGCCCGCCGGCATCACCGACATCATGCGCACCATAGGGTCGGACTTCGAGGCGGCCGGCATAAGCGTCGACTTGGAAGAAAATCTGGCGCTGGCGCGCTGGAAGAAGCTCGTCTGGAACATCCCCTTCAACGGGCTGACTGTCGTTCACGGCTGCGCGACAGACATCCTCATGGCCGACCCCGAGACGAGGGCGCTGAGCGAAGGCCTGATGAACGAAGTCGTGGCGGCGGCCGAGGGCTGCGGCCATATCATCGACCCGTCTTTCGTCAACGTGATGCTTGAAGCGACCAAGCTCATGGCCGCATACAAGCCGAGCATGAAGCTCGACCACGAGCGCGGCCAGCCCCTGGAGATAGAAGCCATCTACGGCAACCCCCTGCGTGCAGCACGCGAGGCCGGCGTGGACTGTCCTCTGATCATGAAGCTCTACGAACAACTACAAGAACGCGACCCGGCCCGCGCAGCCTGACACTTGCTCGACCTGCGCTGAGAGTCCGGTCTCGATACAGGCCGGCGCCGCGTTGACAGCCTCGGTGTCCCTATCTATGGTCGCGCCGTCTCGCTCGATCGATCAGACCACTGTCGAGCCGCCTGATGTCACTCAAGCACGTCCAACGAACATACGAGTGGTACGGGAACGCCGATCCTCTCTATGCCGTCCTCAGCGACAAGGGCAAGAAAGGACACCGGTGGGATGTGGGCGAATTCTTCGAAGCCGGCCGCCAAGAGATCGGGCGAGCGCTTACCTATCTCGATAGACTCGGCGTCGATCTAAAACGCGGAGCCGCGCTGGACTTCGGTTGCGGGGTCGGGCGCCTCACCCAAGCGCTGTGCGAGCACTTCGACGAGGCCGTGGGCGTAGACATCTCGTCATCGATGATCCGCCACGCCCGCAGCTACAACCGTTTCGGTGACCGCTGTAGCTATCATCTCAACACGACGGCCGACCTGGCCTTGTTCGACGACGCCAGCTTCGACTTCATCTACACCAACATCGTTCTGCAACACATCCCGGCCGCGGCCTCGGCCAAGTACATAGCCGAGTTCTTTCGCGTGCTGCGCCCGGGCGGCATCGCGATGTTTCAGATTCCGAGCGGTCGCCGTCACAAACCGGGCAGCCTGGGAGAGAAGCTCTCGCAAGTGGCAAGGGGACCCCTCAGGCGCTTGTGGAAACGTGTTCGCGGCAAACCCACCGTCGAGATGCACCAGATCCACCGCTCACGCGTAGAGGAGATCATCGCCGAGTCGGGCGGGCGCCTCATAGACGTGCGCCAGTTCGGGTCGGTGCGCATAACCCGTGTCAGCTACATGTACTGCGCGGTGCGGGAGTAGTCGGCGCAGCTAGGGTGGCGCGCCCGGCAGGACTCGAACCCGCAAGCGTAACGAGCGCCGAGCCGGCGAGGCGTGAAGTACGCGCGGGAGTTACAAAAGGGATTCCTGCCAGGACTCGCTGCCGCAGCTAAGATGGCGCGCCCGGCAGGACTCGAACCTGCGACCACCGGCTTAGAAGGCCGATGCTCTATCCAACTGAGCTACGGGCGCGTGACAGGTAGGCTCGGGATTCTCACCCACCTCAGGCGAGGTTTCAACAGACCCCGGTCTCGAGTCTCGGGTGATGAAAAGTGCCGGAGGCCGTGATACCAAACACCAAGCCTTGAAGGAGGGTATTGATGGCCGGCGGCGACGCTAAACAGATCATCTGCATGAAATGGGGGGAGAAGTTTCCCGCCGAAGACGTCAACCGCCTCTACCGCATGGTCAAAACCAAGATCAGCGGCGACTTCGACTTCTACTGCGTCACTGACCATCCCGAGGGCATAGGCCCAGAGGTCACCGTCCTGCCTCTGCCCGAGGTCCCCGTAGTAGGCCATCGCCTCGACCGCGGCTGGCGCAAACTCGCTCTCTTCGATCCCGACCTGGGCGGACCCAAGGGCCGAACCCTCTACTTGGACCTCGACATCGTGATCACACGGTCTCTCGATCCCTTCTTCGAAGGCCCCGGCCGCTTCGTGATCATCAAGGACTACAAGCTATTTCGCCGCCGCCACGCCTATACGGGCAATTCTTCTGTTCTGAGATACGAGGCCGGCGAGGACTTGGGCGTCTACGATGAGCTGAACCGGCTCGGCGAGAAGGTTCGTGAGGACTTCCGCAACGAGCAGGAGTTCCTATCCTACATCGCGACCCGCCACGGCATCCTCGAGTACTGGCCCTCGCGCTGGTGCGTGAGCTACAAGCACGACTGCGTCAGGCTGGTTCCCATGGGCTTGATACTACCCCCGCGCTTGCCGAAAGAAGCGCGGGTGATCGTGTTCCACGGCGATCCCAAACCGATCGAGGCCGTCGAGGGCGGCGGCTCCAAGTGGTACCGGGTAGTCAAGCCGGCGCCGTGGTTGAGAGAGTATATGCCGTAGGTCCGAGGTTGCCGGGTTGGCTTACGGCATAGAAGACCGTCGTGTCTCGCGCCGCTCGCTAGCTCGCGTCGCTCGTTCCTCACCGGTTCGGAAAAAGATCGGGGTGAGAGGATTTGAACCTCCGACACCCTGCTCCCAAAGCAGGTGCGCTACCAGGCTGCGCCACACCCCGATGCTCAAGTCTCGCCTAGCGGTCAGTACTTTTCAATAATCCGCGTTCGCGGATCTCTTCGAGCATGGCCCGCACCGCTGCCGCGCGGTGGCTCCGCGCGTTCTTTTCCGCCGGCGACGATTCGCCGAAAGTCCGTCCGAGGTCTTCCCTATAAAAGATGACGTCGTAGCCGAACCCTTCATTCCCCCTCTCTTCGTCGATGATCAGCCCTTCACAGCGCCCGTCTGTGATGACCTCGGTTCCGTCCGGCATGACCAGAGCCAGCACACAGATGAAGGCCGCCCTTCGATCCGGGACTCCGGATAGCTCCTCGATCACCTTGAGGTTGTTGGCGTGATCGTCGCACTGGGGGCCGGCGTAGCGAGCCGAGTACACTCCGGGGCGCCCGTCCAAGGCAGCGACGGCCAGGCCCGAATCGTCGGCCAATGTCGGCCTTCCCGACAGCTCACAAAAAGCCCTGGCCTTGAGCAGGGCGTTTTCTTCGAAGGTCGTGCCCGTCTCTTCGACGTCCACCCACACTCCGACGTCGGCCGGCGAGATGATGTCGATGCCGCTGTTTTCGAAGAGCAGTCGAAAGTCGGCCACCTTGCCTTGATTGGAGGTGGCCAGGAGGAGTTGCGGCTCTTCAGCCTCGCAAGACGGCATTTTGCGCTTCCATCAGTTGAGAGATGCCCGTCCAAGCCAAGTCGGCCATAGAGTCCAGCACGTTCTTGGAGAAGGTCACTCCCTCGGCCGTTCCCTGCAGCTCTATGAACTCCCTCTCTGAAGTCATGACCACGTTCATGTCGACCTCGGCACGGGAATCCTCCTCGTAGCAAAGGTCGAGTATCGGCGTGCCGTCGACCACCCCGACGCTCACCGCCGCAACGCCGGTGGTCAACGGCTCGCGCTCGATCGTCCCGGCTTCCAACAAACCGCGGCAGGCCAGAGCCAGTGCTACATAGGCCCCGGTGATCGCTGCGGTGCGGGTGCCTCCGTCGGCCTGTATGACGTCGCAGTCGAGTTTGACGGTGCGCTCGCCGAGGGCCTGCATGTCGACAACAGCGCGGATACTACGGCCGATGAGGCGCTGGATCTCCATCGTGCGCCCTCCGACCTTGCCGCGGGCGGCCTCCCTGTCCATGCGCGTATCGGTAGAGCGCGGCAGCATCCCGTACTCGGCGGTCACCCAGCCGCGGCCCTGATCGGCAAGAAAGCGCGGGACCCCCTCCTCGACCGAGGCCGTGCAGATGACCCGTGTACGGCCCATCGCTATCAAGGCCGAGCCTTCGGCCGAATCGATGAAGCCGGGGGTGATTTCCACCTGCCTCAGATGGTCGGGGGCGCGCCCGTCATGTCTCCTGATCGACATAGATGTCTCCAATCGCGATATGCGGCGGCAAGATTCCGACTTGCCTGCGTGCCACCACGTGATGCCCGGCGCCAAGCACTACCACGCACGGTGCCTGTCGACCAACAATGATGCTGACTGCGCATGTGCGTGGGCGGGCGCCGATCCCCAGCTACAACCAACGAAATCAAACAGTTGGCCGGTGCATTCGTGGTAGCAGCGTCAAGTTTCAAAGTGTTACTTTTGTATCTATAGCGAATTTTTCAGCGCGACAATTACGACGCTGCAGAGGCCAGATGGCAGACAAAGACCCAGAAATAGTAGGCACCCATTCGCTCATCCAGAAGCTCCATCACTTGATCACGAAGGTGTCGAAGACCGACTCGACGGTTCTGATCACTGGCGAGAGCGGCACGGGTAAGGAGTTGGTCGCGCGCAAGATCCACGAGCTGAGCGGGCGCAACGACCAGCCCTTCGTAGCCGTCAACTGCGGAACCATCCCCGGTGACCTGCTCGAGTCCGAGATGTTCGGACACCAAAAGGGCTCCTTCACCGGTGCCGTCGGCCATCGCCCCGGCATGTTCCAGCTCGCTCACAAGGGAACGATGTTCCTGGACGAGATCGGCGAGATGAACCCCATGATGCAGGTCAAGCTTCTGCGTGTGCTGCAGGACAAGGAGATCCGCCCGGTCGGCGCCGACATGCCCTTCCGTGTGGATGTGCGCGTGATCGCCGCCACCAACAAGGACCTGTCCGCCGAGGTAGAAGCCGGCCGCTTCCGCGAAGACCTATACTACCGCCTGCAGGTAGTGCCGATTCCGATTCCGCCCCTGCGTGAGCGGCGCTCCGATATTCCCACGCTCATCGAGCATTTCCTGGAAAGACACAACGACAACCGCCCCTATCCCATCAGCATCTCCGAGGAGGCCATGGTGTTGTTGTGGGAGTATGACTGGCCCGGCAACATTCGAGAGCTCGAAAACGTGATCGAGCGCCTGGTCATCCTGTCGGACTCGCCCGTAGTCAGACCCGACGCCCTGCCCGCCAACATCCGCTCCTTCTTGTCGGAGAAGAAGATCCCGCGGCCCAAGCTGGCCGAGGAAGGCATGGATCTGAACGCCGCGGTGGAGGAGTTCGAGAACCGCATCATCGACGAAGCGCTTCGTCGTACGAAGGGCAACAAGCAGGCGGCTGCGAGGCTGCTCGGTCTCAAGCGCACGACGCTGGTGGCCAAGCTGCGGCGCAAGCGTGACGCCGACTACCAGATGCCCCACTCCTACAATTACTGAGGACTGCCGAGATGAGTGAAACGCAAGACAACGGCAAACCCGTGGTGCTCATCGTCGACGACGACACAGACGCGTCGCGCGCCGTGGTTCGCCTTCTACAGAAGTACAATTACGAGCTGCTGACCGCCGCCGGCGGCGTGGAAGCCCTCGACATCCTGGCCAAGCAGGACGTCGACATCCTGGTCCTGGACGTCATGATGCCCGACATGACCGGCCTGGAGGTCTGCGAGAAGCTTCGACAGCAGCAAAGGTTCGCCGACCTACCCATCATCTTGCTCACGGGTCTCGACGACTTCGAAACCCGCCATGCCGGCATGAAGCTGGGCGTGAGCGAGTTCTTGTGCAAGCCGTTCCCGCATCAGGAACTGGTCAGCAGAATCGACGCTCAACTCCGCGTGCGCAAGCTGTCCAAAGAGATCGAGAGCGCCCAGAGTCAGCTCTAGCCGCCCGCTCAGGAAGACAAGAAGCCTAGGATAGAGCCGTTCACCTCGGAGGGCTTTTCCTGGTGGACGAAGTGCCCGGCTTCTTCGACTATGACCTTGTCGAAGAAGCCCGCGAACATCACCTCCATCCCCTCGCACAGCTCGGCCCCCATACACCCGTCGAAAGTTCCGTGAATGTGCTGTGACGGGACTTGTATCGGCGTGGTCAGGAAAAGGCCCTGGTCGGTCATCAACTCGGGGTTCTGGTGCTCCGGTTCGTACATCGCGTGATAGTAGTCCAACGCCGCCTTGAGGACGCCGGGCTTGGCCAAGGTCTCGATGGTATGAGCCATCGCTTCCTCGGGCATGTCCCATCCGGGCGACCAATCACGGCACAACCGCCGGATGAACTCGAAACCGTTGCCCGGAATCGCTGCCTCGGCCGCCGGCAGCAAAAAGAAGTACTGGTACCAGAACCTCTTTTGCTGAACGTAATCCTGGAAAGTCATCACCTCCATCAGCTTCGGGCTGTACGGGGTGGCAATCGTTACGAGTTTGCTGACACGCTCTGGTGCGAGCAACGCAGCCAGCAGAGCCGCAGCACCACCGAAGTCGTGACCGATGACGACGGCGCTGTCGGCACCGAGGGCCTCGATCAAGCCGAGCGCGTCTCGGCCCAGAGCAGCGGCCTGAGGACAACCATCATCCGGGATCTGACTAGGCGAGTAGCCCCGTAGATACGGCGCGGCAACACGGAAACCGGCTTCGACCAACGCGGGAAACTGCTGGTGAAAGGTCCAGGGCGTGTCGGGAAAACCGTGGAGACACAGCGCCAGCGGCCCCTGCCCTTTGACGTACACAGAGAACTCGAGGCCGTTGGCCTGGACTTGGATCAATTCGGCGTCGAGCATCGGGGACCGGCCACTGTTAACAAGGCACGCAGTTCAATACCACCGGCTGGCCTACGCCGAACTGGAGCGCGAGCAAGGCATCGGTGGCGTTGGTATCGGTCGAGGAGTTGACGTCGCACACACACAGGGGACAACTGCCTGCGCCCACGCCGGTCTGCAGCGTGATCAGTGCGTCGGTGGCGTTCACGTTGGTGTCGTTGTTGGCATCGCCACAGATGCCCTGGCCGAGGGAAGTGATCAGCGAGGCCAGACCCCAAGCACCGTTGAACGTGCCGGGCAAGCCATCGGTGAAATCCGTCGGCCCGAGCGGGGTGGCCGCACCCGTCTGATCATCGATGCTGTAGAGGCGGTCGAAAGAACCGATGAGGCCCAGTTCCTGGTCCCACGCCAGGCCTTCTATGCGAGTGCCCAGATCCCCGACCAGCGTCTCTCCTGCGTCGTTCATGTCGAGGATGTAGAGGTTGTTGTCGTCCACGGCATTGGGCTCTCCTGCGCCGAAAGGAACGCCTGCACCGTAGAGCAGCTCGTTGAGCGGATCGTAGGCCAGCCCCTCGATGATCACGTTACGAGAGGGCATGCCGACAGCCGCGCCGATACCCGTGTTCTCGTCGATGGTGATCAACGTGGTCCTGTGGGCCCCGAAATCGATACTTGTCCCGTAGATGGTGCCGTCGGCCACGGCCAGGCCCTCAACGTTGGGAAAGCCTATGGGCGCCGCACCTACACGCGCTCCCTGTCCGCGGAAGATGCCTTCGTGGGCGAACGCGACGAGGTAATAGTTGGCGGCCGATTCGAACTCGCTGCCGTGGAGAAGACCGTCGAGAAAGGCGAGGCCGAGTATGCTGAGCAGGGGACCGAAAACCGGGCCGGTGCTCAGAACCGAGCTGTCCCCGGCCAAGTTGAGCAGGAGTTGGAAGTTGTCGGGCGGAGGACTCGAGACGCGGTACTGGGTTGCATATATCCGGTCACTGGACTGACCGAACGCGCTAGCAGCGGTGAGGCACGACAAGGCGACGGCCGAGACGAGCGTCCTGAGGAACAGGCGGCGCATGACGATGCGCGCGAGGCTATCTCGGCGTTTGGGTTCTTACCAGGAAGGCCCGGCGCCGCCGGCTTCCGGGGGATGAAAACCGGCGGCGAACCGGGTTCGGAAGTCGCGCGCGCATCCACCGACTGGCCCGGCCGGTTCGAGGAGGGGCGCTCCCGGTCCGGGGCAATCACCGCGTGGGGAGGAGACTAGCGCGGCGAGGCTTCCGCCAGCTCATCTGGCTGTATCCTCAAGCCTGGCGCCGGATTCCACGCGCGACAAGCCCGACCAGGACCCTAGGACGGCGGTCTTAACCCGATCGGGCGGTCAGGCGTCGGATACGTCCGGAGAAGCCTGAAACCGGCGTCTACCAAGCATCTGAGCGCCTGCCAGAGTCAGGGTGAGCAGCGCCAGGCCGGCCAGGAAAGAAAGCCCGGCAGCGAAGGCCCAGCGGCCCGTGTCGTCCGGGAAGCGCTCGGGGAACTGGCCGATCAGCAGGAAAACATCATCGTGGCGCAGCCGCATCGCCTGGTCAGCGATCGTTCCATCCAAAGCCCAAACCCACACACCGCTGATCAATATCGATCCCAATTCATAGAAGTCGCCGAACAGGCTGACCGCCGGCGCCACGTAGAGAACCGCGCCTACACCGGTCAAGACGGCGCTGACACGGCCGGCCGCTGCAACCGAGACGAAGGAAGCGAAGAGCAAGGTTAGAACGAACGGTGCGTAGACCGTCGCCACGTAGACGAAGTCGGAACCATGAGTATCGAAACCGCTCAAGCGCCCGGCATACTCGCCGCCGGCTTGCACGAACGGGAACACTGCCGCCAGTAGATCTCCGCCGTAGATGCGGGCGATCTCTAGCTCGGAGACGCTCCCTCCGGTGGCCAGGCAGCCGAAGGCGTGGAGCAGCTCGTGCAACGGTACGTAAACAACCCAGGCAAATATGGCCGAGGCGAACAAGGAGGCGATCGAGACCCACTCGTTGCCTTCACGGTCGAGCACCGCCTGCATCGCCGCCAGGACCTCCTCGAAGGCCCGCCGCCACGGTGCACCCAAGAGGTGTAACACCCGCATCTGAGCGCCGAAGGTTAGACCGCGGCACGCACTTCGGCAACGCATCGGCAACCCATCGGCAACGCATCAGAAGGACCCGCCGTACGTTGTTGCCTGCAAACGGGCGGGCTTGCCTTGACGTGGGAGCGCATGAACACTCACTATTCTCGTCCGGGAGGAACCCCTCATCACAGAGCGTCTCAAACAGCTCGCACCCGCCATCGTATTCGGGGCTACCATGGCCCTGGGCGGAGCCGTGTTGCTCAACCAATCCGTCCAGGATGGTCCTCTCAACTCCTATACGATGGTGATCGCCAACCTCAGCCGGCTGATGGTCGAGGTCACGGGGGTGGACATCATCCAGAACGAGCGAGTGCTGGCGTCGCCGATCACCGGCTTCGCGATGCGCGTCGACAACGACTGCAACGGCATGTGGGCCCATCTGATTCTTCTCGCAAGCATCCTTGCCTACCCGGCGACCTGGAAAGAGCGGGCCATAGGAATCGTGGCCGGCCAGGCCATCCTTTACTTCATCAACATCTTTCGCGTGGCCAGCCTGTTCTTCATCGGGGTTTATTCTCCGTCGATCTTCCGGGCGGCTCACATATACGTCTGGCAGTTCTTGATCATCGGCTTTGCCCTCGTGCTCCTCTTCGTGTGGGTGGAAAGGTTCGTGCATGAGCGACCGGCCTAGCCTGACAAGGACCGCGCTGAAGTTCATCGCCATCCTGGCGGTGTCCTTGGCTACCTGGGCGGTCCTGATCGCACCGCTCTACGACACCGCCGTCTCGGTCGTTGCCGGCCAGGTGCTCAGGCGACTGGAGTCCCCGCGCATGACGGCGGGGATCGGCGTCGACGGCGCCCACACGGTGATCGCCCATACGGACGAGTTCGCATCGCGCGTCCCGGTTCAACGTCTCGAACTCAGAACCCACCACAACAACGCCCCACTGCTCCTGGCCCTGATGCTGTCCACACCTGGAATGGTGTGGGCGAAAAGAAAGACAGCCCTGATGATAGGGTTCGGGCTGCTCGCGCTGACCCACGTGGGCCACTTCATGCTCACCGTGCAGATGCACTACGCCTTCTTCAACGTCGGTCCTTATGAGGTCACCGACTTGAGCTACTTCGGCAAGGGTTTTCTCGAGAGCCTGGACAACCCGGCCCAGACCGCGAAGTTCCTGGTCGGCTACGCCCAGTCCTTTTACACCCACGTCGGACGCAGGCTGATCCCCGTGCTTCTTTGGATCATCCTGTGCTGGAGTGAGTTGACCGCCCAGGCCCGAGCACTGAAGGCGCCCGCCGCGTCTTAGCCGACGGACGGCTAGTGATCCCAACTAGCGGCGCATACCGCGCCACAAAAAAAGCGGCGCATCGCTTCAGAACCTAGCGATACGCCGCTTCGATGACTGTCTGGCCCGGGCCGGCGCCTTCTCGATGGCAACCGGCCTCGGTGCTCGCCTGTTATTTGTATCTTACCGGTATCTCCTGACGCCTACGACGCAGGTAGATCACGCCGCCGAACATCAACACCGACATGCCCATAATGCCCCACTCTGACAACGTGGGTACGGGATCACACACACACATGGGTCCCATGTCGACACATGCCAGCCCGGGAGGGCACCCTCCGTAGCAGAGAGGCGGGCCTTCAACGTCGCCGCAAGCCATGGGAGCCGGAACGCACTCGCACAGCACTCCACCCGGTGGGCCCGGATAGTCGACGTCGACACACATCTCGCCCGGCGGACACTCGCCTCCGCAGGTGGGCGCGTCGGCCAGCGCGCAGGGCGGCGCAGCAGAGGCCTGGCCGGGTAACAATACCAAGGCACCCAGTAGAAGGACTGGTAGAAAGATGAACTGTTTCACAGCGGCTCCCTCCTCCCTATCCCCCCGAACGGGGTCAGGGTTTCGCTGGTAATCTGCCTGAACGCTTACTATAGCGGCCTCCGCCTCGTCAAGGGTGTACGGTAACTCGAGAACCGCTCCCCGCAGGCCGGGTGAGGCCAAGATAGGCCCGGCATGGGCCAGAGCCGGTTTCTTGCCGCGCTCAGAACTCGCCCCCTATGGGGGTGTGGCCGGAAAAGAGTCGACGGAGAGTTAGGGGCGACGCTGCGCGCCCATGCAGCCCGTCTAATCTAAAGTAGCACTAGAGATCTGGTTCCAAGACGCCTGAGAATCAACGACCGAACCCCGGCGGCCCATTCTCGCTGCCGCGACGACCAAGCCGGGGCAAGATATTCGCCTTTGCTTTGCCGGCCGGCCTTCGGGATAAAGCGCGAGAAGCTGACTCGAAGCCCTCGGGTCATGCCCCTAAATTCATCTACGGAGAAGCAGTATCGATGGCCAGCGTTACGTTGAGAGGAAACCCCTGCAACCTTAGTGGATCCATGCCGAACGTCGGCGAAGCCGCCCCCGACTTCGAGCTCACCAAATCCGACCTTTCGTCGGTCAGCCTCGCGGAGCTGGCAGGCAAGACCAAAGTGCTGGTCATCGTGCCCAGCCTCGACACACCTGTGTGCCAGACCGAGACCCGCAAGTTCAACGAACAAGCAGGCTCCCTACCGGACACCGAGGTGTTGGTGATCAGCTCCGACCTTCCCTTCGCCCAGAAGAGATTCTGCGAGACCGAGGACCTGTCTTCGGTGACCGCCGCGTCCGACGTGCGCGACCGCGGTTTCGGTGAACGATACGGCGTGGCGATCGCCGACGGGCCTCTCAAAGGTGTTACAGCGCGGGCGGTGTTCGTGGTCGACGGCGACAACAAGGTCACGTACGCGGAGCTAGTCCCCGAGATCGGCCAGGAGCCCGATTACGACGCAGCCCTGGCCGCCGCCAAGGGCTGATCCAAGCCACGCGTCGGAACCCGGCCTTGGCCCGGGAACAGGGTGGCGGCTCGCCGCCGCGCGCTTCCAGGGCTTAGGCCGGCTGTTCCCCGTCCGTAAAGAACTCGAGGCGATCGTATAGGCCGCGTGCGGTCGCTGGCCCCGGTCTGTCTCCGGCGCTGAACTCTGCCAACCCGAAGGTGAAGCGAGCCGAGCCCCCGCCAGGCAGTTGGCGCCAGACGGGCACACAGGCGGTCACATGGCCGCTGAAGGATCCTTGCTCTGCCGAGATCTCGATCCCCTCAGGGCAGCCGTCCCTGCCCTCGCGAAAGGTGACGGCCTCGGGCCCGTGGACACGGAAGGGCCCGGCCCCGCTCTCGGTGACGAAGACCCGCGAGCGCGGTCCGGCTCCGCCGTTGCGGCGTCCACCGCGATCTAAGGCGGCAACGCAACTTCCATGGCTATCTACCCCATCGAGGCTAATGCTGTACTTTAAGTTTCCGAAGCCGTCGGAGCGCTCCTCGAAGCGCATGTTCAGCTCGGCCTCGACCAGGTGCGAGCCCGCAAGCCCGGCTTCGAGATCCTCATAAGCGTCGTGGCTAGGATAGGAGACCATGGCTCCTCGGAAACCGGCCTCGAGCACCATCTCGTGAGGGCGGACCCGCCAGCTCAGACCGTGGCTCTCGTAAACGCCCGGCTCCCCCGACCAGTCGTCTTCGGCCACGAACAGATTCATCGAACCATCGGTATTCACCAAGCAGATCCGGCAGGCCATAGAGTCCGGGCCTGTCGCCTCCACGCCGGCAAACAAGCCGCCGGCTCCCTCACCCAACACCGCTTGCAGGTTGTAACCCTGTTCCGGCGCCGGCCCGTTCTCGCTGCGTGGACGGTTGGCAGTGGTGTCCCACCCGCGGCGGCGCTCGAGCCCGACCGCGGCCGGCGCATCCGGCAGAGGACGCCCAGCTGCGGCCACGCGAAAGGACTCCACGAGTGCCTCGACCAACACTCCACGACGCGCGCCCTCCCAACGCAACGGAATGCCCAGTTCGAGCTGAACCGCGTCTACGCTGTCCATCAGCGCCAGTTGTGACAGACGCGCCACATCGGCGTCAGCGTGTTCATGGTAACGCCCACTGAAGATCTGCAGTGCGTTGTCCTTACCGCTGCCCGGGTAGCGCAACCCCAGGGCCGCTTCGAGGCCGGCGTTCTTCACGGCCTCGATCATGGGCCTGACGGTGTCATCGAAGGTTTGCCGCGATACCGTGGGGTAGCGACCGGTGAGCATGACCCCGCGGTTGCGCAACCCCACGCCGACGTCACAGCAGGGAACAACCATGTTCCAGCCATGGACGAAGACCAGAAGGGGTGCACGGCCTGAGACAACCAGCGCTTCCACTCTTTCTCTCAAGGCTTCGAGCAGCCACCCCTGATCGCGCGCCAGGTGAGAGATGCGGTTCAGATCGGACTCGTTGCGATCGAGACCGTGATTGATGAAGGCCGGGGCATCCAGGCGCTCGGCCAGCTCCGTGGCGATCTCGGCGGTGTACAGATCGTTGACGCTGTCACCTCGACGGATCGGGCGCCGGCGGCGGCCACCATGAGGGGCGAGCACGATGATCCCCGACCGCCCCTCGCGGGTCTCTATCCAGGGCGGCAGCGTAGCGGGCATGGCGTCAATTCTCGGCGTCGCGCCGAGCCCTGACAAGACGGCCGGCCAGCGCCGCCAACACAGATGCCAGCACCATTCCTATTATGGGTATCTGCATGGCAACGCGGATGCTGCCGGTGAGATCCGAAGCATAGCCGACCACGAAGGGGCCCAGAGCACTTCCGATGCCGCCGAGGAACAGTATGTTGATCGCGTACGCCACCCCCAGGCGCCGTGAAGGAACTATCTCTATCATCATCGTCTGAAGGCTCGGGAAGAACGCATAGATGGCGATAGGTCCTATCAAGCCGCATACGAGCGCAACCGGCAGGGACGGAGAGTGAAGGGTGAAGAAAACGAAAGGCACCGCGACGATGGCCACTAGGGCGGATACGTCGAGCTCGCCTGCAAGCCTCACCTTGCGTCGTCGATCAGCGAAGGTGCCGCCCAAGACGCTGCCCACAACGCCACCGAGGAGAGCCGCCGCACCGAAGAGGTAACCGGCCTGCTCTACCTCGAAGCCACGCTCACGAACGAAGTAGGTCGGTATCCAGGACGCATACCCGATACCGGAAGCGATCATCACCATCCCGCAGGCCCAAACTGCCAGCAAGCGGGTGTCGCGTAGCAGGGAACCGATCAACTGAAGCATCGGCGGTTCGCCGTCGGGCGGAGGGTCTCTGCGTTCTTCCTTGATCATCAACAGCAGAGGAAGCAGCAGCAGCCCGACGCTCCCGTAGAGGAAGAACACGGAACGCCAACCTACCGTCTGCGACATGTATCCGCCCAGGCCGATCCCGAGCCCGTTGCCGACGGCAGCTGCCGCTCCGAAGATTCCCATGGCACGGCCGCGCGAGACCGCGGGAAAGCGATCGGCGATCAGCGACATGGCGCAGGGGTAGAGGCTGGCCTCCCCTATGCCCGTGAAGAACCTGGCGGCGAACAGACTACCGAAGCCCTCGGCGAAGCCGCTGGCGACGGTGGCTGCGCTCCAGAGGACCAGGCCGCCGGCAATCAGGCGGGTACGAATGGTTCGGTCGGCGGCACGGCCGAAAACGAAGGCGGCGATCGCATAGATCATGGAGAAGGCCAGGCCGCCGATGATGCCCAGTTGCGTATCGCTCAAGCCGAGTTCGCCCTTGATGGCGGGGAACAGGATGGGGACTACCTGACGGTCCGCCCAGTTCACGGCATTGACCGCCGTCAGGACAGCCAACAGGAACCAGGGCGCGGCTCGCCACCCACTCGGGGACTGCGGTTCTGAGTCGGGGCGGCCGTTCATGATGGGGGCCGCTTACTTGAAGAACTTGGACTTGTCGGGCTTTTCTCTGGCCCCGAAGGACCTGCCCAGCTCTTCCGATTCCTCGGTGCGGTAATAGTGAGGAGTCAGAAGATCCAGAGCGACACGAGAGAGGCCGGCAACCCCACCGTGCCGGGCGTGGAAGGAGGCCTTGAGTGCCGCCAAAGCCTGAGGACCACGATCGGAAAGGATTCCGCAAACCTCGAGGGTCCGGCTGCGCAGCTTGGTCGGCTCCACGACTTCGTTGACCAGGCCCAACGCCAGCGCCTGCTCGGCCGAATACTTCTGGTTGAGATACCAGATCTCCTTTGCACGTTTGCGGCCGACAGTCTCTTCAAGATACCAAGTGCCGAAACCGGCATCGAAGCTGCCCATCGCCGGTCCGACCTGGCGGAACACGGCCTTGGAGGAAGCGATCGTCAGGTCGCACACGGCTGCCAGTACGTTGCCTCCGCCAACGGCGAAGCCGTTGACCATGGCGATTACGGGCTTGGTGAGTTTGTCGATCAGATCGTAGAGATCTACGACCGGGAAGACCTCGCCGTAGTGCAGCCTATCGTCGTCGTGACCGGCATCATGGTCACCGCCGATACAAAAGAACTGATCCCCGGCTCCGGTGATCACGACGCTGCGGCAATCGACGTCGCGCCGCGCGGCCTCGAGAGCATCGATCATCTCGCGCACGGTCTGTACGCGGAAGGCGTTGCCTCTGTCTTCCCGGTTGATAGTGACGAAAACCGCGTCACCGTCACGCTCTACGAGAAGATCTTCGTAAGTCATGGTTGCCCGGCCTAGCGCGGCGGCATCCTCAAGGCACCGTCGAGGCGTATGGTCTCACCGTTGAGATAAGGGTTTCGGATGATGTCACAGGCCAACTGCGCGAACTCCTCGGGACGGCCCAAACGCTGCGGGAAAGGAATCCCTGCTGCAAGCGCCTGGCGGGCCTCATCGGGCAGAAGCGCCAACATGGGGGTATCGAAAGTCCCCGGCGCGATGGTGCAACAGCGAATGCCGTCCCGAGACAAATCGCGGGCGATCGGCAGGGTCATGCCCACTACGCCTCCTTTGGAGGCGCTGTATGCGGCCTGGCCGATCTGGCCATCGAAGGCGGCCGCCGACGCCGTGTTGACGATGACGCCACGCTCTCCGTCTTCGTTCGGATCGTTTTCGAGCATCTTGGTAGCCGCCAGGCGCAGCACGTTGAAAGTCCCGACGAGGTTGATCTCGACTGTCATCTTGAAGTGCTTGAGCGGCATCGGACCGTTCTTCCCGGTCGTCTTCATGGCGGTGCCCACGCCCGCACAGTTGATGCAGCCGGTCACCTTGCCGAAGGCTTCCATGGTAGAGGCGATGGCGCCCTCGACTTCTTCTTCGCTGGTTACGTCGGAGGGTGCGAACAGGGCAGCTTCGCCCAACTCCGATGCGCGCGCCTCGCCCTCGGAGGCGGGACGATCCATGAGTGAAACCTTGCCGCCTCCGGCGACAATCGCCTTTGCGGTTGCCAAGCCGAGCCCGGAGGCCCCGCCGGTGACCAGCACGACCGAGTCCTCGAGTTTCATCAGCGGGCTCTTTCCAGGTAACGGCCCTCGGCAGGATCGACTCGGACCTTCTCTCCGGTCTCGACGAACTGGGGTACTTTGATCACCACCCCGTTGGTGAGAGTCGCCGGCTTGGGCGACCCGGTTGCGGTTGCGCCCTTGAGACCGGGAGCGGTCTCCTGAATCTCGGCCTCGACGACCTTGGGCAACTCTATTCCGGTGGGCTCATCGGCTATGTACTGCACATTCACCGAAAGGTTCTCTTCGAGCCAGGGAGCTTCGTTCTCGATCAGCGTTTCGGGCAACGTAATCTGTTCGTAGTTTTCGCTGTCCATGAACACGTAGCCATCGCCGTCTTTGTACAGGTATTCCATGGTCTTGCCGGTCACCTGAACTCGCTCGATCTGTTCAGTCGACATGAACCGCGTTTCGGTCTGTATACCGCTGCGAACGCCCCTCAGCTTGGCCTGCACTACGGCGTTTCCTTTGCCCGGTGTTCGGTGCATAAACTCCAGCACTCGGTGCGGCTCGTCCTTGAACATCACGACCATGCCCGGGCGAAGATTGGTAGCTTGAACTCTCTCCATCAGTTGCTCCGTAGCGGCCACGAGTGGGCCGCTGTTGCGAGTTAGCCCGTGACCCTACGCGGGACCAGACCCGTTGGCAACCACACTGACTAAGGCCCCGTAGACGACCCGGATACGACTCTTGCCCTATTTACGCTTCGTTGTCCGTCACCCCTGGCTCGTCATCATCGCGTGCCTGGGTGTCACGTTGCTCAGTGCCAGCACGCTGCCGCTTCTCTCTTTCGAGGCTCAGATCGAAACCTGGTTTGTGCAGAGCGATCCGGCTCTGGCAGCCTACGACCACTTTCGCGAAGAGTTTCAGAACGACGAGTACGTGTTCGTTGCCTACGATGCCGACGATAACATCCTGACCGATGACATGCTGGCTCTCAGCGACAGGGTCAGCGCGAAGTTCGAGCAGATCGAGGGCGTCCTAAAGGTCACGAGCATAACGACCTCCGAAGAAATCCGCGCCGAACAGGATCTGATCCGCGTCGCCGATCTTGTCGGCCCCGACATGGACGACCAGGAGAAGAGCCGTATCCTCGAACTGATCACTCGAGACCGCCTCTACAAAGGCTCACTCTCCTCGATGGACGGCAAGACCGGCGGAGTACTCATCAAGACGTCCAAAGAGTCCGGCACGGATATCGGGTCCCGGTCAGCCGTCGTGCGTGGGGTCGATGAGGTCATGGCCGCAGAAGAAGTCCCCTACCAAGTGACTGGAAGTTTCCCCTTCGACATAGCCTTGTTCGGTGCGCTGATCAGGGATCAGAAGGTGCTCCTTCCGATCATGCTGTGCGTGTTCGTCGTCGTATTGGGCGCCATGTTCCGTAGCTGGATCGGGATTCTGGTGCCGAGCATGACCGTCGTCGCAGCACTGGTCTGGACCTTCGGAGCGCTGGCACTGACGGCGCGCGAGGTCACCGTCGTCACCGGCCTGCTGCCGATAGTTCTCCTCGCCATCGGCATAGCCGATTCAGTACATCTGATAGCCGAGTACAACGAAGAATTGAGCCTCGGCGTCGCCAAGAAGGAAGCGGTGGTCAATGCGTCCCGTACCGTCTTCATACCTTGTTTGTTCACCAGCCTGACTACGTCTCTGGGGTTCCTCGGCCTTCTCGTGATCCAAGTGGCCCCGCTGAGGGAATTCGGTGTCTTCGCCGCACTGGGCTCCTCATTGGCGTTTCTCGCCACATTCAGCCTGGTACCGGCCCTGCTGACGGTATCGCCGAGGCCGACACGCGTCCGACTTGCGGCTGCAAAGGCCCACGTGGGCTCGCCGGCTCTGGCGTCCCTGTTTCGACTCGTCTCCATGACCAGTGTTCCGGTACTGGCGCTGAGTACCACGATGTTGCTGGTCGGCCTGGCTGGGCTGCCACGCGTCTTCACATCCGTGAACTTCTACGAGTACCTCAAGACCGGCAATCCCGTCATCGAAGCCACCGACTACATCGAGGAGCGCATCGGCGGCACCGCCATGCTCGAGATACTCGTCACGCCAAAAGGCGGCGGGGCCGACGATGAGCGGATCAAGCAGATCGAGGCGCTCAGAGGCCTGGAGGCTCTTCAAGCCCACCTCGAGGCGAACGAATACGTCGAGCACACCGTCTCGGTCGTCGACTTCGTAAAGACCATGAACAGAACCATGTCGGGAGGAGACGAGGCAAACTTCCTTCTGCCCGACACACGAGAGGCGGCAGCCCAGCTGCTGCTCATGTACGAACTCGATGCCCCCGACGGAGACCTCTACGATTTCGTCTCCTTCGACTTCTCCACGGCGCGCATGATGGCGCGTATCAGCATGAAGGACGGCGACCACTACAGACCGATCATGGACACCGCGAAGGAGTTCGGAGCCGGCCTCGACAGCATAAGCGTGGAGCCTACAGGAGCCCTGGCCCTGATCACGAAGATGGAGCTTTACCTGCTCCAGGGAATGCTGCGTGGATTCCTGGCCGCGCTTACCGCCGTGTCGATAGTCATGCTCATACTGCTGCGCACACCCCGCCACGGCCTTCTGGCACTGATACCGGCCGTACTGCCCGTCGTGACGGTGGTCGGTATCGTCGGCTGGCTGCGCTATCCGATTACTTCCATGCCGGCGATGATGGCCAACGTGTCCTTGGGCATCGCCGTCGACAACGCCATTCACATCCTCACCCGCTATCGCCGCTTCAGGACCGAAGGCCTCACTCCCAGTGACGCCATCGGAAAGAGCGTCACGGTCGTGGGCCGCCCGGTTCTCTATACGACGGTAGTGCTCTGCCTGGGTTTCGCCGTGCTCATCTTTTCCGAAATGCTGCCCGGCAAAAGCTTCGGGATACTGAGCATGGCCACCCTCAGTTTGTCGTTGGGGGCGTCACTGACCACCCTGCCCGCCATGGTGTTGTTCGTGGATCGAAGATTCGGGAGCGGGCGCGCAAGTGACGCGGCGGCCGGTCAAGTCACGGACGACCGGTCCGTGACCGCGGCCGATTGATCGCCGCTAGTCGTCGAGGGAATAGGACAGGCCTACCGACGTCGTCAGGAACTCCATGAACGGCCCCAAGGCAACGAACGTCTTGTCGACCTCGTCGATGAACTTCGGAGTTGTCGCCAGCTTCGGGTCCGCTTGATAGATCCCGAAAAACCCCTTGCGCTTGAGATCATCGACCAAGGGATGGTCCTTGTCGAAGCCGGCCGGAGGCCGCTTCAAGGAGTCGCCACGTATTGCCCCGAAGCGGTTTTTGAACGTTCGCGAGCGCGTGATCTTCTTCCATTCATCGTCATCGTCGACAATCGCCTGGCGTATCTCGGTGAGAACCGGGTTAGGAGGCCGCCATATGCCTCCGCCGAAGAAGACCTCGTCCGGAGCGATGTGAACGTAGAAGCCGGGCGCGTGAGCGTCCTTGCCGGCCATGTGACGAAAGTGGCAGGCTGCGTGCTCCTTATAAGGACGTTTGTCCGAGGAGAACCGGACATCGCGATAGATCCGGAACATCGAACCCCCGTGAGGACGCGCATCGGCGACGAAGCAGTCCGATACCACCGCCAGCCGGGAGTCCATGGCCTCGATGAAGCTGCACATGGGAGCCAGCACGCTGGCTTTGTAGCGATCTTTGTTCGCGTTGAACCAATCCCGCTCGTTGTTCTTGGCGAGTTCCTTGAAGAACTTGAAGAAGTCCTTCGGAAATCCGGGGAACTTCGACTTCATACCGAAGGCAGAGCGTCGAGGGCGCGCTCGAGCATGGCATCCTGAGGCCCGTAATGCTGCTCGAGCGTCATCGCGAGCTTGAGCGAACGGTGCAGGTTGTACTCCCAGGTGAAACCGTTGCCGCCGTGAATTTGAACGGCGTCGCGGGTGATTCGATTCGCGGACTCGACCGCATAGTGCTTGGCGGCCGCGGCCAGCAATACGGCGTCATCAGTCGCTTGTGACAGCGCCCACGCTGCTCGCAGCACGGTGGCCCGGCTAGACTCGGTCCGCAGCAACATGTCGGCCATGCGGTGCTGCAGAACCTGGTAGGTGCCTATCGGTTTTCCGAAGGTAGTGCGCCCCTTGGAGTACTCTACCGCCGCCTGCATCGTGCTTTCGCATATACCCAGAGCAAGAGCGCCGGCACCGATCTGGGCCAGCTCCGCGATACCATCGACCAGCTTGTGATCGGCCACGGCAGTGGCAGGACAGTCGAAAGTGACCTCGCCGAAACGGCGAGATTCATCGACGGTTCGCATCGGCTCGACATCCACGGGCCCTTCGGTGAGAACCAGGCCCTGACGGGTGATCACCAACATGCAATCGGCTGCAGCCGCAAAAGGTACGAAGTACTTCCTGCCTTGCAGGGTGCCTGCCGTGAACCGCGTGTCACCCGGACTGCCCGGCCATACGCTGTCGGCAGTTGCGAGAACGACGATGGCCTCACCGGTGGCGACCTTGGAAAGTAACTCATCCTGGCCGCCGGCATCGGCGAGCACCTGCGACGCAAGAACGACGTCGAGATAGGGCCCGGGGAAGCAGACCTTGCCCATCTCCGCGCACACGATGGCGAGCTCGACAGGGCCGAGGCCTTGGCCGCCCACGGATTCCGGCAGCAGCAATCCCGTGTAGCCGAGCTCGGCGAGCTTCTTCCAATGAGCCGCTGAAAAACCGTGCTCATCGGTTTCGCTGATCTGCCTCGACACCTCGATGGGCGACTCGGCGGCGAGGAATTCCGCCGTAGCGCCTTGGAGAAGCTTCTGGTCTTCGGAAAGTTCGAAACGCATACCGTTTATCCCTGCGGCAGGCCGAGCACGCGCTTGGCGATGATGTTGCGCTGTATCTCGGATGAACCTGAAAAGATCGTTTCCGCCCGTGACCACAAGAAATCGCGCGGCCAATCCACGTCGGGCCGGGCGTTAGAGTCGAAGCGCTCGAGTTGAGCACCCGGCCCGAGCAGTTCCTGAGCAGCCGTTTGCAGGCGTTGGTCGAACTCGCTCCAGAACAGCTTTTCGACAGACGATTCCGGCCCCGGGGCCTCGCCCGCATCCAAACCGGCCAGGGTTCGATAGCCGTTAGAGTAGAGCACCTGCCAATCTATGATGAGCTTGCCGAGGCGACGGCGCGTCGCGGTGTCTTCCAGTCCGAGTTCCTTGCAGGTAGCAACCAGGCTTCTCAGGGCGTTGCCCAGGCGCGCCGCCGTCGCCATCGTAGTCGCGCCCCGCTCATAGCCGAGCACCGTCATTGCGATCCGCCAGCCTTCGCCGACTTCACCGACGAGATTGTCACGCGGAACTCGAACGTTCTCGAAAAACACCTCCCCGAATTCGCTTTCGCCGGTTATCTGCTTGAGAGGACGGACATCGACTCCGTCGCTCTTGAGATCCACGAGGATGAAGGAGATCCCGCCGTAACGGTCATCTTTGTCCGTGCGCGCGAGAACGAAGATCCAGTCAGCCCACGGACCGAAGGTCGTCCAACACTTCTGTCCGTTGAGCACGAAGGAGTCGCCGTCCAGTTCGGCTCGCGTACGCAGGGACGCCAGATCGGAGCCCGCTCCGGGTTCGCTGAAGCCCTGACACCAGATCTCATCGGCGTTGAGCATCGCGGGAATGAAGCGGCGACGCTGCTCCTCGGTTCCGTGGTGTATCAATGCCGGAGCGCACAGACCCAACCCGAGACTGTTGAGGTACATAGGCGCGTCCACACGTGAGAGCTCTTCGGCGAGAATGACCTCTTCGACCTGGGTCGCATTCCTGCCCCCCCATTCACGAGGAAAGCTCATGCCGAGGTAGCCGGCTGCGTAGAGCTTGCGCTGCCAGTCGCGCCGCAGCTCGATCAGCTCGTGCTCGCCATTACCTGGGTCACGCAGGGCATCAGCCCAGGTTCGGTCCAGGTTATCGGCGAGCCACGCGCGGAGCTCGTCGCGAAACGCTTGGTGGTCCGCAGTCAGTGACAAATCCATGTCAGGTTATCTAGCGCGAGGCCTCTACTTGTTCCAGCAGCCCGCACCGATGCGGCCCCCCACCTCGATTTAGGCGTGACGATTCATCGTGCTAGTAAACGGCGATGGCCTGGAACCTCGCCGACACGATAAGCGCCGTGGCGGGCGTGAGGGGCGACGCCCCCGCCCTGCTGCACGCCGACCGAACACTGTCCTGGCGAGAGTTCGAGGGACGAACCAACGCGATTGCACGGTTCCTGATGGATCGCGGCGCCGCCCACGATGACAAGCTCGCGATCTATTCGTACAACCGTCCGGAGTGGATCGAGTCTTTGCTCGGCGCCTACAAGGCGCGAGTCGTGCCGGTCAACGTCAACTACCGCTACAAGGAAGACGAGCTGTCTTACCTTCTGGATAATTCCGACTCGGTGGCCATCGTCTTCGAAGGAAGTTTCGCGCCCACGCTCGACAAGATCCGCGGCAGCCTCGGCAAGCTCAAGACCTTCATCCAGATCGACGATGGCTCACCACAAGTCCCCTGGGCCGTTCCCTATGAAGAGGTTGCGGGCGGTGACGACGCTCCCATAGATCTGGAGCGCAGCGGCGATGACCTCTTGTTCATCTATACGGGCGGAACCACCGGCATGCCCAAAGGCGTGATGTGGCGCCAGGAGGACGTGTGGTTCAGCCTCGGGGGCGGAGGAGACTTCCTTACCGGGCGGGACAAACCGGACGGCCTCTCCGCCCACCTCGACAAGCTTCGCGCCTCTCAAGGAGGCCTGCGGTTGCTACCGGCTTGCCCCTTGATGCACGGCACCGGGATGCTGATGGCGACCCAGGCTCTGATGACGGGCGGCAGCGTCGTGACGCTCACCTCCCACGGATTGGACGCGGCCGAGCTATGGCGGGAAGTGGAGAGGAAACAGGTCAATATCATCGCGATAGTCGGAGACGTGTTCGCGCGGCCGATGATAGCCGAGCTCGAAAAGAACCAATACGACCTCAGCTCTCTCGAGGCGGTCATGAGCTCAGGCATCATGTTCTCACCTCAATGTAAGGAGCGGCTGCTCGAGCTTCACCCGCAGATGCGCCTGATCGACTCCTACGGCTCGTCTGAAGCCACCGGCATGGGGACTTCGGTGACCACCGCCGAGGGCTCTACCAAGCTGGCCAAGTTCAAAGCCGGCAGCCGGGTGAAGGTGCTGACCGACGACGGCAGAGAGGTGGAGCCGGGCAGCGGCGAACGCGGACGCGTGGCGCGCGCAGGCTACATACCGATCGGCTACTACAAGGATCCGGAGAAGACCGCCCAGACCTTCAAGACCATCGACGGCGTACGCTTTGCCGTGCCCGGAGACTACGCGATGGTGGAAGCGGACGGCACGCTGAAACTACTGGGACGCGGGTCGGTCTGCATCAATACCGGTGGCGAGAAGGTGTTCCCGGAAGAAGTCGAAGAGATCCTCAAGCGCCATCCTGCGATCGAAGATGCAGCTGTAGTAGGCCTACCCGACGACAAGTGGGGTCAGGCCGTCACCGCCGTCGTTACCCTTCGTGCCGGCCGAGAACTCTCCGAGGACGAAGCCAAAGAGCACACCCGCACGTCCCTGGCCGACTACAAAACGCCCAAGCGCGTGTTCGTGGTCGAGAGTTTGGGGCGCTCGCCTTCGGGGAAGATGGACTACGCGGCGGTCACCGACCAAGCGCGCAAGCTTGCCGGAACGGCTTAGTCGACGGCGGCCGGCGCCTGCGGCACCGTCTTCCAAAACTCCGGATCGTGACCGTAGAAGATCCGCGCACCGCGGTCGCGTAGCACTCGGAGTCTGCGCAGCGACTCGACCATCAGTTCCTCGTCGTAGGCTACGGCCGGAAGCAGTATCTCCTCGAGGCTGCGGCGCATGTAACAAGCATCACCGCTGAGCACTACGTCGCCCGAAGCCAGCCGCACTTGTAGGGATTGGTGCCCCGGGGTGTGACCGTAGGTTGGCAGGAGCGTCAGGCTCCCATCGCCGAAGAGATCGTGCTCTCCGTCGACCTCCATCACGTCGTGGCCCAGATCGTAGTCTTTTCTGTCGAAGGAGTTGGCGGCGGCCATGTCGTCGTCATGACCCGCTTGCCATTCGGGTTTCTGGACGACCAAGCGAGCGTTAGGCACTGCCGAAAGGCCGCCCATGTGATCCCAGTGAAGATGAGAGCCGACCACGTAGCGAATGTCGTCGACCGAGACTTCCAGGGACGCCAGCCGTGAAGCGACATCCTCACCCGGCTTGAAATCTACATCGAAGAGTGAGGACCTGAGCTCCCCGAGACGACCCACCGGGTCGGTCATCGTGTCTGCGTGCAAGCCGCTGTCGAACAATACCTTGCCCTGAGGATGGTCGATCAAGTAACAGGGCACAGGGACCTTGATGCTGCCGCTTTCACCGGCCAGGAAGTTGGCGATACCGGCCGTCAGCCAGCCGCAGGTCATCGCGAACAAACGCACCACGATCGGCAGACTAAAGCCGCTGCCGGGAACTCAAACAACCCTGCAGCGGCCGACGCGGCGCGGAGGCTTCGTTTCTCGGCAGGCCCGCATAAGAACTGTTGCAATCGACGTACAGCATTGTTTCTTCAGCTTCCGGTAGCGTCCGCAAGCCAGTCTCCTCGACTGCCGATTCGTTCTCACGTGCTAGAAATCGGCCCTCCGGGCTTCCCAGGATTGCGACCGACATAGGCCTCAACCCCGCGTAAATCGCGCCGAATCCACGCCCCCTCATCTGGCATGAGATATGCGATAGGTCGGTCAGGCTGAAGAACGAAGGCTCCGCACGCGGGGGCAGCGCGGGCCGGGATTCGACAGTTCGACGTGTCGCACTAGGCGGCAGCGACACGTCCGAGCGCTCCCCCAAGGGGGAGTGTGGGCGGCAGGCTTCGGCCTGCCGCCCTACTTTTATCCAGCCTTCCGACTGCCAGTTCCCCGACTCTCACCAAGGCGTCTACTTCTCTACCGTCTCCACTTCACCTCGACGCGACCGCTCCTTCTTCACCGCACCGCTCCACGGGTCCGTGTCTTCGTGAAGGGCGTGGACACTCGTCACGAGTGAATGGTCCGCACTGAAACCACGGAGCAAGTTGCATCACCCGACCGGGGTACGGGATCACACTTAAGACCCACCGGGTGATCACTTAGACAACGAAGAATTAAGCGAAACGATAGTGCGAACGGCAACGTATTTGCTTGCGCGAAGACGAGATAGTGCGTTACGAACGACGTGAACGGGGAATCGTTAGCGGGACGAAGATCATGGGGACGTTCCGCTACGAAAGTCGTCGAGGAGGTGCGGAGTCATCGGCGGCAAAAGACGACGGGCCCAGCACATCAATAGGGGGATCCAAAATGAGCTTTTCGACCCAATCGAGCTTTGTCCAAATACTCCGTCGATCATCTCGCATGCTGACAGGCGTCATCGTCTGTCTATCCTTGCTTGTCGCGATATCGACTCCCGCCCTTGCGGTAACGACAACAATACAAGCCTACCCGGCCCAGGTCCCCGATGAGGAGTGGCCACGGGGCAACGTAGGCGACGCACCGGCCGGCTTTGGTCCGGACTCGTGGCAGGGACCGTTCGCCGGCAAATCGAACTGGCATGCTCGCTACGCTGCCGACGGGGACTATCTCTCGGCGATGTTTCCAAGCGACGCAGCGACATTGACAGTCGGAGACCTCGCTTCGATCAGCTATTTCACCAAGCGCCCGACGGGCACACCCGCAGGTCGTGACTGGTGGATTCAGGTCTATACGAGGCCGACAGGCTCCGGGGACGCTTCGAGTTGGTACCACGACCGCTTCATCAACAACTACGCGTCGCATACCAGCGTCGACACCTGGACACAGTATTCG
>JANQEO010000039.1 GCA_028278325.1 Candidatus Binatia bacterium
CAGTTCCGGCCCGCACGCCGGAGGAGAACAAGGCGGGCCTCGAGCATCTGTTTCTCTCGCATCTGGGTTTTCCGGCCTGCCCGCCCGGCTTCGATAACCTGCAGCTGTGTCCGGATTTGTTCGACGGGCAGTTGCGCCTGATCGAGAAGGCTGTTGCCGTGCTGCCGCGTGACCGTTGGATGTTCCTGGGCTTGGTAGTGGGCCGTCTCAGCGGCTGTGACTACCTCTCGGCCAACTGCGGAGATTGGCTGAGCAAGAGGTCGGTCTCGGCCGCCACCGTGATCGCCGCCAGCGAAGGAGGGGGGTCCTCGCTGAGCGATGCCGAGGAATGTTGCCTTCGTTTTGCCCGCGACCTGACGCTACATTCCCACACCATCGGCGAGGAACGGATCCGCGAGCTTAGAAAGGTGGGACTTTCTGACGGCGCCATCCTGGACTTGGCTTTCGTGGCGGGTATCTTCAACGGCATGAGCCGTTTCGTCCTGAGCCTCGGAGACGAGGAGCAGGTAAGCCACTAGGCCTTCATCGACCACCTCTCGCCAGTTTTCCGGCTGCGGCGCGACTGAAAAAGTGAAAGCTAAGAGTCCAAGGGTGTCCGGCAAGGTGTTTCGGTTTCTGTCGGCCATGCATCCGGCCCTGTCCAAGGCCGAGCGCAAGCGCTACGCGGGTTTCGACCCCGAGAAGTGGTACGCATGGAGTGACGAGATCTCGGCCGAGTTTACCGAACTCGTGCGCAGATCGCCCCGCGACACCAGTTTCGCGCGCGGTTTCGCCTACGTCGCTCAGAAGTCCGTTCCCGAGGGCTCCTACATCGCGGTGCCGGATCTGGTGGCGCACCTGGCCGATCTGCCTACCGCTTTCCGGGATGTCTCCGGAAGTGGTTACACGGCCAGCCTCGGCGCGGATGCCAGGCATGCCGCCGTCACTTACTCGGGTATGCCGGGCTTCGAGAACGTGTGCATCGCCGTGCAAGGTGAGCTGACCCAACGCTTGGAAGCGTCAGGAGCCCAAGGCGTGGTAGTGAAGCACGGGGAAACTTGTCGAGTTAACGGTGGCGACAGGTGTGACTTTGAGATTGAATGGCAACAAGAGGTGGCACCCAAGGGGGCTACACTAATCACAGCCAACGACATAGTAGGGGGCGACATGCCAGACAGCGTCCAGGCCTCGAAGAATCCAGCGGGCAACGGTCACGACAGTGTCGCGCACGGGGAAGCGCAGTTGAGAAACGGTGCAGCCGACAGACAGCCTCTGGTGGAACCCGTTCCTCAAGTAGCCGTTGCCCAGGCCGCTGTTGCGGCCCAGACGGCAGCGCCGGCCCAAGCGCTGGAAGCTTCAGGTGCTCAGGTGGAGGCGCCTTCCCAACCCTCACCGGTGAAGGCAGCCGAGCAGCTGCTCGAGGACGATCTCGTGACGCAGCTAAAAGACAGGCTGGCCGAAGCCGACCGCCAGTTCCGTCTCTACACTCAGGCCCAGGAAGAGCTCGAGCGGCTGCGTCTCGAGGTGGCTCAGCTCAAGGCTCAGTCAGAGGCCGCCATCGCGCAGGCCGAACGTGACAAGAATGAAGCGCTGGAAGCGCTGGCCGCTCTCAAGGAACGGATAAGGGGCATCGTCTCCGACACCTGATCGGTGGCCGAGAGCAGCTCCGTCATCTCTTCATCCCCAAGGGTAATCCTGGTCGGGCCTCGCGGCGGCGCCAATGTGGGTGCCGTCTGCAGAGCCATCAAGAACATGGGCGCCGGGCCCTTGATCACCGTTGGTGCGGACTTCGACGAGGCTGCCGCGCGTGACTGGGCCGTTCACGGAGTCGATGTTCTCGAGGCGCGACGGGAGGTGGGCACCCTAGAAGAAGCTCTCGAGGGCTGCGGCCTGGTGGTCGGTACGACCGCGCGCACAGGAGCGTATCGAAGTGATTGCCGTCCTGTGCGGGTTGTGGCTTCCGAGTTGGTCGGCGCCGAAAATGCCGCGGGTCCCGAGGGATTGCCGTCGGCTTTCGTCTTCGGCCCCGAAGACCGTGGCCTGAGCAATCACGACGTAGCGCGCTGCCACCGCCTCGCCGTGATCCCTACCGCGCCGGATTACATATCTCTCAACCTCGCCCAGGCCGTTCTCCTTTGCCTCTACGAAGTGAACCTGGCGCGCATGGAGGCGGCGGCTGCCGAGGCTCCTCCCGTTGCCGTCTCTACCGAACAAGCCGATGCGTCGGCGGCCGAAGCGATGCTGGTGGCCATGGAGGAGGCCCTGCTCACGATCGGGTTTCTCTCCGAGGACAACCCCGAGCACATCATGGCTACCATAAGGAGGATCTTCGGCCGTGCCGGCCTGGACCCTCGGGATGTCCGCACTCTTCACGGCCTGGCCCGGCAGATCCGCTGGTTTGCCGAGGGAGGTCGCGAGGTTGCGGCCACCAAGCGCGCCGAGGGCAAGAAGCTGCGATAGGGGCTGCGATAGCCGCTTCGCCAGGCCTTGTGATTGGGCGGTTAGATTAAGGCAGCCTAAAGAGATAAAAGGTCATGTATTAGCGGCGGAGATCGATTCCGCAGCGTGCCCGAGACTGCCCTGGAGGATCTAAGGGGGAACTTATGGTCGTCGTAGTTGCCAAGCTCACAGCCAAGGAGGGTCAGGGGGATACGCTCGAGAAAGCGCTCGTCAGCATGGTCGAGTGGGTGACCGAAAACGAGGCCGACACCCTGACCTACATATGCAATCGCTCGGTCAAGAACCCCGACCAGTTCGTGTTCTTCGAGCGCTACCCGAACCAGGCCGCTTTGGATGCCCATTCCTCCTCCGAACGGTTCGTGCAGCTCTTCGGTGAGCTCCAGGAGCTGCTCGGCGCACCCGCCGAGATCGAGATTCTCGAGGAGGTCGCTGCCAAGCTCTAGCCGGACGCCGCCGTCCATGAAATCCTCTTCCCTCGAGAAGGACCACGCGTGGGTAGGGTAGTATCAGCTGTTTCGCGCTGGCCCAGGCTCGCGCTGGCCGTCATGGTCGCCGTGTCGCTGCCGGTGGCTGCGGGCACCACCAAGCTCAGCTTCGACAGCTCGGTCGCCTCACTCACCGAACCCGACAACAGAGCCAGAAAGATCCACGAGCAGGCGGTGGCCATGTTCGGTGACGAGGAGATCGGCGTTGCCGTCATCGTCGTCGATGACGTGTACCGGCCCGCCGTGATCGACGAGCTCAGTGAGCTCACCGAAGCCCTCGCCAAGGTCGAGGGGGTCGACCGGACCCTGAGCCTCGCCAACGTGACCGACCCGACGGTCGACGTCTTCGATCCGCCCCGCGTCGTTCCCCGCAGGGCTCTGCGTGACTCGGAGATGGCCGAGCTGCGCGTGCGAGTGGAAGCCAACCCCCTGTTCGTTCCCAATCTGGTTTCGGCTGACGGGAAGACCGCCGCGGTCAACGTATTCTTCGGTGCCGGGGGGATCTCGGCGGAAGACGAAGCACGAGTGGATGCCGAGATCGCAGACATCCTGAAGAGCTACGACGGTCCCGGTGAGATCTTCTACACCGGCATGTCTCACATCCGGGTACGCGCCATCGGCTTGATGCGCGCTGACCTGTTACGCTTCCTGCCGGTCACCCTCCTGTGCATGGTGATCGTGCTGTGGCTGGCGTTTCGCTCCTTCCGCGCTGTGCTGTTGCCTCTGGCTTCTCAGGCATTGTCGGTTTCCATTCTACTCGGCGTCATGGGTTGGATCGGGGCTCCGATCACCCTGCCGACCCTGGTGCTACCGTCTCTGTTGCTGGTCATCGGGGCTTCCTACGCGATCCACGTCACCTCTGCGCTGCTCGAGACCGGCACCTCTGCGGATGCCGAGGACACCTTCACCCACGCTTTAGGACGGGTCGGCTTGCCCGTGGCGGTGTCTTGTCTGACCACGGGCGTCGGCTTCGGCTCTTTGGCCCTCCATCCGATTCCCGCGATCTCCGGCCTCGGAGTCTATGCGCTTGTCGGAATCGTGATCGCGGCGACCGGGTGC
Source organism: Candidatus Binatia bacterium (assembly GCA_028278325.1). Taxonomy (GTDB): domain Bacteria; phylum Desulfobacterota; class Binatia; order UBA1149; family JAJCZL01; genus JANQEO01. The sequence goes on from JANQEO010000039.1 coordinate 3,984, forward strand.
CTGTTCGCCATGCCCGTGGCTTTCCTGTCTCTGCCCGGGCGCGAGCGCGAGGCTCTGTCGGGACAGGCATCCGACCCCTCGACTTACTCGCGCTCTCTCGACGGCGTCGTCAACAGGGTGGGCGCATTCACGATCGACCACCGGCGCAGCGTCTTCTTCGTCTCCTTCATCTTGCTGTTGGTCTCCTTGATCGGCGCCACGAAGATCAAGGTCGATACGGATTTTCTCAAGGCGTTCAGAAAGGGCTCCGACGTACGGGTGGCCCACGACGCCGTCACGGACAACCTGGTGGGCCCCAACCCCATATCGATAGTGATAACCGGGCCCGAGAAAGACTACTTCAAATCGATTGCGCCCTTGCGCAGGGTCAGGGTGTTGCAGGAGTTCCTCGCGGGTCTCGAAACCGTGGGCGCGAGCATCTCCCTGGTGGACTATCTCGAGCAACTCGACGCCGGGCTGAGAGCGAGCAGCGACGGTCTGTCCGTCGACGAGGCCGGCAACCTCATAGAGACGGGCCCCCCGCCCAGCTTCTGGGATGATCCGGAGAAACAGCTACCCGCCGTGCTGCAGTTCGTCAGCCTCAGTCCCAGAACCTTCGCCGGCTTGGTCGACAAGGACTTCCAGCGGCTCAATGTCACCGTACGCACCTCGGTAAGCGGGTCGCGCGAGACGGCAGAGTTGGTGGATACGGTAACAAACTACGCCGAGACGATGTTCCCGCGCGGCGTCGAAGTCACCCCGACAGGCAGCCTGGTCGTAGTGAGTGAAGTCGCCGATCTGGTCATCGGCGGTCAGATCGAGAGCGTCGGCACGGCCCTGAGCGTGATCTTCCTGATCCTCTCGCTAATGTTCCTGTCCCTGAGAGTCGGCCTTGCCGCCATGATCCCCAACGTGTTGCCGGTGGTGGTGTTCTTCGGAGTGATGGGGTGGTGCGGTGTCGAGCTGAACCTTGCCACCAGCATCATCGCGGCCGTGGCCTTGGGCATCGCGGTGGACGACACCATTCACTACATGGCTCGCCTCAACAAGCTGGTGAAGTCGAGCGAGTCCCAACGCGAAGCACTGCTGTCGACCCTGAGCGCCGTGGGCCGTCCGGTCGTGACCACCTCGCTGACGTTGACGGCGGGCTTTCTCGTCATGGCCTTGTCGAGCTTCAAGCCCATCAACATGTTCGGAGCCTTGTCGGCAATGACCATGATGGTGGCGCTGGCGACCAACCTCATCCTGTTGCCGGCGCTGCTGGCCACCGTGCCCGTGATCAGTGTTTGGGATCTGGTGTCGTCGAGGCTGGGCGCAAGGCCGCACAGGACGATTCCCCTGTTCCAGGGCCTGGGCAGATTGGCGGTTCGCCTGATAGTTCTGCTCGGCAACCTGAAGAGCTTCGAGGAAGGCAGCGCGATCGTGAAGCGCGGAGAGCCGGGCAACGAGATGTACCTGGTGCTGAACGGCGAGGCGGATGTCAGCGTTCCCTCGGGTGGGGCCACGCGGAGTCTGGCCCGGCTCGAGCGGGGCGACGTGTTCGGCGAAATGGCTCTTCTCAGGCGGGCCGTGCGTACCGCCGACGTGACGGCCCTCACCCCGGTGGAGGTGCTCGTGATCGACGAAGACTTCCTGCGGCGGTTGCGCCAGCGCTATCCCCGCTTTGCCGCGGCGTTCTTCGTCAACATCGCCCGCATCCTCAGCGACCGCCTCGAAGAAGCCAACCGCCGAGCCGAAAAGGCGAATTGATTCCAAGCCCTCATCAGGCAATATTTCCGCGTCGTGGCTACGATCAGAAAGAAATCAGGATACTACCTCGAGGATTTCACGCTCGGCCGGGTGTTCAGGCACCACGGCGGCAAGACGATCACCGAGGGCTTGTTCAACGCCTTCACCGACTTCTCGATGACGACCAATCCCCTGTCGAAGAACGTCGAGTACGCGAGGCTGCACGGCTACGAGGGGCTGGTGGTGCCGCCGGGCCTGGTCATGAACGTCGTGTTTTCCCAGACCGTCGCCGACATCTCGGAGAACGCCCGCGTCAACTTGGAATACATCGACATGCGCTACGGCGTGCCCGTCTACATCGGCGACACTCTGGAGGCCGAGACCACCATCGTCGGGGTCAAGCTCTCGTCCAGCCACAATGACAGGGGAGTCGTCCACGTGGCTACGGTAGGGCGCAACCAACGCGGCGAAGTAGTGCTGGCCTTCGAGCGCAAGGTGCAGGTTTGGAAAGGCGACATGAGCGCCGAGGTCACCGAGGGCGAGCTCGAAGACAAGCCCGTCGTCGAATCCGTGCCGGTCATCCCTGCCTACGACCCGGGCCGCGACTATGCGAGCAAGGCTCACCTGACGAGCGCTGATTCCTACTTCGAGGACTTCACTGCCGGCGACATCTACGAACACGCGCGCGGGCGAGTCATGACCGACGAGCACATCGCGCTGACCGGTCAGCTCGACAATACTTCACAGGTGCACTGCAACCAGCAGATGATCGACGAGAACCCGGAGAAGTTCATCGGCGGCAAGTTGATCATCTACGGCGGCATCCCCTTCAATCTGTGTCTGGGGCTCTCCTGCAAGGACATCTCCGACAACTCGCCGGCCGACGTCATCTATAGGTCGGGCCGTCATACGGCACCGATCTTCTCCGGTGATACCGTGTATGCATCCACCGAGATCAGAGAGCTACGCGACTATCCATCGAGGCCCGACCTGGGGCTGTTGGTAACCACTCTGCGCGGGCACAAGTTCCGGCCTCCCAAGGAAGGAGAAGAGGGTTTCCAGAAAGTGGAGATCTTCTACCTCGAAAGGGAGTTGGCGGTCCGCCGGCGCAGCCACTACGCCTCGTGAGTCCGGCGCCCTTCCTGGCCGGCAGGGCCGAGGATACGTCGGACTACAACGGTGCCCGGTGCGCCGTTACCTACTCGAAGCCTGCCGAAGAGTACGAGGCTCTGGTCTCGGGCACCGGCCTCCTGGACCTGTGCTACCGCACCCTGATCAGGGTCGTCGGTGAGGACCGCGCCACCTTTCTCAACGGACAGCTTTCCAACGACATCGTTGCTTTGACGAAGGGCGGTGGTTGCGCAGCCTGCCTGCTCACCCATCAGGGCAAGACGCTGGCGGTGCCGGCGGTGTACAACCTCGGCGACCAGCTGCTGCTCGCTGTCGACGCAGTCTGCGCCACCGTGGCACGTGAGGCCCTCGAGCGTTTCGTCGTGGCCGACGATTGCGAGTTCGAGATCATAGAAGGCCGCAGCGTCATCGGCGTGGTCGGGCCGACGGCGGCGTCGACGCTCGAGGCGGCAGGCCTCGAGGTGCCGGCAGACTCCGACGCTTGGTTTGTGACGGAAAGCGGAGCCGAATCCCTACTGTTCGGTCGCGACGATCTACGCGTGCCGTATTTCGAGGTAGCTGCCGATTCCGAGTCGGCCTCGGCCTTGTGGCGAAAGATGGAGGAGTCCGGCGGCGTCGCGGTGGGAACCGACGCGTTGGAGGTGCTGCGGATAGAGAGCGGGACGCCGCGCTACGGCATCGACGTCGACGACGGCCGCATAGCTCTGGAAGCACGCCTCGAATGGGCGATTCATTTTGCCAAGGGCTGCTATCTCGGCCAGGAAGTCATAGAGCGTGCCGTCAGCCGTGGCCGCTTGAACCGGCGCATCTGTCTCTTGGGCTTACAGAGCACAGTGGCTTCCGGCAGCGCCGTCAGCCGCGCCGGCCAGGACGAGGAGATCGGGGTAGTGACGTCCGCCTGTGAGTCGCCCGCTTCCGGAGCTCTTTGCCTCGCCTACCTGCCCTCGGACTGCTGCGAGCCCGGCACCGCGCTGTCGGTGGCTTCGGTTGCCGCCACTGTGCTGGACTGGCCGCGTCCCTTGGTGATGGCCGGGCGGGGCTAGTAGGCTGGCCTCTCGCCGTGTCGAGAGTCCGAGTCTTCGCCTATGGGTCCAACCTGTGCATCGCGCGACTGAAGAGTCGCAGTCCCTCGGCCGAGGTATTGTCGCCGGCTCGGTTGCACTCCCACAGGCTGCACTTTCACAAACGAGGCCGCGATGGTTCGGGTAAGGCCGACGCTGTTCACACGGGCAACCACGTCGACACTCTCTGGGGTGTGGTCTACTCCCTGGAGGTCCACGACAAGCGCCGCTTGGACGAGATCGAGGGGCTCGGAACCCACTACCTCGAACGTGAGGTGGAAGTACTGACGCCGGCCGAGGATCTGCTCACGGCGTTCATGTACCACGCGCATCCGGAGATGATCGATGCGTCGCAACGGCCTTACATCTGGTACAAGCGCCTGGTCGTCGAAGGTGGCCGCGCTCATGGACTGCCTGACGACTACATCGAGCACGTCGCGGGCGTCGAGCACATCGACGATCCTTGTTCGAAAAGGGCAGTGCGCGAGAGTAGGGTGCTGGTTACCGGGCCTGGCCGTCGTCGCCGCTAGGCGGCGTTAGACGAAGGACGCCCGGCTGCGCCGCGCTCTGTGGGCAAGGCAAGCCCGGCCCAGGACGCGAGCAGGTCGGCGGTTTCCACACCGGAGGCCGACCTCAGCAGGGCGAGGTCCTGGGGCGTGTCGATGTCGAGCTTGAAACCTTCGAGGCCGAGCTCCAGGCAGCGCAGGCCCGCGCGCCGGCAGGCTTCGAAGTGAGCAACACGGCTCTCTCCTTCGAACACGGGGGCGAGAACCGAAGGCGGACTGAGCAGGAGGCCGTTGGTGCCTTCACCACTCAGGGAGGGCACGAGCACCACCGGGAAGCGAAGAGAGTCGGTGGCGAAGAGCACGTTGATCTCGGAGGCGCTGATCAGCGGCACGTCACCCGGAACGATGAGTGCGCGCCTGACGCCCAGTTCCTCAAGTCTCAAAGTCGCGAGTCTGACGGCCTCGTTGAGCCCGCGCGGCTCGCCCTCGTCGAAAACCTCGGCGCCCAGCGCTGACGCGTGTGAGAGGAAACCTTGGTCAGAGGAGACGACCACTGCGAGATCGACGGTGGCGGCATCCTTGATTGCTCTGAGCATGTCGCCGAGCATCGCCAGCGCGAGTTGCTCACGCTGCTCTTCCGTAAGGCAAGTCGACAGCCGGCCCTTGGCCGTGGCTATCGACCCTACTGGCACGATGACGGCATTCACCGTTCGCACCGTAGAGTAGGGCCCGGCCTCAGTAAAGCGCCGGTTATCGTCATCCCTTGAAGGTGCTCGGCCCGAAATCGCCGAATGGTTCGTCCCGCTCACGCACCGCTTCTTTGAAACCGACCTCGGCGGCTCTGCGCTGGAAAGCGTAGCCTTCTTCAGTGTGCCGGGTTATCCCATCGAAGAAGGTTCCCATTATCTGGGTCGGCCCGAGCCCGGCCGACATCACCGTTTGGTTGACGAGCAGTTTCATCATCACGAGTTGGTTGACGGGCATTCTCGCGATGCGAGAAAGTAAAATCTCGAAGCGTTCATCGAGTTCCTCCGGCGGCGCGCTTTCGATGGCGAGTCCCCACTCCACGGCCTCCTTGCCGTTGAGACAGTCGCCCGTGAACAGGAGCCGCTTGGCCTTCTCGATACCGACGCGGAACGCCCATACCGAAGTGGTCGGGGAACCCCATACGCGGGCCGGCGGATAACCGATCTTGGCGTCGTCGGCGATGACCAGCAGGTCACTGCACAGCGCCATGTCGGTGCCGCCCGCCACGCAGAATCCGTGAACCTTGCACACCACCGGCTTGTTAGCGTTGAAGAGGCTCATGAAGCCCCTCACGTTTCGCGACATCATCTGGTAGTCCATGACCGGATCCCAGGTGCGTTCGGGGTCGTGGTTGCGGCCGAAGACGGCGGGATCCAGCGGCGTTCCTTCGTACTCCTCATACGCCTTCATGCCGCCCGCACCGGACTCGTCCAGCATTCTCTCGGCCCCTTTGACGAGATCGTAACCGCCGCAAAATCCCTTGCCACGGCCTGACAGCGCGATGACGTGAACGCGCGGGTCGAGATCGGCCCGCTCGACACATGCCGAGAGTTCCCGGGGCATGTCGAAGGTGATGGAGTTGCCGCGCTCGGGACGATTGAGCGTGATACGCGCGATCGCGTCGGCCACTTCGTAGGTCATTGTCTTGAGCTCTTCCATTTCGATGCTCCTGCTTGCCCGGGTGCGGGGTGGAGTGCCGGGTGAGGTGTTAGCGTAGAAAGCTGCGCATCCTAGCAATCCGGCTGTGTTCTCGGAAGCTTGTCCAGGCGTGCAATCGCTTGCCGTACTCACGTTGCAAGCTCTACTGGAGCGGACCGGTTTCACTCATGGCGAGCGTGCGGAAACTGCTTTGCCCGGTCGGGGGCTCTGGGGTATAACGCGGCGCGGCCCGTATGGGGCCGCGGTTGTGCGCATCATCGCCGGCACACTGGGGGGGCGGCGGCTCGACCGGCTGAGCGGTACTTCGACACGGCCCACGCCGGAGCGAGTCCGCGAAGCGCTGTTCAGCCGCATAGAGGCCCGTTTCGGAATCCGGGATCGCGATGTACTCGACCTGTTCGCCGGAACGGGTGCGCTCGGCATCGAGGCCCTGAGCCGGGGAGCGTCCAGGCTCGTGTGCGTCGAGGCCGGGGCCCAAGCGCGACGCGTGCTGGCTGCGAACATCTCCAAGCTGGGCTTGGAGGACAGAGCCGAGGTGATGGGCGAGGACGCGGCCAAAGCCATGGCGAGGCTGTCGTTGCGCGGCGTGCGATTTGGTGGGGTGATGCTCGACCCGCCCTACGGCAAGGGGCTGGCCGAGGAAGCGCTGGCTGATCTCGATCGGCTGGACCTGGTGGAGCCCGGCGGTTGGGTAAGCGTAGAGGTTGCTAAGGATGATCCGCTGCCCGAAAAGGCGGGACAGCTTGGCTTGCTGAGGCAGGACACGTACGGAGATACCAAGCTCGCTCTGTATGCGAGGCCACTTGAGGGAGAGGTGAAATCTTGAGCGAGAGGATCGCGATATATCCGGGCTCTTTCGATCCCATTACCTTCGGGCACCTCGATATCGTTCGCCGAGCGGTTCGATGCTTCGACCACGTACGCGTGGCGGTCGCCTTCAACAAGGACAAGCCGTCAGGATTGTTCACGCCCGAGGAGCGTGTAGCCATGCTCGAGGAAGTCACGGCGGAGCACGGAGACCACGTAACCGTCGATAGCTTCTACGGCCTCCTGACCGACTATGCTGCACGGGTCGGCGCCACGACGATCATCCGTGGTTTGAGGGCGGTCGCCGATTTCGACTACGAGTTCCAGATGGCCCTCATGAACCGTCATCTCGCCAGTGATCTGGAGACGGTGTTCCTGATGGCCGATAACGAATATCTCTATACGAGCGCGAGTCTGGTAAAGGAGGTGGCCCATTTCGGCGGCGATGTCTCCGGCCACGTGCCCGAAACCGTAGCCATGAAGCTCGCGGAAAAGATGAAGGAAAGGAAATGAGACTTTCTGATCGGATAGCGACGGTACGTCCCTCGGCAACTCTGGCGGTGACAGCCAAGGTTCTCGAGCTGAAGGCTGAGGGACGGGAAGTAATCGGATTCGGGGCAGGAGAGCCGGACTTCAGGACTTGGCCACACGTCTGTGAGGCGGCGCACCAGGCCATCGACAGAGGTGAGTTCTACTACACCGCCGTAGGCGGTACGCCGGACCTGAAGAAGGCGATCCGCACCAAGCTGGCGCGCGACAATCAGCTCGAGTACGCCGACAAGGAGGTCGTAGCCTCCTGCGGCGGCAAGCACACGCTCTACAATCTCATGCAGGTCACGCTCAATCCCGGCGACGAGGTCGTCATTCCGGGGCCCTACTGGGTGAGCTACCGCGACATGGCCCTGCTTGCGGGCGCCGAGCCGAAGGTCGTGATGGCTCGCGAGGAGTCGGGCTTCTTGCTGTCGCCCGAGGAACTCGCGGCAGCCGTGACGGACCGTACCCGCATGATCATCATCAACAGCCCCTCCAACCCCACAGGTGCGGCGTACTCGGAGGCCAGCCTCCAGTCCCTGGCATCGGTGCTGGCGGATAAGGATTGCTGGGTCGTATGCGACGACGTCTACGAGTTCATACGCTACGACGGAGAGAGCCCGCGCCACATGCTCAACCTCGAGCCGCGTCTGCGCGAGCACGCGGTCGTGGTGAACTCCGTTTCCAAGACCTACGCGATGACGGGTTGGCGTCTCGGCTATGCAGCGGGCCCCGCTCCGCTGGTCAAGGCCATGACGACGTTGCAGGGACAATCGACGACCAACCCGACCTCCATCGTGCAGGTGGCGGCGGGCGCGGCGCTGTCCGGGCCCCAAGACGAGCTGCAGCCCATGGTCGAGGAGTTCAAGCGGCGGCGTGACTACGTTTGCGACCGCATCGGTACCATAGACGGTCTGTCCGTGGTGGTTCCTCAAGGCGCCTTCTACGTCTTTGTAAACGTTGCAGGCGTGCTCGAGCGGGCGGGAGCCGCCGACGGCGACGAGCTGGCTCTCAAGTTGCTCGAAGGCGCCGGAGTGGGACTGGTGGGCGGAAACGACTTCGGCTCACCCGCCCATGTGCGGATCTCCTACGCCACGTCGATGGAACAGCTCGAGCGCGGCTTCGATAACATCGAGGCCTGGCTCAAGAGTGTCTAGAGCCTTCTAAGCGGCGACCGGCCGACGGCCGGTTTCTTTATAGCGGAAGTAGTCGCGCAGAATCCTGCCGTGGTCGAAGGCAAGCGGCTGCGGGAGCGTATCGCGGGTAACTACGACGGTGGCTTTGGCATCGTCGTCCGCCACGGGTTCTCCATCGGCCGAACCGATGAACACCACGCTGACGACGTGGCCGCGCGCATCGCGATCGGGTGCAGAGTAGGCGTGAAACAGCTCGTGGAGGAAAACATCGAGGCCGGTTTCTTCCTTGGCCTCGCGCCGGGCTGCGTCCTCGAGGGATTCCCCGTACTCGACGAAACCGCCGGGAAGGGCCCAGCCTGCCGGCTCGAAGCGGCGTTCGACGAGGACTATCCCTGCTCCGGCCAACTCTATGATCACGTCGGAGGCCAGCGCCGGACCTCTGTCCGGACCCAAGCGTAGGGCGGACGGCATGGTTTCTCTTCTACATCGCCGCTTGTAGAATTCCACCGCCGTCATGAAGGTCTGCATTCTCGAAGCCCCGGGCCGGATATCGCTGCAGGATGCGTCCGATCCCACGCCGGGCCCGGGCGAAGCCGTGATCCGGGTAGAGGCCGCGCTGACCTGTGGCACCGACCTGAAGGCCTTTCGCCGAGGTCACCCGAAGATGCCGTTTCCGACACCATTCGGTCACGAGTTCTCCGGCGAGATCGTCGCCGTCGGCGACGGCGTCGAGGGCTTCCGGGTGGGTGATCCTCTGATGGTCGCCAATACCGGTCCTTGCGGTCGGTGTTTCTACTGCACACGCGACCAAGAGAACCTCTGTGAAACCATCATGGACGAGATGGTGCTCGGGGCCTACGGCGAGATGCTGTGCCTGCCTTCGCGAGTTCTCGCCAACAACGCTTTCGTGAAGCCTGACACGATGTCCTACGAGCAAGCCGCGCTGCTCGAACCTCTCTCTTCGGTCTGCTTCGGCATGTCTCACCTCGATCGCGGGCAACTCGGCGCCGGCGCGACCGCCTTGGTCTTCGGTGCCGGGCCCATCGCCATGCTTTGGTTGTTGGCGTTGCGCGCAGCCGGAGTAGGCAGCGTGATCGTGGCCGGCCGCCGCCCCGGACGCCTTGCGAGAGCCGCGGCCCTCGGGGCGTCGGCTACGCTTGGTGCCGGAGAGGACCTGGCTGCTGCCGTCGCCGAGGCGACAGAAGAACGCGGGGCAGACTTCGTAATCGAGTGCACGGGCTCGCCGGAGGTCTGGGCCGAAGCTTCGTCATATGCACGGCGCGGCGGCACGGTGATACTGTTCGGCGGATGCGCACCCGGTTCGACGGTCGAGATCGACACCTACCGTTTACATTACGATGGTGTCCGTTTGTTCAGTCCCTTCCATTTCCGGCCCCGTGACGTGGCGGCCGCCAAAGCCCTGCTCGAGCGCAACGATCTCGCGTGGACGGATCTCATAACGGGTCGCGCGGCCCTGGACGAGGTGCCCGCGTTGTTCGAGGCGCTCGGAGAAGGCGACGGTCTCAAGACCGCGGTAAGGCCCGCAGCGCAAGCATGAGTGGTTCCGGGCGACGAGATTGGTCGTGGCGGTTGAGGCTTGGCCCGTGACCTTGAAGAGCGAGATGAAAGTCGCGCGCATGTACGGGATTGATGACCTCAGGGTCGAGACCGCCGAGGTGCCGTCGATAGGACCCGGAGAGGCTCTCGTTCGCACCCGGGCCTGCGGCATCTGCACGGGCGACATCATGGACTGGTACATGGCGGCGAAGTCGCCGCTGGTGTTCGGCCACGAGCCCACCGGCGAGATCGTCGAGACCGGCGAAGGCGTGAAAGGATTCGGCGCCGGCGACAGGGTATTCGTGCACCACCACGCTCCGTGCGGGGCCTGCAGGCGTTGCAGGCAGGGGGCCTTCACGCACTGCAAGACCTGGCGCGCCAACGGCCTGCGTCCCGGCGGCATGGCCGAGTACTTCGCGGTGGCCGCTCCCAACCTTGCCGCCGACACTCTGATCTTGCCGGACGGCATGGGCTTCGAAGAAGGCAGTCTCATCGAGCCGACGGCCTGTGTCGTCAAGTCTCTACGGCGTGCACTTCTGAAAAGGGGCGACGTGGTGGTCGTCATCGGCCTGGGCATCATGGGGCAACTGCACGTTGCGCTGGCCAAGCAGGCCGGAGCCGAGGTCATAGCGGCCGATCTGGTACGGTTTCGCCTAGAGACGGCGACCCGCCTGGGTGCCGATCACACCATCGACGTTTCTTCCAAGGACTTGATGCAAGAGGTGGGCAGCCTTACTTCCGGGGAGTTGGCTGATGTAGTCATCGTCGGCCCGGGCTCGATCGAGGCCATGACCGCAGGCATCGGGTGTGCCGGAGCCGACGGGCGAGTGATCTTCTTCACCGCCGCCAAGCCGGAAGACGACCTGACCTTCGCCCCGAATCCGCTCTACTTCAACGAGGTGTCACTGATCCCGAGCTACTCTTGCGGCCCGGACGACACTAGAGAGGCGCTGAGGTTGTTGGTTGAGGGGGCCCTCCCCGTCGACGCCCTGGTTACGCACCGCTTCAGGATCGACGAAGTCGACCGGGCGATCGCAACGGCAGGGCGTGTCGACGAGGCGCTGAAGACCTTGGTGGTCTTCGACTAGGCCCGTTCAGGAAAGGCCTACTTCTGAAGGCCTTTGTGGAAGATGACTTCCGACTTCTCGGCCGCCATCTCGGCCTTGCTGGCCGCTTCCTCGGCCCGCTTCGCGGCCTCCTCGGCCCTCTCTGCGCTCTGTTCCGTGCTACCCGCAGCAGGCTGCTGCTGAGTCGTGCAAGCACCAATCAAGAAAGCGGCAAACACCGCAACACCCAAGTACTTAATAGACATCTATTCCTCCTTCGAGACCGTCGGGGGCGGCATGACCGCGGCGCCCTCGGGGCCACATTCTACTCAGATTTCGTCAACCGGGAAAAGCAGAACAGGTTGAGGCCGATGATCAGGCCCCAGGAGACGGCCATGAATGCGAATCCTGCCAGAGTCATGTCGTAGGATCCCCGGGGTGATCGTCCCAGTTGCGTGACACCCGCCCCACCAGCAGGCATATCCCGGCCAGCAGCCCGACGATCATGAGCCTGGCTCCTATGACGTAGGGCTTGGCCTCCTCGGCCACGCCCACCATGCGGATCTTGTCGGGGACTTCGTCGATAAGCCACCAGCCCAGGATGACGGCCAGAAAGGCCGGCGTGACGTACTTGATAACCGGCCTGAACAGGGCGGGAGGCCGGATCTTGGCTCCCTTGTTGAGTTCGGTCCAACCCTTGTCGAGCCCGAAGATCCAGCCGAAGATCACGACCTCGAACAGCGCGAACACGACCAGCGCGACGGCGCCGACCCAGTAGTCGAGCTCGTCGAGAAACCCGTAAGCGTGGAACAGGATGACCGGTTGCACCAGCACGAACATCGCACCGGTCACGAGCGCGACCGCACGGTTGCGGGTGATGTTCCAGCCTTCCTGCAGCAGCGCCACCATGGGCTGACACATGGCCACCGCCGATGTGATTCCCGAGAAGAACAACAACAGAAACCAAAGGCTGCCCAGAAGCTGGCCGAGAGGGATGCGCTGAAAGATCACGGGCATGGCCTGGAAGCCCAGATCGAATGCTCCGCCTTTGGCGATCATCTCCGTGCCCTGAATGCCGAAGAAGGCTACCGCCGCGGTCAAGGCGATGGTGCCCCCGAGCACCACTTCGGCGAACTCGTTGACTCCCACCGTCGACATCCCGACCAGCGCGACGTCGTCGTTTTCCTGCAGGTAGCTGACGTAGGTGTGGATGATTCCCCAGCCTATGGAGAGGGTGAAGAAGATCTGTCCGGCAGCCGCCATCCACACGGACGCATCACCGAGGCTAGAGAAGTCGGGGTTCCATACGAAGCCCAATCCGTTGGAAACGTTCCAGTCGGGCTCGGCGGGGTCGGGCGTGCCGAAGGTCAGCACCCGCACGACGAGAAGGGCTCCTATCAAAAACAGTAGTGGAATCGCGGTCTTGGCCAACCGCTCGATTCCGTGGGCGATGCCGCCCAGAAGCACGAAAACGGCGAAACCCAGGGTCACGAGATACGCACCGTAGGCGGCCGCGAGTGAACCGAAGTGTTCGTTGACGGCCTTTCCCTGGAACCCGTCGAGAAAAGCTCCCATGGCGGCGCGGCTCGAAAGGCCCTCGTAGCTTCCGGCCAGGGAGAAGGCACTGAAGGCCAAAGTCCAGGAGGTGATGTAGATGTAGTAGAGCGCGATCGTGAAAGGTATGAACAGCCCCAGGGCGCCGACGTACTTGGCCGCCGGGTGGTTCCAGATGAGATAGAGCATGCCGGCGGAATGTCCGTGGCCGTGCTTGCCACCCATTCGCCCTATGGTGCACTCCACCCACATCAACGGGATGCCGATCAGGAGCAGAGCGAAGAAGTAGGGGATCATGAATGCGCCGCCGCCGTTCTGAGCGGCCTGCACCGGGAAGCGAAGAAAGTTCCCGAGTCCGATCGCGTTACCGGCCAGGGCAAGGATAAGGCCGGTCTTGGTAGCCCAGCGTTGACGCTTACTCATCGGCGCGCGCCACTCGTCCAGGCGGCTTGGTCAAGGCGGCGGCGTGCGGATATCATGCGACTGCATGGTAGCGGTTGGCCGGTCGGGAGGGCAAGTTTCCGAGCCGGCGCGCGTTGGTTCAGCCGGCCGGTCGATCCGTTTCTGGATGGCCTCTATGCTGCCGGCCCTCATGTACCTGCCGGCTCTCGGCTTCGACTTCGTCTTCGACGACCTGTCACTGATCGGCGAACAGGGACCGGTCTATTTCGGGACTGACTGGCTACCTTACCGGCCTGTACGTTACCTCAGCCATCTCTTCGACCATGCCCTTGGTGGCGGCCGTCCCTGGGCCTACCATTTCAACAACCTCGTCCTGCACGCTCTGGCCTGTGCGATGGTGGCGGGGCTGGCGCGCCGGCTCCACTACTCGAGAACCGCAGCTCTGGCAGCCACCTTCATCTTCGGGTTCCACCCTCTGGGCATCGAGGCGGTGGCCTATGTGTCGGGGCGGCGCGATCTTCTCGCCACGGTACTGGGCCTCGGTGCGGTGAGTGCCTGGCTCGCTCCGAGGCCGCGTCCCTATCTGGCGGTCCTCGCCTTGTTGGCCGCAACCGGCGCCAAGGAGAGCGGCGCCGTGTTCGGGGCAGTGCTGGCCCTTGCCTCCGTGCTCGGGCTCGCAACCACGAGCCCCCGTACCGCAGTGGCTGCCTGTTTGGCCGCAGCGTCCTTGGGTTTTTGCTTGATCGCCGCCTACGGCGGGTTCGAGCCCCTGGCGCGATTGGCGCAGTCCGTAGGCTGGGATCCCGCGCTGCGCTTGACCGGCCATTACGCTTCCGGACTCGCACTGCTGCGGCCTCTCAACGTCGTCTACCCAGGCCTGGAGACCGGCGCGGCATTGGAAAGGCAGGAAGTCGTCTCCTTGGGCGTCGTGGCGCTCGTTTGTGCGGCCGGCGCCATCAGGCTGGCCCGATTCGACGACGTGGGCGGTTCAACGCGACTTCATGCCGGTTTCGTGTGCGGCTGGGCCATGCTTGGCCTGACGTCGGTCGTGTTCGGTGCCGGCCTTCATGAACCTGGAGCCGACCGGCACGCCTATCCGCTGCTGGTTCCTTCGGCCTTGTTGGGCGCTGCCGTCTTGCTCGGCTTGGAGAAGCGCCGGCCGCGTGCTGCAGCCGTGCTGATCGCCGTCGCGTCGCTCGGCTTTGCGACGGTGACCCTGACGCGGTTGCAAGCCTGGCAGAGCCCTCTCGAACTCTGGACGGCAGCGGTGCGCGTTGCTCCCGATTCGCCGAGAGCTCACCACAATCTTGCCGGGCTTCATCTGGCCGAAGGCCGGCACATCAAAGCACGCCGTCATCTATTGCGCGCCCTGGCGGTCGACGGTGACTATGCGCCCGCCCATCTTGGCCTGGCCTATCTCTCGTGTGCGCGGGGACGGGTTGCCAAAGGCCGCGCGCAGCTCGAAGAGGCGCGGAGGCTCGGAGCCCGGGCCGCCGAAATCGAAGACGTCGCGCAGTCGTGCGTGCGGCCGCGTTGACTTCGAAGCCGAGCCACCGTTCTTCGCACGCCCGACAGCGTGTACATTCCCCGCGGAATGTGGATAGCGTTCGTGACCCGCCGTGCCGCCGGAATCACATTAGGTCGCCTGGACCGTAGCCCTTGCGACGAGCCGCGGAATTCGAATCGCGTGCGCCTAGTCAGTCGCTAACCACGCCCGGGCGCTGCTGTGGTGGGGCCGGTTTCCGAGAAGGAAACCTGACCGGCTCCAATTTCAACACCGACACCCTCGTCGTGTAGGGCTCGAGCAGCCTGGGTGGTGACGCCATCGTCTGCTCGGGCAGCAAGGTCTGGAAAGTGTAGTCGAGGATCTTGGTTTGCCGCACGAACTGGATATCGCGGTACGGTGCGCCGACCTCCTCGGTGCGCGTAAGAAGGTAGACGGGCCCTTTGGGAGCCATCTGGTGAGTGAGTCCGGCTACGAACTTCGTGTGGCTCGGCGGGGCCAGTTGCACGGGCAGGCTGTTGCGTCCGAACAAGAGCCAAAGCGGTGTCGGCAGCACGGTGCTGCTGAGTTCCTTGTCGATGAGGAGGACGCCGTCGCCCGGGAGCCGGCCGTTGAACTCCATGAGAGAAGCGAAGTTGCCCGCGTAGTAAGGCTGTCCCCACATGGCGCGCGCAGGACTGAGGGCGGTGACCAACAGGACGGCCGCAGCCACGATCCCTGCTACCAGCGATCGTTGGGATATGCGCTGCACCCCGAGCACCGAGAAGAGGACCAGGGCCGGTACGACGATGGGTACGAAACGGCGAGAGGCCCACGGCATCACCTGCATGACATGGGGATCGTAGGCCAGCAGTCCCCCTATCAGCCCCGCGAGCACCACGAGAAAGCCGTCCTGGGGCCTCAGAAATCGCCTCTTCCAGGCTGTGACCGCACCCGCGGCGGCAAGGAGCAACAAAGGCCAGCCGAGGTAGGCCGACAGCCAATGCACGGAACGAGGCAGCTCGTAGTGCGAGGCGAACAGGCAGTAGAAGACAACGAATCCCGCGACTCCCGCGCCGATCGCCAGACGCAGGACTGCGGCCGGGCCCCTTCCTCGCCCAATCCATGCCGCTATGACGGCTAGGGCGGCGAAGGCGGCCCCCGTAACCACCGGGCTACGCTCCCATGCGTGGGCGACCAGGAAACGTAGTCCCGCTAGCCTGTCCGCTAGCGGGGCGATGTATGCGCCCGGCATGAGACCGGCCTGCGCGACGGCGACCGTGCCTAGTACGAGGAAGGCCGCGAAGAACGAGACGGGCAGGCGCCTCGTGCCCAGGGTCGCTTCACCCAGCCGTCTCAGGGCAAGTGCCGAAACGAGGAAGACCCCGTACTCGATCCGGCACAGGGCGACTCCGCCCAGAGCCGCCCCCGCGAGCAGGGCATCGCTGGAAAGGCCGTCGTCTTCGTAGGCGTCCAGGGCCACCAGGCCGCTCATCATGTAGAACCAGGCCAGGGGTTCGGAGAGGGGAAATCGTCCTGACCAATACGCAGCGGCGTTGAGGGCGGCTATCGCGACCCCGAGGACCGCGGCCGGGAAGCTGAGGCGGTTTCTCAGCAGGTACCAGAACGCCCAAAGGGCCAGTGCCGCGAACGCGGGCGCGAAGGCTCCGGCGTACCTCCAGCCTCCGAGCCCGGTCGAGACCGCCGCCCAGGTAGTAGGTAGAGGGAAGAAGGACGGCCTAACGATCTGGTCGTCGATGGTTTCGATCACCATGCCGCCGGGCATGCGTGCGTATGGGCCGCGCCACGACAGGGACACTACGGAGGGGAACATGTGACGGCGTTCGATGCGGCGGAGGTCGCCGAGCAAAGGGTCATGCTTGCCGAGCCGCTTGTCCTTGACCAGGTGGATGCCCGCGGCGGTATAGGCCGAGGAGTCGGAGGCGAACATGTGGGTCTCGTAGGGCGGCCAGTAAGCCGTCAGGGCCAGGGCAAACACCACGAGGCCGAATCCCGGGCCGACCACGCGTCGCAGTCCCTCGTCGCGGCCCCGGCCCACCAGCAGGTAGCCGCACAGAGTCACCCCGGCGTTAATGAGAGCCAGTGTGGGTATCGAGAAGGCTTCCAGGGCGGCGAGGGCAAGAGCCGCCACGCCCGTCCATAGCGTACTGAGGGCGATGCGCGCCAGCAGCCTGGGCGTGGCCGAGTTGTTGCCCTTCCACCAGGCCTGCCCGGGGCCGATGAAGAACAGGTAGACCCCGATGAGGGAGGGGAATAGCAGGGTCGGCGGAGGTAAGGCCGTCACTGGGGTGAGACTGCCCGCGCCGAGGCGAGTATTCAATGCGACCGCCCGTCAGGCGAGACGCGGAGCGCAAAATAAAAGGCGGCTCCCCGGTTGGGGAGCCGCCTTTATCAGGCGAGCTTTGAGCCCTTTCTTAGGACTGCGCCTTACTGGCCGCCGCCCGTCGCGCTACCCAAGCCAACGAAGGGAGCGCCCGTGTCGTCGGAGATGGAGATGTTGATGTTCTCCAGGGACGAACAAGGGGGCAGCGAGGAGCCAGCGCCAAACAGCGCGAACAACGCGACGTTGGCCTGGAACTTGTCTTTGATCTTGCCGTTCTCGATCTGCTGGATGTCGAACTGCACCGGGAAGTTGATGACGGTCAAACCACCGTTGGTCCTGTCATCGAACGTCGCACGGGTCAGCGTGGCGAGCTTCCAGCCGCTGGGCGTAACTTCGTCACCAGCGTTGACTTCGCCGGCACCGCCAGGATTGCTGACGCCGCTGCACTTGACCTTGATGTCAAGGTTCATGCAGCTCGGCTCGGTGAAGTCCGGCCAGCAACCGTTGGCGTGCTTCTTCTCCAGCGGGTCGTCAATGGCCGGCTGGTCGAAGAAGGCCTTCATCTTGGTCGATACGCTGCAGCTTCCCTTCGCGCTCAATTCGAAGGACGAGCTGTTGATGATAGGCGCACAAGCCGGAGCTCCTCCAGCGCCCGTCTGGCTGTTGACCGACGGGTGAGAGGTGCTGTTTCCGCACTCGGGTCGTACACGCACCATGCTCGACTTGAGGCCTTTTGCCTTTTTCGGGTTGTCGAAGCTGCAGGGCGGCTCACCCGGGTTCTGGGCGAAAGCCACGCCGGCCATCGAGACCGTGAAGGCTACTGCGGTTAGGGACAATAAAATCCGTTTCATTAGTTCTGATCCTCCTCCAGCGAGAACGGTTTCGGGCTCAAAGCTTTGCTGGACCGGATTAGCGGCCCGCGCCCCTTAAACTGTCTCTGCTATTAGTAAATCGGTAACCGGTCTCCAAAACGATCATCAGCAGGTAACCCCCCTCCAATCGTCAGCGGTCGCCGGCTCTTCCAACTTGGGCTAATTTATAGGGAGCCTAGGGAAGCCTTGTCAAGGTAAAAACATCCCGGTTTTTCGGCCCTAAACGCGTTTTACCCCCTTGGGGGGTCAGGGGCTTCCCCAAGGGGGGTACGGCTACTACTCGATAGGCGGTTTTTCGTGGATTTCCGGACTTTCGTCGATGAAAAGGCGCCGCGGCGCGTCTGTCTACAAATGGACGCCAACCCTTGTCTCATGCGGGGGTGGTCACGCCCCCGTGGGCGGGCGATCGGGCTTGCACTGCCCTGAGGCTTTCCAGTGAAGCTCATCATCCAGATACCCAGCTACCGCGAGGAGGAGTTCCTGCCCGAGACCCTGGCGGGTCTTCCCAAGCAAATCCCCGGCGTAGACACCATCGAGACCCTGGTCATCGACGACGGCAGCCCCGATCGTACGGCCGAGGTGGCCCGCCAGATGGGTGTGGACCATGTCATCCGCACGCCGGTGAACCAGGGGCTGGCCCGGGCCTTCTCTATCGGTCTCGACTACGCCCTCAAGCAGGGCGCCGACATCATCGTCAACACGGATGCCGACAACCAGTACCCGGGTGAGGCAATCCCGCGGCTAATCGGCCCCATACTTCACCACGAAGCGGATGTAGTCGTGGGCAACCGCAGCCCCCAAAAGCTGCGTCACTTTGGTCTGATGAAGCGCTTGCTCCAGTTCATCGGCTCCTGGGTGGTCCGCCAGGTTTCGGGCACCAAGGTCCCCGACGCGGCCAGTGGGTTCAGGGCCTTCTCCCGCGAGGCCGCCCTGCGCATGAACGTGGTCTCGGACTTCACCTACACGCTGGAGACCATCATCCAGGCCGGCAAGAAGCAGCTGTTCGTGACCCATGTCGACATCGACGTGAATCCCGATCGCCGGCCCTCGCGGCTTTTCTCGGGAGCCTGGAGCTACGTGATGCACAGTATCGCCACGATCCTGCGCATCTACACCCTCTATGAGCCTCTCAGGGTCTTTACCTTCATCGGGCTCGTGCTCCTGGCCGCCGGCGCCGCCATCGGTGTGCGCTTCGTGATCTCGTTCATCGAGACGGGGGGAGCTGCCGGCCATATCCAATCCTTGATTCTGGCCGCCGTGTTGTTGCTCGCTGGTTTCAACACGGTGTTGATCGGCCTGATGGCCGACCTCATCGGGTCGAGCCGGCGCATGCTCGAAGACGCCATGTTGAGGATCAGGCGGCTGGAGCTTCGACGCGATCAATGATGCGGGTGTGCCTGTTCGGCACCTACAACCGCTCGCACAGCGCGAACCGCATCTATGCGAACGCGTTGCGCGCGTCGGGCTATGACCTGGTCGAGTATCACCACCCGCTCTGGGAGCGCACCCGTGACAAGGATCGGAGCTACTTCCGGCCTTTCAGCCTCTTGGTCCTGGCTCTGCGCTGGGCGGGAGCCTCGCTGAGTCTGGCTTGGAGCTGGGTCCGAAGCGGCGGAGCGCCTCTCGCCCTGGTCGGCTTCAACGGTCAACTCGACGTCTTGCTGTTGCGGGCTCTGAGCCCGAAGCATGGCCCACGCATCGTGTATGCCCCTTTGGTCTCCCTGACCGAGACTCTGATAGAGGACCGTAACGTTTACCGCCGCGGTTCTCTTGCCGCGCGGTTGCTCACGGGTCTGGATCGTTGGTGCTGCCGTGCGGCGGATGTCGTGGTCGTCGATACCGAAGCCCACCGTCGTTACTTCGTGGAGTCCGTCGGCGTGCCCGACGAAAAGATAGAGGTCGTTCATCTCGGCGTAGACAGCACTGCTTTTCCTGTGACGGAGCGGGACTCAGAGAAGGGCCCGGTCGCGCGGCGAGCCCGAGCCCAGAAGCTCGAGGTTCTCTATTTCGGGCAGTATCTGCCCTTGCACGGAGTGGGGGTCATCGCAGCGGGCGCTGCGGAGTTGGGCCGCCGCCGCCGCGACCTGCGCTTCGTTTTCGTTGGCACCGGCGAGCACCGCGAGCATGTCGAGAAATCTTTGCGTGGAACGGGCCTCGATGTGGAGTTTGTCGATTGGGTCGCCTACGAGGATCTTCACGCACGCATCTCACGGGCGGATATCGTGCTCGGTGTGTTCGGGGCGTCGATCAAGGCCCGCATAGTCATCCCCAACAAGGTCTATGAAGCAGCGTCCGCCGGAGTCCCGATCGTAACCGCCGACTACCCCGCCGTTCGTGAGATCTTCGAACACGGCCGCAACATCTACCTATGCTCACCCGATGCGGACGGACTCGCCGACGCGATCGAGACGCTGGCCGATGATCCGGGGTTGCGTGCGTGTCTCGGACAAGGCGCGGCCCGCGTGATCGAGGAGAGATTCAACGACGAAGCTTTGGCGCGCAGTTGGAGAGGAGTTTTCCGAGGTGGCGGCGAGCCCGATAGCCCGACGCCTCGGGTGGGCGTGTCGGTGCTCAACTACAACGATGCGGCGGCAACACTGGGGTGCTTGGACAGTCTGTCCCACTGCGACATCGAGCCTTTTCAAGTGCTGGTCGTCGACAACGGATCGTCCGCCGAGCAGTTGAGTCTGTTGGAAGAGGGGATGGCGGGACGTTACGACGCGACACTACTGCGTCTGCCCGAGAATCTCGGGTATGCAGGGGGTAACAACCGTGCCCTCGAAGAGTTGTTCGGCGCGGGGGCGGAGCAGGTCCTGCTTCTCAACGACGACACGGTCGTCACGCCGGGGGCTTTGCGGGCCCTGGTGGACTGCGCCCGTCGCAACCCGGCGGCAGGGCCTGTGGGGCCCCGCATCAGCCGCGACTGGCCGGGTTCGCGTTCGGCTTCCGTCGGCGAACGTTGCTGGGCGCCTGCCGCTTGGATGCCGCGCAGTCTCATACGCTACCGGCGGCCGCGCCAAAGTCCCTACCCGGTGAGCGGCATAAGCGGCTGTGCCGTATTCTTGACCCGCGAGCTCTACGAGCAGCTCGGCGGCTTCGAAGAATCCTACTTCGCCTACTACGAGGAGGTCGATCTTTGTCTTCGCGCCGCCCGCGCCGGACACCGGCCCATGGTGGCTCCCGCGGCCGAGGTCGCACATCAGGGCCACCGCGGATTCGCTTACGGGATGTCTACGGTTTCGGCCTACCTCAAGGCACGCAACCTGTGGCGCCTGGCAAGACTGAGGCTCGCGGCTCCCTGGTTCTTGTTGTTCGCGCCGGGGTACTTCCTGATGACCCTCGCAAGTGCTGCGGGTTATCTCTTGCGTGGCCAGTCCCGCGTGGTCGGCGCCATGGCCGGTGGGGTGGTGGCGGGATTGCGCGGTGAGCACGGGCGGCCGCCCGCCCAGCTATTCGAGCCGGGTCTGTGAGAGTAGCAATCGGAGCCGTAGCCGGAGTGACGGGAGGGCCGGCAACCTACGCGGTCGAACTCGTACGCGCGTTGTGCCGCTGCTTTCCCGACGACAGCTTTACGGTGCTGACCGACAAGCCGGAGAGCTTCTCGGATTTCGCCGAGACCGTTCACCTTCCTCTCCCCAGTGCTTGGCATCAGCCGCTCTGGGATCATGTGCGTGTGCGCAGCGCCCTTTCCCGCGGCGGCTATGATCTCTACCACGGAACCAAGGGTGTGGTTCCGTGGTTCGTCGCCACTCCGAGCGTCGTTACCATTCACGACCTCGCGAACATGGTGATGCCCGAGACTTTCAGCTTCGCCCAGCGCCTTCACCTTGGCGTCGAGACGCCTATGGCTCTTCGCAGAGCGCGTCGGGTCATCACCGTGTCGAGGAGTACAGCCAAGGACATCGCCAAGTTCTTCCCGCGCTCGAACACTCCCGTCGACATGATCTACGAGGCGGCTCCCGCCAGTGCGCGCACGCCTGAAGAAGACGAGGTCGCTGCTTGGAAAACGGCCCACGGGCTGAGCGGCCCCTGCGTCGGTTACATAGGCACCATTCAACCGCGTAAGAACCTCGACCTGTTGACGAAGGCTTTTCTGGCCGCCGCGGGCGACAGGGCATGGACCCTGCTCATGGCCGGGCGCCGCCGCCCTGGTTACGAGCCGGATTTCCTGACGGCGGGCGACAAGCGCGTTCGCTATCTGGGCCCGTTGCCCGACGCCGACCTGCCGGTGTTTCTCGGCTCCCTCACCTGCATGGTGTCGCCGTCGGCCTACGAAGGTTTCGGCCTCAGTTTCCTGGAAGCCATGTCTTGCGGCTGCCCGGTCATCGGATTGGCCAATAGCTCGGTACCGGAAGTGGTGGGAGACGCCGGTGTGCTGGTCGAGCATGCCGACGTGGAGTCCCTGTCCGAAGCCATAGAAGCCGTCGTCACCGATGTCGGCCACGCCTCGGACCTGGCGCGCCGTGGATTGGAGCGATCGGCTCTGTTTTCCTGGGCCGACACGGCGAGAAAGACACGCGCGGTCTACCAGTCGGTTCTGGAGGCGCCCGCGCAATGAGCACACCGAAGGTTACCGCCCTGGTGCTCAACTGGAACGGTCTCGAAGATACGCTTGCCTGCGTCGACAGCCTCGCGCGGCTCGACTACGGCAACCTACGAGTCATCGTCATAGACAACGGCTCGAAGTTTTCGCCCGCGAAAGAAGTAAGCAGCCGGCACGCCTGGGTTCGCATCATCGAGAACGAGCGAAACCTCGGCTATGCCGGCGGCAACAACGTCGGCATGCGCGCGGCCCTCGACGAAGGCGCCGAGTTCATCTGGGTGCTGAACAACGATGTCGTCGTCGAGCCCGACAGCCTCGATCACCTCGTCGCTGCTGCGCAACGCCATGAACGTGCCGGCGCCGTGGGCGGAAAGGTGTTTCGCGGCGACGAGCCGGCGAGATTGTGGATGACCTGGGGACGGGTCACGTGGCTGCAGAGTCTGATTGCACTCGAGGGCCGCAACCGGCTCGACGACGGTCGCTATGATGTGGAGCGCGCTGTCGACTGGCTGCCCGGCTGCTCCATTCTGTTCCGCGCCAATGCGCTGAAGGAGGTGGGCCTTTTCGACGAGGATTACTTCGCCTACCACGAAGACGTCGAGTGGGCGGCGAGGGCCCGAGGGTATGGCTGGCAGTGCTGGTTCAGCGGTGCGTCGCGGATCCATCACTCGGCCCACGGCAGCTCGGGCGGAGAGCAGACCTACGTCGGCTTCCGCAAGTATCTGAGCGCACGCAACAGCATCCTCTATGCGCGCAGCTACGCTCGCTTCCATCAGAAGCTTCTAATGTACGCCGCCATAGTGATTACACTGCCGTTCCAGTTCCTCAGAAGGCTGGCGAGCGGGGAGCAGGAAGGCATATATCTGAAGATCCGGGGATGGATCGACGGCCTGCGAGGCCGGCCTGTGCCCCAGACGCAATTGGGGCTGGACTGACAATCTCCGTCTTTCCCCATATGCAGGCCTTCGCGAATGCGTTAACGTTGATCTCTCGAGCTTCGCCCGGGGGGCGGCTAAACAGATCCGTGCAGCCCGGGCCGGCAGCGCATCAGCGATGAAGAAAATCGTCGTCATTCCTACCTATAACGAAAAGGAGAACGTCGCCGCGATAACCGACGCCGTTCTCGCAGTGGACGCGGAGAACGAAGTCCTTATCGTCGACGACAACTCTCCCGACGGCACGGGTAAGCTCGCCGACGATCTTTCGTCGGCCAACCCCAAAGTCCACGTTCTTCACCGACCCGGTAAGCAGGGCATCGGCCCCGCGTACAAGGACGGCTTCGTGCGCGCACTCGAGCTGGGCGCCGACCTGGTCGTACAGATGGACGCCGACTTCTCCCATCCCGTCGACGCGTTGCCTCGTTTCTATGAGATGGCGGAACAGTACGATGTCGTACTCGGGTCTCGCTACATAGACGGCATCACCGTCGTGAACTGGCCGATGGGGCGCTTGATGCTCAGCTACTTCGGCAACGTCTATGCCCAGTTCGTGCTCGGCGGTCTGCCCGTCATGGACACGACGGGTGGGTTCAAGTGCTGGCGCCGCGAAGTGCTCGAAGCCATCCACCTCGATCGCGTGCGTTCCAACGGCTACGGCTTCCAGATCGAGATGAACTATCGAGCCTGGCGCTTGGGATACCGTCTCCACGAAGTTCCGATCATCTTCACGGATAGGCGGCTCGGGACTTCGAAGATGAACAAGCGCATCGCGCTCGAGGCTCTCTATGTAGTGTGGTGGTTGCGTCTGATGGACCTGCGCGGACGTCTCGAGAAGCGTCCAGCCCTGGAGATACGCGAGCAGTCCGGCTCTTGAGCTCCTTCCGGGCGCTTTCGTGCTCGGCGGCACATTGAGAAGGCCCTACAGCATACTGATCCTTAACGAGCGTGACCCGCGCAACCCTCTTGCGGGCGGCGCCGAAGTCCACACTTTCGAAGTGTTCGGACGCCTGGCCGCCAAAGGCCACGAGGTCACGCTGCTTGCCGCAGCCTTTCCCGGATGCGTGAAAGAAGAGGTCGTCGACGGCATTCGGGTCAAGCGCCTGTCCAACCGCTACCTCTACTATGCGTTGGTGCCCTTCGCGGCACGCCGCGAGGTGAGGGCCGGCCGCGGCGATGTCGTGGTGGACGTTCTTTGTAAGCTCCCCTTTCTGAGCCCCTGGTTGGTTCCGGCTCCCTGCGTGGCCGTGGTCCACCATCTCTTCGGCACCACGGCTTTCCAGCAGGTGCCCTTTCCGGTTGCGCTCGCGACTTGGCTTTCGGAGAAGCTCATTCCCTTCGCTTACAAGAAGACGCTGTGCATCTCGGTGTCGCCTTCCACCCGCGACGACATGCTCGAGCGCGGTCTGGATGCCGACACTCAAGTCGTCGTCCCGAACGGTGTCGACCGCGGCGTCTACAATACGGGCGACGGCTCGGCGAAGGACGAGAAGTTGATCGTGTGGCTGGGAAGAGCCGAGCCCTACAAGCGCGTCGACGTTCTCTTGCACGCCGTCAGCAAACTCAGGAATGACTTGCCTGGTCTCAGGCTCGCCATAGTGGGTGAAGGGGGAGCCGTGAAGCAGCTCCGGACTCTGAGTCGGAACCTGGGTGTTGACGACATCGTCGAGTTCAAGGGCTTCGTCAGCGGTGACCTCAAGGTCGGCCTCTTGCGGCAAGCTGCCGTGATCGCCAACACTTCGGAGAAGGAAGGATGGGGGCTGACGGTGATCGAGGGAAACGCCTGCGGCACGCCCACTGTCGCCAGCAACGTGCCAGGCTTGAGAGATTCGGTGGTCGATGGCGAGACCGGCATGCTCGTGGCGCACGCCGACGTCGACGCGCTTGCCGCCGCGTTGTCGGCTATACTGACCGACGACCGCTTGCGGGAGCGACTCAGTGCCAACGCTCTCGAATGGGCCGCCAGGTTCGACTGGGACAACAGCGCGGTCGATATCGAGCGCATGATGGAAGAAGTGATCGCCGGCAAGGACCCGCGGGAGATAAGGCCGCATCTCTCCCCGTTCTCCTGAGGCAGGCGGAGCGATGATGGAGACGCACGGGCCGTCGAATCGTAGCCTCATCGTCGCGTCGGCGGCCGCACTGGTCGCAATGCTCTACTTCGTCGCATTCGTCGACTACGGCCTCAACCTCGAGGACGAGGGGACTCTCCTCTACCAAATCGAAAGAACCGCCGACGGGCAGGTTCCCTATACGGACTTCCACATCGGCTACACGCCGGCCGTCTACTATCTCAACGCCGCCATCATGCGCGCCGGCGACTACAACATCGTCGACATACGCTGGACCCTTGCGGCGGTTAACTCTCTTTCCGTGCTTTGCTTGGTCTTGATAGCGGCTCGATTCCTGCCGCTTTGGATGGCGTGTCTACCTGCCCTCTACTACGCGGTTTCCATCCCGGTTCACCCCGGCGAGTTCGCAGCTTTCAACATCCCTTATCCGGTTTGGTACAACGTTCTGTTCTTCGCCGCCGGTCTGCTCACGCTGTTTCGCTTCGCCGACAGTGGCCGTCTGGTCTGGCTTGCCGCCGCCGGACTTCTCGCCGGACTCGACTTCATGTTCAAGCCCAACGCGGGGCTCTTCCACATAGCAGCGGCTTCGTTCGCGATGCTTGCCGTCGTTCCCATGGGTGCGGCGCCGGGCTGGAAGTCCAAGCTTGCCCGTGCCTGCTGGTGGGCTCTGTGGATCGCCACCCTCGCCGGAACCTGGGGCGTGTTCGCCGGCAAGGTCGGTGTCTCCGAAGTGCTGATCTACCTCTTGCCCGTCACCGTCATGGCCCTGGTTGCAGCTTGGCGTTCGTCGGTTTCGGCCTCGCCGGTCAAGTACCCCGGTGTCGTTAGCTCCGCCGCCGTACTGCTCGGCAGTTTCATCGTCGTCAACTTGCCCTGGATGCTCCTGGTGATTTCGGAGATCGGGCTGGACCGTTTCCTGGTCAAGGTGCTGTTCCTGGGAGCCGACTTCGAGAAGTTCTACTACATCGCCCATCCTCCCGTGCTGACGGCAGTGATTGCCGGCCTAGTAGGGGTGGTTGCCGTGGCCGTTTATCCGCGCCTGGTCAGCAAGCGTTGGCTGCAACCCGACTGTCTGTGCCTTGCTGCGCTCTTGCTGGGACCGGTTGCGGCCTGGCTGTTCTTGTCACGTGCTCTGATGCCCGAAGGATTTCTCGACGCCGTAAAGAGCGCTCTCCAGTCGGGAGTGTTTTCGGTCACGCTGATTGCGCACTGGGTCTTCATCGCGTTGAGCATGCGCACGATCGGCACTGACAAGCGCGACAGTACGGACTCCGCTCGCTACTGCATCGCGGCGTTGGCGGCGACGTTCATGTATCTGCAGTTGTACCCGCGCACCGACTACATGCACTGGGTTACCGCTGCGCCTTTGTCTCTGGTGCTTGGTGCTACGCTGCTGGCCGCCGTGATCGGGCACTGGTCACGACAAGCGCAGACCTGGGGCAGAGTGCTCATCGCGGTTGTGTGGCTGGGACCGGTTGTCGTGTTGATGGGTAACCGCGCGCTGCCGGCCGTCGATGCGCTGGCGTCGGCTCACGATGGTACGGTCTCCCGCGTAGCTTCCGTTACACTCGACAACGAACGGGCGCCCGTGTCGGTGAACTTCGGGCGGGCGAGGCGTTACGGTGACCTGGCGGCGGTAGCTCGGTTCATTCGACAGAGCACTGTCGAAGGCGAGGAGGTCTTCACCTTCCCGGCTCTCGACATCGTCTCGTTCTTGAGCGACCGCCACAACCCGACTCGCCACGGCTATTTCTTCCCGCGCTGGCCGGGCCGCGATTGGGAGGCCGAGGTCGTCGCCTACCTGATGGAGAAGCGCCCCCGCTTCACAGTCGTTTTGCATGATCACGCGCCGTTCTTCTCGCAGGCTCCGATCTACTACTTCGCGATTGGAGATCATCTCGAAGCGCACTACCGCCCGTACAAGAAGATCGGCCGCTACATGATCCTGGCACGCAAAGACGCGGCGGTTTCGGCCCGGACCGGTGCAGAGTCGCTTGAACTCAATGCCGCGGTTTCACTTGCGCCTCAATGGCTTCGCGTGGGCATGGAGTCGGGCGATGCCGATGTGAGGCTCGCAACCGTCGCCCGTGCCAGGTCCCTCTACATCGAAAGCGACTTGCCCATGGTCACGAGGGCTCTCTTCGACGAAGACCACCGGGTGCGCGACATGGCTGTGTGGGCTCTGCGTTATAGCCGTGATCCGACTGTAGGTGATGCATTGAGCCGTGCGCTGCGCAGCGGCCGGCTGTCGCCACGGGAGCAGATCTTGGCGGCCAAGACGGCACAGAAATCCGTCGGGGCACGAGGCGCCCTCAACCTCCTCACCATTGTGCAGAGGGATTTCGGCAGGCTCGGAGACGAAGCGCGAACCGCGTTGTTCTACGCAAGCACGCGAGCGCTCGCCGAATCCTACTGGTTCGGCGCTCGGCATGACCAAGCGCCGGAGTGGTCGATCCTCAAACATAGGAAGCCGACCCGCAAGACCATAGTCAGATGGCTGGGGGACGATTTTGAGGATCACCGGCTGAGGCGCGTGGCCATTTGGTTGAGCCGCTATCTTCCCGAAGAACTAATCGTGGATGAATTGGAAGGGTTGGTGTCGGGTGCCGATGTGGGGCTCAAGACCCACGCCTATCACGAACTGATGGACCGAGGGCGGATACCCGGTTCTCAGGCTGTCCGCGTAGGGTTGCTGACCTTTAACGACATGATCGCTCCGCGCGCGCTACGCAAGGCCATGGCTGCTACCGGGGAGGGCGATTGGGAGCTGGCCGACGCCCTCAAACGCGGGAGCGAGCAGATGCGTCACAACGCCGGCTGGATTGCAGGTGCACGGGGCGGGCGCAAGACGGTAAAGGCGCTCGCTTCCAACCTGGATTCCCCCGATCCTTTGCTTCGCAAATCGGCTATCTGGGGTCTTCACCTGCGCGGCAGGGCGGAGCACCTCGAAAGGATGCGCATGCGCCAGTTCGACAGCGACTTCGAAGTCAGGGAGTTCGCCGACCGTGCGGTTGCCGCTCTATCTTCCAAGCCGGCGGGTGACGGAGCCGCGGTAGCCGAGTGATTCAAGTCCTGGCCGTCTGGACCGGGCTGTTCGCCTATTTCGTCCTGTTCAACACTTACGGTTTTCTGGTCGAGGACGAAGGCACCCTTCTGTTCCAGCTCACCCGCGTGCAAAGCGGGCAGGTCCCCTATGTAGATTTTCACACCGGCTACACTCCCGGTTACTACTACTTCGGCGCTCGGCTCTTGGAGGCCCTAGGTAATTCCACGGCCCATGTCAGGATTTTTCTGGCCGTGATGAATGCGGTGACGGGTGGAGTTCTCTACCTGGTTGCACGCCGCTTGACCGGGCCGTGGATGTCGCTGCTGCCCCCACTAATCTGGGTGGCTTTCATTCCGACCTTCCTGGGTGACTTCGCCGCGTTCAACGTGCCTTATCCGGCGTGGTTTGCCGCGCTTTGCTGGGTGCTTCTGGCGCTGGTGTTGCTCGAATGGGCAGACAGCGGCCGGCTAGCCTGGGTCGCCGTCGCCGGCCTTCTGTGCGCCTTGTCGTTCGCGATAAAACTCAATGCCGGTGCTTACTCTTTGGCAGCGACCGCGTGGATAATCGCTCGCTTTTCCAGAGCCGAGGGCCGAGTCGACCGCATGGCTTCGATGACGGCGCCGGTCTTCATGGCGCTCGGTGTCTGGTTCACCTTCGGGTTCGCGTTGGCGAGTCTCGAAGCGATGGTGCTGCTGCTTCCCATGGCCGCCATCGCGGCTTGGTCTGCGGCTCGGCCCGCCAATGATGATTCCATCTCCACCCCGGCGCGTGCCATGCCGGCTCTTACTGTACTTGCCGTCGTGTTCGTTGCGCTCAGCCTGGTCTGGGTGGTGCCGGTGTTCTCTCAGTTAGGAACCGACAGGTTCGCCCGTGAGGTTCTCTTGATCGGCTCCAGTGCCGCCGATCTCTACTACATTGAATACCCGCCTCCGGGTGCCTACGCCGCTGCAGTCATGGCGGCGGTGATCGTGTTCGCAGTAACGGCGCGGCTCATAGGCAAGGGCAGGCTTTCGGTGGCGATGGTGGCACTCGTCGGTCTCGGAGGCTTGGGGCTGGCGGCTGCATACCTTTCACGCACCGTCATCATGCCGGAGGGTTTTCGTCAGGCTCTCGTAGATCAACTCGAACACGCGGCCTTCTGGCTTACGCCGCTCGCTCATTGGGGAGGCATCATACTTTTGCTGAGGCCGGCGGTTGAGCTTCAGAGGGCGAGGGCTCTCGCCGTGATACTGCCACTTGCGGTAGCGATGTATCTGCAAGTCTATCCTCGTTGCGATTTCATGCACGTGGTCATCTCCGTCCCCCTGTCGATCGTGATGGCCACCGCTTTGCTTTCCCGCGTGATTCGCTGGCTGGAGGCCGGAAGGTGGCCGGCCTTTCTGCCTGGACGCGCGTGCATGAACGTAACACTGGTCGCTGTTGTTGCGGCAGTGATCGTTCTCAAGGTCGGCCCGGTCACGACCGCTGCCTTTGCCCATGTTCGCCACGGGACCCTACAAGTGAGCACACCAACCGTTGCTGCCGGTCTCGAAGCCGAAGCCGCCGACGATCTGGAAGCCTTCGGGCTGGCTGCAGAGTACCTTCGGCGCCATGCGCGCGAAGGCGAGCCGGTGTTGAGCTTTCCCGCGATGTCGGGGCTGCTCTTCGCCACCGGTCACAGCAATCCCGTTCACCACGACTACTGGTTCCCGGGCCGACCCGACCACGACGAAGAAGCCAAGATGCTGGCCGTAATCCGGGCCTCTCCGCCCCGCTTCGTAGTCACACTCAACGACGGCTGGGGATTCTTCAGAGGCTCTCCACGCTATTACGAGGCCGCCGGCGATTACGTGAGAACGAGTTACCGTCTCGTGGGGCGCTTCGGGCGTTTCGACATCCTTGCCCGGAGTGAGTTGGCGGCGTCGCTTCCGAAGATCGTGCGGACTCGCGAGGGCCCGGCGACGGACGCAGTAGAGCAGGTCCTGCCCTGGAGGCGCCAGGCGGCCAGGCGTTGGATGGCGGCCCTCACCCCGGAAGACGCGCAGGCTGCCGACCTGGAATCCGATACGCGTTCGGCGACACTGAGGCTGGAAGCCATACGTGACGGCGGTGACATGCGCGCCGCTGCTTGGATCGTTCAGGGTTACGGGAGCGGAGATGATAGAGTGCGGCACGAGGCGCTGGCGGCGATGAAGATGGTGTCGGAGAGATACGCGGCGGCGCGTGGGCGCTGGGCCGGTGATTTTGATGGCGGCTTCTACCTGGACTACGTTTCCGGCATTGCCGAACAGGCCGGCTCTTGGAACGACGATCATCCCCGTGTGACAGCATTCAAGTCGGCTTTGCTCTCGGTACTGGAGTCTGACTGACAAGATGGCTTCGGAGAAATTCACAGGCGAGCGTCCCGGCTGGGGCAAGGATTTCGACTACGATGAGTCGCGCCATCTGGCCGCGTATATCTACGCTCGCGAGTTGGCCAAGGGGAAGCGGGTCCTCGATGCGGGTTGCGGTGAGGGCTTCGGGACGGTGACCTTGGCCGACGTTGCAGCATCCGTCGTCGGTGTCGATTACTCTGAGGACGCCATCGCTTCCTGTCGCAAGAGCTGGAGCAAGCCCAATCTCAGATTCGAGCGCGTCAACCTTACCGAGCCCGGTGATTTTTCCGAGACTTTCGACCTGGTGCTCAACTTTCAGGTCCTCGAACACATCGAGGACGAGTTGCCCTTCCTCGAGGGCCTCAAGAAGCGCCTCGCTCCGGGTGGGCGGCTCATGCTCACCACTCCCAACATACTCAAGTCCTTCTCCGAGAATCCCTACCACGTGCGTGAGTACACGGTGGCCGAACTCGAATCCCTGCTCGGCAAGGTTTTCTCGAAGGTCGAGCTCGAAGGGATGCATGGCAATGCCAAGGTGACGGCCTTCGATGCCGGACGGGAGAAGGCGGTCAAGCGCATCCTGCGTCTCGATCCCCTCGGTATCCGCAACCTGCTTCCTTCCGGTCTGGTGAATTTCGCTTTCGCCAAACTCTCGGTGCTCGTCAGGCGGCAGGCCAAGTCGTCGGCAGGTGAGAGCGAGATCCGCCCCGAAGACTTCAGCCCGGGCGCCGTCGACGACGAAGCCCTCGACTTGATCGCGTTCTGCGAGGCCTGAACGGGTGAGCGCTCACCCGGACGGGCTGGCGCGCAGCGCTTGGTTCGGCCTTTGGACTCAGGCCATCGACAAGCTGCTGCCCGTTGCCATAACCCTCTATCTAGCGCGTGCCCTCGCGCCCGAAAGCTTCGGCGTCTACAGCTTCATCATCGCCTACTTGGCTCTGTTTCAGACCATAACCGAGTACGGCCTCGACACCGTGCTGGTTCGCATGATGACCCAATCGCCTTCGGCGCGAGGACAGATCTTTCGGGCGGGCCTGGCGCTCAAACTGATCATCGCGGTGGGCTGTGCGGTCGTGGCGACGGTGCTGGCGGGGCCGCTGTCGGGCGGGCAGGCGCCGATGGGCCTCATGTTGGTGGCAGCCTTGGGGCTGGTCACGGCGATGGGAGCGGCCTACCGCTCGTACTTCCGCGCCGCCATCAACATTCGCGCCGTTCTCTGGATCGCCATAGTGCGTGCCGTCATCCTGGCGGCCGCAGTCGTTGGTGCGGTTGTGGCGGGCCTCGGGCTGTACGGAATCTTCACCGCCATGGCAGCGGCCAACCTGTTGGCCTTCGGCGTTGTGGCTCTGGCGGTTGCCAGGACATTGCCGCCCAGGCTTACCTTCGACCGCGAACTCTGGCGGCGTCTCATGAAGGGCGTGCTGCCGCTAACCGCGAACGCTCTCGCGCTGACCGTAAGCCTGCGCGCCGGGCAGATCATACTGATGTCCATGCGCGGGCCTCTCGAGGTCGGCTTGCTCGGTGCCGCCTCGCGGGTGTCTGAAGCGTTCACGCTCTTGCCCGAAGCCTTGATGATCACGATCTACCCGCTCATGGCCGGTTTGCACGACAACGACCCTGCACGTCTGGTAGCCACCGCCGAAAAGTCGACGCGCTATCTCATCGTTGCCGCGGGACTTCCGGTGGTTCTTTGCCTGGTTGCTGGCGACGAGATCATGGGCTTACTGTTCGGAGACGCGTTCGCGCGGGCGGGTGACGCGCTGTCGGTGCTGGCTCTCATGGCACTGCTCAGTGCGACCGGCACGGTGATCATCAACCTGCTTGCGGCAGTGCATCTCGAAGGAATTCTGTCGCGCAACACGATCATCTTCGCAGTGGTGAATGTTGCGCTTTGTCTTGTTCTGATCCCCACCGATGGGTACATAGGCGCTGCCGTGGCGATGGTGGCGACGAGTCTGGCCTCGCAGGTGTGCCTTGCATTGTTGCCCTCGACGGGGCCTCTGGTCAGGCCATGCCTGTTCGCCGGACTGCGTACGGTGATCGCTGTGTTCGTAGGCGCAGCGGTTGGGTCGGCTGTCGGGCCGATGCTTTCGTGGGAGGCGGTTGCCCGGGGTGGAGCGGCTCTAGCGGCCTATATGCTCACGCTCGTTCTGCTCGGTGTGATCAACCGGGAGGAGGTCAGGTTCTCACGCTCGGTTTTGGCGCAGTTCTCATCGCGCTCGGGAAGCCCCAACGGTGATTGAGCCTTGTAAGATCTGCGGCGGGCGTGACCTCGAGCCCTACCACGACCAGGGCTACCGACGTTTGCTCAAGTGCCGCGACTGCCGTCTCGTAGTGGCCGATCCCATCCCCACGGTGGTACAGAAGGAAGAGACCGAAAGGCTCGCCTACGTGGGAGAGCTCTTGCCCGAAGCGGCCGAGTTCTTCGAGAACTGCCACCGCGACTTCCGAGAAGACGCCGTCATCCGCGGCTTTCGCCAGGCCCTCGATTGGATAGCCAAGTGGCGGGAGCCGGGAGACTTGCTCGACGTCGGCCCGGGCACCGGCATCTTCTTGTACCTCGCTCAGCAAGCCGGCTGGACGCCCTATGGCATAGATATCTGCGATCTGAGCGCCGACAAGGCCCGCGAGGAGTTTCAGATCGATGTCGACGTGGGCAGCTTCGAAGACTTCGGTTACGAGCGGGAGAGTTTCGATTGCATAACCATGCTCGACGTACTCGAACACACTCGCGATCCGAGCGCCTTCCTGAACCGAGCCTATGAGCTGCTGCGCCCCGGGGGAGTCCTGTATGTGGCCGTGCCCAACCAGCGTTCCTTGCTGACGGCCATCCTCGACCGCTACATCCACCTCGGCGGCCCCGGATCAGAGTGGTTCTTGGCGCGCCTCTACGTGCAGCCCCATGTCTTCTACTTCAACCCCCAGGCCTTGCAGCGGGCCCTGACCGATGCCGGTTTCGAAACGGTCGCTGTCCACGGCGGCAACGTCTACCTGGGGCGTTACCGCCTTCCCTTGTGGATGCGCGTTCCGCTGGAGATAGTCCTGCAGGTGGGCAGCCTGATCGGGATGAGCGCGCGGATACTGGCCCTTGCGCGGAAGCCTGCAGAGGGGGAAGAGCCGATTCCCGTCAAGGTCGACTTCGAGCCGATCGAGATCGCCGGCGGAGAGTTCGAGCCGGCGTAGTTAAATCTTCGGTCAGCCGCCGGGCTGCAGTTCGAGTACGAGTAGTTCGCCGTCGCCGGGAAGCAGCCAGCGGCTGTATGCAAGCCGGCGGTTTACATCGTAGCCGGGCAGTTCGGCGAAGCTCACGATGTATTCGTCGTCGTGGACCCACCACCAACTCTTTTTCGTATGAGGTTGTCCGGGGATGGCTTCTTCGTTGGTCGGCCATGTCCCCATCGCAGCCGCGAATCTCTCCGCGTTGTATTCGAAGCCGCCGTCGATGCTCTTCGGTCCGACGCCCTGAGCTTCCAGATCGGCGAGGGCATCGAAGCGCACCCGGTTCCAGCTCATGTAGTCGTGGGTGCCGGCCACGGCATACCATCCGAGTAGAGCAGCGATCAGGAAGGGCAACGCGCGAGGGCTGGTATCGGGGAAGGCAGAGGCTGCGGCCGCGATCGCGAACGGTATGACGATGATGAGATAGCGGTCGAAGTAGAAGCGCGCGTGGATGAGAGATCCCAGGAACAGCGCAGCAAACGCCAGCCACAAGAACCCGCTTCTCACATCCCGAAGCCGCGCCAGGCCGAGCGCCCAGGCCACGGACAGGACTCCCAACGAAACCACCGACACCACCGTGAGGACCACGCGGAAGCCGTTACCCAGCTGTCCAATGGGAGGCAGGGCAAGAAATTGGTTGTCACGCAGCGACAGGGGCCCCAACCCGAAGTCGTAGATCACGTTGGTTAGCGAAGGCATCAGCACGCCCTCTGAGAAGAAGAGGACAGCGGCCAGAACTGCGGCGATCACGATCGCAGTGAGTGTGGCCGAACGCTGATGACGGTACACGGCCGGCAGTAGCGCCGCCGCCAGCGGGGCCAGCAACAAGCCGAGATACTCAAGGCCTCTGAAGGCCGCGTTGCCCACTCCCAGCGGAGTGAAAGCCGCCGCTTCCCGGACCTTGTTTTGCAGTCCCGAGGGCGTGTCCTGAAGGGCGAAGATCCAAAAAAGATAAGCACCCAATGCCACCAGAGGTACGGCACCGGCTGCGACCGCCACGCGGATGCGATCGGCGATGCGGCGCTCCGAAGTCTGTTCGCCGGCCGCGAGGAGCGCGGCAAGAGAGGCGGCCGCGGCCAGGAAGATTCCATGTTGGCGGATAAGTAGACAGGCCGCCGCCAGGCAGGAAGCGATGAGCACGAGAACGATGCGGTTCTCGGACAACCCGCGCAGATAGAAGTAGGCGGCCCACACGGCGAACACCGCGGCGGGGACGTCGGTCATGAAGGTGAAAGCCTGGTTCACATACAGGGGATCGAGGCCGAAGGACACGACGGCCAGAATTACGAAGGGTGCCGATAGCCCTGCTGCACGCAGAAGAAGGAAGAACCCGACGACTCCACCGGCCGCCAGCACCAGTGTCGAGATGCGAAGCATCGTGTAGGAAAGGCCGAAGAGCTTGCATAGGGCGGCGCCGTAGAAGGTCTGAAAGACCAGGCTGGCGCCGGTCCAGGGTAAGAACTCCATGCGGCCCTCTTCGCAAAGCACTCGAACCGAATGGTAGTAGGACCAGTCGTCGCTGAGGGGGAAGTTGCCGCCCGTGCCGACGAGCAGCGCAACTGCTACGGAGGCTGCGATGATGAGGCCGACGCCCGTGAGGGGGGATCGCAAGGGCTCGGCCTCTCAGCGGGCGTCTACGGTTCTGTTGCCACCCTTCACGATCTCAGAGACGACGTAAAGGGGTCTGTGCTTCACCTCGTCGTAAGTGCGGGCGATGTATTCTCCGAGGATCCCTATGAAGGTGAGGTTGAGGCCGCCGAGAAACAATATGGCCACGGCCTGGGTGGTGAAGCCCGCGACCACGTTGATCCCGAGAATGCGAAGCAGCAGCAGGATGGTGCCGTAGGCGAAGCTCGCCGTCGAGACGATCAAGCCGAGGATCATCGCCAAGCGCAGAGGTTTGTAGCTGTAGCCGAAGATGGCATCCAGGGCGTAGCGGATCAGTCGACGGAGGGTCTGCTTGGGCGCACCGGCGAAACGCCTCTCGCGGTCGTACCATACCTCTCCAACGTTGAATCCGACCCACCAGCGCAGGCCGGGGATGTAGCGATGGCGCTCGGGAAGGGCGGCTACCTCCTGGGCGGCCGTTTTGTCCATGAGGCTGAAGATGCCCACCTCATGTGGCAGCGGTACATCGCTGAGCCATTCGAAGGCTTTGTAGAAGGCGCTCATCGCCCAGCCGCGCAGGCCTTCTTCGTAGCGGGACTTGCGGCGGGCCAGCACGACCCTGTAACCGCGTTCCCAGGCTTCGACCAGCTCGGGGATGACCTCGGGTGGGTCTTGAAGATCGCCGTCCATCAGCACGACAGCATCGCCATCGCTATTGCGCAGCCCGGCGGTGCAGGCCGCCTGGTGGCCGAAGTTGCGGGACAGCCGCACGATCTTGATGCGAGGATCATTGGCGGACAACTCGGCGAGCTTGGTGTAGGTCGCATCGGTGCTGCCGTCGTCGACGAACACGAACTCCATCTCGTGGCTGATTTGCTCAGCGGCGCCATTGAGGCGCTCGTACAGAGTGCTGATCGTCGCCGCTTCGTTGTAGATGGGGAGTGTGATCGAGATGGTCGCCACGGCTCGAGCCCAGGGTGATTCTAGCCGAGGCGCCGCTGGCGTGATAGCGCCGCCCGCTCTCGTGGGGCGCTAGCCCCCGAGGAGTGCCTTCAGTTTCACCAGGAGCGAGTCAGGCTCCGTTGGAGTGAAGTACAGGTTGACCCGGTCTCTCTCGAGGTAGTCCTCGATCTGTCGGTAGCCGTGGGATTGGAAGTAGTCGAGGATCGTCTTCTTGTTTGCCGGCGTGGTTTCGATACAGACCAAGGCCGGCCTGTAGGTGTCGATATCGAAGCCTTTGAGAGCGTCCGGCTCGCCCCCCTCGATGTCCATCGACAAGAAGTCGATACGCTCTACGTTGTTCTGTTCGAGCAGTTCGTTGAGAGTGATCGTGGGGACTTGGACCGGTTTAGGCTCTTGCTCCTTGGCTTTTGGGAAGTACTGGTGCCAGTCCTCGTCGGTGGACGATACGCCCCCCGCGAGGTAGAGGGTCTCCATCGTTCCC
Organism: Candidatus Binatia bacterium; assembly: GCA_028278325.1. Taxonomy (GTDB): domain Bacteria; phylum Desulfobacterota; class Binatia; order UBA1149; family JAJCZL01; genus JANQEO01. Next base: position 41,028 of record JANQEO010000039.1, read on the forward strand.
GAGTGATCGGTGACGATATAGCTAAAGAATTTCGTTTTGGGACGGTGCGCCTCGTAACCGGGAGCGAAGCGCGCTTGCGCGTCGATCGCTATGCCGGTCCAGTCGAGATGCTTCTCTAGATACGCAGTCGTACTCAGCTTTTCCCAGTGGAACGACCCGACGTCGAGGAACACTCCTTCCTTCTTGTCACTGAAGAAGTGTCGAATGATCAGCTCTTCGTCATGCTGGGAGTAGAGCTTCTGATTCTGCTCGAAGAACTCCTCGCCATACTCTTCGGCACAAGATGCGACTAGAACGACGCACAGAGCTGTCAAGAAGAACTTGGCCCTGGCACCAACAGCCGATTTGCGATCCGCAACAGTCATGACGATGGCCCCCCCGTAGTTTCCCCGTTTCGCATCGATAAAACCTTGTGGACCGAGAACAGAACGATCAGCAGCCCCAGACCCAAGAGCGGATACCACGAGCCGCCGTCACCTGAAAGCGCACTGTTGAGCATTACGAGCATCACGCCGATCGATGATAGGACATACACGGCGGGTAGCCAGGGGTAGGCCGTCGCGCTGTAGGGACGCTCGACGTCGCTCCACTTCCTGTTCCTGCGGAGGACAAAGATCGAGCCTACGGTCAGCGTTCCCGTCACCACCATCGCCAGGCTGACCATTACGTATAACTCTTCGAACTTTCCGCTCAGTATGAGAAGGCACGACAGCAATGCCTGGATCCAGAGCGCCCGATGGGGAACATGGTGGTGTTCACCGATCGTCTCCAGCAGCGGCCACATCGCGCCTCGTTGTGCCATCGCATAGGCGACTCTCGCTCCTCCGAGTATCGTACCGTTGATGCTGGCTATCAGCGCGCTCGCGATCAGCACGGTCATGCCGAACTTGCCCGCCGCGCCACCAAGGATGCCGGCCGTCGCTGTTCCCGCCTCCCCTGCGTCTCGCAATCCCGAGAACCCGAGCACGCTCAAGAATCCGGCACATAGCAGCAGGTAGAGCGCTGTGACGACCACGGTCCCCCAGATCAGAGCCCGCGGAATGTTCTTCTGGGGCTCGGCGACTTCGCCTGCCACATAGATGATGTTGATCCATCCCGAGTACGCGAAGTAGACCGCCATGTAGGCAGTGACGAATCCGTAGAGCGTGCCGCCGGCTTGGGTAGGCGAGAGCGGCGCGGTGTCGACGACCTCGCGTCCGCTAGAGATCGCGAACAACGCCATTGCCGCAAGTAGAACCGTCGGAACCAAGGTCAAGACCGTCTGTGTTCGTGCGGTAAGGCTCGCTCCCATTGCGTTTAGCCAAGTGATGGCCGGTATCAGCACGAGCGCCGCTACTTCCGCCCACGACAGATCGCGACCCCAAGGAAGACTGATGCTCGTGCCACTGAGGTCGACTCCGAGCAAGACGGGGAGTTGGTAAGTGCAGATCCCGACGGACATCGTCGCTATAGATCCGCAGAAGATCGCTCCGAATAGTACCCACCCACTTGCGAAGGCGGTCGATGGCCCGAAGGCTTCGTATTGGTAGACGTAGTCTCCACCGGCCTTGGGCATCAACGTACCCAGTTCGGCGCAGGCGACGGCTCCCGCCAGAGAAGTCAGACCCCCTAACGCCCATACCAGGTAGAACGCCATCGGTGACGATGTGTGCGCGGCGACGATCGAAGGTGAGAGGAAGATGCCGATGCCGAGCATGGAACCCGCGACGATCGCGAAGCCGCCCAGGCCTCGGATCACACGGAGGGTTGTTGGCTGGGCGTCGGACACTCTAGCTTCTCATCGAGAGAGGGGCAGACAACCGAGGATACCAGCGCGGGCTCGGGTTAGAAACAGTGGAAAAGCCCGGTGCGGACGGTGTAGGCGTTCAGTTCTGAACCGCGGTCGGCGCGGTCGGAACGGGGCGCGAGAAATCGTACCACTTGGGTTCCCAACAAGACGCCGGCAAGAAGTCATTGAGGCCGTCAAAGAGGGCCTCAGCAAGCAGTTCATGCCCGCGCTCATTCGGGTGAGCATCGTTGGGAGCGACCTTTAGAACTTCGGCATCCAACCCTTCAAAGTAAGGGAAACTTTCTACGACGTAGAGGCCAGATTCAGTCGCGGCGCGCGCAACTGTTTCGTAGTGTCTGTGGAACGGGTGGAGGCGGCCGAGACTATGCATGCGGGTATGGATGAAGACAACGGTACATAATCCGCGTGAGCGTCCGAACCCCGAGAGCATTTCCAGGTAGCTCTTGAGTCCTTCCAGTACTGCGTCATTTCGCAGGTAATTCTCGTCGAGCTCATGCACGTAGGAGCCGGGGTAGGGTAGCAGCAACTCACGCCAGTAGTAGAATCCGCGATGGATGGAGCCTAGTAGTTCGGATCCAAGTAGTGGCGCGGACCCCCTGAGCCCCGGCGCCCGGTCCTCCTTTCCGCGGTACCCCGGCAACTCTTCGATGTCGTTTAGCGTATAACCGTACACGATCATGTCGGGTGCCAAGGGGGGTGCCTGGCGCAGTACGCGGCGCGCAACGATAGTGTTGATCGGCAAACCATTCAGCCCCATGTTGAGGACCTCGAACCGCCGATCTGCGTGAGTACTGTTGAGCTGCTCTTCCAACACTGAAGAGTACGTGTCGTCGTCAGCTACCCCGGAGCCCATTGTCAACGAGTCGCCGACCACAGCTATTCGGAATGTACCCTCCGGTTTCGGTGCCAGCGGTTCTTTGCCGCGAAATCCATACGAATTGGTCGAGTACAACTTGCCGTACAAGAGCCCGCGGGTGTTGGGCTTTCTGAGCGCAGCCATCTCCCTCGGGTTGATCGCGAAGAGCTTGCTGCCCGGATCGCGCGCTGGAATTTTCGGGGGCGGCGGTGACGTGAGGCGTATGGTCAACTCGCCGCAGGCGAGTCCCAGCAGGATGCTGAGGCAGAGGAGCGCTAGTTTTGGCGCCAGACGTTTTCCTTGAGGTCGCGCAACGGTCATGCGCGAAGTGTACTGTCGCGAGGGTGGAGCTGTCCCGAACGGGTCGTCCAGCCTTGGTTAGGCAGCTGGCTGATAGTCGTGCGGCTAGGATCCCCGTCGCTTACCTGTCGAGGATCCATTGTTTCTTGACCTTGAACGCGTCGATTTCCAGCCACTTCTTGTCGTCAGGGTACTCCGTCGGGTTCGGTTGGGGATTGCCCCTCGGAGTGTACATCGCCGACGGCGAATTGTCGTCGATGCCGAAGCGAGCGAAGTACTTCTTGTCTACGAAGACCGCGTTCGGGCCGGTGCGCATGACGTGGACTAGTTCGTACCCCTTCTTTTTCCCGAGTTCGTAGACAGACTGAAGGCTGGCCCCGACGTAATTTGTTCCGTCCCAGTAGTTCATGGGGTGGTAGTCCACTACTGCCAGTTGAGGAGGCGGGAACGCGTGGTTCGCTTCGATAAGAACGACCTTCGGTCGATACTCAGTGATAGCACGCCAGACGTAGTAGTCGTTACTGTCGATGTCGATGACCAGAAGATCAAGATCCTTCGGTACGCCGGCCTCCTCGAAGAGCAACTCAATGTTGCCGGGCCAGATCCATGCATGCCGGGTGGTCACCTTTGGGTTGTCAGCGTAAAGTTGTTCGAGTTTTTTCGCGCGGCCCGGATGCCCTTCTATCTGGTAGCCCCCCCATCCGTGGTTGAGAATCAGGTTCCGGGTGTTGCTGTTGATGACCCCGTCGTACGCTCCGAACTCGACGGCATACTTGGTGGTAGGCGGAATGATCTCGAAAATCTTCTCGAGTACTCCATCTTCTCCCCATTGCGCGAACTCTTTACGCTCCGTGGCTTCCAGATCCACGCGTTCGGGTGATGTCATGCAGCCGGATACGGCTATACAGAGTATTGCGAGCGCTAGTCGTTTCATTGGTATCGTCCCATATATTGGTAGCGGGAGAGTAGCGAATGCTGTCACTCTGAGGGCCTTTGTCAACTCTGCCGCGCCGTCAATATAGCCGAGCGCCTAAGGCTTCTCCACAGGGTTCAGAGGCGCGAGGAGGTTGGCCGGCCGAGTCCGTGCGCTCGAACTCCGTGGGCGTGCAGCGTATAAATAGGTGCTCCCTCGTGACTCTTGGTCCCCGCGACTCCAATGAAGCCATCAAGCTTTGAATGCGGACACTTTTTGATGAAGCAGATTCGTCCGATGCCGATCGGCGAGTTGGGCGGCGACGAGGGGCCCTGAAGGTGACAGCGTCTGGAAGCGGGTGCGCGACCGGGTGGACCGCAGGGTGAGGTATACGGGAGTGCGTCACGTCGGAAACCGCATAGTTGTTATGGTGGCCTTGGGCCTTGCGCCTATCGCCTGTCAGGGCCGCTCGACGGAACTCGAAGTTATTCGAGTGGGGACGGCGGCCAAGCATGAGCGCATCGCCAGGGAGTCTCGGCCGGTTCTGGCCACTGTCGAGACGACTCAGTTGAGCTTGCCGCAATCGGAAGGATGTACGCTTTCGATCGGTTACGCGAGCCGGTCGGCTACCGATGCGCCGGAGTTCACGGTCTCGACGACAGTTGCCGGCGGACAGTCGGAAACACTGCTTCAGGCCACCCCCGCGAGCGCAGGAACCTGGTTCGACCACGAACTGCCGGTTCCGATGAACGCAGAGCTCGTAACGCTTACGCTCAACGGCTCGATCGAGAACGGTGTGTGGTCTCAGCCCCTCGTCTATTGCCGACGCGCCAACAAGGATAGCCAGCGGCATAACGTTCTCCTGGTCATGCTCGATACGCTTCGTGGTGACCGCGTCGATGCAAAGCGCGGGCTCCATCCGATCATGCCTAACCTGAGCCGCGCTGCACGCGAAGGCGTTGCGTTCTCAGAGGCGTATGCGGTCTATCCCAACACGCTGGCGTCCCACGCGACGATGTTCACCGGCGAGTATCCGTCACGCCACGGAATGGTAGCAGGCGAGTTGGCTGGCATCTCACCGGACGAAACGACCCTAGCGGGGGCCTTTGCGGAAGCTGGATACATGACTGTTGCGTTCACCGAGAACGCGTTCGTCTCGAGCGAGTTCGGGTTCGACGTGGGTTTTGATCGCTACGACGATGGGCCTGAGACTTCCGAGAAGGAAATGTTCCCGGGCGGCGTCGAGGACACGTTCAGCCGAGCGTTCGATTGGCTGGAAGCACGGCCGGACGTTCCCTTCTTCATGTTCCTGCATACCTATGAAGTGCACGGTCCTTATGCTCCCGACCTGCCACTACTTCATCGCCTGCGCCAGGCGTTCGGCAGCGACTACGATGGACCTTACCGGATCGCTTTCTCGCCGCTTACGGAACTTGCCTACAATCGGAGACGGACCACCCTTACGCAGGCCGATCTGGACTATCTTGAGGTCCTCTACGACGCCGAGTCCTTCCATCTGGATCAGTACGTCGGGCACCTCTTGGTGACCCTCGACAAGCTCGGATTGACCAAGCAGACGCTCGTCGTCTTTACATCCGATCACGGCGAGGAGTTCAGCGAGCACGGTTTCCTCGGGCATGGCCAGACCTTGCATCGCGAGGCGTTGCACGTACCGTTTATCTTTCGTCTCCCGGGTGTAGTCCCGAGCGGTCTTACCCTCGAAGCACCGGTGGGCCTGATAGATCTCGCGCCGACTGTCTCGGAGCTTGCAGGCATCGGGACGATCCTGGCCGATAGTTCGGCTCAGAGTCTTGTGCCCTCGATTCTTGGTGGCCCAGAGAGCACCCGCCCCGTGATTGGGGAGCTCAACGCTACGATCGCGTCGTGTACTGACTGGAAGATCGGAGATTTCAATGTTTGTCCGTTCGACGGGATATCGATCCGTGATGGCCAATACGTATATCTCGATTCGAAGGTGCAGGGCTGGGAGAAGCTGTACGATGCGGTCGAGGATCCCGGCGAAACGAATGACATCGCCGCGCACGACCCGGCCACGCTGGCGCGCTACAGAGCACTTGCCGACAGCTTTCGGGAATCCGCGTCGGAGTCCAGCTTTAGGACGGACCCGATAAGGATCGATGAATCAACGCGCGAAAAGCTGAGGAGCCTGGGCTACATCGACTGAAGTCCGGGAGTCGGCTCTGGAACAGTCGCGTCACATTCCTGAGATAGATCGACTGAAGGGTTTCGCGATCCTGTGCGTGATGGTGATTCATGCCGAGGCGCTTACGGGCACCCTTGTCTACGATCTCCTGGTGAACAGGGCCGTCCCCATTTTCTTAGTGCTGTTCGGCCTTACTTCCTCGCTCTGGTGGCAGAACAGGGGGGAGCAGCGAGCTGCCGAAACCTTGGCCGTTTGGGTCAAGAGCCGGCTTATCAGACTCCTCGTTCCAGTGTGGGCGATACTCGTCGTCTGGTGGCCGCTTCAGCTGGTACTCGACGCAGCTCCCTTGAGATCACCAGTGGCGGTCGTCTCGACCTTCCTGGGCTACATGCCCTGGGTCAGCACGGGATGGTTCGTCACATTGATCCTCGAACTCGTCGTGCTGTTCCCCCTGATTCGCTGGCTCGTGCGCGCGATCGGGATATTTGCGGGGCTGCTGATCGGCCTCCTGGCGACGATCGTTAGCTTCTACTACGTCTTCGACATCATCGAGTGGATGCAGGTGTGGCTGCGCGACGACGGGAGCATAGTGTCCTTTTTCTATTTCTGGATCTTCGCGCCGGCGTATTTGTGGAACCTGACGGCAGGAATCGGGCTTGCGACGGTTCCGCGGCAGCGTCGAGCTCATGCAGCGGTACTGGCGGCGGTTTGTTTTGTGCTTCTCATCGCCGGTAAAGCGTGGTTCGCACCCAGGCCGGTTGTGGGTGCGTGCATAAGCGCCCTGGCTGACGTGCCGCTCGCCGTCATCTTGCTTTGGGTCATGAGCCGCGTGACGGCTACAGGGCAGCTAGATCGGGCACTTTCGTGGTGCGGACGGTACTCCTGGGGATTGTATATCGGGCAGATGCTGATCCACAGCACGGCGTTCATGGTACGCCTTTATCCGTCCGAAGCGCCCATCATCGCACGTTGGATATACTTTCTGGCGCTTGTCATCGGCGCGATCGTGCTTGTGCGCATCGGAGAGGGCCTTCGACGACGTACGCCACTGTCACGCGTGCTGTCGGGCGCGGCGTAGCCCGCGTGGGTTAGTCTGGAGGATGATAGGCACCCTTACATCCCGGCGTCGACCGATACTGACGTTTGCGGCCTCGGCGATTGTCACCGCTTCTCTGGGCTGGGGCTGTGCCGAACGGCACACCGATGCCTCACGGCCGTTCGAGAAGGTCGGCGGCATCCCCCTCGAGGCCAAACAGATTTCGGATACGTCTCGTCTCTCGACCCTGCTTCCTATGGCTGGAGGAGGTAGCACGGCGTTGTCTTTGGGCGATCTCCCGGCCGGCAGTCTCGTTACCCACGTAGCGATAGAGCGGATTGGCCCTGAACGGATTGCGATCGTGCTGGACATAAGCGCGACGGGATCCGGCGGAGACCCGGTAAGCGGCTCCTGCGAACTGATCTGGGAGGGCGGGGAAGAGTTGGACCGCTGGCGCGCTTGCAAGCTCAGTGTCCCACGCAAGGTTCGCGGGGCGCAGCTACGAGTACGCTACAGCGCGGGCGTGAACACTGACGCATGGGTCGCCTCACCGATCATGATCCCTGAACGGTCCGCGCTAGGTCCTCCCGTGTTTGTAATCATGATGGATACGGCGCGCCTCGATGCCTTCGATCCCGGTGAGAGGTTCTTGGGCTTAGCGAGTGGTTTCGCACGTCTGGCCGAAGACGCGATACTCTTCGAGCATCTACGCGCTTCCTCCTCGTGGACTCGCACATCGGTTGCGACGTTGCTCACAGGGCTGTCACCCAGTGGCCATGACGTCTTCGGTCGGCTCAGCCTGCTTCCCGCTGACGTTCCCGCGCTGCAATCCGAGCTTCAGCAGCACGGCTACGTCACCGCAGCTTGGTCGTCGAACCCGAATGTCCTCCCCATGTGGGGTTTTGCTCGCGGGTTCGATGCCTTCGTCGACGTTGGCGCTCTGGAGTGGACCAAGGCCAAGGCCGACGCGATTGAAGTGTTCGGAGTTGTACGTGAAGCGATTAGAGCCCGCGAGGCGGCGCCGATCTTTCACTACATTCATCTGATGGATCCTCATGCGCCGTACGTGCCGAGCGAGGAGCATCTGACTGCTGTCCGCGAGCTCGGCGTTGCTGCAGATACGTTTCCCGGTAGGGGGCCAGATGATCTCGAGGACACAGTCCGTGAAGACTACGCGAAGTATCTGGCGGAGGTCGTCGATCTCGACGAGCAGTTGGAAGCCTTCGTGGATTTTTTGAAGGCCGAGGATCTCTATGAGTCCGCTCTCATCCTGGTTGTTTCAGATCACGGCGAGGAGTTTCTCGACCACGGCGGCCGTCACCACGGTAGGACCCTCTACGAGGAGATGCTGAGGGTGCCTGGGATCATGAAGCTGCCCTCCAACGTCAGGGGCGGCGAGGTGATGGAAGAACCGGTCGGCCTGATCGACCTGATGCCCACTGTCCTGGACGCCCTGGGCATCGCGCCACCCGGGGGCGTGGAAGGAGTAAGCCTTCTCAGCGGTCAGTGGCGGCCGCGGCCCCACGTTTCAGCGTTGAGCTTGGACGGTCGCCACCTTGCTGGTGTTGCCTACGATGGATGGAAGCTCATATCCGACTATGTGGGCGGTGAGGAGATGCTTTTCGAGCTGGCTTCCGATCCTCACGAGAGCAGGAACCGATTCTCCGATTCCGCTGGGATGGCAGACACGCTCCGGTTTATTCTGGACACGGGCGCGGTTCGGCAGCCTCCCGGGTGGCATGTTCGCGTGTGCGGCTGTCCGGTGCGTTCTGAGTTCGAGTTTATGGCTCTGACGGGTGGCGCGGAGGTCGTGGGCGCGATGCTCGAAGACGAGGACGTTCTTACTGCGCAAGAAGGCGGTACGTTCACAATGCAGAGCGTGTTGAGGCCGAGTCGTGCGCAGCGCGAGGTCTTCGGCCGGCTTCAGCCGGTCGTCGTGCCTGACCAAGACGAGTTGGTTATCACCGGACAACCGGATGCTTCCCTCACGATTACTGGTACCGACTCCCAGCAGATCACTTACGCCCTCGGTCGCGACAAGCAGCGCTCGACCTCGGACAGGCTCGTTTTCGAAGGGCCGACTGCCGCCACGACCGTATCGGCGAGGGAGCCCTTGGCCTGCAGTGACTCGGCCTTCGTGCCGGCAATCCAACTGATGAAAGCCGACCGGGAGCCTTGCGAGCCCTACGTTCGGGTATGGTTCGTGCCGTCGGCCCGTGTCATGGCCGAAGAAGAAGTGGATCCCGCGGTTGTCGAGCGCCTCAAGGCCTTAGGGTACACTTGGTAGATAGCGATGGTCACCCGCCGTAACTTCTACCTCGAGATCTTTCTCATAGGCTTCGCGGCCCTGCTCCTCGAAGTCAGCTATACGCGCTTCATCTCCTACAAGCTTTTCTACTACCATACCTACCTCGTAATCGGCCTCGGGTTGCTCGGTATCGGTTCGGGCGCCGTGCTGGTCACGATCTTCCCCCAGCTCGGGCGCATCACCGTGGCCAGGATGCTCGCGGCCGGCTGCTGGCTGGCTTCGCTGACCGTGGCGCTGGGCTATTTCGTCATCGCACTGATTCCGCTCAGCGTGCTCGACTTCTGGTCCGACCCCGCCGAGTTGCCGCGCTTGTTCGCCGTGTGTCTGGCCATGTTCCTGCCCTTCCTGATGGTCGGATTGATGATCGCGGCCCTGTTCGGCCATCGCTCGGAATCGATCAACGCGCTCTATTTCGCCGATCTGGCGGGCGCCGGAGCCGGGTGTGCCGCCGCCGTTCCTCTAATGGGCGTGGTCAGCCCGCCAGTGTGCATCCTTCTGAGCAGCCTCGTCTTCGCTGTTACCGGCGCCCACGTGGCCTCGATAGGCTCACCCCGGGCATTCCGCCTCAACAGCGTTACGGCGGCGGTAGTGGCCATCATCGCGTTGTTGACGCCGGTGCTTCCCGACGTAGTTCCCGACAAGCTCAAGACCATGAACCCGGAAGCTCTTCGCGAGGGCGACGTGCTCTACTCGGAGTGGAGCCCGGTATTCCGTGTAGACGTGACCAAGTCTCTACGCCCCGATGACGCCGTTCGGGTCATCCACCACGACGGGATCTGGGGATCGACGCTGCAGCGATACGAGGGCGACCCGGCCAGTCTGAAGCACTTCGACAAGGATGAAAGGGCTTTCCCTTTCAAGGTCGCTCCTTCGGAGCCCGAAGACGTTATCATCATAGGTTCGGCGGGCGGCCACGAGATCCTCGCCGCCCTACATTTCGAAGCCAAGAGCATCACGGCTGTCGAGTTGAACCCGGTGACGGTTTCGTTGCTCACCGAAGAGTTCTCCGACTACACAGGGCGACTCAACGAGGACCCGCGTGTGCACATGGTGGTCGACGAAGGCCGTTCCTTCCTCGCTCGTGCTCGCCAGGAATACGACCTGATCTACTTCGTGGCTCCCGACAGCTACGCGACCATGAACGCGGCCACCTCCGCGGCTTTCGTACTCACCGAGAGCTATCTCTACACCAAAGAGATGATTGTGGAGAGCTTGGCTCACCTCAAAGACGACGGGGTGATCGCCATCCAGTTCGGTGAGGACGACTTCGAGACCAAGCCCAACCGGACGCTGCGCTACCTTGCGACTGCGCGCAGCGCTTTCGCCGAAGCCGGCATCGAAGACTTCGACAAGCATGTGATGGTCGCCACCACCGAAGGCTTGCTGAACGTTGCTACCATTCTGCTGAGTAAGAATCCTTTCACCGCCGGCCAGATTCTGAGCTTCATCGCGACGGCGGGGAAGGTGCCCGACAGCCGGGCCCGCCACGTTGCAGGCAGTAAACCGGGTGCCGATGCGATCAGCGCCGTGGTGTCACTCGACGATGAGGCGCTGTCGGATTGGCACTCCGAGTACGCCTTCGACGTGCGGCCCGTAACCGACGATGCGCCTTTCTTCTGGCACTTCACGCCCTTCTCCTCGGTGCTCGCCGGTCTCGGCGGCAGACTCGACACGGCCAGCCGTGAAGAAGGTGCGGGCGAGAGGGTGCTGCTCGTGCTTCTTGCAGTGGCCGTGGTGTTTGCGGCGGTGTTTTTGTTGTTGCCGTTCGCCGCCGTTCACAGCATCTGGGCCAAGCTCCCTCACAAGGGCCGGACTGCTCTTTACTTCTCCATGCTCGGGCTCGGATTCATGTTCTTCGAGATATGCCTGATCCAGAAGCTCACGCTGTTCCTCGGCTATCCGACCCGCTCGTTGACGGTTACGCTGGCATCTATGCTCGTGTTTACGGGGATCGGAAGCATGCTATCTGCGGCCTACCAAGGACACCGTAACGGCGCCCTCGCGGTGCTGTTGACCGTTACCGGCCTCGTGACGGTTGCTTATCTATTCGCCCTCGACGACGTGACGGCCTCTTACATGGGCACTGACATCCTCACCCGAATTTACGTGACCGTCGCGATCATTGCTCCTCTGGGGTTGGCTCTCGGTGGCTTCCTCCCTTTGGGCTTGGCGACGGTGGCGTCGCTGAGCGACTATCGTAGTGAGTACATAGCCTGGGCTTGGGCCGTCAACGGATTCTTCTCGGTCATCGGCTCGGTGCTCACCACCATCCTGTCTATGGTGTTCGGCTTCACCGCGGTGCTAATCTTGGGATTGACGGCCTACGTGATCGCCGTGGCGAGCCTCAGGCGTATCCCGATAGCGTCGTCCTGACTCCGATGGATTGGCCGGATCTGTTGCCGTCGGCCTCGATTGACGAGGTTTCGCCGGCCGGCGTCCCCGGCAAGGATGTCGACCTGCGCGAGACGATGGCAGCCGCCGGCCTCGACGCCTTCATCAGGATCGCCTATGCCGACGGCGTCCCGGTCACCGTCGTCGTCAACGATGCTCACCGCTTTACGGACACCCGTAGCTTCCTCGATGCGTTTTTCGGTTTGCTCGACGGCGGGCATAGCCGTGCCGCGCGGCCTCCCTTGCGTCTGTTGGTGGCGGCGGGGAGCCACATCGCAGACAAACAGGAACGTCACGATCATCTGGAGAAAATTCTCGGGCCTCACCGCCAACGCTTCTGGGAGATCGAGTGGCATGACGCCCGCGATGCTAGCTCTCATGCAAAGATCGGCGGTGTGGAAATGCACCACTGGATGGAGCAGGCCGGCGTGTACGTTGGCTGCGGCAGTATGGAGCCCCACTACTTCGCCGGCGTCACCGGCGCCCACAAAACTCTGACGGTGGGCGTGATGTCGGTGGACGGGCTGCAGGCCAACCATGCCAAGGCCATGTCACCCGAGGCGACGGGTCTGCACCTGGACGGAAACCCCGTCTACGATTCGATAGCCGGGACCATCGCCGACCTGGAGAACGCCGGCGCGCGCTTGTTCGCCCTCAACGAAGTCATCGTCGGCGGAGAGCTGGTGGCGGCTACCGCCGGTCACCCAATAGATGCGCTTGCGGAGGGCCTGCCGGTGGTGCGTTCCGTATTCAGCCACAAGGTGCCACGCTTGCAGGACTTGGTCATCGCCTGCGTCGAGGCGCCTCTGGACCGTGACTTCTATCAGGCCGACAAGGGCATCAAGAACACCGAGGCTGCCGTGCGTGACGGCGGCGCTCTCTTGGTGGAAGCCGAATGCGCCGGCGGAGTCGGCCTCGACAGCTTCCTCGATCTCATGCGCGAGGCAAAGACCTACAAGGAAGCGGTGGAGGTGGTCAGCCAGCGTGGCTATCGCTTGGGCGACCACAAGGCCGTACGCTTGTTGGGCCTCATACAAGCACGTGGTGTCCACGTCGGCGTCATCAGCTCTCATCTCGACCCGTCGCTGGCGCGTGTGTTGCGCGTTGCGATCCTGAGAACCCATGATGAAGCCGCCGAATGGGTGCACACTCATTTGGGGAAGGCCATTCATCACGCGACTGTTGTAAACGACGCCGGCAACCTTACGCTGGTCACCTGACTGGTAAGGGCGGCGAAGGAATGGCTAGGCACGGCAAGCGGTCGATCACGGCTAGACAACCCCGAGGCGACACCGGCGAGTTCCGCCGCCTGCAGGACCCCGATGACATCGAGCCGTTTCTCGAGGATGCCGCGCACTATCCGGGCGGCAGCGCCGCACAGGTGTGCTTCCCCACGAACGAAGCTCAGATAGCGCAAGTTCTGGCCGCCGCAGGCTCGCAGCATACGGGTGTCGTAGCGGTCGGCGCTCAGACTTCGCTTACGGGTGGGGCTACTCCGAAAGGAGAGATCGTCATGTCCACCGCTGCCATGGCCTCGTTGATCTCCTGCGAGGCCGGTGGTGTGGTGGCCCAGCCGGGGCTGGTGCTACACGATCTCATCGGAACCCTCGACGCCCGCGGTGCTTACTATCCGGCCGTGCCCACCTTCGACGGTGCAACCGTAGGCGGCATCGTCGCCACCAATGCTGCAGGGGCGGCAACTTTCAAATACGGCACTACGCGGGAGTGGGTAGAAGCGATCACCGTCGTGCTCGCCTGCGGCGACGTCCTCGATCTGCGCCGCGGTGAAGTGCTGGCCGACGCGGACGGTGTCTTCGAGATCGAGTTGACCGACGGTAGCAGCATCCGTCTGACAGTGCCTGCCGTTGCCATGCCTGCGGTGCCCAAGAAGTCGGCGGGCTACTTTGCCGAGCCGGGCATGGATCTGATCGATCTCTTCATCGGTGCCGAAGGAACTCTTGGCGTGGTAACCGAGGTTCACCTGCGCGTGATGGACGAACGCCCGGGCGTGATCGTCGGCCTGGTGCCGATGCCTGATGAAGCCGCACTTATTGACCTAGTCGGCGAGCTTCACCGCGAGTCGCTGAAGACCTGGAGCGCTCAGGATCCGCGTGGCATAGACATCTCCGCGATCGAGTACATGGATTGGCGCAGCCTGGAACTGCTGGAGCAAGACGGGGTCTACGAGCGCCTCGGTCTGCGCCGACCGCCGGGCGCCGCCGCGGCCTTGGTATTCCAGGCCGAGCTGCCCGAAGGTACCGGCGCAGCCGACGCCCGCGAGCAGATCGCAGGCTCGGCGGACGGTGGTCAGGACACGCCGCTTACACGTCTGTGCCGGGTGCTGCAGGCCCACGGTGTCTTCGAAGAAGCCGTACCGGCCCTGCCCGATGAGACTTCCCGGCGCAACGCCATCTTCGCTCTGCGCGAAGCCGTTCCGGAGGCCGTCAACCGTCGTGTGGGAGAGATTCAACGCAGGGTCGACGCCACGGTGACGAAATCCGCCGGCGACGTGATAGTACCGTTCGAGTCCTTAGGAGAATCTCTGCGCCGCTATCGTGGGGCTGCCGACAGCTATGGACTCGACTTGGTGGTATGGGGGCATGTGTCCGATGGTAACGTTCATCCCAACGTCATCGCACGCGACGGGGCCGAGATGGAAAAGGCGCGCAGTCTACAACTCGACATAGGCCAGTGCGCCATAGACCTGGGCGGCTGCCCCATGTCGGAGCACGGCGTCGGCCGCAATCCCGTCAAGAAAGAACTGCTGCGCCGGCTCTATGGTGATGCAGGCCTGGAATCCATGCGGGCGGTGAAGCGTGCACTGGATCCCGAAGGCGTTTTGTCGCCCGGGGTGCTCTTCGACTGATGGGCCGAGCCGAGATCTTGGTAGTAGGGGCTTCCGGGCTCGTCGGTTCCGAGCTTATGCGACATCTGGGTGGCCGTGCGGCCGGTACCTGCAACAGGCATCCGTCGCCCGGCTTGCTGGCATGCGACATCACGGACGCAGACCGGACAGCCAAGGTCGTGGAGGCTGTTTCCCCTCGCGTGATCATCCATACGGCCGCGCTGACCGACGTGGACTACTGCGAGACCGATCCCGACGCCTCCCATGCAATCAACGTCGAAGGCACTCGCAATGTCGCTCGGGCGGCGGCCCAAGCCGGAGCCCGCTACATCTTCGTTTCCACCGATTACGTCTTCGGCGGAGAGCAGGGTCCCCACAAGCCCCACGAGGCGTTCGCGCCCGTCAACGTCTACGGAGGTCATAAGGCCGAGGCCGAAGGCATCGTGGCGGCCACGGTCGACGACCACGTTATCCTCAGAGCTTGCGGGCTCTACGGCTACCAGCCCGCAGGCAAGAACTTCGTGCAGGCCGTCTTCGAGTGCGGACGGACCGGTAAGGAAATGCGCGTGCCTCTAGACCAGTGGGGCAGTCCGACGCTGGCGTCAGACATATCCGAGGCGGCGACACGCATCGCCGACAGCGATATGCGCGGGGCTGTGCACGTAGCGGGGCCGGACTACTTGACGCGTTTGGACCTTGCACGGCGGGCAGCGGACGCTTTCGGCCTGGATCCGGCCTTCATCCACGGTGTGACTACGGCGGAACTCAACCAAGCCGCGCCGCGTCCCTTGAAGGCCGGGTTGGATGCATCCGACACCGCGACAGCGCTAGGCATGCACTTCGTCGGCATGGGCGAAGGGCTGGTGCGCATGCGCGCCGCGCTCGAAGCGGCGGGCTACTCGATGTAGCCGAGGGCGCGAAGTTTCTCGAGGCGCCGCTGATCGATCTCGGCCGGTGCCGGAGGGACGCTGGCGGTCAGGGCGACCAGCTGGCTCAGAGAGCGGCGGCGCGCGTCGCAGTTGCGCTCATAGCCGTCGAGAGCGGCTTGCAGCTTGGCTATCTCGCCACGGCGCTCATCGTATACGTTGCGCGTCTCTCCTGGGTCGGCCTCCAGATCATAAAGTTCGTAGCGGAAACCATCGCTGGTTCGTATGCGTACAAGGCGCAGAGGCCACTGAGTCGCGGAATATGACGGCGGTATCCACTCGGGATCGCTTCCGTCCACAGTAAACACGCGAGGCGAGTTGGCCTCGGCGAATATGGGCTCGCTTTCAGCGGGTCCGTCTTCCAAGAGATGATCGGCCAGAGACCGCGCCGAGACGTGGATGGGGGGCTCGATGCCGAGAAGGTCGAGTACTGTCGGCATGATGTGAATCAACCCCATCGGTCCCCCACGCTTTACCCCGGCCGGCAAGATACCCGGAGCCCGCATCAGCAGGGGCACGTGAAGAATTTCATTGGTGAGATGGCCGGCATGGTAGAGGTGCCCATGCTCGCCGAACTCCTCTCCGTGATCCGACGTCACGATCAGTATCGTGTTCTCTCCGAGACCAAGCTCGTCCACTCCTCGGATCAATGCGTCAACCTGTTCGTCCGTGTATGCGATCTCGGCGTCGTAGAGATCGAGTAGCTTGCGGGCTTTGGATGCATCGGGCTCGCTCGGAAACATGCCCGCATGGGACTCGGGCGGCGTATAGGGGCTGTGGACTTGGTAAGTGTGAAGGAAAAGGAAAAAGGGTTCGTGAGTGTGACGCTCCAGCCATGACTGGCCGGCATCGAAGATCTTCTCGATGTGGCCTTCTACGTGCTTGCGGCTGCTGCCGACCTCCTCGAAGTAGCTTTCGAAGCCCCGGTTGAAACCCGTGTCGGCGATTAGCAGTGCGTCCTCCGTGAAGGCTGCCGTGCGATATCCGGCTCTCCTCAACACTTCGGCCATGGTCAGTACGATGTTGCTCTGGGGCGGAAACAGAGTGTCAATCTCCGCGAACCCCGTGCGCGGGTTTACGCCCGAGAGCATCGCCGTGTGACCATATATGGTGTTGGTTGCCTGGGAGTAGACTCGGTCGACGACGACCCCCTGTTCTCCGAAGATGCGGTCCATGTTGGGACTCGTATCCCGTTCGTAGCCGTATATGCCCAGGTGGTCGGCGCGAAGCGTATCGAGGGATACGAGGAGCACATTGGGAGGTCTGTTGTTCGTTGCCTTGGTCGTTATGACCGGCGCCGTCATGTGCGCGAAGAGGTCGGGCCCGCCATCGCTCTCGACCGACATCTCCAAGGTCGTCTCGCCCTGGTAGCGGCTGAGGTCTACGATGGTATCGTGCCAGCCCGTGCTGCTGCCGGCATCGACGGAGAGGCGCCGCTCGAATACGTTGAGGCCCTCGCCTTCTCTGACCACCGAAATCGAGAAGGTGACGTTCCTTGGATTCTTGCCCTCGTTCTCCGCTCCGTAGGCGAACTCGAGACGGGCGCCGTAGGGTAGCTCGATGTCGGCAACCGCATCGACCGTATTGCTGGTCGAACCCGGGGCCGCCAGGACGACGCGGGTGTCATCGTCAAGCGCGGCACGCGGGAAGTGAATCGTGGAGCCGTCGAGGGGCATGACCGCCTCGTACAGGATGTCGGCCAGCCTCGTGTGCACGACACGTCCGTGATCGCGGGTGCAGCCCGCCAACAGTGTGAGCGAACAAAGTACGGCCAGGATCGCCGATCGCGCGTGAGACTTGGACGAGGATCTCACCGACGCTCCGTTCTTGGCGCGATACGAACCGCTCCGATCGCCGGTTTCACAGGAACTGGTTGTTGTGCGCCGGCGAGCCTCTGCACGAGATCTACAATCAAGGAGTAATCGCCGGCGGAGATGTGACCCTCTACTATGATCGTCGCCTGTGTAGTGCTCGAAGCCGCGACGTCGGTATAGAGAGGCGCGGTAGCCCGTAGGGCCGTCTCACCGTTTCTGCTCTCGAGAGTATAGCGGGCCTCGACCAAGCCGTCGGTTTGTATGTCCAGGCCCGGCCACGTCTTGGCGCTGAAATTCTCGATAGTCAGCCTTACCGCGGTTTTCATCCACCCACCATCGAATAGGTCGATCACGCGCGGTGCCGACACCCGGAGTTGCCCCGAGCCCTCGGGCAGGGCCAGCGCGGTGCGCTGCAGGCCGGCAAACGTCGTCGGCCTCGGTCGAGCCGAGAGCAGCATGTCGGTCCACTCGCCGTCGCCGCTGCCGTCGGCCGGTGCGTAGATGCGCGTATCGCCATCTTCATACACGGTTACGACAGTGCCGGCGAATACGGCGCGGTCCCATGAAACGAGTTCGGCCGGCAACATGTCACGCTTGTGCACGACGAAGTATTCCACGCCGGTGAGACGCCGCAGGTGTGCGACGGCGCCGGGGCCGGGCAGGCCGAACGCGATCCGGCGGAGGAAATCGTAGCTCGACGGCACATAGGCGCTATAGCCGTTGAGCAAAGGCCGCCAGTGCGACGTGGCGGCGACCATGTAGCGTGCAGCCAGAGTCGCATCGTAGTCGGCTTGAAGGGGCCAGGGGACCTTTGCCACGGGGCCTTCGGGCATGGCCTTCAGCGCTTCGTGCGCATTGATGTCGCGTTCGTCAGGCAACCCGTGCCCGGTCGTAGGCAAAGGCGTCCACAGGCAAGTCGCCAGAACGAGTCCGGATACGAGGACCACTGCCGGCATCCGCGCTGTCTTGTTTTCGGCTTGAGCGCCCACTCTCGTGAGCAGGCTTCGCAGATGCCACAGCCCGATTCCGGCCAAAGGCGGCGCCGCAATACTGATGATGATGCCCCAGCGCAGGGGAGCGCGCAGGTTTTCGAAGCCCGGGACCAGGGCGGCGGCCCACGCCGCCGGCAAGGGAACTCGCGTGCCTGCGACGGCGAGGTGACGGCCCAGCGACATCACGAAAGCGGCGATGATGATCAGAAGCAGCCCTGCGGCCATCGCGCGAGCGTTGGCAGCATCGGGGGCGGGGATAGCGCCGGAACTCGCCGGCGCGCGCCCCACAGTACGCGTCCGCCGGCCCCCACCCGCTATGGTGAACACGATGCCGACTACGGCGAGAAGAAGAATCGCCGACGGCAGAGCATAGCCGGCGTGCAAGGGCATCGACGTGGGCCAAGCGAACAAGTGGCGCGGCGCCAGATGTCCCAACGCGACTGAAAGGGCCACGCTTTCTAGAGACTTGCCCTTCGGTGTGAGTTCGGTGCCGATGCCGCCGGTGAGATAAGGGACCGACACCGCTGCCAGCAACACCAATGCAGCAGCGAACGGTAACAGCGTCACGGCGACGTTGCGGCGTGACGGCCGCGCGGCGATCCACAACGCGGCGATGAGCAAGGGTAGGGTCAGGGCAGTGAAATAGGCGATGTAGTAGGAGCTGAGCAGTTGCAGGCTCAGAGCGACGAACAGGGACACGGAGCGGGTGGCCGAGCCGGGCTCCAGAAGCAGACGCCCGGTCAAGAGCCAGATCAGCGGAACCCATCCCGAGCTCAAGAGCTGAAGGTGGGACAGCTCGGTGATGCGCCATGGCATGGCAATGGCGGTGGCACCGCATAGGAAACTCATCCACGCGCTGCCGGTCAGCCAACGCACCAGCGCAAAAGTGGTGATCGCCGTCAACGCGAAGGATGCGATCAAAGCGACTTGGTAGAGTGCCGCCGCATCGAGGCCGGCCAGGGGGAGCAAGGGGAGAGCCACGCCCAGCATGTGCTCGGAGGCTGTGAGCGCACCCGGCGCGGGGTGGAAGATGTTGGCGTTGAAGAGATCTGACGGGCCCGTGAGCAGGGCATGCTGAACCCAGGCCAGTATCCACGTGTTCAGGTGGGTGTCGGCGCTATCGAGATGAACGGAGAATGCTTGTGCGCCCTTGAGCGCTTCGAAGTCGACCGTGCAGGCGCCGCCGCATGATGCGAGAGGCCAAAGCCGCAGAACGGCCAGAGCCGTCAATAGAATGCAGCAGGTGAGGGAGGTTCTCGGGGACGCTGTGGCGGCCGGCTGCATCTAACGCCCGCTCGACCGGTCTCAGGTGGATGCGGGCGTTTGCGTTGAGGGCCGGTTGCCGAGTTCCTCGGCGACGGCGTCGATGTCGGCGTCGACCATCAGTTCGACGAGCTCTCTAAAGTTGACGGTCGGTTGCCAGCCGAGCTCGGCGCGGGCCTTGGAGGAGTCACCGACGAGTAGATCCACCTCGGCGGGACGAATCAGGGCTTTGTCGATCTCGACATGGTCTTTCCAATCGAGCCCTGCGTGTTCGAAGGCTCTTTCCGTGAACTCTCGAACGGAGTGTGTCTCGCCCGTGGCGATCACGTAGTCGCGCGGCTTGTCTCCTTGCAGCATCAGCCACATCGCCTCCACGTAGTCGGGCGCGTATCCCCAGTCACGCCGAGCATCGAGGTTTCCCAGCACGAGCTTGTCCTCCAGACCATGCTTGATGCGGGCCACACCGTGGGAGATCTTTCGTGTCACGAACTCCAGGCCTCGACGATGTGATTCGTGATTGAACAAGATGCCGGACACCGCGAACATCCCGTAGCTCTCGCGGTAGTTCACAGTCAGGTAGTGACCATAGACTTTGGCTACACCGTAGGGACTGCGAGGGTAGAACGGTGTCGACTCGTTCTGAGGCACTTCACTGACTTTGCCGAACATCTCGCTGCTCGACGCTTGGTAGAAGCGGATCATGGGGTCGATCCTGCGCACGGCCTCGAGCATGCGTGCCACACCGAGGCCGGTCACGTTGCCCGTGTGTAGCGGATCGATCCATGAGGCCGGGACGAAGGATTGCGCCGCCAGATTGTAGACCTCGCTGGGACGGCACTCTCCGACGGCTTCGACCAGTGAATCCAGGTCGGCCAGATCGGCAGTTAGTAGTTCGATGCGGCCTTCCAGATGTGCGATGCGCCAGGAGCCGGCATCGTCGTCGGACGACACCACCCCGAACACGCGATAGCCCTTGTCCAGGAGCAACTCGGCGAGGAAGGAACCGTCCTGACCGGTGATGCCCGTGACGAGTGCCATGCCGGCGGTGTCGACTGGATGAACCACTTGTCAATGTGTAAGAATGTGGGGCGCCTTTTTCAAGCCGACGGCGCGCGCCGAGAGGTTGCTACGGAAGTTTCTGTTGCTGGCCGCCACGCTTGTCGCGTGCCTGGCGGTCTTGGAAATTTTGACGCGGGTGGTCGTACCATCACAGGTCGACGTTCCCCATCTGCGCGTCTATCCCCAGGGTTTCTACACCTGGTATCCCCGTTCCCTCTTCACCTACCATAACCTCGACAAGGTCGAGCCGCCCAGCGCCGAGATTCGCATCAACGCCGATGGCTTGCGGGATGAGGAAGTGCCGCTTCCGAAGGACAGGGACGAAACCCGTATTCTGGTGCTCGGCGATTCCTTCACCGCGGCGGTTCAGCTTCCCGAGGAGCAGGTCTATTCGTCGGTGCTCGAAGAGAGGTTGTCGCATACTGCCCGCGACGGGCGTTATCGCGTCATCAATGCCGGCTTCAATGGCGCGGGCACAGCGCACGAGCTTCTCTACTTCTTGTTCAAGGGCCGCGCGCTGGAACCCGACATCGTCATTCTACAGATCGCATTCAACGATCTCGACGACAACACAGCCCACGATGGTTTCTCTCTGGCCGACGGCGAGCTCGTGATCAGCGACGATGTCTTGAATCCGGCCTGGTGGAAGGCGCCGCTGCTGCGAGCCCGCGACGCCGTCGGTAACAGCAGCCTGGTCTTCTATCTGACATACCGCTCGGTAAAGAACGTGTTGCGCGCCTTCAGCGGAGGGGGATCGAGACCGGTCGCGATGTCGGGGCCGCGCGTGGCGTTCGCGGCCGAAGCCGACGAAACCACCGAGCAAAGCCATGACGAGGAATCCGCTTTACTGCTGTCCGAGCTGGTCGGCCGCTTGGTCGACGAGGCCAACGCTGAGGGGATTCCCGTCATCATCATGACCTTGCCGTATCCGCTGTTCTTGGGCGCCGAGGACGAACGTTTCGCCCTCGCCAAGCGCTACATCAGACGGAGGACGGCGGAGACTCACAGCTGGCTGTTGGAGATGCGCCAGGAATTCCTGAACGCCCACCGGTTGGGCGAGGAGGTGTTCCTGCCCTACGACGGGCATCTGGGTGTGGCGGGTCACCGTATCGTCGCCGGCGCCTTGGAGCGGGCGCTCTTGCCCTATGCTCAACCGAGGGTCGGCCCCACCCGGCCTTCCAGCTCGGTACCGAAGAAACAGCGCCTTGCTGCAGTCCAACCAGGTGGTTGAGAGTGGCCGCGGCGTGTAAGAATGTCAGGATACTTTTCAGACAGAGTCATAGGAGTAAGTAGATGAAGCGACCTAGAAGCGCCTTCGCCGGGGGCTTGCTTGCCGGAACGTTGATCGGCCTGGTACTCGGTACGAGTGCCGTGTCGTTGGCCGAGTTCAAGAAGTCGGGCTGGCAGCGGTTCAACGGCATGTTCCGTGCGGGCTACGTCGCCGGCTTCAACGACGCGATCCGCATTGCCAAGCACAGAGCAGCGGGCAGCTATCTCGATACCGGCTTCAAGGTGCCGATGAACGCGAAGGTCTCCGACTGGCTCAAGACCATCAACCGTCTCTATGAGAAGAAAGAATACGAGCACCTCGCGGTCTCCCAACTCATACAACTGGCCGGAGAGGAAATGATGGAAGAGTTCGGCCCCGACGCCAGCACGGCCCGCTTGGCCCAGCTCCAGGGGTTCATAGCCCAACGTCAGGCCGCCGCTACCGAGCGCCTCAAGCAGAGAAAGGCCGCTGAGGCGGAGATGAAAGCCAAGGGCATAGAGCCGCCCGATCCTCGTGAGCACCCCAAGGTAAAGATGATGGAAGCCCGCCGCGAGACCTTGGAGCTTCTGGGGTTGGACGAAGACTATTGGGATGACACCGGCAGCAGGTTGAAGAAGGGTTACATCACAGGCTTCAACGACTGCGTATACGTGGCCGAGTTGACGGAGCCGGAAAGCTTCGTCGCGAGCAACTACACGCGCGCAGACGTCGACTACAAGCGCTGGCGCCGCGCCCTCAACAACTTCTACGGCGATCTGTCCCGTCAGTCTGAGCCCCGTCTGGTGGCCATGGCACATGCTGGCAGGGCGGTAGCCGCCAAGCACGGTGCTGCCGCGCTGCAGGGCGACAAGGCCGCTGCGCAACGCGCGTATCTGGAGAAAGCGTTGTCGGAGGACGCCTCCAAGGACCAGCCGGGCGACGACTGACGAGTAGGTGTCAGCAGGCGCCTACATAAAGGGCTTCCTCAGCCATCCGTCGCACAGCGGCGCACAGTTCGATCCCCTCGACGGGCTGCGCGGACTGGCCGCCATGTTGGTGGTCTTCGCCCATATGAGCCGCGGCGGCGTTCACCTTCACCCGTCGTTGAATTTCGTCGAGTTTGGAAAGCCCGGTGTATTTCTGTTCTTCGTCCTGAGCAGTTTCCTGCTCACCCAGCAGCTCGTGGGTCGGCCCGGCGCCGAGTTGTTGTCGCCCAGAGCCTGGAGCCTCTACTTCACGCGCCGCTTGCTGAGGATCTATCCTCTGTTCACGGTAGCGTTGCTCGCAGGTCTGAGCACGCCGTTCATGACCAAAGCCCTGTTCGGGCCACGACCCGTGAGTTTTTTGGAACATCTCACACTCCAGCAGGGGGCCAAGATCTTCTGGGCCATCCCGGTAGAGGTGAAGTTCTACTTCGCTCTGCCTTTGCTGGTGCTGGTCTTCGCGTTCGCGCTGCGCCGCAACGCCGCCGCCTTCCTGGTCGTCGCCGCAGCGGCGATAGCTGTCAATGAGTACATGTGGGCGGCGGGCATAATGAGTTACCGCTCCATACAGCTCCGCCACTATATGCCCGTGTTCGTGACCGGCTTCTGCGCTGCTCTGCTCTTCGAGCGCTTTCGCGATTCACCCCAGCGCATCTGGTCGCGCGTTCTGCTGGAAGCCGTCTCCATCGCGAGCCTCGCGGCGGTGACTCTGACCCTGCCCGCTTTCTATCGTTTGGTAACCGGAGTTCACGTGGCCGACTACTCGATGGCGGTGCGCCACTACTGGTACGGCATCGGATGGTCGGCTTTCCTGCTGACGCTGATGCTCAGCCGGGGCCCGGTGTCGGTGTTGTTGGCCAGCCGGCCGGCCAGATTCATCGGCTTGATCAGCTTCAGCGTTTATCTGTGGCACCTGCCGATCATCGAGTACGTGAGGCGCACTTTCGTGATGACTCCGCCCGCCAAGGTTTTGGTTGTACTTGCGTTGCTCTTTCCCGCGGCGGCGCTTTCCTACTTGGTCATAGAGCGCCCCTTCATCAACTTGGGCGCCCGCTTGTCGAAGCGCTACGGTCTGCGAGTCTCGGGGTAGGAGCCCTGTGGCAGGGCACTCTCGGGTTCGTCGTGCTGTAGCCTGTAGAGCTTGGAGTAGAGCCCGCCCTTGGCCATCAACTCGGTGTGAGTGCCGAGCTCACGCACGCGGCCGTGATGGAGAACGAGGATCCGGTCGGCATTCTCGATGGTCGAGAGACGGTGGGCGATGACTACCGATGTGCGGCCTCGCTGCAGGGTTTCAAGCGCATCTTGTATGAGCGCCTCGGTCTCGGGGTCGACGCTGGACGTTGCCTCGTCGAGCACCAACACTTCCGGATCGTGGGCCAGCGCCCTGGCGAAGGAAAGCAGTTGGCGCTGGCCGGCCGAGAAGTTGCCTCCCCGTTCCCGGACGCGCTCGTCGTATCCCCCGCCCAGCTTGGTGATGAAGCGGTCCGCATTGACGTGCTTGGCCGCAGTGCGAACGCGTTCAGGTGAGATCGTCTCGTCGCCCAGGCTGATGTTGTTGCCGACTGTATCCGAGAACAGGTAGACGTCCTGAAGCACCGAGCCCATGCGTTTGCGCAGGCTCGAGAGGTTCCAGTCCCGAACGTCGACGCCGTCGACCAGGACGCGCCCTGAATCGACGTCGTAGAATCTGGCCAGTAGTTTGGTGATCGTCGTCTTGCCCGAGCCCGTGGCACCCACGATGGCGAGGTGCTGGCCGGCAGGGACGGTGAACGAGACGTTTTCCAGAACGGGCTCGCCCTCCAGGTAGCTGAACGACACGTCGTCGAATTCTATGGTGCCGGCAGCCGCGGGCTCGGGAGCGGGCAGGTCGGGATCTGCAACCTTAGGCTCGAGGTCGAGGAGTCCGAAAACTCTCTCGGCAGCGGTGAGGGCCGACTGCATCACGGCATACTTCGTGGAGAAGTCGCGGATGGGGATAAAGAACTTGTTTATGTACTCGATGAAGGCGACCAGGGTGCCGAAGCCGACCGCTTGGCCGACCGCAGAAGCCGGCGACATCGACTCGCCGACCACGAGATGGGCTCCGTACCAGATCAGCAGTGCGATTGAGATGCTGCTGACGCCTTCCACGATGGAGAACAGCGAAGCCTCGTAGATGTTGGAGCGCTTGTTGGCATCACGATGCAGGCCGTTGAGACGGTCGAACTCGGATGCGGTCTGAGCCTCTCGCGCGAATAGCTGGATGACCGCCATGCCCGAGATCGACTCCTGCAGGTAGGCGTTGAGCCGCGCTATGCGCTCGCGGATTCGACGGTAGTTGCGGCGTGCCTTGCGGCGGAAGAAGTCCACGAGGACGATCATCACGGGCAGGGCCGAAAGGGTGACCAGAGCCAGCTTGAGATTGATCGCCATCATTATCGCCACGATTCCCGCCAGCGTGATGAAGTCCATGAAGATCGTCAGGGCGCCGGCCGCGAACATTTCGTTGATGACGTCGACGTCGCTGGTCATGCGCGTGACCAACCGGCCTACGGGATGACGGTCGAAATAGGCGGTCTCCATCTTCTGGACCTTGTCGAACACGGCCACGCGCAGATCGGCCAGAGAGCGCTGAGCGACCAGCATCGTGTAGTAGTGCTGCCAGTACAGAGCGAAGAACTCACCGATGATGGCCAGCGCGAAGAGCGCCGCCCAGAATCCCAAGCCCTCGGACGTGCCGACCGCGATGTAGTCGTCGATGGCCCGTTTCACGATGTAGGGCTGGGCGAGCAGGAAGAACGACGTGACCGGAAGCAGCGCGACGCTCGCTATGAAAGTCCAGCGATAGGGGCGGATGTAGCGCCACAGGCCCGCCAACATCTGCATGTCGCGGGTGGCGCCGAGCTGTTGTTCTTGTTGAATGCCGCGCGCAGCCACTACATCGCCTCGAGTTCTTCGGCCAGCCGCTGTCTCTGGAACAACTCCGCGTACAGGCCGCCTGCGTTTATCAGCTCGGAGTGGGTGCCGGTTTCTACGATGCGCCCTTCATCGAGCACGGCAATCATGTCGGTGTTCTGCACTGCGCTGACACGGTGAGAGATGATCAGCGTCGTGCGGTCGCGCATGACGTCGTCGAGCTCGCCCAGAATGCGGCTCTCGGTGGCGGCGTCCACGCTGGACAGGGAGTCGTCGAGGATCAGTATCTTGGGGTTCCCGGCTATAGCTCTGGCCAAGGTTATGCGCTGTTTTTGTCCTCCCGACATGGTCAGGCCCCTCTCGCCCACTTGGGTATCGAGCCCTTCGGGAAACTCGGCGAGGTCGGAATCCAGGGCGGCCATCTCTACGAGACGGGTCATCTCGTCGGGCACGAGAGCGTCCATGCCGAACGAGATGTTGTCCTCGATAGACCGGGAGAAGAGGAAAGGATCCTGGGGTACGAAGCCCACCGCATCGCGCAGGCGCGCGAGGTCCCACTGCCGCACATCTACGCCGTCGACCGAAACGCACCCGGCGCCCACGTCGTGGAGGCGGGAAATCAGCGATACGAGAGTGGACTTGCCGGAGCCCGTGCGCCCGATGATCCCCACCCTCGACCCGGCTGGTATCGTCAGGTCGATGTCGCTCAAAACGCCGTGCCCGTTGCCGTGTCCGGCGTAGCCGAAGTTGACGCCATCGAAGCGGATCTCTCCGCTTATCTTGGTGATGGTCATGGGATCCGGCGGGTTCCTGATGGCCGGCACGGTGTCGAGGATCTCGCCGAGCCTGATCATGGCGGCCTTGCCCCGCTGGTATATCGAGATCATCCAACCGAGGGCCATGATGGGCCAAGCCAGAATGTGCAGGTAACCGATGAAGGCGACCAGCTGCCCGAGCGTCAGCGTTCCCCTGATTACCGACAGCCCGCCGTAGTAGAGAACGATCAGCACTCCCAGGGATGAGACTATGCGGATGAAGGGGAAGATCTTTCCGCGCAGCTTGGCGACTTCCATGCTCTGGTGTTTGAAATCTTCGTTGAGTACGGCGAACTCGCGCTTGCGCTCGTCTTCACGCACGTAGGCTTTGACCACCTGGATGCCACTGAGGTTTTCTTGCACGAAGCTCGATATCTCACCGAGCTTTTCCTGGGTGCGCATGACCGATTCCATCATGCGGTGGCTGTAGTGCTTGACCACCCATAGAAGGATCGGAAACGGTACGATTGCCGCGAGCGTCAACGCCGGCGCCATGTAGAACATCAGCGAGAAAGCATAGACACAGTAGAGCGGGGTGCTGATGAAGGTCAGGATGCCCGGCCCGAGCATGAGGCGTACGGCGGCTATGTCGTTGATCAGGCGCGACATGAGATCGCCGGTGCGCTGTGTCTGATAGTAGGATTGGGGTAGGCTCGACAGGTGGGAAAACAACTCGTTACGCAGATCGTGTTCGACGTCGCGTCCGGCATTGAAGATCAGCACGCGGGAGAAGGTGCGGACGACGCTCTGGGATACGGCGACAAGGATGATCAGCAACGCGTAGGTGGCTACCAGAGAGAGGTTCTCACGGGCGGTTTCCTCGACCCGGATGGCATCGACGGCCCTTTGCGTGAGCATGGGGATGGTCATCACCAGGCTCGCCGTTGCGAACAGACAGACGCCCCCGACGGCGTAGCGCCACTTGTAGCTCGCAATATATTTCGTGATTCGGTGCATCGCGGAGGAACGCACACTTATAGCTCCGATAGGAAGGCCAAAAAAGACGGAATGGGCGGACTTTTGCCTGTCGCCGCCTTCTTGTTGTGCACTTTGTCTTCGGGCTGCACGAGCGGCTACTACGCGCGGCTGGCATACGAACAGATGCGGTTTCTCAACGCGGCCACGCCCATCGCAGACGAACTCCAGCGCACCACCGACGAAGAGAGACGAGCAAGGCTCGGGTTGGTATTACAAGTTAGACAGTTTTCCGCCGACAATGGCCTGGACCCGGGCGGGAGCTATCTGGAAGTCTCCGACGTGAACCAGAGCACGGTCGCTCACGTCGTGACCGCTGCGCACCCCGACCGTCTGGAACCTTATACCTGGCGCTATCCTTTCGTCGGGGAGATTCCTTACCGCGGCTACTTCGAGCGCGAGAGAGCCGAGTCCTTTGCTTCCGCTCTGCGCGACAAGGGCCTCGATACCTTGATCGTTCCCGCCGGCGCTTACTCCACGCTCGGATGGTTCGACGATCCGCTGCCTTCGTCACTACTGGAAACAGACAGGGTTTCGCTTGCCACTACCGTCATCCACGAGGTCGTTCACCAGCGATTGTTCGTCAAGGGAGACATCGCCTTCAACGAGACCCTTGCGAACGCGGTTGCATTGCGCCTGGCGCCCGCCTTCTTCGATGGTTTGGGCCAGTCGGAAAGAGGCGAGGAGGCGCGCAAGCGTCACCGAGTATGGCTCGAGCGCAGCGACTTCTACGACGAGCTTTACTCTCGTTTGGACGAGTTCTTCGAAACGGCCGAAGGCGAGCGCCTGGCGCGTCGCGAAGTGTTGGCCCGGCGCAAGGAGATCTATGCCGAGGCCCAACAGGAGTACCGCCGCCGCGGACTGGATACCGGACGGCGCAGCGGATTCCTCGAGGGGGAGCTGGACAACGCCCGTTTCATGGCCCTGCACCGCTATGCCAAACAGGCCGGGCTCATGGAGGGGTTCCTGGCGTCTTACCCCGACACGGCGAGTGCTTTGGCATCACTGGAGCGGGTGCTAACCGATCAACCCGACGCGTATCGTGCCCTTGCTATTTCAGCCGGTCTGCCGGAAAAAATGTAGTTGAACCGCCGCCGCATTCGAGACGGGGAGAAAGGTTGAACAATGAGTGAGCGTGTAAAAGAGATACTGAGTTGGTACGCAAGTGAGAACCCGGGGACCCTGACCAATCTGGCCCGTGTCCTCAACCACGGCACACTTGCCGGCACCGGACGCATGGTCATATTGCCGGTGGACCAGGGCTTTGAGCACGGGCCCGCCCGTAGCTTCGCACCCAACCCCGACGGCTATGATCCGCGCTATCACTTTCAGCTCGGCCTCGACGCCGGCTGTAACGCCTACGCTGCGCCCCTCGGTTTCCTTGAAGCGGGTGCGGCCGAGTACGCCGGCGACATCCCTCTGATCCTCAAGCTCAACAACCACGACAGCCTGGCCCCCGACGGCTCCAACCCCTCACCTTCACTGACCGGATCGGTTCAGGACGCCCTTCGCCTCGGCTGTGTTGCCATCGGCTACACCATCTACCCGGGCTCGACCGAGTTCCGTTACATGTACGAAGCCCTGCGCGCTTTGACTCGCGAAGCCAAGGCCAACGGCTTGGCCGTCGTGGTTTGGTCCTATCCCCGCGGTTCGGGGATCTCCAAGGACGGGGAGACCGCGATCGACGTGGGCGCCTATGCGGCGCAGATCGCCGCGCAACTCGGCGCCAACATCATCAAGGTGAAGCTACCCAGCGATGTCATCGAGCAGGATGCGGCCCGTAAGGTCTACGAGGCCGAAGGCGTGCCGATCTCGACCCTCGCCGAACGCGTGAGCCACGTGGTGCAGTCGTCCTTCAACGGGCGGCGTATCGTGATCTTCTCCGGTGGCGGCAAGGCCAGCGATGACAAGATCTTCGACGAGTGCCGCGCCATTCGCGAAGGCGGCGGCTTCGGTTCGATCATCGGCCGTAACTCCTTCCAGCGCCGTCACGACGAGGCCATCAAGTTCCTCTCGACGGTGATGGAGATCTACGGCTAGAGTCGCTCGAGCAATAGACGCCGTTCCTTGGTCATCGGCTCCGGCCGCTTGTATATCGGCAGGTAGTGCCGGATGTCCTCGCCGAGATAGAGTTGACGCGGACGTGTGATCTTCTGCTCTTCGTCGGTGACCATCTCCGACCACTGAGCCAGCCACCCCGACGTGCGTCCGATGGCGAATAGCACCGGGAACATCGAGACCGGGAAACCCATGGCCTGGTAGATGATGCCCGAGTAGAAGTCGACGTTGGGATACAGCTTGCGCTCGATGAAGTAGTCGTCACCGAGCGCTATCCTTTCGAGTTCCTTGGCGATGTCGATGAGGGGATTCTTACCTGTCTCTTCGAAAACGTCGTGGGCTATCTCTTGGATGATCCGTGCGCGCGGGTCGTAGTTCTTGTAGATGCGGTGGCCGAAGCCCATCAACTTGGCTTCGCCTTTTTTCACTCCCTCGATGAACTCGGGGATCCGGTCTACCGACTGGATCTCGTTGAGCATGTTGATGACGGCTTCGTTGGCTCCGCCGTGCAACGGTCCGTAAAGGGCCGCGGTCGCCGAGGCTATGGCGGAGTATGGGTCGACCTGTGAGCTTCCGACCGCCCTGGCGGCGTTGGCCGAGCAGTTCTGCTCATGGTCGGCGTGAAGGATGAACAGCACGTCGAGGGCGCGTTCGAAGGCCGGCTTGGGCTGGAACTTCTGCTCGGTCATCTTGAACATCATCGACAGGAAGTTGCCGGCATAACTCAGATCATTGTCCGGCAGCACATAGGGCAGGCCGAGGCTGTGACGGTAAGCCAGAGCCGCCAAGGTCGGCATCTTGCCGAGCAAACGCCGCGCCTGGAGACGCCGGGACTCCACGTCGAAGATCTCTTTTGCGTCGGGATAAAAGGTCGACAGCGCCGCACAGGTACTTACGAGCATGCCCATGGGATGAGCATCGTAGCGGAACCCGTCCATGAACTTCTCGATGTTCTGATGCACCATGGTGTGCATGGTGATGTTGTAGGACCAATCGTTGAGGTGTTGTTCGTCGGGCAGTTCGCCTTTCACGATGAGATAGGCGGTTTCCATGTAGGAGCTGTGCTCGGCCAGTTCCTCTATCGGGTAGCCTCGGTAGCGCAGGATTCCTTTGTCTCCGTCGATGTAAGTGACACTGCTCTTACAGGAAGCCGTGTTGAGTAGAGAAGGATCGTAGACGAGTAGTCCGAAATCGTCATCGGAGATCTTCATCTGACGGAAGTCCATCGCACGGATACTGCCGTCGGCGATGTCCAACTCGAAAGTCTTGCCGGTTCGGTTGTCGGTTACAGTCAACGTGTCTTTAGCCATGTTGCGATTCCTTTCTCGTCCGTCTTTTTGGTGTTGACGGCAACGTTATCAAAAGCAGGAGCAAAGTCACGGTGGCCCGAAGCCGCGCTGCGGCACGACGCCGGCGTGCTTATGCGTCTTCGAGGTCTTGGGTGCGGAGGGATACGCCGCGGGCGAACAACTCCACCAGCGCGTCGGCGTAAGCGTTGATTGCTTCTTCGGGCGGGTCGAGTCGGCCATGGTAGAGACGCTTGCGCAGAGGCTCGCAGTCGAAATACACGGAAGCCGCACCGAGGAATGCGAACATCAAGTGGTCGGGCCTTATCGGTTTCAACAGCTCGACATCCTGGGCTGCCCGGCAAAGACGTTCACAGCGTTCGTATATCAGCCGGAAGTGTTCTTCTACGAGCCAGTCGAGGCGCGGCGTGTCGAAGGCGGGCTCGGTAAGCATGAGACGCGAGAACTCTCTGTTCTCGGCAATGAACCCGACCACATGTCTGGCCAGGATGCGTAGCACTACAAGCGCGTCGAACTCTGAGGATTCCTCGAGCGAGCGCGTGACCCTTTCGCCGAGCTGAGTGAAAGCTCGAGCAGCGACGGCTTTCCACAGAGCCGACTTGGATCCGAAGTGGTAGTGGATGAGGGGCTGCGTTACCCCTACGCGCCTGGCGATCGACGCGGTAGTCGCCCCTTCGTATCCGTAGGCTGCAAATTCGGAGAGGGCGGCGTCGAGTATGCGCTCTTTCGAGATGTCGGCGGAGCGGCGCGTCCGGCCGGCCTCGCGCTGTCCCTGCTCACTCCCAGCGGCGGGCTGTTCCAATGCGGCTTCTTTGGGCATTTGTCCGGAGCCCTCGTTGTCCCCTCGGCTCCGTGGCGGGTACTTCTAATGCCTTTGCCAGAGGCAAGTCAAAGACGCGTCGCGCAAGGCTCCGGGGCTCACGGGGTCTCCAGGCTGACGATGCCGACGCGGTCGTCGAAGACACTGGCCAGGTAGATTCTTCCTCCGGCTTCCAAAGCCGTCGACACCGCGCCGACTTCTTCTCCGTCGTGCTCTATCAAGTCATGTACAGCAAGGGTGCGCGGGTCGATCTCTACGACCTTCCACCCGGCCTTGCACGGGCTGCGTCCGAAGAAGCAAAGCGCATAGGCCAAAGGCTCAGTGTGGGTGGTCGCCAGCAAGGTACCGCGACTTGTCCAGCCCAGGCCGTCGGGGTTTCCGCCGATGTCGACGCTCACCGGTGTCTGGCTGGAATCCAGGGGGACGCGATAGAGAAGGCCGGTACCGGTTTCGGTGTAGAGCAGCATACGGCCGTCGCGGGTGACCGCCACGCCGTTGGCCATCGCCGATTCGGTGCCTTGCATATGTCGCCACCCCGAGTCTCCATCCCACGTCATTATGTCACCGGTAGGCTCGCCCAGTAGCGTGGCCCTGATCATGTTCATGAGCGACGGGTCGGGCTGGAAGTTCGACACCACCAGCGTTCCGTCCGGAGCCACGGCGATATCGTTGGCCTGGAACTCACCTTGTGTGGGGATGCAGGCTTTCCAGGCAAGCTTCGGGTCGGACTCGAGGCCGCTCAGCTCGAAGACCTCGATGGCTTCCCGGCCGCCCCCTTCGCCTTTGTGGGCGGCAACGTAGACCAACACGCGGCCGTCGCGGGTCGTGGACGTGAGGCCGTGGGGGTAGAAGCCACCTCGGTTGGGAGGCGCGGTGCAGCCGGAGTCGCCGAGCCCGGGTTCAGGTGAGAAGTCGCCCGGGCCCCCCACGGGCCAGATCGTCCTGACCTTCGAGCTGCCCGGGCGAAACAGGGACAGGTAGCCTCCGCCGGCCAGGCTGCCGTCGAAGCGGTAGTTGGATACGAGGACCAGGCCGGCCTCGGACACGAACTCGATGTCCTCGGGGTGGTCGAAGCCGCAGAGGGCGCCTATGGGGCCCTCTGCGGAGCAGGGAGGCCGCTGCTTGCCTCCGGTTCCTGCTAAGCCACATCCTGTAGCTCCCCACCAGCCCAGGACCGTGGTGGCCACGATCAGCCCTGCTAGCGCCGACTTCATGGTCCAACCTTCGCCATGAAGCGCAGCCTTTTCAAGGTGAGCCCGCCCGCCGCGGCCACCATCGTCGGCCCGCGGTTAAAATCTCATCCCGCCCACCCGATAGGGTGGCAAGGGCTATTTTTGCAGCCCTTGATATCGGGCTAAGTTTGGAGGTGCGGCCCCACCATCAAGAGCTCCCGCAGGAGTTCCTGAAGGCTCGGCCGTTTGCCGGCGTTTTATATATGAGAATGATCCGAACCGCTGTGGCTGCAGCCACTGTGTCTTTGTGCTTTGCGGCAACCGACGCCCGGGCGGACCAGCCGGTTTTCGACGCTTCCTTCGTTCTCAGCGGTCATGGTGAACTGGTCACCACCCAAGACGATGTGGCGCCCCGGGTGGCGGCCGCGGGCGGAGTCATGATCGCGGCCTGGCACGCGTCTCCAAAGGAGAAGGTCGTGCGCGCCGACAACGATGTATTCATCTCGCGGTCGGATGACGGCGGGCGGACCTGGTCCGACCCGGTTCAGTGGCCCGACAGAAGCAACGGCGGCCACGGCGACAGCAGGTTCCCCTCGGTGGCGACCGACGGCGATGGGACGTGGGTCGTGGTATGGCAGTCCACCGACAGCCTCGGCGGGCGAACCAGGACCGACGAAGACATACTGTTCGTTCGATCGGTCGACGGAGGCGTGACCTGGTCCCAGCCTGCTCCCGTCGGCATGCATCCCACTCGTGATTGGGGCGCCGACATTCGTCCGAAGATCGCCAGCGACGGCGACGATGCCTGGGTGGTCGTATGGAGCTCGCGCGATCCCCTTAACAACTCTCTCGGCGGCGATGCCGACATTCTTTATTCCCGTTCCCTCGACGACGGCGCCACATGGTCGGATGCTGCGGCCATACACGACGATGCCCTCACGGATGCGGGCTTCGATCTTGATCCTTCAGTTACCAGCGGCGCGGCGGCTGGTCACTGGCATGTGGCGTGGTCTTCCAACTCGGCCCTCAGTGGCGGCATTAAGGCCGACACCGATATTCATCTGGTATCTTCAGTCAACAACGGTGCAACCTGGACCTCGCCGGTGGCGCTCAACGACAGCGCCGAAGAAGACCTCGGCGACGACACCCAGCCCCAGATCGGAGGGCGGCGTGGCGGCGAGTTGATAGCCGTGTGGACGTCGGGAGGCACTTTCGGCGGATCCACAGGCATGGACCGCGACGTCGTGGCTGCCCGGTCGGTGGACTTGGGCAAGACCTGGACCGTCCCCAAACCGCTGAGCACCTACGAGGCAGGCGACATCCATCACGACGCCGCACCTCAGCTGATAGCGTGGGGGCAGAAAGACTGGTTCGTGGCCTGGCATTCCTGGAACGGGTTGTTGTCGGAGGTGGCAGGAACCATCCCCGAGACCGGCTCGGCCCGCGACCTTCACACCGGCAAGGTCGACGGTGATACCGACATTTTTCTGGCTCGCTCAGCCGATGGCGGGGTCTCGTGGACCGCACCGGTGGCGGTGGATCGTGCTGCCGGGCGGGACCTGGGCGAAGACCTCTATCCCCACCTTGCAGCTACCGATTCCGGTGCCCTGCTCGTGGTCTGGCAGGCCATCAACCGGGAAGGCCGTTTGAAGCGCATCGATCGCGACATCGTTGCCTCGATGGGTGCCTGGCCCGCCGCTCCCGACGGGTCGCGCTGATCGAGCTTTTCATCGGCTTTGGACTCTGACCCGCCGCGTGTGATTTGGCTGAGGGTCCAAGCTATGGTTTGAATGCTGCCCCAGCGTTGATGCGAAGAGAGGTGAAAGAATAGCCGCGATGAGGCAGCACGCATTCTCCCTGCGCATGCACCTGACGGAGCTGCGAGGGTCCGGTCAGCTCGACCGGGAATTGGCCGACATCATCCTCGACCTGGTTTCCGCAGCCAAGATAATCTCCTGCGAGGTAAACCACGCCGGACTGATCGACATTCAAGGAATCGCCGGAGTCACGAACGTACACGGCGAGGACGTCCAGAAGCTCGACATCTACTCCAACGATCTGCTGGTCAGCATCCTGCGTCAGACCGGTAGCGCTTGCGGGATCGCCTCGGAGGAGTCCGAGGACATGATCGCGCCTTCGACGGCCGGCCATAGCAGCAACTACATCATCTTCTTCGACCCTTTGGACGGGTCGTCCAACATCGATGTCAACATCAGCATCGGAACCATCTTCTCGGTGTACCGGCGCGTGTCCCAGTCCGGCCCGGCCCAGCTGGACGACTTCCTGCGCAAGGGAAGCCACCAAGTCGCCGCGGGGTACTTCGTCTACGGCTCGAGCACCATGCTGGTCCTCACCACCGGCAAGGGCGTCACAGGCTTCACTCTCGACCAGACCTCAGGGCAGTTCCTGAGGTCTCATACCGAGATCCGCGTTCCCGAGCGCGGCAAGATCTACAGTTGCAACGAGGGCAACGCGGCCAAGTGGGACGAGGGCACTAAGCAATACGTGCAGTCTCTCAAGACCGCCCAGCCCGACGGCCGAGGCTCGTATTCGGCCCGCTATGTGGGCTCTCTGGTCGCCGACTTTCATCGAAACCTCTTGAAGGGCGGCATATTCCTGTACCCCGGCGACTACAGCGACGCTTCCAAGCCGCCCAAAGGCAAGTTGCGTCTCATGTACGAGGCCAACCCGATGTCGATGATCGTGGAAGCGGCCGGTGGCGCCGCCACCGATGGGCGCACGCGCATTCTCGACATACAGGCCGAAGACATCCATCACCGGGTTCCTCTCATCATCGGCAGCGCCGCCGATGTCGCCGATTACGAGGCCTATGTGGCCGCGGGCGGCCGTCCGTAACACCCGTCACCCGGTTGACTACGCGCGCATTAGGTTCCGCATGTATTCCTATAACGTACTTGTTTGTTCTTAGTGCGCGCGCCTTGATTCAGCGTAGCTGAAGCGGGATTTGGCTCAGCGTTTGCACACCACGACCCACGATGGGTCCGGTGCGCGTCATTCGAAACGGGATGCTGGCTCTGACAGCCGCGGCGCTGTTGGCTTTGCCCGAGCCGGCGGCAGCTCAGTACGACTGTACGGTCACGTTCTCCCTCGACGACGCCGTGACTCTCGGAGCCTTGTCGGTCGATGTGGATTATGACGAGGCGATAATAGACTTCGACGGCAGCGGCGCATCCGTGGTCTGTGCCGGCCTAAACCCCTCCGCCTTGGGCACTTTCAACGAGGACGAGGGCACGGGAGTGCTCAGCCAAGGCTATCTGGCGCCGGCCGGTGTAACAGGGCCCACGGACCTGGCCGCCTGCGATTTCGTTTCTACGTTGCCGCCGGTGCCAGGGGACTTCCCCGCGACGGTAACCAGCGCAACCGATCCTTTCCTGTCGCCGGTCAATCCTCTGCCTACGGTTTCCGTGACCGATATCTCCTGCACGGGTGGCCCGACCACGACAACGTCTTCGACGACCACGACCACCCTGGGGCCGGGATCCACCACCACGACCAGCACCACGACGACCACGACTCTGCCGTCGAACTACTGTGACGTCACCATTGTCTTGCTCCTGCCTTCACCACCGATAACCCTTGCCGCTCTTCAGTTCGACGTTGACTACAGCGGAGCGGGCGGACAGATCGAAGGCACCGGCAGCAATCCGTCATGCGCTTCGTTGATCGGCGGCGTGCTCGCGACCTTCTCGGACAACGACGCGGGTGAAGTGCTCTCTGGGGCCTACGTCAGCTTGAGCGGTATCGCATCGCCCAACTTCATCGCCCAGTGCGGTTTCCTCTACGACACCGTTCCGCCGGGCATAAACGATTTCACCGTCACCGTCACCGATGCGACGGCGACGAACCCGGCCGACAATCCGGTTACGACTCTCATGAGGGTCTCCAGCGTCGACTGCGTCGGCGCTACCACTACGACAACCACGACTTCCACCACGACCTCCACCACGACTACGTCGACCAGCACGACCACGACGACCGTGCCCGTTTGCGGAGACGGCATCATGCAGTCGGGTGAAGAGTGCGACGACGGAGTGGCCAACTCCGACACCATCGCGAACGCCTGCAGAACCGACTGCGCGTTGCCCTGGTGCGGCGACGACGTGGTCGACACCGGCGAGGAGTGCGACGACGGTAGCTCCAACAGCGATGCGGCGCCGACCGCGTGCAGGCTCGACTGCACCGAGCCCGCTATGTGCGGAGACGCCGACGACAACGGCTCCGTCACCGCGGGCGATGCCCTCAGGGTTTTGAGGGCCGCAGTAGGAATTCCGGAGATCTGTGAGTACTCACGCTGCGATTCGAACGGTGACGGGTCGCTTAGCGCCAGCGATGCGCAGAGCATTCTGCAGTCGGCCGTAGGTCAGTCCATCGTGCTCGACTGCTCCCTCGACGTCATGTTGAGGCTCGACGATGCCGTCACCCTCGGCCAGCTGGATCTGTCAGTGGACTACTCGGCTACCGGCGATACCTTCGTCGGCGAGGCGACTGCGGCGAGCTGCGCGGTGGTGATAGGTGGCGGAGTCGTGGCGACCTTCGACAACGACACCCAGGCGGAGTCCTTGAGTGTAAGCCTGAGTTCTGCGGGCACCTTCTCCGGCCCATTCAACCTGGCCGAATGCGATTTCTTCCACCGCGTGGCGACACCGAACCCCGGTGATTTCGTGATACAGGTCGTCGGTGCCCAGGACGGCGGCGGGTCTCCCGTCGCGCCGCCCAGCGTGTCGGTCAACTACTAATTCACTCAGACAGCCCGAAGGCCTGATCGACCAGGTCGGTAGCGATCGATAGTGCACTGTCGCCCAGGCAGGTCGGCACTGGCGACATCTCGAAGTGACAGCCCAGCAAGCCCGTAGTGTCCTTGCATGCGTCAATCTGAGAGTCGGCCTTCGACTGGAACTTGCCGATGTCGGCAGCCACTGCCGTCGGGCAATCGACCGGGCTGACGGCCTGGATGTTGGACACCTCGCAGGTGCCGAGGCTCTTGTGGATGCCTTTGAGGGCCTTCTGTATGCCTTTGCTGAGCTTCTTCTGGCACTTGGCCGCGTCGACCGTGCCTGCCGTGTTGCCGGGAAGGTCGGGGGGCGCGGTGCCCAGACTGTCGATCAGCGCCTGGTTCATGGCCTCGTCCTGGCGGCAGATCAGGCAGTCTACGTACTCGCTCATCGTGTTGACGCTTATGCTGTCACAAGACCCGCCGCAGGTTTCGGGGATTCCCAGCAGTGAAGGCGTGAGGAACAGGGCTTCGCACTTGCGGTCTTTCTCGCCGCCGATCTTGCTACGCAGCTTGGCCTCGGCCTTCAGCAGCTTCAGGTCACGCCTGCCCGTATCGCAGGCAACGCCCGTGACCTCGTCGACGTAGCAGCGCGACCACTCCTTGAAGTGAGTCTTGGAGTAGCGCCTGAAGTTCTTGTCCACGTCGCTCAAGCAGGCCTCGCGGTCCGCCGGCGGCCCCAAGACCTCGACGAGTCCCAGTCCGCTCACGGGGATGTCGATGTCGGGCTCGTCGGGATCGTCCGAGGACACGCGGAAAGTCCCGGACGCCAGGGTCAGTGCCGGAGGCGCGAACACGACATCTACGGTTTCGCTGCCTCCCAGCGGAATGCTGAACGGCGGCGTCGGGCCGTTCGCCAGGCTAAACGTGGGGTCTGATCCCGGCAGGAGCTGGTAGTCGGTGACCATGACGGGGTCGCTGCTGCCGTTGTTGCGAATCGTGACCGTCGTGGAGACGACCTCGCCGACGTCGGCCACGAATCCGATGGTTCCCGGCGACACGTCGATATCCAAAGGCTCGAGGCAGGTCGGGACCAGAGGTGTGATGTAGGTGTCGTAGCCCAGCGGCGCTCCAACAGCGTCTTGGAAGTTGGAGCAGTCGTAGCCGGGCAGGGTCATGTAGGTCAGGATCTCGTCGACGTTGGTGAACCCGTCCGAGTCGCTATCGAATGTCTCGATGTCAGTGAGGGACTGGGTAATCGTCTTGCCGATGTAGAGCTGCTGCTCTACCGCCTGTCCGAAGAGGTTGCGGCCTCCGGTGCCGGTCCACAGGAAATGGCACACGCCGCAGGCGTGGAGGTCATCGCTTTCCTGGACCCCGTAAAGGGTAACGAAGTTGTCGAAGTAGCTGGGCCGGGCCTGGCTCGCGCTGGGAATTGCGAGAACGGCGAACAGGGCTATCGACGCCGATACGGTTGCTGCCTTGAGCATCGTTCTCACGGGTAGGCTACCTCCGTGAATACGGGCGCGGCCGCCCCGATGGCCGACTCGACGCAGGTCTGCACGTCCATGGCCGTGCCGGCGCCTCCGCAGCCTGCCAAGCCGGTGAAGTCGGTGCACTTCGATATCTTGTTAGAGGCCTTGGCCATCGCGTCCGCGATGTCTCCGTCCGGGTCTGTCGAGCAGTCCTCTGCCGGGTTGTTGGCGCCGGTGCGGTTGTCGTCCTCGCAGCTTGCCAGCGCCTTGGCCCAGGCGGCCGACAGTTTCACGGAAGCCTTGGCGATCAGCTTCTGACACTTTCCGGGATCGCCTGAGACCGTCGGCGGCAAGTCCGGAGGCTCGCTGCCGTAGGCGGCATCCAGAGTCTGGCCGGCGAGATGGTCGGCCGTGCATGCGGCGCAGTCGGCCAGGGAAGCGTTATCGAACAGTGTGATGTGGCTGCACGGTGCCGGGCATATCGAGGGCGCGGCGTCGCCATGGCCTATGGACATCGGCGTCAGATTCACTCCGGCGCACTTCTTGTCCTTGGCGCCGCCGACACGCTCGCGAAGCTTCTCAGCAGCTTTGGCCACACGCTCGTCGCGCCGGGTCTCGTCGCAGCTCAGACCTTTGGCCTCGCTCCCGAAGCACTTGGCCCACTCGCGCGCATATTTCTTTTGATAGCGGGCCTGGTTCTTGGAGACGCTCTTGTGGCAACGGTTCACGACGTCGGTGTCGGTCTCCAGGAAGCCGTAGGCCATTACGACGGGCTCAGACTTGCCGTGGTCGTTCCACAGGTCGAACAGGATGTTGCCGGATGCCGTGGTTACGTCCGTGTCACGCAAGAACTCGATGTATTCCTTGGATGCGGTCTGGTAGTAGAGCGTCGCCTCGGCCTGCACCGCGTCGACTCCGACGGGATAGACCACATCGTCCCAGTACTGACCGTCCAGGAAGGTCACGCCTACCGGGTCGCCGTCGAAAGCGTCGAAGGCGGCGTTGGTGAATCCGCGCGGCGGAATCCGGTTGTCGAACTCAATCGTGTCGTTGAGAACGAGGTGGAAGCTCGGTCCGGGATTCAGGCCCAAGGTCATCGCCCAGCCGGGGCTCAGCCCGTGGATGGTTTCCCACACGTAGAGATAGGGATCGTAGTCGGGGTCCATCGGCAGAGCTTCGTATCCCAGCAGGTCGGCGGTAGAGAACACGTAGCGGCCGGACTCGAAGATGACGTTACGGTCGGCGTCGAAGGCGCGCACATGAAGCCACATGCGCCGTCCTTCGGGGTAACCCGTCGGCAGCTTGTGACCGGTCTCGTTCCTCACCGTCACCGTGAGATCGCCGGCGTTGAGAGACATCGACATCGTCGCGGCCTTACGCAGGTTGCGTATGGCTACTTCTACCGAGTCGGCCATCACGTCGGCGTCGACCTCGGACCCGAAGGCCGGGTGGTGGGGCAACACCGTCGGTATGAAAGTGTTGGCGCCCTCGAAGGTGTGAAGCGGAACATCGTCGCGGGTCAGTCCCGTGTTCGCATCCTTACCCGACACGTCGGGCATGTGGCAGTCCTGGCAGGTCGAGACGGTATCTTTGTTACGCCCGAACTGCGGTGCAATGACGCCGGTGGTGGCGTACTCGCTCGCAGCCCATTCGTCGTAGGTGACCTGCTCGGGGAAGCCGAGTGTCGGATCTCCCGGGGTGTCCAGGGGATTAGGCACGTAGTTGCCCATGGCGTCGCGCGTGAACACTGGGTTCCTGAGGTTGTGACAGGTCCCGCACATGTCGGAGCTTTCGTGGAATGGAGAAATGATCGTCGTGCGGTCGGGTATGTGCGGGTCGCTGCCCAGATCGCCGATGATGTCGAAGGGGCCGCGCATTCGCGCTTCGGGATCCACCACCATCATGGCGTTGCCGAAGGCGGGGACCGGATCGGCCAGCGCAGCCAAGATTGCGGCATCCTCGGTAGGGTTCTCGGGATCGGCGAAAGGATCGACCATGCGATGGCAGACGGAGCACTGCACCCCCTCACGGTCGTCGGCCGTCATTGCAGTGCCGTCTTCGGGTGTAGAGCGCCCTTCGAGCCAGCCCTTGGGCATGTGGCAGCGCAGGCAGGTCTCACCCGAATCGACCGCGTCCTGGTTCGCAACCGCCAGTGCCGCTCTCCACAGAGGGTCACGGCCGGCCTGGGCCATCATCGATCCCGACCAGTTCAAGAAAGGCTCGACCTCGGGTTGGCCGTATCCGGAATGGCAGGGCGTGCAGTCCGAGGGAGGCCCAAAGTTGTCGATTATCGAAAGCGGCTGAGTCCCGGGTGCTTCGAAGTCGTTGCGTGTGGTGGCCACGGGGAGCGACCATGCCGGCACCGCGGTTAAAGCCGCAAAGGCGAGCGCAAGAACGGCCGGCACGAACCGTGCCGACCGTCTTGTATTGCTTCCCCCCCTTGTAACCACCTCGGCTGACCTCACGCCCGGGTGTTCTCCTCCGCTTACGGCGTGCAGTCGTTCGGCGAGAAGAAGAACTGCCCGGCTCCTCCGCCGGCAGCGTTGGCCGTGAAGCAGTTGTTGTGGTTGCCGCCGACCTCGTCGCCGAGTCCGTGGAACATCGTCGCCCCGAACGGCGCCGGAGACTGCGGGATTCCGCCGTTCTGGTTGAAGTTGTTGCTGCGCACCGTATTGCCCTCGGCGGTTTGGTCAGGGCTCGTCGGATCGAAGGGCAACGGCATGCCGCCAACCAGCACGTTGATGACCACCTGATCCAACAGTGCGAACCCGAACGTTTCGTTGAAGGTCGACAGGTTGTGGTGGATGTCGGAGTTGTCGACCGACAGGATGATCATGCCGGTTCCGCCCGGGATCAACCCTACGGTTCCGGAACCGATGTTCACCGCGTTGTTGCTGATGTTCACGTTGCTGAACACCTCGTGATCGCTGCCGAGTTGTAGCGGCGGTCCGGGCAGCTTGAACACCAGCACGCCGCCGGAGTTACCAGTCGCGTAGTTGTTGTGTGTCCGAGAGTACTGAGAGTTCTCGACCTCGATGCCGGCAACGTTGTTCTCGACCACGTTGAAGCGAACCTCGATGTTGGTCGATTGGCCGACATAGATGCCCGCGTCGATGATCTCCTTGACGTAACTGGTCTCGATGAGAACGTCGTCGCTGGTGACGGGGAAGACGGCATATACCGTCTTGAAGTTATCGCCGTCACCGACGATATCCCTGAAGGAGACACCCTGGGCGCCGCTCACGAAGATTCCGTTCTCCTCCCAGCTGAACACTTCCAGGCTCTGGAAGTGCAGGCCATCGACGTTGGCTGCGAAGATGCCGTTGATGTCTGTTCCGCCGCCGTCAGGGATGACGCGGGGCCGGTCGTCTACATGGGCGCCGCAACCGACCAGGGAAAGGTTGTCGGTCGTGATCGTAATCTCCTCAGCATAGTTGCCGGAGGCGATGAGGAGCTTGTCCCCGTCCAGGGCCGCGCCCACGGCAGCTCCGATGGCGCCGGCACCGGGGGTGACCAGCGTGGCCGCCGGCTCGGCATACTGACTCTCGAGTATCTCGTACATATAGGACCAGATCCCGTCGAGTCCGGCCAGGCTCAGGCAATCCTTGACGTCCTGCAACGTCTCCGCGTCAGGACACGCGAACATGTCGGCGATCGTTCCTATGGGACCCTCGGCCCCCGCCACGTCGCACTTCTTGTCGATGCCTTCTCCAGCCTTATCGATGAGCTTGTCGATCTTGGCGTTTGTCTTGGTATCTGTCGGCAGCGTGTAAGTTCCGCCGGAGTGGGTGCCGACGCACAGAGGCGCGAGATCGCCGGCGACGCCGTCCTTCATGGCCTTGTCGATGCACTTGCTCATCAGCTTGAGGCCCTTGGAGACGACCTTGTTGCCCTGCTTGTCCAGTTCCTTGGCGCAGTCGGTGCGGGCTTTCGTGTCACGCGGTGTTCCGCCGATACCGTCGATGATCCCGATGAGAACATCGGCGCTGGCGTCGACCTGGCTCAGAGCGCAGCTCGATATCGCTGTCTCATCCGTCAAGGTCGAGTAAAAACCCGACAGTGCCGCCTGGGCGGCATCGTCCGAGCAGTCCGAGTTGATCTTGTCGACGGCCTTCATGCGGGCCTTGTCGATCTTCTGTGTATCTTTCTGCTCGGGGCACAGTCCGGGAACGGCCTGCTGGAGGCATTTGCCCATCGCCTTCATCTTTTTCTTGACATAGAGGTTGGTCATCTTGGTGATGGTCTTCTGACACTTGAGTGCGTCAGGGCCGGCCGAGTTGATGACCGGAGG
Source organism: Candidatus Binatia bacterium (assembly GCA_028278325.1). Taxonomy (GTDB): domain Bacteria; phylum Desulfobacterota; class Binatia; order UBA1149; family JAJCZL01; genus JANQEO01. Next base: position 84,456 of record JANQEO010000039.1, read on the forward strand.
CGAGTCGGGCCCCGTGATCGGCTGGGCCAGCGCGGTGCCGGCTGTCAATACGATTGCGGCGCTAATAGCGGCAAGTAATCTCATCGAATCCCCCTCTCTGTGGGTTGGATAGTATTTGGCGGCCTTGCGGGAGCCAGAACGTGAGATTCACATCGGGGTTGTCCCTATGTCAACTGACTTTATCCCCCATTAGGGTAGGCTGTATTGGATTCGCAAAGACCTGTGCGCAAGTCGGGTGAGCCTTCGCGGGATGCAGCCCGTCATGCAGGCCAGTGGGCGGCAGTTGCCTGCATCTGCTGACCGTCAAAGTCACATCCCAGGTCGCGCGAAATCTGGTCGATGAAGGCACTGGTCCAGCGTGTTTCCGCGGCTTCGGTAACGGTTTCGGGACAGACAGTTTCGACGATCGGGCCGGGCTTGTGCGTGTTCGTCGGCGTTGGCACCCACGATGGCGAGGCCGACGCGGCCCTGCTCGCCGATCGCATCGCCTGCTCGAGAATCTTTGGGGACGATGACGCAAAGATGAACCTGGCTATCACCACAACGGGGGGGTCCGTGTTGTTGGTGTCGCAGTTCACGCTTATGGCTGACACCAGGCGTGGCAGACGGCCCTCTTTCGTCGCGGCCGCACGCCCCGAAACTGCCGAGCCTTTGATCCAGAAAGTAGTCGACCATCTTCGTGCTCGAGGGCTAACCGTCGAGACGGGGCGCTTCGGAGAGCACATGGACATCGACATACAAGCCGACGGTCCGGTCACCATCCTGCTCGACACGAAGGAGTCGCGCAGTGGCTAAGGCCGGCTTTTGGGCCATAGGGGGCGCCGAGATTTCATTTCGCGCCGACGGCTACTGGTACGCCGACGAGGAGCGCATCGAGAACCGCAAGATCGCGGCGCTGTTCTCCAAGCACGTACGACGCAACGTCAGTGACGGCGAGTGGGTCATCGATATCGGCATCGACCGTCAACCCTGCAAAGTCGAAGATACGCCCCTGGCTATCGTCTCAGTCGACGGCGATCCCGACTCGGGCTTCACGATAACCGCCAGCGATGAGGTGAGTGAGGCCTTGCCTATGTCCACTCTGCGCATAGGAGACGGCAACGTTCTCTACTGCACCGTCGACCGTGGAGAGCGCGGTATGCTCGACGCGCGTTTCTTGCGTACCGCTTACTATCATCTAGCTACACACATTTCGCAGAGCGGAAGCGGCCCGGTGCTGAAATGCGGTCCTAAAGTCATCCAACTTAGAGCCCGCCGATGAGTCTTGGCCGCCCCAAGTTGTGCCTAGAGAGAGGGGCTCTGCCGAGGCCTCGGAGGGAGACCTCGGCAGAGCGTCGCCTCTTCCATCCTTACAGCTGGTAACCAATCCGCATTGGTCGTCTACGGCAATTGGAACGGTGCTTCAGGTGTCGGGCAGTTGGTAGCGTCGTCGCAGAGGTTGTCTTCAATCGTAACGTCTGCGCTGGTGCAGTCGTCTATCGGCGTCACCACGGAACTATCGACGATGTTGGCCAAAAGGCGCACGTGATCGTCGGGAGCGCAGGTGGTCCCAAGGCAGTCGATTCCAGATGCTTCGTCTCGGATATAGTTGTTCTCGACCTTCGGCCCGCTACCGCTATCAGTCCCGCACACTACGATTCCTCTGCCTGTGAAGCCGTCGGTCGTTCCGTCGATGAAGTTGTCACGGACGAAGGACGTACTCGTGGTCAGCGCGGTACTGGTGAACTGTATAGCATCGCCTCCGGCGTTGATGATGACATTCCCGTGCACCTTCTTTGTATGAGAACTCCCTCCTATTGCCACGTCGGTCGTCCCGTCGATCAACATGTTCTTGACCTCCGCAGCATCGTCAGCTCCATGTGTGAACGGGCCGTCAATCGTTCCGCCTTGAAGAACGCTGCCCGAGTCAAAGGCTCTTACGGCTCTGCCGCAGGCGGAGTCGGAACACTCGATCGTGGCCCCGTTAAGGTCTAGGTTCCGTCCGTCATGCATCTCGACGCAGGTTGAACTCGAGTCGGTCGTCAGGACGTCATTTGGGCTCAGGGTGCGATTCCCGGTCGTCGCGTCGACGACAAAGGGTGAAGAAGAACAATCGGTTATAGCTGCGGCGAGGGGGTTGCTACTGCCGAGGGTTGCGAGAACACTGGCAACGACAACAACTGCGATCCGTTTGCTTTCGATTCTCATGTGCTTACCTCCCTTCTACGTAAGCAAGTCGATTTGGTCGTTTAGACCATGACGCTGCGAGGGCCAGCATCTTCCGGTTAGCGCGGCACGATACAGGCCATGCGCGAAGAACGTCTGTTGCGTCACGTGTCTCGATCTCTTATACGACGCGGACCTTCCGTCGGATGACCGGAAATCGTGCTCGGGGACACCTCCCCGCCGCTGGATACAGGCCGGCGTCGCATCGCGGATGCTGGTCCGGGAAACTGTGAATGCGGATAGCGCTCCTAGAACCCGAGATTCCTCAGAATACCGGCAGCATTGCGAGACTGGCCGCGGCGACGCGAACGTCTCTGGACTTGATCGGACCACTCGGATTCTCACTCGAGGACCGCTATCTCAAGCGTGCCGGTCTGGACTACTGGCCCCTGGTCGACCTGACCGTCTACGAAAACTGGGACGAGTACAGCCGGGCTTCGCACGGCGGCCGGCTGATCGCGTTCTCGGCGCGCGCGACGACTCCCTATACCCGACACGCTTTCTCGGGCGATGACCGCCTGCTCTTCGGAAAGGAAACCAAGGGGCTGGACAGCGCAGCACTGGCCCAAGCCGGCGAGGATGTTTTCACGATTCCCATCGACGAGCCCGGTGTGCGCAGTCTCAACCTGGCCAACGCCGTTTCCATCGTAGTCTACGAAGCCCGGCGCCAGCTCGGGCTCTAGGAAAGAAAAGGGGGAGCCGCTTGATGCGGCTCCCCCTTTTCGAGAGTCAGGTCCTGACGGTACCTGCTAGTACGGATACGGGCAGTTGACCGTGCCGTTGGCCAGGTACGGCGAACCGTCGGCACAAAGGCCGTCCGGACAGTCGCCGTCGTCGACGCAAGCCAGGCCGTTATTGGTGCCGCCTTGGCAGATGTCGACTTCAGGATACGGATCGTCGTTGCATGATCCGCCCGGACAGTCGGCGTCGCCGTTGGTCGAGCAGTCCAACCCTGCATTCGTCCCGCCGTTACATGTCGCGATCGGGTTGCAGTTGCCGCTCGAGCAGATCACCGACGTCCACAGCGGATCGTCGTCGATCTGCTGCTGAATCCAGTCAGCGATTGTGATGCTCACGCCGGTCAGGTCCGTATAGACCTTGTCGCTGCCGAACATGCCGTGCTCGGACCCTGCGCCGACGTAAGTGGCGTAGTTGTCCCCGGTATTGGCAATCGTGTCCAGGTTCTGGGCCGCGCGGCCGGCATCCCAGCCACACTGCGACTCCCACCATTGCGGCCACACGCTGTTCAGGAAGCCCGCGGTGAACAACAGGTCACTGGGGTTGGGGTTCGGGTTGCTCATGACATGGAAGAAGGCCGCCTGGCCTCCGCCGCTGCCGTCGTAGCGACTCGCGAAGTTCGCGAAGTCATGCTCCGGGTAGGTGTTGGCCAGCGTCTCGTAACCTTTCGGTGTGATCTGAGTCTCTTCGAGTTTGATCTGCTGAACCAGCGGGTCTTCGGCGGCGGTGGCGTCGAAGTTCCAGTTGTCGAAGCTATTGTCGAACCAATCCTGGGTGATCACGCCGTCGCCGGCATCGCCGAGCACGTCGAATTTTGATGCCGGGAATACGTTCTTGATCAGGAAGAAGCTGTTCAGCAACGCGCCGTAAGCTCCGGCGCTGGTGCCCGTCACATAGACCTGCTCGGGATTCACGAAGAGATCGCGTGCCAGTTTCTCCATGGCCTTGGCGTTGATACGGCCAAAGTGATTGACCCGGCCGTTGCCGGGTAGGCCGAGCGGGTTATCTAAGAGTCGTGTCGTTTGGCCCGTATGTACGTCGCCCGTGCAGTAGGGAATGAAGACCACGTGCCAGTCGGCGAACGGGTTGGCCGGATTCGTGTAATCGGCGAATCCCGTCGTGTTGAAGGTCGGGTCGTCACCGGCGCCCGCGCTCTGCTTGAAGGTCTGGGCCAGATTGCAGGAGTCGCGGTTCCAGCAGGCGCCGCCGCCCTGATAATACATGAGCAGCTTGTTGACGCTGCCCTTGCGGTAAAAGCCCAAGTAAGTGCTTTCGGTGTTGAAGTCCCGCGAGCACTTGGTGTGCAAGACCTCACCTTCGTAGATCAGTTCCTCGGTCGGCGGATTCGGATTCGGGATGTAAGTCGTGAAGCTGGCATCCGGCGTGTCCTGGACGCCGTGGGTGTCGTCCATGCTGCCGTCAGTGGCTGCCGCTACTGCGTCACGGATGTTCTGGTTGGTGACGGCCGGGCAGCCGGGCTTGCCGACCGTGGCCTTGTCGAAGCTCTTGTCGAACTTCTCGTCGGCTTTGTCTTGAATCTTGGTGCGCTTGGTGCCGGTGAGATCGGTGTCGTACTTCTTCAAGAAGAGAGCCTCGCCCTTGAGCATGCCGCCGCACAGTTTGGCCGCTGCGCCGAGAAGAGAAGACCTACATTTCTTCTCGTCGTCGTCGCCGGCCGGTACGCCGTCGAGGATCAACGTCTCGATGGCCGCAGTTTCAGTATCGAGCATCCCCTGGGTGGTGGCCAGAGGCGCCGGGCCGATCGTGCAGTCGACGTTCTTCTTTGCAGCCTTGTCGTCGGACTTATCGTAGGTCTTGTCGAGTTTGTCGCCGGCCTTGGAAAGCGAGTTGGCCAGTTTGGTGGCGTCGCCGGTTTTCTGGAACTTGCCCATGGCCTTGAGGACCGACTGGCAATACTTGGCCGCGCCCTTGAGCTTGCCAGATACGCAATCGCGCTGGGGATAACCTGCCTCGGCAGTGCCGACGCTTAGGGCCAAGAACGATGCGCCTACGAAAGTAGCGATCGCGAACAGTGCTGAACGACGAAACATAGGAACCTCCTCCAATCGGTCCGTGTGGTCGTGATGGACCGGCACCAGGGCCGGATAGTACCAACGCGTAGGCTAGGTTCCCGGACCCTCTCATGTCAAGGGACAAATCCTTGAACGCACCGCGGCGTAAGCGTCTGCTCTACCCGTCTGGGGCCGGGTTGAGGTGAGTGGCCTGACCGACGGCTAAGCCGGCGGTGTCATGGACGCGCCAACTGGGGACATCGCTGGTCGACGAGGAGAGCGCTGTTATCGCGCTCCCCCCGTCATTGTTGATGCTCAGGTGGGGGTGGACCCGCCGAACGCTAGTAGGGATACGGGCAGTTCACGGTGCCGCCGGGAAGGAACGGCGAGCCGTCGGCGCAAAGTCCGTCCGGACAACCGCTGTCATCCACGCAGGCCAACCCGTTGTTGGTGCCGCCCTGACAGGTGTCGACGATGGCGACAGGGTCTTCGGCGCAGGCCCCTCCCGGACAGTCGGCGTCACCGTTGGCCGAGCAATCTCCGCCGGCGTTGGTGCCGCCTTGACAGGTCGCGATCGGATCGCAACTGCCATCGGCGCAGATGCGTGACGTCCACGCGACATCGTCGTTCATCTGCTGGTTGATCCAGTCGACGATGGTGATGCCTGTGCCGGTGGTGTCCGTGTAGACCCTGTCCAGACCGAACATCGTGTGGGCAGAGCCGGCACCGACGTAGACCTGGTAGTTGCCGTTCGTCGTGTTGGCCAGCGTCGCAATGTGCTGCGCCGCGCGTCCCGAGTCGTACCCGCAGGTATCCTCCCAGTACTGTGGCCATACGTTGGCCAGGAAGCCGGCAGTGAACAGCAGATCACTCGGATTCGGATTGGGGTTGAGCATCACGTGGTAGAACTGCGTGAAGACCTGATCGTAGCGGCCGATGAAAGTCGCGAAGTCGTGCTCCGGGTAGGTGTTGGCGAGATTCTCGAGCCCCTCTTGGAAGACCAGCACGCTTCCCTGGTCGACGTTTGCCAGAATCGGGCTCTCCGCGGCTGTGGCCGCGAAGTTCCAATTGGGCAAGCCGTTGTCGATCCAGTCTTGAGTGGGAACGCCGTCGCCGGCGTCGCTGAGCACGTCGAACTTGGATGCAGGGTAAGCGTCTTCTATCAGGAAGACGCTGTTGACTACGGCGCCCAGGCCGCCCGCGCTACTGCCGGTCACGTAGACGTGCTCGGGGTTCACGAACAGGTCGCGTGCCAACTTCTCCATGGCCTTGGCGTTGACGCGGCCGCGATGGTTGACGCGGTCATGAGCGGGAGGGCCGATGGGATTGTCATAGAGCTTGGTGGTATTGCCGACGTGGATGTCGCCGGTGCAGTAGGGCACGTACACGATGTGCCAGTCCTTCCAGGGGTTGAGTGGGTTGTCCCAATCGGCGAGCCCGACAGAGCCGGGGGTCGGGTCGTCGCCGACACCGGCCGTCTGCTTGAAGAGCTGGGCCAGGTTGCAGGAGTCACGGTTCCAGCAGGCGCCGCCGCCTTGGTAGTACATGAGCAGTTTGTTGACGCTGCCCTTTCGGTAGAAGCCCAGGTAGGTGCTCTCCAGGCTCGAGTCGCGTGAGCACTTTGGGAACAGCTCTTCACTTTCATACATCAACGGAACGAAAGGGTTCGGGGTCGGCACATAGCTTGTGAAGGAGGCGTCCGTGACGTCGACCACTCCGTGCGTGTCGTCCATGGTGCCGTCGGTTGCCAGCGCTACGGCATCACGGATGTCTTGATTCGTGACGGTCGGGCAGCCGGGCTTCCCGATCGTGGCCTTGTCAAAGACCTTGTCGAACTTCGTATCAGCCTTGTCTTGGATCTTGTCGCGCTTGGTGCCGAGAAGGTCGGTATCGTACTTCTTCAGGTACAGAGACTCACCCTTGAGGATGCCGCCGCACAGTTTGGCCGCTGCGCCCAGAAGCGAAGACCGGCACTTTTTCTCATCGTCGTTTCCGGCGGGGACGCCGTCGAGAATCAATGTCTCGATTGCAGTGGTTTCGGTGTCGAGCATGCCCTGGGTAGTTGCCAGAGGCGCCGGTCCCATCGTGCAATCGACGTCGCCCTTCAGGGCCTTGTCGTCGGCCTTATCGTAGGCCTTGTCGAGTTTGTCGCCGGCCTTGGAGAGCGAGTTGGCCAGCTTGGTTCCATCGCCGGTCTTCTGAAATTTGCCCATCGCTTTGAGGACCGACTGGCAGTACTTGGCCGCGCCTTTGAGCTTGCCCGATACGCAGTCGCGCTGGGGATAACCCGCCTCGGCCGTGCCGACGCTTAGGGTCAGGAGCGACGCGCCTACGAAAGTAGAAATCGCGACTAGTGCTGAACGACGATGCAAGAGATGCATGTTGGGGGGCCTCCTCTTCATTGTGGGTAGCTAGGTTGTTCCGGCGAGCCGGGCCGGCCGGCGGCGCCACGCTAGGTGCGGAAGTGGGGCGATGTCAAGGAAGGACATTCAATCTCGCTGTGCGGCGCCGTGTTGCATGAAGGCAAGGGGCTAACTAGCATCCGTGTTTTGGTTGACCGCGGCGGCGAGTCTTCCCCACAAGGGGGTGGCGCGAGGGAAGGCCGTTTGGCGGGTATCATGGTATTCTGAAGGTATTCTGAAGCGAACGGGTTTTCGGGGGCACCCATGGCCGAGTTGACGTTTCCATCGATAGAGTTTTTCCGCGCCCTGCAATCGGCGATGGCCGAGCGAGAGGAAACGTTCCGGCGTCTAGGTTTCTTCGACACGACCTTCGGCGTACGCGTCACCGGCCCTTCCGGCGTCGAAGCGGAGTATGCGCTGGCTTTCGAAGTGTTCGAGTGCACCGACGTGCGCGAGGCGACCGGCCTGACACCGGCTGACGTCGACTTCATCCTCGAAGCGGATGCGGGCGTGTGGGCCGACATGCTTTCCAACATCAAGGAGAAGGGCGGGGCCGACGTCGAGCACGGGATAAACACGCTCACGCACTTCGGCGATCGCATTAAAGTCATCTACGACGACCCCGATGCTCACGACAAGATGTTTCGGTTTGCCGAGAGCATTCAAGAGTTCTTCGACTTGGCCGCCGGGTTGGATTTCGATTTCGCGAGCGGAGAGGGGGCGAGGGCCAGCGCCTGAGGCCTCGGGAGCAGTTTCATGAGCTATCTGAGCACTGTCGATTTTCTCGAAGACAAGGATTTCGTCGACCGCTACCAGTACACGATGCGCACCGGCGAGATGGATCTCTCTTGGATGGACGCGGCCACCGAGAAGGTCGAATGCGAACCGCAGAACCCGCGGCGCGGACTCACCTTCCGTGATCTCGACCTCGGCAGTTACGGCTTCAGCGAGCTTCCCGAGATCGTTCGCGAGAACCGCAGCTTTGCACCGCGAGGCGCGGAGATCCCCGAGGGCTGTCCCGACGTACAGACCAATGTGAACCGCACCGCCGACGTATGGGCCTACAACGTCGAGGGCTACTACGAGGAGGCGATGAGCCGTCAGTGGAACGCCTCGACCGACATTCCGTGGACTGCCCTGCAGGAGCACAAGCTGCCCGAAGACATCGGCAAGGCCTACTCTCAGTTGCTCACCTTCCTTACGGAAGTCGAAATGATCGCCACCGACGTTCCCTGCAAGTGGATGTCCTCGCTCAACGCCGACTTCTTCGAGGTGAAGAACTTCATCGCGACCCAGGCCATGGACGAGGCACGCCACGCCGAGATCTTCCGCAAGCGTGCTTTGAGCACGGGCTACGGGCTCATGCGTGCCAGCGTTCACAACGAGCACAATCTAAAGTTCCTGCGCGACGCCGACAGCTTCAGCGAAGCGTCATTGACTCTGCACCTTCAGGCCGAAGGCATGGTGCTCACGCTGTTCAGGTTCAGCGAGTTCATAAGCCCCACCGACGGCGACAAGAAACTCTTCCGCCTGGTCATGCAGGACGAAGCGCGCCATGTGGGCTACGGCATGCAGCATCTCAAATGGGTGCTCGAGCACAGCCCCGAGTCCCGTGAGGTGATCCATCGCCATCTCGACGAGGCCGAGAACTTCGTGTTCGGCGCCGTCTTTGCCCAGGAGGTGCTCGAGCCCTTCATCATCCTTTCGGGCAAGGGCATGAAGCGAGACAACATAAAGAAGGGCGTGGAGATCACCGCCAAGTTCAGCATTCAGCAGGTCGACGAATACTTCGAGCGTCTCGAGAAATGCGGGTTGCCCGAGCGGCGTGAGCGCAGCAAGCTCCATCAGGCCAACGAGTTGACCAAGGCCAACATGGCCTCGATGTAACCGGACATAGCTGCTCGATGGCCTACTACGCTGAAAAGGATTTCTTCCAGGACGAGGCGGCCATAGCCGCGGGGCAGGCCCTCGGCGAGGGCAAGCTGAGACTGGACTGGTACAACACCGACAACGAGCGTGTGGACTGCGCGCCGGCGAACGCCAAGCGCGGCCTCACCTACGAGGATTGCAATGTTGGGCGCTACGGCTACGACGCCATGCCCGAGGTATTACGCAACCGCTACTCCATGGCTGCGCGCGGCTCGGTGTTGGTCCCGGGTTTGCCCGACCTCGGCTACGTCGTGAACCGCAAGTCCGACGTCTGGTCGGACAACGTCAGCGAAATGTACGAGGAGGCCAAGGCGCGGCGTTGGGCGCCCGCCGTCGACATCGATTGGGCGGCTTTGCGTGCACTCGACCTTGCTCCCGAGTTGCAGGCCTCGGTCAGCCAGCTGTGCACGGCGCTGGAAGAAGTCGCGCTGGTATTGATGGAGTTCTCCGCTCACTGGGTGGCTCTGATCAACCAAGAGTTCCTGGAGCTGAAGAGCTATCTCTGCGCGGTGCTGATCGACGAGGCCCGCCATATAGAAGTGTTCCGCAAGCGTGCACTCACGGCCGGCGGCCTCAAGCGCGCAAGCGCGACGATCGAGCAGGCCATGAAGGAGCTCTTGAGTGCCGAGACCTACACCGAAGGTTCTTTGGTGCTCAACGTCATGATCAACAGTCTGTTGCTGGGTGTGTTCAGACAGGCCGCGCGCATTTCTACCGCCGATGCACAGCTCTTCAGGCTTTGCATGCAGGACAGCGCCCGCGAGCTGCAATACGGAGTCGGACAGATCCGTTATCACCTCCAGCACCACAAAGGCCGCGAAGAGTTCTTCCAGGATTTTCTGGACCAGAGCGAGCACGCCTTCGTCGGCGTAGCGGCGAGCCCCGAGCTGCTTGAGCCGCTGATCGTTCTCGCCGGACGCGGAACTTCCAAGGCCCAGATCGACAGCGGTCGCGAAGAAGTCAGGCTCATGTTGCGCAGGTGCGTGGACGAATACCTGGAGCGCCTCGCCGGTGTGGGCCTCGACCGCCGCGAGCGCAGCCGCTTGCCGGGTTTCTTCTCTTAATCGGCGGGCTTTCGCCCACCTGTTGTCCTAACCGCTGCTTTGTCGAGCGGCTGTTGTCCTAACCGGCGGGCTTGCGCCCGCCTGCTGTCCTAATCGACGCTCTGTCGAGCGGCTGTTGTCTTGACCGGCGGGCTTGCGCCCGCCTGTTGTCCTAAGCGCTGGCTGGCTAACCGGCGGTTCGGCGGTTTCTACTTACACCGCAGAGAGTTGCCGCTGCCTGAGAGGGTGCAGGGCGGTGTGGTGCCGATCCAGGTTCCGTCGCCGACGGTGAACGTGACGTCTGCGCTGGCCGCCGCACTCGCTGCCGACGCATCGCTGTCCTTGAAAGTGACGTTGAGCTTGTAGCCGCTGTCCCTGACCTTGATCGTAACTCGCCACAGGCCGTCGGCTTGAGGCGGCGCTGACGGCTTCCACTTGAAGCGATTGCCTTTGTTGTTGGTCGACCAGTCCGGATCGCCGGGATCGAGTGTCATCGATGCGATCGTGGATGCGCCGTCCTCTATCGACAGGCTCACAGTCTGTGACGGCGGATCGAACACCAGCCCCGATTCGTCGAGCTCCTCGCTCTTGAGCTTCACCCGCTGTTCCCCGGCCGCTTTGGTCAGCCGGGTTACCTTCATGGTCTTGGTGATGAAGGGACGCGGCGGCGGAAGGGTCGTCGTTGTCGTCGAGGTGCTGGTGGTAGTTGTCGAGGTAGTAGTCGTGGTGGTCGTGGCTCCGGGCTCGCAAGCGTTGCCGATCCCGTTCATGTCGGTGTCGTTCTGGGTCGGGTTGGGTACATCGGCGCAGTTGTCGGCACGGTTCATGTGCCCGTCGCCGTCCCGGTCCAGGGCCATGCGCGTGCCCGATCCGAAGGGAGCGCAGGTATAGGTAAGCTCTTGACCCGGCACCGAAGCCTGCGTTCGGAACGACGATTCCTCGACCGGGGAGCTGCCGTCGTCGGGCTGGACGTCCCCGCCCGGCAGTAACAGTGCCGAGATCTGATCGGTTCCCACCGTCCCCTTGATCACCACGTCGCATTGCGTGGATCCCGGACCCAGCAGCTTGGAGGGATAGGGCGTGGCCGCTGCGGTGATCATGTCGTTGATGCGTGTATCGACGGTCGCCGCACTCGTCGAGGTCTTGGTTATCTGTTGGCCGACGATCGGCGGCAGGTCGGTATCGAATACGAGCATGAAGGCTTCGATGTCGACGCCCGAGCCTATGTTCGTGTCGAATACATTCAACTCGAAGAACCGCCTGACCGTGTCGAAGCTGCCGTCATGGGTGAAGCCGAAACCTCGTACCTGAGGTCCCTGGTTGGTGTAGTCCCCGCTCGTCGGCAACCTCGGCGTACGTGCCATGCCGAACATGCCGATCTTCTGGTACTGGTTGCGAAGGTGGGGAGTCTTCAACTCGCGCACCGTTCCTTGCTCGGTGGATGTTCCGTCGGCACCGAAAAAGCCTTCGGACGGTGAGATGATGTGGCAGACGTTGCAGCTGCCGGTCGTGTCCGATGTCGGCCCGAAGAATATGCCGGAACCGATACTTTCATCCGGCCTCAAGGAGTTGTCGAGTTGCCGTAGCGGATTGGGGGGATACCTGATCTCCAGTGCGAAGTCGGTGAACTTCTGCATGTCGGCTGCAGAAAACTCGCCTTCGTCGCGGCCGACCAACCCGGGGAAAGCGACGTTGAAGGCGTTGAAGGCCTGCACCGCATCGCCCTGGCGGTCACCGCGCCAGTGCTGGGGACCCATGTCGGCCAGCCCGCGCAGGCTCTGCGTAATCATCGGGCCCTTGATGGGATGGAAGTCTGTGGGGGCGCCGGCCCTGAGCGGGTTGGTGTTCTCTGCCACGAGGCCGTCGGGATCCCCGAGATCCCAGGCCAGGTCGTCCATGTCTCCGAACAAATGGCAGCTTGCACACGACGCCTCGCCGTTGCTGCCGGTCAAGATCGCGTCGTACAGGAAGGGCCGGCCGTTGATCACGCGCAGAGGCTCGGGATTGTGCAGCGGTACGCGTTGTATCTCGGTGCCGACGCTTCCCAGCGTCAGGTCGACGACCACTACGGAGTTGTTGAAGCGTGTCAGAGTGAACAACAAGTCACCGTCGACTACTACTCCCGCCGGCCCTCCGCCCGACAGTGTTATGTGATCGGCGGCGTCGGGTACGAAGGTGTCATTCTCCAAAGCGTTGGTATCGAAGACGCCGATTTTCCCTGAGCCGAAAGCCGCCAGGTAGAGGGTCTGTCCGTCGGCGCTGATGTCCATTCCCACTGGAGTGGAAAGGCTCTTGTCCTGGGCGCCGGCCGGTTGGGGGATGGCGCTATAGTCGATGTGCTTGTTCAGATGTCGGGGCGTGACGGCGCCCGCCGGCTCGATTACGGTGATGCGGCTCTCGGCGAGGCGCCCTCGCACCGAAGCCGGCTCACCCATGGGCTTGATCGGTCCGGAGATGGTGCCGAATCCTTCCAGGCGCACTTCGTTGCGTGCTTCCGTGTTCGAGACATAGAGCTTTCCGGAAACCGGGTTGACGGCCATGTTGAAAAGGATGGTACCGACATGGGCGAAGGAGTCCGTCTCTACCGGCGGATTCGCGTTGGCCGAGATCGCGAACACGTCGAGGTCGGGTAACTCGAAACGCACCGCAGCGCTCCAGTCACGTCCGAGCTCGTCTTGCCAAGTATCCGAGGTGCCGCCGTCGCGGTTGAGCTTCACGATCAGACCGGTTTCGTTTTTTGCAACGCCTTCCTGGTTCTTGTGAGGCGGAGGGTAGCCGCCCGGCATGATCACGCCGTCCACACTGCATGGGCCTTCCACGGTTTCCGCCGCGGCGTTGGCCGGGCTGGTGTCGCACACCGAAGCCTCGTTGAGGGTCGTGGTCTGGTTGCCGGAGCGGAACACGGCGGTGTAGACGGTGGATAGATCGGGGCTGACCGCCAACGCGCGCGGCTTGTCGCCGAACAAGGTCACGATGCTGAGCGGAGTGCCGCCCATGGCGGCGCCGAGGCTGTTCGCGTTGAAGACCCAGACGTCGGCACGTCCTACGCCTTCGACGTCGTACTCGCCGCGCGGATAGGGCGAATTCTGGCCACGGTGGGCCGTTGTGATGAAGGCTCGGTCGCCGCCGCTACCGGCAAAGACGATGTCTCGCGGCTCGTCGCCGACCAGCAGCGTTCTCGTGACCCGCGGGACCCCGCTGACGTCGACGATGCTGATGCTGTCGGAAAGATGGTTGACGACCCAGACCTCGGTGTTGGTGCGCGCGGCCACCGCGACGGGTTCCATGCCGACGGCCACCGAGCCGGAGCGCGTGATCCCGCCCGGTCCGACGTCGAAGATCTCAAGGGTGTTGTCAGGGGTATTACACACGAAAAGGCGGGTCTTGTCCGGTGACAGGGCCAGAGGGCGCACGGGCCCGCTTTCGAAGGTGATGAAGTCGGTTTGGGCTTGGGCAGGCGCCGCAGATACGGCGAAGACAAAGGCAATCAAGGCGACGGAGAGAGTTCTCATGGCGGCGGACCGAGTCGGACTATAGGGCTTTGACGGCCTCCAGCACCTCGTCGGCGTGCCCATCGACTTTGACCTTTCGCCATTCACGGCGCAAGACGCCTTTTGCGTCTATGAGGAAGGTGCTTCGCTCGACGCCCCTTACCTGCTTGCCGTACATGTTCTTGAGCTTGATCACATCGTAGGCTTTGCAGGCTTTCTCGTCCTTGTCGGAGAGCAGATGGAAGGGGAACCCCTGCTTGTCCTTGAACTTCTCGTGCGATGCTGTCGAGTCTCGCGAGACGCCGAGGATCACGGCGCCGGCGCGCTTGAACTTGGCGTGAGCGTCGCGGAAGTCGCCTCCCTCACGCGTGCATCCGGGGGTGCTGTCCTTTGGGTAGAAGTACAGAACTACCTTCTTGCCCTTCAACGTGGACAGCTCGATGGTCTGATCGCCCGTGGCAGGGAGTTTGAAGGCCGGGGCTTTCTTACCGACGGCTACAGTAGGCATCGGCGTGCTATGCAGGGTTAGCCACCGGTTGTCAAAACGGCCCGGTCTTCAGTCGCACTCCAATATGATCTTGTCGCGGTCGGGTCTTCCTTCGCCTTCCACCGGGCTGGTGATCGACTTGAGCTTGAGACGCTCGCCCTGGGGCACGTCGATTTCGAAGCTATCCGTACACACCGAACCCGACACCGCCGGCGGCAGCCACGGCTCGTAGACAACGCCGGTGCCGATGTCACAGCGTCCGTTGCCCTTGCCGAGCGAGGTGTCGCACTCGTGATCGTTGGGGATGTCGCAAGTCGACTTCTTTATCCCTTTGCGGCAGCGGTCGGGGATGAAGGCGAAAGGCGGCGGTGCTTCGTCATTGGCGATCAAGGCGCGCACAGCCGCGGTAACTGTCTGCGTGGCGGCGGCCTGGTCGGCCTCTGTCACCTTCACTCGACGCAGCTCGAAGGTCTTGATGTCAGCCGGCACGCAGGTGCCGACTCCCGGCCTCGCGAAGCAGAGGCCGACGCTGAAGGTGCAAGTCCCTACAGCGGGATTGGCATCACAGGCCGTATTGTCGACGCAGGTCTGCCGGGTCTTGTCGAGGTTGATCGGAGCCGGCGGGTTGTCGATCGTCCAGGCGCTGTGGCACTCCTTTCTGCTCGTCAGCTCGCGGCGGCCGACAACTCCGACGCGCGTGCAGTCGCTCTCGCATCCGCTGTCGGCAACTCCGTTGAGTGCGCCCAGGTCGCATTCCTCGTCGCACTCTTGCTCCCCGTTCCCGCAGACCGGAATCAGGCACGACGTATCCGAGCAATCATCGACGCCCACGCCGCAGAACAAGTCGAGCGCGCCCGTGGTGTCGCAAACAGGCCCGCTGCAGACGCCGTCCGGAGGACCGGTGTCACAGTCGGTGTTGGTCGTGCACGAGGCGCCGGTGTTCCCGGCCGTGCACTTGGTCTGCGGCCCCGCCACCAAAGAGCCGGTACAGCCCGGACCGCAGGTGCTGCCCAGACACAGGCCGTCCAATGCGCCGGGAACCGTGTCGCAGTCGGCGTTGGTGTTGCATGCCGTTCCGGTAGCCAGGCCCGAGGCGCACTCGCCGTCACCGGTGGCCCTGCCGCAACCTCGGTCACATTGCTCGGCAAGTATGCAAGTGCCGTCACCTGCTCCCGGTGAGCTGTCGCAGTCATCGTTGTCGTTACAGGAGGTGCCGAAGGGCCGGCCCGCAGTGCAGCCCCCGTCGAGCTGGCCGTTGCCGCATTCCAACTGGCAGCTCGAGTTGCAGCCGTCGCCCGAGACCGTGTTGCCGTCGTCGCATTCTTCCGGACCGCCGTTGTTGAAGATGAAGCCGTCGCCGCACACGGCGTTGAAGCAGGTGGTAGGACAGGCGTCGTTGTCACTGTTGTTGCCGTCGTCGCATTGCTCGAGATCGCAAACGCCGTCGCCGGCTCCCATGCTCGTGTCGCAGTCGGAGTCTTGTTCGCACACGATGCTTGCCGGTTGACCGGCGCTACAGTTGCCGTTGATGACACCGTCACGGCATTCCACGTTGGCCGTATTCGAGCAGTCGTTCTCGCAGCCATCGCCGGGTGTCGCGTTGCCGTCGTCGCAATCTTCCGGGCCTCCTCCCGGTCCGGTCATGCAAGACAGATCCGAACAGGTGAAGCCGTCACCGCAGCTGGCCGGCACGCAGGTGTTGGGGCAGTCGTCGGCGTTGCTGCTGTTGCCGTCGTCGCAGGTCTCGCCTGCATCGATGTTGCCGTCGCCGCAGAAGGGTTCGAGGAGACAGCTCGCGTCGCAGCCGTCACCCGGCGTGGTGTTGCCGTCGTCGCATTCTTCGCCGGGATCGATGATGTCGTCTCCGCACTCGGGCAGTTCGCAGTTACCCTGACAGCCGTCACCATCGATGTTGTTGCCGTCGTCGCACTCCTCGGTGCCGGCGGTCACCCCGTTGCCGCAGGCCGTGAAGGTGCAGTTGCCGCCAGTTGCGGCATCGTCGTCGCAGCCGTCGTCGTTGGTCAGGTTGCCGTCGTCACATTCTTCGTCGACGCCCGTCGCGGTAATGTCGATCACCGAGTTTCCGCACAGGGTGGACTCGGCGATGCCGTTGGAGCCGGTGTCAGTGCAGACCGTAGTCTCGGAGAAGCCGGGAATCGGTTGAAAGCCTTCGCCGACGGCCATGACGTTCTCGTCGTCGCCGGCAAAGGGGGAATCGTTGATGCCGTCGGCGCCGGTGAGGATCACAGGCAGCGTGAAGTCATCACCTGACGCTGTCGTTTGCAGGATGCCGTCGGGCCCTGGCGTGATGCAGCTGTTACCGGGGCTTACGCAGGGGAAGCAGTTCACGCTGTTCAGATCGATGAGGTCGTCGCCGGCGTTCGACGAATCGATGTTGCTATTGGTTCCCGGGCACACGATAGCCGAGACCACGTCGTCACCGGCAGCCGTCGTGTCCAAGGTGACGTTCAGTCCGGGGATCACGCCGACCTGCTGGGGTGTGCTCTGACCGGTCGGAGTTATGACGACGTCATCGGAGCCGGGAAGGAATATGACGGTGTTGTCGCAGACGCCGTTGTCGCGGTCGTCGTTGACGACATCACGACCGGAAATTATTGCACGCGTATTCGGCGAACCCTGCCCAACGGGAATCACCTGGACGTCATCGCCGGCAGCAGTCGAGTCACAGATGCCGTCGGCGCCGGCAAGGACTTGGGGCAAGGACGGCGGGCTGGGAACCGTGTCGTCACCGGCCGGCGTAGAGTCCAGCGTGGCGTTGGTACCTGCGGATATGCATGAGGCAGACGCTACGCCGTTGCCGGCGGCCACGTTTTGCATGTCAGGAGCGGATGCTGCGGGGGCGGCTGCCGAAAGGAGTAACAGCGTCGCCAAGGCGACTCTCAAGTGTGTGTGCGAGTCGAACTTTGAACGCTGAGCGTGACGCTCGAAGCGGATGCGCATACGCGAACCCCCCTTGGCAGCCACCTCTGGCGGCCGCAGCGCCTTGTCGTCTATCGCATCGCGAGTCGGCCTGTCAACGACAAAACCCTCGGGTCCGTCAGAGATCCTGGCAGATACTCGTGGTTCTCGACCCCGTTCGAGCCAAGCGTCCCCCGAATGGGTGAATCGTGCCTAAACCGTTCCCTAATTTGGAGTCAGGTATTTCGGTAGTCGTGCCTTCGGGCAGTTGTCTTTGCGTGAGATTCGGACGGGGATCAGCACCTTGACAAGGTTAGTCGCGGTTGTGTACAGCACGCAGTTGAACACCCAGTCAGGCTGCGGCAACGAGCACAAGGGGGGCCATATGGCTTTTCAGCGGATTCGAACTGTTTCGCTGCTTTCTCCCATCGGCGCGGCATTAATTTTTTTAGCCGCCACTGCAACGAACACCTTCGCCGGCAAGGATCATTGCCGAACTCTCACACTCGACGGCTCCGCCGGAGAAACCTCCACCGATAGCGTGGTCTTTCGCATGGTCGACGAGACCGGCGCCGATGTCATAGACGAATCGTGTCAGATCACGGTTCAGAGCAGCGAGGACGCCGAAGACTTCGGTGAGCGACTGCCGGTACAATGGTATACCGACGATCTGACGATCGCGGCGCCGCCGTGCGCGACCGACGCCGAAGCTCTCGCGTTGGCGACCAAGCCCAACGGCAAGATCAAGTATCCGAAGAAGGTGTGCAGCACCGGAATCGGTTCGGGCTCGTGCAAGATCAAGTTCACCTACAAGGTCAAGAAGTCGACCGGTGAAGTGAAGAAGGGGCCCCAACTCGACATCTGCTGCTGGGAGACACCCGACTGCAAGGGAACCAAGTGGGGCAAGGGTTCGGAAGACGACCCCATCAATCTGCAGGTTCGAAACAATAACGTGTCCCTCAGTTTCCTGCCCGCCGAAGAATCGCTTCCCGCCGCCATCGGCGCCACCAGCGATCTCGTTGTAGACCCGATCGGCATGGAACAGCGGCCCGACCCCGGGATCCAGGACTGCCGCAAGGTGATAACCGGTTCTACCGACAAGCTGGCCAACAAGATGTATTCGGTGCTCAGGGCCTGCCACCTGGCCCCCGGCGTACCGGATCACTCGGTCTGTAACACGATTTCGCCTGCGTCGGACCCCGACGGCGACGTCTCCGCAGCCGTGACCAGCCTGCGTGACGATGCCCGCGAGGCGTGTGCGAGCCTCGGCTCCCCATCGAAGCTGTCCTTCACTGAGTGCCCTGCGCCCTGCGGGGGGATCATCAACGGGCCGAAGTGTGTCGGAGGTCCCAACGACGGCGTATCGTGCCGTATCGACTCCGAGTGTGACTCCGAAAGGCGCTGCGCCGCGGGAGTTCTCGGTCCTCCGTGCTCGGACGACAACGACTGTTCGGTAAGCGGCATCTGTCTGGATCACGGTTTCTGCGCCGGGCCTTTGTGCTCTATCGATTCGGACTGCGACGCTGCGCCGGGCGACGGCAAGTGCGTGCGTAAGGGTGACGGTGTCTGCAAGGATCGCTGCTCGGCTCCTGCTGCTACCTTCGGCGATACTTGCGCTGTGGACGAGGACTGCGATTCTGCGCCCAGCGCGGGCGACGGCCGCTGCGGAGACTGGGGCGAGGTTTCCGATTGCAGTTCGTGTCTTGTGCGAGCAGCGGTCGAGAGCACCATGGCGACGCTGACCGGTCCCACGGGTACGCCGCTGGGTGGGCTGAGTCCGGAAGGGCTCGACTGTAAGGAGTTTCTCCTCAAGAGCGTCGCGACGCTGCAGAAGGTAGAACTCAAAGAGACGAGCACCTGTCAGAAGCTCGTCGACAAAGGCAAGATCGCCTTGCCCGACGGTGTCGGCAAGTGCAAGGACGCTGATCGCAAGGGCAAGCGCGCGCTCGCTGCGTCGAAGTTCCAGAATGCTCTGTTGGACGGTAAGGGTTGCTTCCCGGGCTCCATCGGCGAGCTGGACACTTGCGGCAACGATGCAACCACACTCGGTATCTGCGCCGTTGCCGCAGTCAACGACGTCAACGAGGCCTACTCGACTGCCGCCATCCCCGAGTCACGCTGCGGAGACAACAAGCGGATTGGTGAAGAATGCGATGACGGCAACAACACTGCCGGTGACGGTTGCGCGGCGGACTGCACCTGTGAAGGAACCTGCGGCGACGGCAGCCTGAACCCGTTGGAGGTCTGCGGCGAGCTTTGCGACGACGGCAACACCGTCAACGGTGACGGTTGTGACAACAACTGCACGCCGACCGGCTGTGGAAACGGCATCATCACGGCCGGTGAGGACTGCGAGTCGGATTCCGACTGCGCCGTCGGCCAGACCTGCAATAGCTGCATGTGCGTAGGCCCGGGCGGAGCCTGCCCGGCTTTCTTGGATCTCTCAGTAAACGCGGGCCATGCCGGCGGAGATACCTCTCACGACTTGGGTTGGACGGGGTGGCACCACGCCACTGACAGCCCCGACGGCGCCGGGATACGGCTGGGCCTCGACTGCGATCCGGGCTGCATGTCTTGCACTGTCACCGGTATCGACCCGGCCAGAGGCAACTGCCGGTGTTCCAACAGCACCGACAACGTCTGCACCACTCCGTTGGCGGCGGCGGCGGAGTGCGGCGGCGCTCAGTGCGACTGCTATACATCACCGCCACAGCCTGTGGTTGCTGCGGGGGTTCCACTTTGTTCCCTGCCGCGGCTTGGGGCGAACGTGTCGGGAACATGGAGTCCAGGTCTCGGTGCCGGGGCCCTGAACATCGATGAGTTTTCTGCCGTGTATGTCGGGATCGATGTCGGCCAGCCTTGCCCCGTCTGTGTCGGCGATCCGGTCGCCAATGACGGGGTACTCGGCGGCACCTGCAGCGGAGGACCCAGCAATGGCTCCGGATGCGATGTGAACGCAACGGATCCGGCCTTCGGCGACGTCAGCTACAACTGCCTTCCCGATTCGGGCTCTAACATCACCGGTGTCGGGTTGCGGATCAAAAGGACGGATACGACCGGGTCGTTCTCGCTGCCGGCCGGCCTGACCTGCAGTCCACCTCTGTCGGGACTCGACTGTCCCTGCGCTGTGTGCAGCCTCGACAACACCATCGCCTGCAGCTCTGATACGGACTGCTCATCTGTCGGGGCCGGTACGTGTTCTGCCGTAGGCTCCGGGGTACCGACGCAACCTAACGACTGCTCCAGTGATGCCTTGGTATGCTCGGATGGCGGCGCCGGTATACAGGGCTTCTGTTCGTCATCGACCGACACCTATTGTGACGGTCACACCGATGCCAACGGCAGGTTCCTACTTCCTTGCAGCATTCAGGCCGACTGCGATGCCCTCGATGCTGAATGCTCCGGAGGGGATTGCGGCCTCTGTGCGGCGGCCGTGCAGCGCAGCTGCTTCCTGGGCAGCATCACGGTGGCGGGACAGGCCTCAGCGCCGGCGCCGGACGGTTCGGGTAACCCTGATCTCGGCTCGGTGTTCTGCGTTCCGCCCACGGCTAGTGCCGCGGCCAACACCGCCATCGGCCTGCCGGGACCGGCGCGGCTGGTGACCGACCATGACAGCCAGCTGGTTTGCTCTGACGGCGTGACGCCTTTCGATTGGCCGGGAGGCAGCAACTGCCCCTAGGCGCGGCAGTAGTCTGGAACGGTTAGTCGATCAGTCGAGCGCGGCGGCTGGCCACCAGCGCGTCGATGCCGTCGATCCTTCGGGTCGCCCTGCGGATCTCTTCGCCGAAGTCCTGGCGGCGTTTCAGCAAGTCGTCGCCGCCTTCCAACAGCTCGCGGTTCTTGGCCAGGTCGAGGGCCGTAGAGAACAACACCTTCGAGACGGACTCCGCGCTGCGGATACGGCGCTGCAGATGATACTGCTTGCCCAGAGCGAGACAGGAGTTAAGGAAGGCGCCCTCGTCGAAGGGCTTGTCGGTATCGAGTGTCTCGAGCGCGTCGCCGACCACCTGGTAGGCTTCGAAGAAAGGCCTGAGCACGCGGTGGGAGTTCCAGGGCCGAATCTCGCCGAGCAAATCGCGTAAATCGTCACGTCCACCTTTTAGTTTGGTCGGCCAGTCGGGATCGTGGACGCCCAGCTCTTCGCGGATCTCCTCGACGAAGGTGTCCTTGTCCGAGAAGAAGAACTCGAACTTGAGCAGGTCGCGCAGGTTCATGATCTCGCTCCAGAACCCCTCCTGCGCATCCTTGACGTCGTTTTCCATCGCCCTCAGCAAGGCCAACTCGACGATCGAGCCATTGACGAAGTAGTGGATGATCGTGTTGCGGTAGAAGGCAGCTGCCAGATGCTGGTCCGGCACTATCGCGTAGACCGCTTCGGGGCCTTCCGAGAAAACCGATACGACACCGTTGTCGATGAGGCGTTGGAGGTTCTGCTCGATGCCTTCCCTGGTCTGTAGCTCGTCGATCCCCGTGGTCGGCAGCCCTCTCTTGCGGACGTAGGCCCCGAGCTTGTCGACCGGCCCGGCGATCTCTTCGAGGGTAAGAGCACGATCCCCTTTGCCGAGCAGGGCGATGGTAAGCAGCGAAGTCGGCGTAATCGGCGTGCTGTTGTTGATGCGCACCATCACTTCGAAGGCGGTTTTTTGCACGCCGATGTTTTGTTCGTCCGGGTTGGGCTCGGCATCGGGGTTTTGCTCGCCGAGCTGATCGCGCAGCGACAAGGGCTCTCCAAAGCTTATGTGGATGTCGCCGAACTTCTTGTGGAAGCGCCTGACCATCTTGATGAACCAGCTCAGGCTCTCGGCTTCCTTGGCTGCGCCTCTCTGCTCGGCTACGTACTCGCCGATGTCCTGAATCTGGTCGTAGCTGATCGAGACCGGAATCAGCACCACGTCTTCGCTGCGCCCGCGGCGATATGCGTCGACTACGTTGGCGAGCAGGCCGAAGCGCGGCGGCAACAATTTGCCCGATCGAGAGCGGCCGCCTTCCAGATACCATTCGAGGGGAAAGCGCTTTTCGATCAGATAGTCGATGTAGGCCTGCAACACGTACTTGTAGACGGGGTTGTCCTTGAAGCTGCGGCGTATGAAGAAGACGCCGCTGCGCCTCACGATCGGTCCGATGGGAAAGAAGTTCATGTTAATGCCGCCGGCCGTGTGGTTGGGCGGATGTCCATTCTCGTGCAGGGCGTATTGGAGCACGAGGTGATCGAGGTTGGACTTGTGCGACGGCAGAAACACGACGGGGTAGCGCTGAGCGACCTCGTATACTTTCTCCAACTCCGCTCTATCGTAGTGGAGCTGCTCACCGTAGCCGCGAGTGTAGAGGAGGCGAATCAGCTGTGCGGCGATGTCGATGACATAGGTGCTGTGAGTGGCCGCGATCTCGTCGAGATACTCGATCGCCTCGTGGGACACTTCGGCTTCGGTTCGGCCCAGCTCCCAGGTCAACTTTGCCAGCCCTCCTTTAAATGAAGAGCGCGACAGGATCTCCTCGTTGACGAAGCGCGGAACCTTGTAGCGTGTCCCGCGCAGGCGCCGTTCGGCACGTTCGAGCGCCAGGCCGGCCTGGCGGACGACGAACTCGGCAAGGCCGGTAGTGGCGGCGAAGTCGGTGCCGCCTGCTCGGCGCCAGCGGCTGCGCAATTCGGAGGCGGGCGCGGGGTCGGCGACCACGACCCTACAACGCTCGGGGTGGCGCTTGAGCAGCCAGTTTTGCCGTAACTTGCCCGGGTTGTGGGGGTTTCTCAGGCTCAGCAGGCCCTTGCCCACGCTCTCGCCCGTGCCGTTGCTGTCTCCGCCGAGCCAGGCCACGCGCAGCGGCGCCATCAAAGGATCCTCGTTGGTCGACAAGACCTGTTCGAGACGGGGGTCGATCTGTCGGGGGTTGTTGTTGGTGCGCGTGGACAGAACGGGGATCACCCGCACCAGGCCCGGTTCGGTCGAGGGCGCGTTGCGCGCTATCCAGTCCTCCAAGTAGCGGCGCTCCAAGGAACTGCACGCATCGAGGAGGAAGACCAGGCGCTTGCCCTTGGGGTAAGGCCAAGCGGCTTCGCCGGGGGTGGTGCGAGATGCAGTTCCCGATTGTGCCGCCGCTGTCACTCCCATAGCTCGGTTGCCCACGGGTCCCGGCAATAGTATCTGGATCTGAAATCTTGTGGTAGGGCCGCCAGGAGGCAGGGATTATGCGAATTCTCGGCATATTGGTAATCATCGTAGTGGTCGCCGTCGGTGCGGTGATCTTTTACATCGACTCTCTCGCCAAGACGGCAATCGAGCGTGGTTCCAACTACGCCCTCGGTGTGCCGACGTCGGTGGACGGCGTGAGCATCGGCTTTCTCAGCGGTAGGTTCGGGATCAGAGGTCTCGATGTTGCCAACCCCGAAGGCTTCGAGGCCGAGAACTTCCTCCATTTGGGTGCGGCACGCATGGACCTGCCGCTCGGCAACCTCCGAGAGCAAACCGTCGAGATCCCTCTGGTCGAGATCACCGACATCGACGTGAGCATCGAGAGATCCCAGGGCAAGACCAACTACGATGTAATACTCTCCAATCTCGAGAAGCTCAGCTCGGGCAAAGCCGAGCCCGCCGAGGACACGGGTCCGGGAAAGACTTTCGTGATCGGCAAGCTCCTCATCCGTGACGTCTCGGCAAACGTACAGTTGTCTCCGCTGCCGGGAGAGGTGACCAAGGTCAAGGTGGAGGTCCCGGAGATCAACCTGCAAAACGTCGGCGGCGAGGGAGGCGGTGTCGGCTTTGCCGAACTCTCGGGTATCATCACCACTGCCGTGCTGGCATCGATTGCGAAGAACGGCGTCGGTTTACCCGGCGACTTGGTCAAAGACCTCAACAGCGGCCTGTCGTCCCTGGGTAGCTTCTCGATCGAGTCGGTAGGCAAGGTCGGTGAGCTGGGCGGCAAGCTGGTCGAGGGCCTCGCGACGGAAGGCAAGGAAGGCGATAAAGCCACGGCGGACAAGCTCATCGAGGGCATCGGGGGTCTGTTCGGCGGCTCCAAAGATTGACGGTTCCCATTCTACGGTTTCGCGCGCATGGCGGACGCTGGGTCGTCCGCCGCGCGGACCGGCAATTGTCTCACCACGGCGTCGAAGAATTGACGCCACAATCAAGATAGGCGGCTGCGGGCCGCGTCCTGTGCGGACGCGGCAAACTGCTCTCCGGCACGGCTTTTGCGACGATTACGGCGCTAGAGTTGTTTGCTGACCGAGTAGTCATGAGCCGTATAGTCGTCATTACTGTTCTAGCCACCCCGATATTTCTGGTGGCGGTAGCCATGAGCACACTCAGCGGGGCACGCCCCGCCTGTGACACCGACCCCGGCCAAGGGGCCCTCGGAACCGTATGCGGTTTCGAGAACCCGGCCGATGTCGAATCGGTGCCGGCGGCCGGCGTGTTGCTCGTGAGCGAGCGGCGCAGACCCGAGCCTCCTACCGGTGGCGCGATTGCGGCGGTCACGGTCAGCAAGTCCGGGCAACCTTCTCATCCTCGCCGTATCTGGCCGACTGGTGAGAAGAGCGATATCGGCGTGGGCCCAGGCAAGCCCGCGATCGGTGATCCCGACTGCAAAGAACCTCCGGTAACGAGCGAGTTCTCGCCTCATGGCCTGACGTCGAGAAAACGCTCGCGGGGTGTCGTACGTGTGGCCGTCATCGCCCACGGCAAGAGGGAAGCCGTCGAACTGTTCGATCTGACCGGTTGGGGTGAGAAGGCGCGTCTGAGCTGGCGCGGCTGCGTACGCCTCCCGGCGAACACGTTCGCCAACGACGTCGGCATCACGGCCAACCACGAGCTGGTGGTCGCCAACGATGTCGCGGTCGCACCCGGACTCTCAGGTATCTACTACAAGCTGACCAAGGCCTTCGGTTCCAGGGCCGGGCATGTGTCGGCCTGGGCTCCCGGCGAAGGCTGGAAGACCCTGCGCGGCAGCGTCGGTCCAACGGCCAACGGTGTATTGCTCTCTCGCGACGGCAGGACCGTCTACTACACCGAGCACGGTACCGGCGAAGTGAAGAGCATCGGGCGTAAGAATCGCTTGGCCAAGCGCGACCGTGTAAACGTCGGAGGCAGCCCCGACAATCTTTCCTGGAGTGCCCGCGGGGACATTCTCGTCGTTACGCGCTTGAACCCGGTAGCCTCGGCCCTGTGTAGGCTGGGCAATCTGCCCTGCCGGAGCGACTGGTCCTTCGTCGAACTCGACCCCGAAAACTTCAGCATCAACAAGCGCCTTCGCCACGACGGAGAAGTTGTGGGCGAGGTGACGTCGGTGGCCGAGTTCAACGGGCGTTACTTCTTCGGTTCGGCTTACGACGACCGCATCGGTATCTGGAGTCCGCCCATCAAGTCGGCCAAGACTCGCTAGCCGTAAGTCAGAACCGTCCGGATCGACTCACCCTTCCTCATCAGTTCGAAAGCATCGTTTACGCGCTCGAAGGGCAGGGTGTGGGTGATCAGGTCGTCGATGTTGACTCGCCCCTCCATGTACCAGTCGACGATCTTGGGAACATCGCGCCGGCCCTTGGCTCCACCGAAAGCCGTTCCCTTCCATGTTCGCCCGGTGACCAACTGGAAAGGCCGCGTACTGATCTCCTGGCCCGCGCCGGCCACTCCGATGATCACGCTGGTGCCCCAGCCTCGCCTGCAGCACTCCAGGGCCTGGCGCATGGTGTTCACGTTGCCGATGCATTCGAAGCTGTAGTCGGCGCCGCCACCCGTGAGATCGACGAGGTAGGGTGCGAGGTCGTCGCCCGCCTCGCGGGGGTTTACGAAGTCGGTCATGCCGAAGTTCTCGGCCAATGGTTGTTTGGAAGGATTCACGTCGACGCCGACGATTCTCTCGGCGCCTGCCATGCGCGCGCCTTGGATCACGTTGAGGCCGATGCCGCCGAGCCCGAACACGACGACGGTGGAGCCTGCCTCCACCTTTGCCGTATTTAGAACCGCACCGATGCCCGTGGTCACTCCGCAGCCGATGTAACAGACCTTGTCGAAAGGAGCGTCCTCGCGGATCTTGGCCACCGCTATCTCGGGGAGCACCGTGAAGTTCGAGAACGTCGAGGTGCCCATGTAATGGAACAGCGTCTCTTCACCCGAGGAGAAACGGCTGGTCTCGTCGGGCATCAGGCCGCGGCCCTGAGTCGCCCGGATGGCTATACAAAGGTTGGTCTTGTCGCTGCGGCAGTAGTCACATTTGCCGCACTCGGGGATGTAGAGAGGAATCACGTGGTCGCCGGCCTTGACCGATTCGACGCTCGGCCCGGTTTCCACCACAACGCCGGCGCCTTCGTGGCCGAGGATGCATGGGAACAGGCCTTCGGGATCTGCACCCGACAGCGTGTACTCGTCGGTGTGACATACCCCCGTCGCTTTGATCTCGACGAGCACTTCTCCCTGGCGCGGTCCTTCCAGGTTGACAGTTTCGATGGACAAAGGCCGTTCTGCTTGGTGCGCAACCGCTGCTCGTGTTTCCATGGCGTCTGTCTTAGATCGTCGTCAGGCGCATATGCAAGCGATCCTCTTCGATCTCGACGGCACTCTTCTCGATACCCTGGATGATCTTGCATCCTCGATGAACGCCGTACTGACGGCTCGTGGCCTGCCCCTGCACGACAACGAATCATACAAGTACTTCGTCGGTGATGGTGTCGAGAACCTGGTGCTGCGCTCACTTCCCAAAGAGCTACGCCGCGAGCCGATGTTGAGCGAGTGTATCGCGGAGATGCGAGCGGAGTACTCGCGGCGGTGGAATCACAGCAGCCGTCCCTATCAGGGCATACCCGAGCTGCTCGCCGCCTTGACGTCGAGAGGTATGTCCACGGCGGTGCTTTCCAACAAGCCTCAGCCGATGACGGATCTCTGCGTCACGAACCTCCTGGCCGGACATAACTTCGCCGCCGTCAGGGGCGCGAGGCCCGGCGTTGCCAAGAAGCCCGATCCGGCCGCTGCGCTCGAGATCGCATCAGAAGTTGGGGTCGCGCCTGCGAATTGGCTCTACGTCGGCGACACTGCCACCGACATGAAGACGGCGGTTGCCGCCGGCATGCGGCCTATCGGTGTGCTGTGGGGCTTCCGTGATGCTGCCGAGCTGTGCGACGGCGGCGCCGAGAGCCTGATCGCACGGCCCTCCGAGCTGCTCGAACTACTCTGAGCCGGCCTACTGAAGCGCGGCCTCCGTCATGCTAATCTGTTGCGGTGGCTGGAAGAGGAGGCCAGGGGTGGAACTCAACATCGCATTGCTGACCGGTGCGGTCGTCGCCCAGTTCGTGGCGATCGCGTTTTCCTTCAGGTTGTTTCGCGGGCTCGGTTTCAATTGGGGATGGGTGTTCATCGCCTGCGCGGTGGCTTATGTGGCCGGTGGCTATGCCGGGACTTTGGCCAAGGTCGTGTCGGGTGTAGGCGCTGCGCCTCACGACACCGCTACCGCTGCCGGCGTCTTCGTTAGCTCGATTTTCCTGGCCGTCGGCATAGGGCTGCTCGGACCGCTTCTCGGTAGCCAGAGCGCGGCGGCGAAGGCCATCGTGTTCCCTACTCTGGAGCCCTCGGCGGATCCGTTGCCCGCAGCTCCATCGCTTCAACACAAGACCGCTACGGCGCCGGTACCGGAGGATCCCGAAAGTGAGGGCGACCACGTGTTTGCCAATGTCGTCAAGGAGTTCCACGAGCCCCTGGATGAGATGGTAGGCAACATTGGCGAGCTGCTGGAGACCGAGTTGAGCGTGATGCAGCGTGAGCGTCTCGAGGCCATCAAGAAGGCGGCCGCCTCACTCTCACGCCTGGCCGGAAGCGCCGAGGAGCTGTCAGAGGCCGAGGCGGGCGAGGATGAGCTCGAGATATCGGCCTGGGACATGCACGCGATCTTCGGCGAGATCATGAAGGAGATGTCGCCGCGGGCTGCGGAGAAGGGCCTACACATAGGTTACTCGATCGCGCCCGGCATCCCCGAGACCGTCTACGGCGACAAGGGACGGCTGCGCCGCGTGCTCCTCAACCTGTTGGGCAATGCGTGCAAGTTCACCGACAAGGGGGAGATCACCGTCCGTGCCTGCAAACAGGTCGAAGACAACAACGACAGCATGATGCTGCGCTTCGACATCATCGATACCGGCAGCGGGATCGGTCCGGCCGCGGTAAAGTCGGTCTTCGAGCCTTTCGGCGGCAATGGCGGCTCGGGTGTGGGCCTGGCCGTTTGCAAGAAACTGGTCGAGTCCATGGACGGACGCATCGCCGTGGAGAGCACGCCCGGTAAGGGTTCGAACTTCTGGTTCACGGTCAGGGTGGGCAAGACTGCCCCTGCAGAGGATACGGCCGAGAAGTCATCGAACGCCGGCAACGCAGCGACGGCGACAGCCTGAGCCCTAGAGCACCCGCCAAAGAAAAACGGCCCGCGCTTGCGCACGGGCCGTTCGTCTAGAGTCGGTCTTCAGTCGAGAGCCAGGCAGCCGTCAGGCAGCCAGCTCTGCTTTCTTGTACATGGTCACGACGGCAGCGCCGCCGAGACCGAGGTTGTGTTGAAGCGCGACCTTGGCTCCTTCGACCTGGCGCTTGTCGGCCTGGCCGCGGATCTGCCAGTTCAGTTCCGCGCACTGGGCCAGCCCTGTGGCTCCCAGGGGATGGCCCTTGGAGATCAGTCCGCCCGAAGGATTGACCACCCACTTGCCGCCGTAGGTCACCGCTCCCGAGTCGATCAACTCGCCGCCCTTGCCTTCTTCGGCCAGGCCCAGGCCTTCGTAGGTGATCAGCTCGTTGCAAGAGAAGCAGTCGTGAAGCTCGACGACGTCGACGTCTTCCGGTCCCAAGCCGCTTTGCTCGTAGACTTCGTTGGCCGCCTTCTTGGTCATGTCGGCTCCGACTATCTTTATGCAGCTACGTTCGTCGAAGGTGCTGTTCATGTCGGTGGTCATCGACATTCCCGCGATCTCCACCGCCTTGTCCTGCAGTCCGTGTTTCTTGACGAACTCTTCGGTCGCGAGGATTGCGGCGCCGGCACCGTCGGAGGTCGGGCAGCATTGCAGCTTGGTCAAGGGTGCGAACACCATTGGTGAAGCGAGGATGTCCTCGAGGGAGTACTCGTCCTGGAATTGTGAGTAGGGATTGTTGACCGAGTGCTTGTGGTTCTTGTAACCGATCTTGGCGAATTGCTCGGCTGTGGTCCCGTACTTTTCCATGTGCTCGCGGCCGGCGTTACCGAACATCTGCGGCGCGCCCGGCGCCTGCTCCAAGCCACGAAGCTCGACCATGAGGCCGAAGTGCTTGTCCATCGGGTTGATGCGGTCGTTGAACTTGACGCCGAGAGAGCCCTTCTCCATCTTCTCGAAGCCCAGAGCCAAAGCGCACTCGGCCAGGCCGCCCTCTACGAACTGCTTGGCCATGAACAGAGCCGTCGATCCCGTCGAGCAGTTGTTGTTGACGTTGTAGACGGGGATCCCGGTGGTGCCGAGTTCGTAGACCGCGCGTTGCCCGGCCGTCGAATCACCGTAGCAATAGCCGACCGCCGCCTGTTCGACTTCCTCGAAAGAGATGCCGGCATCTTCCAGAGCCTTGTTGCCCGCCTCCCGGGCCATGTCCGGGTAATCCCAGGCTTTGCTCCCGGGCTTCTCGAACTTGGTCATGCCGACGCCGACTACGTAAACCTTTTTTCCCATGAGACCTTAATCCTCCCTTTCGGTTGCACGGTCTTGCAATTCTGTATATCCGCGACCGCCCGCAGAAGCCAGCCGCGCAGCCGAGGCGGGGTTGCTCAGTCGTCAGCCTGTGCCGGGGCGATCATGGCTGCGAGCTCGATGTAGATGTCGTCGCGCATCTTGTTGCTGACCTGATGGCCTACGCCGGGGTAGACGTAGAGTTCGGTCTTGATGCCTTTCGCGCTCAGGGCGTTTACGGACCGGCGGATGCCCTCAGGGCCGAAGATGGGATCGGCTCCGCCATGGAGGGCGACCATGCGGGGCCGCGGGAGCTTAGCGGGCTGCAGCTCGTCGAGCATGGACTGCGGAATCATCCCGGCCAAGGGAATGGCGCCGCCGATGGATTCGGAATGTTCGAGAGCAAGCGCGAAGCTGAGCATGCCCCCTTGAGAAAAGCCTGTCACGATCGGCTTGCCCGTAGTCGGGCGTAGGCCGGAGACGACCTCCACGAACTTGGCCAGCCGGCCCGCCGCTTCTCGTAACTGCGCGGTACGGTCCGTGCCTGCCGCCATCGCGAACCAGGAATATCCTTCGCCGTGTTCCATGGGGCCGCGCGGCAACAGGATGCGGGTGGCTTCGGGAAAGTTCTCGAACAAGGGAGCGAAATTCTCCGGGGTGGCGCCCAGACCGTGGATGGCCACCACCATGGGCAGCTCGGTTTCTGCCGGGGCGCCTGCCGTCACCAGCTCGAGGTACTCCAGACCCGGATCGGGGCCCGGTGCAGTCGCCGACTGACAGGAAACCGCTGCGGCCGCCAGTACCGCGGCAAGAAGAAGTCTCGGATCGAAACGCTCGAAGCGACGGATGATCAGTCTTCGTCGTCGCTTTCGTGGAGTCCGCATTCTCGCTTGAGGCCGAAGAACCGAACCTCGTCCTCGGTCATGCCTTCGGTAAGCTTGTGCGATGTGTGGATATCGCCGATCGACGTATAGCCTTCGATCCACAGCGGATGGTAGGGCAGGTCGTGCTCGGTGAGATAGTTGAACACGTTGAGGTCTTGCCAATCGATGATGGGCAGCACTTTGAGACGTCCGTCTTGCATGCCGACTACGTTGAGGTCACGCCGCGTGCTTGCCTGGTCGCGCCTCAAGCCGGCGATCCAGCCTCGAGCGTTCAACTCGGACAGGGCACGCTTCATGGGCTCGACCTTGTTCACGCGGTTGTATTCGTTGATGCCCTCCAGGCCTTGTTCCCATAGCTTGCCGTATCGGGCTTCCTGCCAAGCGGCTGATACTTGGGGGTTGTAGACCTTGAGGTTGAGGGAAAGACGGTCGGTAAGCTCGTCGATGAAGTTATAGGTCTCGGGGAACAGGTAGCCCGTGTCCACCAGCACCACCGGGATCTCGGGCCAGGCCCGCGAGCACATGTGCAACAGCACGGCCGCCTGGGCTCCGAAGCTCGACGACAGCACTAGGTTGGGCTTGAGCAGATCCAGCGCGAAATCGATCCGCTCCTGGGCCGTCTTCTTCTCGAGCTCCGCGTTGGCGGCATCCAGATCGATGCTGGACCGGTCGAAGAGTTCGGCTGTGGCTTGTCCGGTGGAGGGCACGATCCGCTACCATATTGAGACCGCCTGATGTGTCAACGGCGCGACCCAAAACCCATTATATTACGGTAAGTTCCCGCTCACACCCGCAATCTCGGTCAGGGGGGCCGGCGGTACCGACAGCGCATCCGGGTCGATGAAGCGCAGCCTGTCGGCGACAAGGCGCAGATTGCGGTTCACGGTGCCTCGTACTCTGACCCTCGTGTTCAGGCCGATGTCGCCGGCCGTCCCGTCGACCAGAATCGTGCCCGGATTGATGCGCACGGGCACGATGCCGTCGACGGTGAAGCGGCCGGGACCGTCGACCGACGTGATGATGCCGTCGATCTTGAGCTCGAGGCCGGCCGTCAGCCTGAGGCGGCTCTCCAGCACTTCCACGTGGGTAACGGCCAGGACGTTGCCGGCCACGTCAGCACTTGCGGTGATGCTGACCAGCAGGCCGTCGCTCAGGCCGGAGGGCGGAACGTTTACCAGGGCCGCTCCCGCGAAGTCCACGTTGATCGTCCTCAGATCGAAAGACTGGGCGGTGTCGTCGAGGTTCTTGATGCGCCCCTTGACCTCGAACGGGGCGCCGGGGGCCAGGGCCGCCAGGCGCGTCACACGCACGACTCCGTCGGCATCGACGAAGCCGCTGACCTCGACGAGTTGGTTCTGGACCAGGGTGGGAAGAGTCACGCCGTCGAAAACCGTGTCGTTTCGGAACACCAAGGTCTGACCGAGCACGCGCGCTTCTCTGCCGGGTAAGTCCACACTTCTCACTGGACCTCTGAGCACACGGTCGAAGCGGACGCTGTCGGCAACCCCGGTCTGGGTTGCTTCGTCGATCGTGCCCGTGACGGTCACTACCATACCCAAGCGAAGGTCGAGCTCATTGGCGGGCACACCGTTGACGAGCACGTCGGCCATGCTGATGTCGAACTCGATGTCGTTTACGAAAATGCTCCCGAAGTCGCCGATGACGCCTTGGGCGATACCGGTGCCGCCGATTCCGCCGCCGCTGGTGCTACCGCATCCGCC
Source organism: Candidatus Binatia bacterium (assembly GCA_028278325.1). Classification (GTDB taxonomy): domain Bacteria; phylum Desulfobacterota; class Binatia; order UBA1149; family JAJCZL01; genus JANQEO01. Next base: position 116,939 of record JANQEO010000039.1, read on the forward strand.
GCCCAGGCAGGCGATCGCGAGCAATGTGGAGGAAAGGACAATAATGCAGGATTTCTTCAAGTCAGTTGTCCTCCGAAATGTCTTCTTCGAAGTAGTAGATCCCCACCGCCACTCTCTTGCGTCCGTCCCCCTTCACGCCCGTGTTGGAATCCCGGTCTTCTTCGGCCATGGCTCGGTCGAGCTTTTCCAGGAGTCTCTGAGCCAGCTTGCGTGCCATAGCGTTGAAGTCCTCTTGCGGCTCGGAGGGAAGGTTGTCGTAGGAGACTTTTCTCTGGAAGTAGGCGTCTTCGGGATCGCATTGAAGGTTGTGTTCGATGCAGGTGATCAGGTCGGAGACGTCCTGACCGAGGATCTGTAGCTTGTCGGCTTCTCCCGTGCGTGGGACGTATGCGCGTGCGACCAGTCTCAGCCTGCCGTCCGCCGCCCGATCGACGGCACCTACACGCTCGAACTCGTCGAGGATGGCGCGGGGGGTGACATCGCCGCTGTATTCCCTGACCAGTTCGGTGAAGCTCGGCGATGCCCCTTCGAAGGGTAGGGGCGCGGGCCTTCCCGCCCGGTCGGCGAATCGGGCGTCTTTCGCCCAGCCGGTGATCACGCGCGCCGCGCGGTTGTAGCGTTGTGCGGCGGCGCTGTCGTCGGGTTGTTCCAAGAGACGAAGGCGGCGGATTTCCTTTCTCGAGACTCCGGTGATGACAGAGACCCTCGAGACCGTCTGAGCCCGCCCCTCTATGCGAAAGTCCTCGCTGGCGACGTCCACATAGACGCCCTTGGCGAGCTCGGCGAAGGCTCCGTACGGCACGCCGTAGCGAAGCAGAATTCTCACAAGTGGCCTGAGCAGTTTGCGTACGGCGGCGGCCAGCGCATCTACACTACTCTCGGCCTGACGTGTCCTGCTTGGGCTCATTTTCCCAATGAGAATAGTCCATAAGTTATTGAGTTTTAAAGTCTTTATGCACAAGCATGGCACTCACCTTGAAAACCCTCTTGTGGGCCGCTCAGAATTGGGATTATAATCCCAAATAGTGGCAGCTACAATCACTTCTCTCGAGAGCGCCGCGTGGGCTGGCCGAGCCAGCGTGGGCGGCGTGCGGCGAGATCCAAGGAGATAAGACATGGTCCCGAAATCGATACTTACCGCGGCCCTTACGGCCGCGATCTTGTTCACGGCAGCGGGTACGGCGAGAGCAACCGTCGACCGTTGCCCGCCCGGCTGCGTGCCCGATGACCACTGCGTGGTACTGTGCAAGTCCCACAAGCGCGCTTGCCTCCATCGCGCTTTGCTGGAGCGCCGGCGTTGTAACATCGAGTGCCTCGAAACCAGCGACGACCGTACCGAACTGAAGCGCTGCACTCACAAGTGCAGCGTTGCTTACCGGCGTGCGAAGGCCGAGTGCTCGGAACTCAAGCCGGTATGCCGCGAGATCTGTCGTCCCCCCAAGAAAGACCCGGCATGCGTCAAAGAGTGTGCGATCGAGGGGCGTGAGTGCGTAGCCGACGTTTTGGAGAAAGGACGCAAGTGCGCCGCCGAGTGCGACAACGTGACCGAAGCCGAGCAGGGCGGATGCCTACGCATGTGCTGGAAGGAAGCGAAGAAGGGAGCCCGTGAGTGTTACGAGCTCTTCCACGGGTGCGTCGACGATTGTCCGGATATCAGCATTGATGTGCTGACCAACGAGTAGCTGTCGCTCTCCGTCGACGGCGAAGCGGCCCTCGCGCCTGCCTCCTGGGGCGCGGGGGCCGACTCGCTCTTCGAACCCCGCGGACTTGGATTCCTCCAGATCCCGGTCAGTCCAGCCTTTGCTCCATGAACTTGTACTTGTCCACGGGCTTGCCGCCGATCAGATGCTTTTGGATTATCTGCTCGAGCACTTCCGGGTTGCAGGAGTGGTACCAGACGCCTTCGGGGTAGACGACGGCGATTGGGCCGGCCTTGCATACGCGTAGACAATCCACCTTGGAACGGTAGACTCCGCCTTTTCCCTCCAGGCCCAACTCCTTCAGCCGCTTCTTGAGAAAACGCCAGGAAGCCTGGCCGTCGGCGCGCTTGGCGCACTTGGCCTTGGCAGGCTCGGCACAGATGAAGATATGACGATCGAGCTTGCCCACCCCGAGGCTGCGGGCGATCTTCTTGAGTCTGGCAGTCATTACTATTGCTCTCGCGGCTGGTTGATTCGGTCTATACGGGAGCAGCGCCGATGCGCACTCTCACCGTCAACAAGTTAGAGTCGCGCAGCACATCGAGCAACCTCACCTCGTCGACGATCGAGGTGAGGACCCACTCGCGAATCCGGTTGCGTTCCACGAAATGAGACCCGGGCGGCCCCAGGACTATGTCGCCTTGTCTCAATCCGCCTTTCTCTGCGGGTGAACCCGGCACCACCCGAGTGATGCGAACGGCCCCCGGCTCCAGGTCCAGCGCGCGCCTTTCGTGGCTCTGTAGGTGCGCGTACTCGATGCCCAGCCAGCCGGGCAGGACGTTTGCCAGCAGCTCCATCTCGTCGATCAGAGGGGGGAAGGGCGGAGGCAAGGCCCTGGCCCTGCGTGACGGGCGCGTGGCCCTGCCGATGGTCAGATCCTCACAGGCGACCAGTGCTTCGAAGGCCTGCCGTTGATCTGCTCCGGCAACCCGATCCAGGTAGACGAGGCCGGCTATGCGCGTCAGCAAGGCACGCATCCGAAGCACCACGGCGCGCCTCACCTCCATTCGGTAGCTTGCGGTTTGTGACTCCGCCGCAATCGTCTTGAGGGCGTGGAGTCGGTCGCTGGTGGCCTGGTCTTTCTCGGTGAACTCCACGAGATCCTCGAGTAGCCAGGCGCTCAAGCGGCGCTTGCCGTCGTTGTCGAGGTCGGCGACGAAGGCTTGCTGGATGTAGTCACGCCAGAAGGGAAAGGTCTGCAGGAAGCGCGCGAAGTTTTCCCGTTTGAGATCGAGCAGCGCCCCCTTCCAGCGTTTCGCGTAGCTCGCCAACTCATTGGCGAGTGCCGGGATTCTGCGCGCGCGCTCGTCGAGTTCCTCGAGCGAGCGGGGCCCGAAGGAGCCGAAGGCGTGCCCCAGGTGATCGATGCGCGAGAATTCGTCGTCGTAGTGCAGTTCGTCCTGCCAAGCCTGGCTCAGCAGAGAATCCACCAAGCTGTCGAAGGTAACGCGGCGTACGGCAGCCTCGCGCCTGAGGAGGTCTTTGATGTAGCCGTCTGAGGTGCGGTTGGGAACATCGGGCGTGCGGTCGCTGAGCAGCACGCGGTCGTGGGCTTCCGACAGATTGCCGTAGAGGTTGATTCCTTCGAAGAAGCGGAAGGAGTGACCGACATTGTCCTTGCCGCGGTTCTCCGGGTAGCAGCCGTATGCCGGACGGTCGGCGGCGGACGAGTAATAACCGCACACATCTCCCGAAGGCTCGCCCCTGAGATCGTACATCAAGTTGGCGAAAGATCCCGAGAAGCACTGGGACATCAGCGACACGATACGTATGCCGGCGGGCAGCCGGTCCAGCATCATGCCGAACTCTTTCACCGACAGGGATTCTCCCCACAACACGATGGTATTGTTGTCGAGGTTGGCTTCGTTCTTCTTGCCGTGATCGGTGACGTAGATGAGCAGCGTATCGCCCGCCTCGAGGCGAGGGCCGTGTTCGTGGACCCATTGGTTGAGCGCCGCTTTCGATGCCGGCGCCGTCCATACGTCATCGAGCTCGGTGTTCTCGAGACGGATCTCGGTGCGTAGGCTGTTGCCGATCGGCAGCCCTTCGATCAACCAGAAGTCGGCTTCGGGCTGGCGGTCACGCACGGCCAGATCCGGGGCGGGGTCGTGACCGTCGCTGCTGAACACGAACAGCCTCTCGTCCGGCACGCCGCGCTCGCGCAGCAGGCCAAGGAGCTCACGCACGTGGAGAAGGTGGGACTGATAGTTCTGACGAGCGTTGCCGCCGCCGTTTATCAGAATGGCCCAAGTTTCGCCGCGCCGGGTGTCTTCTGCTTGCTTGATCCGGTCCGGACGCTCGCCGCTTTGCTGACGGGGGCCGGCGTCGGTGCACGCCGACAGGGCCAAGCAGGCCAGAGTGGCCAGCAGTACCGGCCGCGCGTGGCGTGTCATGACGCCACGTTGCTTAGATGCAGGTCGAAAGCCCTCCATCTACCGGTATCACCGCTCCGGTGACGTAGGCTGCGGCGCGCGAGGACAGGTAAAGAGCGATTCCGGCCATGTCATCCGGGTTCCCGATCCGGTCGAGCGGAACTGAGGCCCGTATAGCGTCGCCGAAGTTCTCGAGGGTCTCCTGCATCATCTTGCTCTCGAAAGGGCCCGGCGCGACGGCGTTGACCGTTATGTTACGTGGAGCCATCTGCCGCGCCAGAACTCTCGTGAGGTGGTGCACCGCCGCCTTGCTCGTCGAGTAGGCGTAGGTTTCGAGGACGGGTACGTGCAGTCCGTCGACCGAGCCGATGTTGATCACTCGGGCGGGATCGTCAGCGCTCGCCGACGCCTCGAGTAGCGAGAGCACTTCGCGCGTGAGGAAGAAGATGGCCTTCACGTTGAGTGCCAGAACCTTGTCCCAGGCGGCGTCGGGGTAGTCGGCCAGGGGCGCGCCCCAGTTGGCGCCGGCATTGTTGACGAGCACGTCGAGCTTGCTCTCACACGACGACAGCTCTGACGCGAGATGTTTGGCGCCGGCTTCGTTCGACAGGTCGGCCGGTAGGGAGATGCAAGTGCCCGAAGCCGAAAGCTCTTCGGCAACCCCGTCGCAGACTTCGGCCTTGCGGGAGGAAATGTAGACCTTCGCGCCGCCTTCGACGAAGCCCCGCGCGATCATGAGACCTATGCCGCGGGAACCGCCGGTGACCAGGACAATCTTGCCGGATACGGAAAAAAGATCTTTAGCCTCGCTCACCTTGTCGACTCCTGCGCCTCGCGTTGAATAGGGTGGCTCATACCACGCAGTCCAGGTCTTGCACAGGCGTCATTCGGCTTCCAGTACTACCACGCGCCGGCTCGCGAACGCGGGCACTTCTTCTCCGATGAAGGCCATGCGAAAGGTGTCGTGTTCGCCGGGCCGGATACTCTTTACCTGAGTGTCCTCGACGGCGAGGTCGCCGCCGTAGGGCCGTGCGTCTAGCAAGGGTTCCGCGCCGCGGTTGAAGCCTTCCTCGTAGTAAACGACCTTTCCCTCGGTATCGAGGAGTTCGAAGCGCAGGCGTACGTGATGAAGCGCCTGCGACGACACGTTCGTGACGTGACCCTTCACGACGAAGAGCCCTTTCTTGTTCAGACCGTCAGCCCCCATGTCACTGACGGCGAACCCGGACAGTCCCGTCCAGTAGCTCTCTACTTCCGAGACCACCGCGCGCGAAGTTGCATCGGCGACGGCGCCGTTTCGGGGTTCCGCGGGCGGCTGCCACAGTTCGGTGTCGGGATGGAACAGGGTCCAGGCGAACCAGTACGCCACCACCGAGCGGAACGGCCCTTCCTCCCAGTTCGCGTATGCGCCGGCATCGCGTCCTTCGTAGGTGCCGACGGTTATCGACCTGCCTCCGACGGTCTCGGTGAGGCTGTCACCGTGGCGGCGCAGCTGTTCGAGTGGATATGCGCGCGAGACACCTCCCGCGACGATACCCAGCACCTTGTCCTTGGGCCGCAGCCGGACGTCGCTGAACCCGCGCGCGAAAACGGGAAGGGCCTGTGATGATCCGTAACCGCCATAAGGATCGTGGAGGTAATCGCGGCGGTGGCCGGTATCAGGCGACAGCACCAGCGTATCGGGGTGCATGCGCAGCCACTGATGCCAGGTGGTCGATACGCTCGGCACCGTTTCGAGCGCGGTGCCGGTCTGTTCGCCGGTGACCGCGCTTTCTCCTAGTTGTGACCACAAGCTGCCGCTTTGGTGGTCGTACATGAGAACGTTGCTGTTGTAGAGGCGTCCCGAGACCCCGAAGGAGCGTAGGCTGCCTCCGGCACGCCGATCGAATACCAAGCTGCTACCGGTCAGCGGACAGTAGGTTACGGCGACGGGTTGCTCGGCGACGGTGTCATTGACGACTTCGTGCCAGTTGAGGATGCGCAAGGGATAGGCTTTGGCGCTGCCGGCCAGGGTGATGCCTACGACCAAATCCTCGTCACGGAGAAAGTCGGCTTCGGAAGCTTCTACGAAGACCGGCTCCATGATCGCAGGGATCCCGTCCTTCGGCGGACCGCCCGAAAGTATCTCTTCGACGGGAACGCTGTGCTTGGAGAAGTCGAACTCGGGGTCGGTGCGTCCGGCTCTGGATTCGCAGGCCGCCAAGCTGCCCGCCACGAGCGACGCCAAGACCGCTACGGGTACCAACGGAGAACGAAACGCGAATCGCATGGGCCAGACCTCCCGGCGCTTACCGTTTGATTCCTACGGTCTTGGACGGCGTTTGTTACCGCATTTTCTTGCCTACTTGCGGATGCAACGCGAACGGTAACTTACGCGCAAACGGTCCGTAGGTCCGGGCGCTGCGACATGCTAAGACGATGCGGGCGCCAGCCCCAGAGGTGAGAAAAATGATCGAGCCCCTCGACCGCCACAACCGAACGCTTATCGACCACGTCCATCCGTCGGATTGGACCAACCCGCAGCCGGCCGGACGCTATCACCTCGTCGTCGTCGGCGCGGGCACCGCGGGCCTCGTAAGCGCGGCCGGAGCGGCCGGATTGGGAGCGCGGGTGGCTCTGGTCGAGCGGCATTTGATGGGCGGCGACTGCCTAAACGTCGGTTGCGTGCCTTCCAAGGGCATCATCGGCGCATCAAGGGCCTGGCATGCGGCCTCGAACGGCGGAGCGTTGGGTGCGCCGGAGGCGCCGGCCGGCGGCGATTTCGCCGTCGCGATGGAACGCATGCGTCGCTTGCGCGCTGGAATCGCTCCCAACGACAGCGTGCGCCGCTTCAGCGAGCTGGGTATCGACGTGTTCCTCGGCGGCGGGCGTTTCGTCGCTTCCGACGCGCTGGAGGTCGACGGCAAGCGACTCGAGTTCCGCCGGGCCGTCATCGCCACCGGAGCGCGTGCTTCGGCGCCTCCGATCCCGGGCCTGGAAGAGACCGGCTACCTCACCAACGAAACGGTGTTCTCTCTCGAGCGCCTTCCTGCCCGCTTCGTGGTCGTGGGCGCAGGTCCGATCGGCTGCGAGATGGCGCAGGCCTTTGCGCGCTTCGGGTCGCAGGTAACCATACTCGATGCGGGTACCCACGTACTGCCGCGGGAGGACCAGGACGCCGCGGCCATCGTTCAGGCCAGCCTGACAGCCGACGGTGTCGACTACGTACCGGGTGTGAAGGTGACGTCGGCGTCGCGACGCGGTGAAGACAGGGTCCTCGCTTACGAGAGTAGCGGCAAGACCCATGAAGTGGCGGCCGACGAGATCTTGATCGCGGTCGGGCGTGCACCCAATGTCGAGGGTCTCGGGTTGGAAGATGCGGGCGTAGACTACGCCGCCGACGGCGTGAGGGTCGACGACCGTCTACGTACGAGCAACCCGCGCATCTATGCAGCCGGTGACATCGCTTCCGCGTTCAAGTTTACACACAGTGCAGATGCGCAAGCCCGTATCGTCATCCAGAACGCCTTGTTCTTCGGCCGAGCGAAGGCGAGTGGCCTGGTAATCCCGTGGTGCACCTACACCACCCCGGAAGTTGCGCATGTCGGCATGCACCCCTGGCAGGCTGAAAAGGCGGGGATCAAGGTCGATACGGTCAAGATCGACCTCGGTGATGTGGACCGTGCGATACTCGACGGCGAGGACGAGGGATTTCTCAAGGTTCACGTCAAACAGGGCAGCGACCGAATCGTCGGCGCTACGCTGGTAGCCCATCACGCCGGCGACATGATCGGCGAGCTTTCATTGGCGATGACCGCGGGCGTCGGCATGTCCAAGATTGCGGCGACCATTCATCCCTATCCGACCCAGGCCGAGGTGATCAAGAAGGCTGCCGATACCTGGCGCCGCGGCAAGCTCACGCCCACGGTCAAGAAGATCTTCGCCGCGTACTTCAGGATATTCTCCTGAGCGAGCCTGTGATTGCTCGGGCAATGCGGCGCGACTAGTCTGCCTGCATGGCGATCAAGAGAGTAGAGCCGCCCGAGGCGGCGCGTTTGTTGAGCGAGGGTTGGACATACGTCGACGTGCGCTCGACTCACGAGTTCGACCAGGGCCACCCGGAGGGAGCTTACAACCTGCCCCTCCTTCACTTCGTTCCCGGCGCGGGCATGAAGCCCAACCCCGATTTCGTGGCCGAGTTCACCGCGGCCTTCAACGCCGATGACAAGCTGGTTCTTGGCTGTAAGTCGGGCGGCCGCTCGGCCCGTGCCACCGAGATCCTGATGGCCGAAGGCTATAGCGAAGTCGTCGACATGCGCGGCGGTTTCGCCGGCGAGGTGGATCGCACGGGTCAGGTCACGTGCAAAGGGTGGTCAGCCCGCGGTCTGCCGACAGCCACCACGCCCGAACCCGAACGCGACTACGGTTCCGTGAAGGCCCGGGGATCGGGCTCTAAGGGCTAGTCGTCCGGCGATCGCTCCGCAGCGAGCAGCGCCTCGCGCACCAGTACGAGACGGTCGTTGCCGAAGTACATGTCGTCGCCGTCGACGAACATGGTCGGAGAGCCGTATCCCCCGCGTTCGATCAGCTCGTCGGTATTGGCCTTGAGCCTCGCCTTGTAGGACGGGTCATTGATCTTGGCGAAGTAGGCATCCCGGTCCAGACCGACGCGCTCGACGATACCGGTCAGCACGTCGTCCTGTGAGATGTCGCGCAGCTCTTCCCAGTACTCTTCGAACACGGCGCGCGAGTACTGCGAGATGCAGCCCTCCTCCAGAGCGTAGAATGCGCCCCTCATCGCCTTCACGCTGTTGACGGGGAACACCGGCGGTGCGCCGATCTTGACCCCTTGATACCGAGCCCAGTCGCGGAGATCTTTTACGAAGTATGCGGCTTTGGGAGGGCAGGGGTTGGCGCGCTGATCGTAGACCGTCCGGTTGACCTCGTTGAAGACACCGCCCACCAAGATCGGACGCCACTGCAGGTCGGCACCGGTCTCGTCGGCGACCTGCTCTATCCTCGTAAACGCCAGGTAGGTCCAAGGACTCGAGCAGTCGTAGAAGAACTCGAGCTTCGCCACTGACTCGCCGGCCTCAACCTTCCATGCGAGCGCCGGCCGAGCCGGTTCGCTCGGCTATCAACGCGTCCAGCTCGCTCTTGAGGCGGGCCAGGATCTCGTCGTAACCGTAGGCGCCGAGGCTCTCTTCTCCGCGCTTGAGGTTGACGAAGCTGGGAGCACACCAGAGCCCGAGGTCGGCGTCGTCGGTCTCTCCCGGCCCATTCACCCTGCAGCCCATGACGGCGATGGTGATCTTGTGGTCCTTGGCGTAGGCCGTCATTTCCTTGACCTGTTCGGCAAGCTCGACGAAGGCTTCGTTCTCGACCCTCGAGCAGCTCGGACAGGCGATGATGTTGAGAGTGTCGAGTCCGTAGTCGACCACCGAACGCACGCGTCCATGCTCGATGTCGTCGAGGATGGTTCGGGCGGCCTCGATCTCTTCGCGCTTGCGTTCGTTCGGCACGGTGAGTGAAACACGCACGGTATCGCCTATGCCGCGGCTGATGAGCTGCTCGAACGCGATGCGCGTCTTGATGACGCCGTCAGGCGGAAGTCCCGCTTCGGTCACCCCCAGGTGGATAGGAACGTCGGGTCTTTGCTCGGCGAAACGCGAGTTGACCTCTATCACCTTGGCGGGGTCGGAGTCTTTCAGTGACACGCAGTATCGCGTGAACCCTATGCTGTCGAGCAACTCGCAGTGTTCGAACACACTTGCGAGCATGGGCCCGAGGTCGTCTTCGCCGCCCTCGGCGACCTTGTCGGGATCCACCGAGCCGCAGTTTACGCCCACCCTCAGCGCGCAGTTGTTGGCGGCGGCGACCTCGGCGATGAACTTGACCTTGTCCTGCCAGGGCTTTTCGCGCTCGTGATGGTAGAGGTGTCCCGGATTGTAGCGGACCTTGTCGACGTGGGGCGCGGCGAGTTCCGCCAGACGATAGTTCTCCTGGAGATCGACGGAAAGGTTGGCGCTGGTCCTCGCGCGGATGGCCTCCAGGGCGAGGGCGTCCTTCTTGCTGTCGACGGCTATACGCACGACGTCCGCACCGGCGCGGCGAAGGTCCTCCGCCTGCGCGACGGTAGCGTCTATGTCCTGGGTCTTGGTCGCACACATGCTCTGCACGGCTATGGGATGTCCGTCGCCGATGGTGACCGAGCCGATCGCGACCGCTCTAGTGGGATTGCGCTTGAGCTGCATGGCGGGCTCGGAAAACACTACGCGCGATCCGCGTACTAAGCCAGTCGGCGCCACAGAGGGATGGCTGCCAAGCCCAACACCACCAGGCCCGCGCACCACGGCCCTCGGTACGGAAACCAAGCGGGCGACGGACTCTGCACCAGCCAACTGCCGGCGCCGGTCAGCAAGCAAAACACAGAGGCCGCAGCGATGACCACGGCTGCCAGGCCGCGCAGCAACTTACGGCGGTCTTCCGCGGGGTCGGCACCGGCCTCTATCGCGACCTTTCCCCAGACTCCCGGCGGACGCGTCTTTTTGTAGAAGGCCACGAGAGTGTCCATCCGCTCCGGGCCGGCGGCGACCGCCGCTGCTATACCGAGGCCGGTGGCGGCAGCGGCCAGTATCAGCAGCCTCAGGGCCTCGCCCATTTGCGGGGTGACAAAGAGCAGCAACGGCGCCAGCAGGAGGGAGACGGCTATGGCTGTGAGCTCGGCCACAGCCGTGACACGCCACCACAGCCAGCGCACGACGAGAAGGACCCCCATGCCGCTGCCGAGCAGTAGGCTCACGTGCCAGGCCGACTGTATCGACGAAAGCTTCGACATGACCCCCAGTGCGATGAAGAGGATGAGAACGTTGGAAGCTCTCGCTACCCAGACCAGCGATCGGGCCGAAGGCTCGCGCTTCAGCCAGGCTTGGCAGAGGAAGCGTTTGTAGAGATCGTTGGTCCAGTACGACGCTCCCCAATTGAGATGCGTGTCGATGGTCGAGGCCAGAGCCGCCAGCATCGCGGTCAACATCAACCCGCGGGCACCGGCCGGCAGCACCTCTTCTATACCGCGAACGAAGGTAGCCTCTCGGGCCGCCACCGAGGAAGCGGACTCGAGCGCTCCGCCGGCAGGAAAGACGACCAGTAGGGCCAGCCCGATCGGCAACCACAGAAGGCTGCGGAGCAGGATCTGTGTGAAGGTGAATACCACCGCCGCTTTCTTGGCCTCACCGTCGCTTCTGCACGCCATGCAGCGTTGGGCTAGATAGCCCGTGCCGTCGGCGTTCATCTGCACGAGCCACTGAAGACCGAACGCAGCCATGATGGCCAAGGACGCGTCACGCGCATGCGAAGGCGTGAAGGCAAGGATCTGCGTCGCCGTGATGCCCGCCGAACCGTCGGGCGGATAGGCCTCGCGCAAGCCGGCGACGATCGCGCTCATCCCTCCCGCCTCACGAACTATGAAGAACGCATAGACTGCGGTCGCGGTGATCATGACTGCGAACTGTCCGATGTCGGTGCGAACTACCGAACGAAGCCCGCCAGTGGCCGAGTATGCCAGGGTGACTGCGACCAGGGCCGCGATCGATAACAGGTTGTTGGTAGAGCGTAGCCATACGTCGTCGCTTCCGGTCTCGCGGGCCAAAGGAACGCCTACCGCCGTTACCAGGGTTTGCGCGGATTCGAACACGGGGCCGGGCAGCCACAGATCCCATGTAAGGAAAGGCTCGGCGATTTCTTTGGTCGCCAACAGCACCATGGCGAGCACCGTGCAGTTGAAGACGGTGCCGAAGTACACGGCCTTGACTGCGCGCAGCACGGTCGCTGATTTCCCTCCGTAACGCAGCTCGGTCAGTTCGGCGTCGGTAAGCACTCCCGCGCGCCGCCAGCCCGCCGCGAGCACGAAACCGAGCAAGAGGAAGGCGACGGCGTAGATCCACAGCCTCCATAGAGAGAAGATACCGGCAGTCGCGATCAGGCCGGTCACCAGCAGGGGGGTGTCGGCGGCGAACTGGGTCGCGGCCATGCTCAGGCCCGCGTGCCACCCCTTGAGGTCTCGGCCCGCAAGAAAATATTCGTCGAGGTTGCGCGAGGCGGCGCGGCGGGAACGCAGCCCGGTCGCCAGCGCATAGGCGGCAAAGCCGACGACAATTAGCGCGTCGACTGCAGCCACGCCACGACCCGCTCAGCGTCCTCGTCGGGGGGAAACACCGGGTAGAAGACCTTGGTTATCCTTCCGCCGGTTACGATCAGCGTCAGTCTCTTGATGAGCGTCTGGCCTTCGACCTCGAAGGTCGGCAAACGGAGCGCTTCGACGAGGCGCAGCGCATTGTCGCTCAGCAGGGGAAAAGGAATGTGGGACCGCTCCACGAACTCGCACTGATCCGGCGTGGTCTGTGTGCTGACGCCGTAGACCTCCGCACCCAGCTCCTGCAGTTCGCGGTAGTGGTCCCGGTAGGCGCAGCCCTGGGGTGTGCAGCCCCGCGCGCCGGGAATGGCGTCCCAGCCGGTAGGTGGATTCACGCCCGGGCGGCCGGTTTTCGGGTAGCAGTACAACACCGTGGCGCCGTCCCCTGACGGCGGCAGTTCGACGTCGGCGTTCTCCGTGGAGGGAAGCACCAAGCGAGGAAACGGCATCCCGTCGAGATGTGCGCATGCACCGTCGTCGACAGGGACGGGTAGATCGTCGGGGAGAGTGTATGGGTCGTGGCCCTTGTTCATGCGCCCGTTTCCCCGCTTGCCGTCGGCCCGTTGCCGAGTACCGCGGCACAGTCTTCCAAGCGTGGGCATTCGCATGCCAGCAAGAGCTGGAGCAATCGCTTCATGCGCTCGGTTTCGGCGAGCCTCTCTTCGACCTCCTCCAGTTTTTGCTGCGCGAGTTTTCGCCAGCGAGCCGGCGGAGGCGTGCGTCTCTCGAATCCGTTCAGCAGGAGCCGGATCTCGGCGACGGTGAAGCCGGCCTGCTGGGAGAGTCCGATAACCGCCAGCCTTTGCAGCACGTCGGCGCCGTAGCGGCGTCTGCCGCTCACGCGTTCGGCCTGGGGAAGGAGTCCTTCGCTTTCGTAGTACCGGATGGCCGACGTTCGCAGGCCGCTGAGTCTTGCGACTTCGCCTATGGTCATGAGGAAAGACCTCGAAAAAAGCTTGACTTCAAGTGCACTTGAACTTGTACACTCTCAGGCGGTGTCTATGCAACAGGTCGGTTCCATGAAAGGAGGCAAGGGAGTCATGGCTGAACGCTTGGGTATCGTCACGGGAGGGTCGGGTCTGGCACTGGGCTGCGCCGTCGGTTGCCTGGCTGTAGCCGGAACGGCGTGGTTGTGGGCGCCGGCCTTCGCGGTCACATGGCTGGGCGCTTATCTTCTCGTTCGCTCTCGGGGTTGTACAGCCCCGGGTGACGCGCAGTGCTCGGCGCCGCCAGCGCTGTTGGACCGGCGCGCAAGGCGGGCGCGTCTGCTCCAAGCCGCCGCGATCGGTGCGCTGACCTCGGCCGTAGGTGCTCTTGCCTATTTGCGACTCGCGGAACTCTGGCCCCTGGTCACCGTGGGAGCCTGGTTCGCGCTCTCCTTCGCCGTGGCGGGCGTGAGCGGTTACCCCGGCTGCCCTGAGACCGGCGCTGTACTCAGCTTGTTGAGACGGCGGAATCTGCCGACGAGTTGCCCGCCTCTCGAGAATTGATCTCGAACAGAGGGGTCGGGACTCGTCGGCAGATCGCTACGCCGCCTATCGGAACAGGTACTGCCAGCCCAGGGTCGCTACGAAATCCGTCTCGAGCTGTGGCCCGTCGAGACTCTGGTAGACAGGCACGCCTACTTCCAACGCCAAGCGGTGATCGGCGAACGCGCTGTTGGTGCCATAGAGGTTGACTCCCAGCAGAGCGTCGACGCGTTCTCCGCCACGACGATCGGGATCGGCCGTCGGCACCATCATCGGTGCCATGGCGGGCAACTGCTCGTCGACACCGTCGATGTTGCCCCACTTGTTGGCGTCGAGCCTCACAGACGCGCTGACCCAGTCGGCGAGCAGGTAGGCCATCCACGCAGTGACCTTGCCGCGGTCGCCCAAGGAGTAACCCTTGCTGTTGCGGCCGAGGCGCAAGACCATCTGCGCTTGCGCCCCCCATGACCACCGCCTTTCCTGGGCCGTGAAGGTCAGCCCGGGCAGCAGGTCGTAGGTCCCCGAGCCCAGTTGCATCGGATAGGGTAGAGGCTGATTGGGTCCGGCCGGTGTCGTATCGCGCTCTTCGATCGAGCCCGTCGGGATGCCGACGCCGACGTTAGCCAGCAGCTTTCGGTTGCCCCTGTCGTGCAGGGCATACATTGCCGACAGCTTGGCGTCTCCTATGCCCTCGGTCTTGGTCGTGAAGCTCCCTCCCATTCCGGTTAGGTGATCCATGGACAGGCTGATCCACGGCAGCATCGCCATCAACGTGAGGTCGTGGTTTACGCCGTACATCAAACCGAACATGTGCATGTCCATCGTCATGCGAGTGGGGGCGATTGCGAACCCTTGCGCTATTACATCCGCCGGACTGAGGCGCGATGTTCCGCTGCGGTTGCCGTCCATTTCCATGAACATGTAACGGTAGGCCAGCATGATCTCGCCGCCTTCGTGGTTGTGGTCGCCCATAACCGCGATGGGGGCGTGAGCATCAGCCCGCACGTCGTTCCATTCCGAGTAGGGAGCGGTGGTGTGCATGGGATCCAGCACTCTCTCGGTTGCGCCCGCCGGCGTAACGATCAGTACGCAGGCGAGAGCGCAGGTCATCAGGTATTTCATGTCTTTCTTCCTCGATCTCGGTGGTGCGTCGAGCCACGGGATCCCGCCATCTGGCGGGACTCCGGCTTCTTTGCCGCACCGGTGCTTCTACAAAATCCGGTCACCGCGACGGCAGGTTCGCACAGCGAGTTCCCTCGAAAGGCGAACCTAAGTTGCGCCCAAAGAGGCCGGCCCCTTCGTGCTAGGTTCGTACTCGCGGTGATCGCGATTGCTGAACGGAAGAACGAGGAGCCACCGCCGCGAAGCTGCCGGACGGTGAACCGACTATCGTGTTGTGCTGAAGGTCAGATTGAGGTGATCGGCGGCGGGGTGTCAGGGGCCTCGGCCGTACTCAGGCGCGTGACCACGGCGAGTTCGTGACCGGCTTCCCACGCCGGAGAGTAGATCTCGGTCCACAACGGACGAGGGATGGTTCTCTCCGAGGCCGCGCTGGCATCGTAGCTGTGGTTCCTGCAACCGCAGGTGCGGGAGCGCAGCGACGCCCCCGAGCCGCAGCAGCACTTGGAGCCGGGCTTTTCCGCCCGTGCTTCGACCTTCTTCTTGGAACCGTGGCACGGCATCTCGGGCTTGTCGGCTTTGACTTCGGCTGCCGATTCGACGGCGGGAGTCGTGTGACAGCGAATCGGGGCGTCCTTGCAGGCTAGTGCTATGGAGGCAGGCGCGACACCGGGCACGGAGATACTGAGAAGCAGTGCTATGACCGCGCTGAAGCGGCCACGTTTTCTAACCAGGTCCATGAGGCCGCCCGAGGCATATCAGTTGCGCGCGCTCTTCCCAAATACCATGGGTGTCATGGGGTCACGGAAGCGCCTACGTCAGCAGGTCCGACCGCGCAGCTCCTGAGACCCGCACTTGCTGCGCGAGCCCCTGTCGGCTCAGCTCTGTTTGGTGATCGCTTCGGTCACTGCGAGGGCGTCGCTCAGCGCGGCGACATCGTGAGTGCGAATGTAGTCGGCACCGTTGGCCGCGGCATGTATCTCCGCGGCGAGCGTAGCGGGCCCGCGAGCGGCCACCTCCTTGCCGGTTACCGATCCCAGGAAAGATTTGCGCGACACGGACACCATCAACGGAAGGCCGAGGCTTCGACGAAGCTTTTGCAGATTGGCCAGCACGTGTAAGGACGGCTCGGGATTGCTGGCCAGAAAAAAGCCCATGCCCGGGTCGATGACCAGTCTGTCGCTTCCTATGCCGTTTTCGCGAAGCGAGGCGGTGCGTTGTTCGAGGAAGGATACCGCGTTGCGGTAAATCTCGGCGGCTTCGCCGGCTTGGCGTGAAGCCGTATCGAGTCCGCTTCTCGAGTGCATGACGACCAGACGGCAGGATGCCGACGCCAAGTCGGGATAGATGGTCGAGTCGGGGAACCCCTTGACGTCGTTGAGCATTGAAACACCACGCCGGAGGCAGTGCAGTTGTGTTTCCTGCAGGCTGCTGTCGATCGCCACGGCTATGCCGCGGGCGATCAAGTCGTCGAGTACGGGGTCGAGACGTTCTATCTCTTGACGGGCATCCACGGGGCGAGAGTCCGGATGACTCGAGGAGGCTCCCAACTCGACCAGATCGGCACCTGCTTCACTGAGACGGCAGGCGTGCTCGATGGCCCTTCCGGGGTCGAGGAAAAGCCCACCGTCGCTGAAGGAGTCCTCGGTAATGTTGACGATGCCGACAATCTTCGGCTGCTCTCTGCTCTTCACTGGACTAGCTCCTCGGCCACCAGCCAGTCGGAGACTGTGCGTGCAGTGAACAAATGTCCCTGCTCGCTCAGGTGGACGGCATCCATGAAGAGATCGCCGCTATCGCGCTCCAGGAATACCGGCAGGAGGTCGAGTACGGGCACACCGGCGTTGTCTAGAAAGGCCTTCATGGATTCCTGGGGGGCGTTGTGCTGAGGCGTGCGCAGCTGGAACTTGTAGGGGAACAGAACTACCGCGAGAGGCCGGCCCGTTAGGTAGACGGCGTCGACGAGCCTGCCGAGCTCCTCGTTCTGAAGGTCTAACGTGTGTGCGACGGCACGGCTGTCGCCGGCCCGGGCCAACTCCATCACCGAGCCGATCTCGCGGCCCACGGGATCGAAGGCACGCGTGTAGAGATCCTTGCTCATCGCGATCAGGGCGGACTTCTGCGCAAGGCTGCTGGTAAGCGCCATGGCCCGCAGCGCGGTGTCGCTTCCGGTTTCGCGGACGCCGCTTCGCAGTTCCGTGAGATCGTTGAGCACCACGCCGACAACGACTAGATCCGGATCGAGGCTTTTCCCGAAGCGCTCGTACATGAGTCTTTCTTGACGCGTCGACCAGCCGGCTACCGCGAAGTTCAATGCCTCCACCGGCCGTTTCAAGGCCCGGCTGAGTTCTGTCTCGAGCTTGCTGACATAGGTTGCGTGTTCGCCGACGTCGTAGCCGAAGGTGACGGAGTCGCCCAAGCACAAAACCCTGAGTTTCGAATCTTTAGGCCCTATCTCCGGCCCGCGCACGCCGAAGGCGTTGACCCTTACCTCATCGCCGCTTCCCGCCATGTGCCACACCGATCCGGGCTTCATGCGGAAGAGTTCACCTCCGGCCCAGGAGAAGGTCGGGGTCACGGGTCTTTCGGGGCTGTAACCCAGGAGGCGTGCAGCGCCCTCGAAAACCAGCAAGGTCAGTGCCGCAGCGCCGGCGGCCAAAGCGAGTCTCGACAGTAGACGCTTCAATTACTGCGCTTTACCGTGCGCGCCAGTAGCAACTTGGCGGCGGTCACCGACACGGTGTCGAATATCCGGCCGGAGAAATGCTTTTGGTGTTCGGCGACGGCCGCATCGAGGTCGGCTTTCTTGTAGAGGTTCCCACTCGCAACGACGGCTTCCAGAGACTCGAGAGCGCTGAGGTCGCCGCTGGGGTCGCGGCCGAACACCAGGAAGTCGGCGGGCGCCCCGACCTGCAACGTCCCGAGTTTGTCGACACCGAGAGCCTTGCCCGCATCTCGGGTCGCGATGGCCCACACCTTCTGTACGGGAATGCTGGCCTCCGTGAAGAGGCGCATCTCCTGGTGCACGCTCACGCCGGGCACGACGAAAGGCTGTTGTACATCGGTGCCGATCTGTAGCTCCGCTCCCGCCACATAGAGACGGCGCGTAAGCTCGATCTTCTTCGCGAACGCCTTGCGTATTCTCTTCAATTCTTCCGGACCGATGTTCCTGTAGTAGGCAAGTCCGTGTTCGGGGTGCCATACCACGTCGCGGTAGAGCCTCGGCATCAGTGCGACCGCAGCGTCGGAGCGGGTCTTGCGGAAGTTCTTGTAGAGGAGCAGGCGTTGGGTGGAGATCAGGGTGGGTGTGTTGACGATTCTGTGCCTCAGGGCCGCGTCGACGATTACGTCCATGCGCGCCTGGTCCACCGCCTGCCAGTCGATTGCTCGGTTGAGCACGTGGTCTCGCTCGAGGCTCTCCGGAGGCGGGACGCCGAAATAGTGCTGCACGTTGGGCACCAGGCCTATCTCGAATGGAAGGTCTGTCGGGAGGTGGCCGATTATCGGCATGTCGTGGCGAGCTGCCGCGTCCTTGAGCGCAGCCAGGGTTTGGATGGTCAGGCCGTCGTAGGACTTTATGCAGTCGAAGCCGTCCTGCTTGAGTTTGACCACGACGTCCTCGGCGTCGGCGGGGTCGTCGAGTAGGATGGTATTGGCCCAGCGGGCTTCGCCGCCGGCAACGAAGGGGCCGCAGGCGAAGATGCGCGGACCCGGGAACTCTCCGCCCTCTATTCCTTCACGCATGCCCGCGACCGCGGTTCCGTCCGGGTCGCCCGCGTCGCGCACGCTCGTTACGCCGTGGGCCAGATAGAGAAGGGCGAAGTACTGGGCCAATTCGAGAGCGTTGTCCGTGGGCAGATGAGTGTGGAGGTCTATCAGCCCGGGCAGAACGTACTTGCCCTGGTATTCGACCAACTCTTCCAGCTCTTGTTGGCCGCCGGATGCCGCAGCGCCGAAGGCGGATATCACGCCATCGGTCACGGACATCGTCATGTCGGTCCGGCGCGAGCTTCCGGGGTTGATGACCGTCAGGCCGGAGAGAGTAAAGGAGCTGGAGTCGGGCGTCGGCGGAGCCGGCGGCTGCAACGCGGTGCGGACTATCAACACGCCCGCGACGACGAGGATGGCGAGGAGAGCCAGGATAGGTCTCAGCATGGATCCCGATCGCTCCTGTGCGCCGGCTGGGTCCAAAAGGGCCGGGGCTTCGAGCCCGCAAAGCTCATATTCTCTTAGTACTTAGCGAATGGGCCAAAGCCAATCGGTCGGCCGCTGGGGCCGCAGCCTTGCCGGAAGGTGGCCGGCTCAGTCTTCGAGGGTGGAGGGGTCGCCGATCTCGTCGACCTTCTGCTGCAAGGCCAGTCGACTGATCAATTCCATCGGCAGGCTCGTGAACAAGGAGATGCGTCGCTCTATCTGTCCGTAGATTTCCGCGAAGTGGAGCCGGGTTGCCGTTTCCGATCCCTCGTAAGCGGCCGGGTCGGAGAATCCCCAGTGCGCGCTCATCGGTTGGCCGGGCCACAAAGGGCACTGCTCCCCTGCGGCGTGGTCGCAGACGGTGAACACGAAGTCCATGACCGGAGCGTCGGGTCCGGCGAACTCGTCCCAGCTTTTCGAGCGAAGATGTTCAGTGGGGTGCTTGAGCTGCTTCAGCAGAGCCAAGGCCTGAGGGTTCACTTTGCCGGTGGGATGACTGCCCGCGCTGAACGCCTTGAACGTGGGTGCGCCTACACGCTCTAGTATGGCCTCCGCCATGATGCTGCGCGCCGAGTTGCCGGTGCAAAGAAACAATACGTTGTAAGTCTTCATAGACGTCTCGCTGTTGAGCCTTCCGCCGGCCTTCCCGAATACGGCGTCGGGCGTGGCCGGGGCTGCAAGAAGCCCCCTGCCCGGGCGTTCCCGCATACCTGGGCGAGATGTCATGCCAGGGTTCGGGTCTTGTTAGGGCCCATTGAAGGTTCCGCGGTCGATTTCCGCACTATCCCCGTCGCAAAGTCATTGTATGTCAGGGGGTTAGCGCGATGATTGCGAAGCAGGGGCGGTCAGGAGGGCGGGGGAATTAACGTGGATTTAACACTCTATCGAACAGAACTCTCATATAAGGAGACTTATTTTCATCCCGGGTGAGTGACGCGCTGTGCGATAGGGGCGAGGTTTCAGACGCCAGGCCGCTCGCTTCAGACCTGACTAAGAACTCAGACACAGGTGAATGAATACAAGGAATTCGTTCATACGGGGAGGAGAATCGTGAGACTCAACGCAACTATCGCTGCTGTCGCACTGGTGACCGCAGGCTTGGTCGGCCCGGCTGAGGCCGGCCGCGAACAGATTCGCATCGTCGGATCTTCGACCGTTTTCCCGTTCTCGACGGCGGTAGCCGAACAGTTCGGTAAGACCAGCAAGTTCAAGACTCCGGTCGTGGAGTCGACCGGATCGGGTGGAGGCATGAAACTGTTTTGTGCCGGCGTCGGCCTCCAGCACCCCGACATCACCAACTCCTCCCGCAGGATCAAGAGCTCCGAGTTCGATTCCTGTACTCAGAACGGCATCAGCATCACCGAGGTGAAGATCGGGTTCGACGGCATCGTGTTGGCCAACGCCAAGTCCGCGCCCCGTTTCAGCCTCACCAAGGAGCAGGTCTTCCGCGCTCTGGCGGCCAAAGTGCCTGTCGACGGCAAGCTCGTCGAAAACCCCTACATGAAATGGAGCGACATCGATCCGTCGTTGCCTGAGACGAAGATCGAGGTGCTCGGGCCTCCTCCCACTTCCGGCACGCGCGATGCGTTCGTCGAACTGGCCATGGAGGGCGGCTGCAAGGCCATCGAAGGAGCGGCTGAGCTCGGACTCGAGAAGAAAGCTTGCCACCCCATCCGTGAGGACGGAGCTTTCGTAGAGGCCGGCGAGAACGACAACCTGATCGTTCAGAAGCTCGAGGCCAACCCGAATGCTTTGGGTATCTTCGGCTTCAGTTTCCTCGACCAGAACGGAGACAAGCTCCAGGGGTCGTTGGTGAACGGCGTCGAGCCGACCTTCGAGAACATCGCCGCCGGTGACTACGGGATCTCGCGCTCGCTGTACTTCTACGTCAAGAAGGAGCACATCGGGACCGTTCCCGGGATCAAAGAGTTCGTAAAGGAGTTTACGAGTGACCGTGCATACGGGCCTGAAGGTTACCTCGTGGACAAGGGCTTGATCCCGCTGCCCGATAACACGCGTCGCTCCATGAGCGATCAGGCCCGTACGATGGCGCTCTTGTCCGGTCTGTAAGAGGACCTATTCCAGTCCAGCCATCGGTGCAGGCGACGAGGCGCGGAGGGACGGACCCACAGCCGGCCCTCCGCGCCCTTACTGTGGGGTCGTGAGCATACGGAAATCATACTCATACGGCCGCTCCGAGCGGCCGAAGGCGTTTAGGCCGTGAGCACGAGCGTCATACTGGCGGCGCTGCTGATGATGTCGGCGTTCGCCTACTACGTCGGGCACCGTCGCGCCTACGAGATCGCCGGCGGGAGTCCCCGCCACCTTCACTCGTTGCCTGCTTACCATGGGCTCTATGTTGCCGTTTGGTGCGGGCTGCCGAGTATCCTCATCGTTTTGTTGTGGTCGAGCCTGGCCCCCTGGATCACCGACCAGGTGTTGATTGCCAATCTTCCGGCCGATGCGGCTTCCCTCGATGTCGGCAAGCGGGCCCTACTGCTGTCCGATCTGAAGCGCTATGCCGCAGGGGAGATCGTCGGGCGTGAGATCACGCCCGGGTTGCAGGCTGCGGCGGAAAGCTATGCCCGCGCCCGGGCCGTAAGCGGGTTCGCGATGGCCTCGGTTGCAGGACTCGCCGCCATCGGCGGCCTGGCCTTGAGCAGGCGCTTGGTCGGCCTAGGTCTGCGCGCACGAAACAAAGTCGAGTCCGTACTCAAGGTCGTGATGATGGCCGCCTCGACAATCGCGATCCTGACCACCATCGGCATCTTCATGTCGCTGATTTTCGAGACGGTTCGCTTCTTCGACAAGGTTCCTTTCTTCGACTTCCTGTTGGGTCTGAAGTGGAGCCCGCAGACGGCGTTGCGCGCCGACCAGGTCGCCGCCACGGGTGCGTTCGGAGCCATCCCGCTGTTCGTCGGGACCTTCCTGATTACTTTTCTCGCGATGTGCGTGGCCGTGCCGGTAGGACTCTTTTCCGCCATCTACATGTCCGAGTACGCCTCGTCGCACGTTCGTAGTGTGGTCAAGCCGGTGCTGGAGATTCTCGCCGGCGTCCCTACCGTCGTGTTCGGCTTCTTCGCCGCACTCACCGTTGCGCCCCTTTTCCGCACCATGGGCGAGAGCATGGGCCTGGACGTTGCTTCGGAATCGGCACTTGCGGCCGGTGTGGTTATGGGAGTGATGATCATTCCCTTCGTGTCCTCCCTGTCCGACGACGTCATGACGGCGGTTCCCCAGGCGCTTCGCGACGGAGCCTATGCGCTCGGCGCGACCAAGTCCGAAACCATCAGACAGGTCGTGCTGCCGGCAGCCCTGCCGGGGATAGTGGGGTCGATACTGCTGGCCATATCCCGTGCCATCGGCGAGACGATGATCGTGGTCATGGCCGCGGGTCTGGCCGCGAATCTCACGTTGAATCCGTTGGAGGCGGTTACGACGGTCACCGTGCAGATCGTCACGCTACTTGTCGGCGACCAGGAATTCGACAGCGCCAAGACTCTAGCCGCTTTCGCCCTCGGCCTGACTCTTTTCTTGATTACTCTGGGTCTCAACGTCATCGCGTTGCGCGTGGTGAGAAGGTACCGGGAGCGTTATGACTGATCGCGGCGGCAACAATTCCGGCGACCGCGGCCCTGATCTGTCGGGCGCCCGCATCAAACGGCGCCACGCGGCCGAGCGAAGGTTCCGTTACTACGGTGTGATCGCGATTACGGTTGCGCTCGGGTTCCTTGGAGCGCTGCTCACTTCCGTCGTCTACCAGGGCTACACGGGCTTCTCCCAGGCCTACATCGGCCTGGACATAGAGTTCGACGAGCAGGTGATCGACCCCGCCGGCGAGCGCGATCCCGAAGTCATGGCGGGCGCGAATTACATGGCGCTGGCGCGGCGTGCGCTTTCCTCGATTTTCCCCGACGTGACTTCACGCTCGGACAAGATGCAGCTTTACCGTCTGCTGGCGTCCGATGCCGGTATCGAGTTGCAGAACATGGTGGCCGAAGATCCTTCTCTCATAGGGACGACGCGGAGGGTGTGGCTAAAATCCTCGGACGATGCCGACACGTTCTTGAAGGGCTTCATAGACCGCGACGTTCCCGAACAGGATCGCCGGGTCAAGGACAACGAGATCGCCTGGCTGGACGGCCTGCAGGCCGCCGGGGTTATCGACATAAGCACCAGCCGCGCGTTTTTCACCTCGGGCGACAGCCGTGAGCCCGAGCAGGCGGGCATCATGGGGGCGGTGATCGGGTCGGCGCTCACTCTCGTGGTCACCCTACTCCTCAGTTTCCCGGTCGGAGTGTTGGCGGCCGTATATCTCGAAGAGTTCGCGCCGGAGAACCGTTTGACCGATCTGATCGAGGTCAACATCAACAACCTCGCCGCAGTTCCATCGATCATCTTCGGCCTCCTCGGTTTGGCGATATTCTTGAACTTCTTCGGTCTACCCCGCTCGGCCCCCTTGGTTGGCGGCATGGTGCTTGCGCTGATGACCTTACCGACCATCATCATCGCCGGGCGTGCGGCACTGAAAGCCGTCCCACCTTCGATCCGTGAGGCGGCACTAGGCGTCGGGGCTTCGGAGGTGCAGGTCGTTCTTCATCACGTATTGCCGCTGGCCATGCCGGGCGTTCTGACCGGCACCATAATCGGGATGGCGAGGGCTCTAGGGGAAACGGCTCCATTGCTGATGATCGGGATGGTCGCGTTCATCGTCGACATCCCCAAGGGCTTTACGGACCCCGCGACGGTGTTGCCGGTGCAGATCTTCATCTGGTCGGACAGCCCGGAGCGCGCTTTCATCGCGAAGATGGCCGCCGCGATCATGGTCTTATTGGCGTTCTTGATCACGATGAACGGAGCAGCCGTATTCGTTAGACGACGCTTCGAACGTCGTTGGTAGGTTCTATCGGTGGAGCACTTGATTATGCGCGTTGTACACAAACAAGAAACTGCCGCTGCAGGGATGGAGTCGGCTTCACAGGCCCACGACACTCAAGAGGCGAGCGCGGAAGGCCGTGACATGCACAAGATGCGTGCGCGGGGCGTCGACGTCTACTACGGAGACAAGCAAGCGCTTTGCGGGGTCGACCTCGATGTCCCCGAGCGCCAGGTCACCGCTCTCATAGGCCCGTCCGGTTGCGGGAAGTCCACGTTCATCCGCTGCCTGAATCGAATGAACGACATGATCGAGAGTTGCTCGATCCGAGGGAGCATCTCCCTCGACGGCGACGATGTATACGATCCGCGGATCGACGTGGTCCAGCTGAGAGCGCGCATCGGGATGGTGTTTCAGAAGCCCAACCCTTTCCCGAAATCCATCTACGACAACGTGGCCTACGGTCCGCGTATCCACGGAGTGACGGATTCCAAGGCCGAGCTCGATGAGTTGGTTCACACCAGCCTGGAGCGGGCGGGGCTGCTCGAAGAGGTCAAGGACCGCCTCCACGAGCCGGGGACGAGCCTGTCGGGCGGGCAGCAGCAGCGTCTTTGCATCGCGCGCGCCATCTCGGTCAGTCCCGAGGTCATTCTCATGGACGAGCCCTGCTCGGCGCTCGATCCGATAGCCACCGCCAAGATCGAGGAGTTGATCTTCGAGTTGCGTGAGAACTATACCATCGTGATCGTCACCCACTCGATGCAGCAGGCGGCTCGCGTGTCACAGCGCACGGCATTCTTCCACCTCGGCTACTTGGTCGAAGAAGGCGATACCGATGAGATCTTCACCAATCCGCACGACACGCGGACCCAGGATTACATCACGGGGCGGTTCGGCTGAGACCGGGCTTTAGCCCTGGATAACGACTTCTTCCGTCACCGTCCTGGTGACGATCTTGAAGACGATCCGTTGTGCCATACGGTCGAGGTCGACTTCGAGAGACCAGCCGTTGTT
Organism: Candidatus Binatia bacterium; assembly: GCA_028278325.1. Taxonomy (GTDB): domain Bacteria; phylum Desulfobacterota; class Binatia; order UBA1149; family JAJCZL01; genus JANQEO01. Next base: position 141,853 of record JANQEO010000039.1, read on the forward strand.
GTCCAGCATCTCCCGGTCGGTGTTGAGGACGAGGTCGAGTATCTTTGTCTTCGAGTGCTCGTTGAACAGCACCCATTCGAACAGCTCCCGGTTCAGTTTCTCTCCTAGAAACAGGTCGGCCAGGAACAACTCACGGATCTTGTCGCCCACCCGCCGCACGAACAGAGAGTCGTTGAGTTTGGTTGTGACTACCGGTGACACCCGAGCCTCTCGCGGAGCCGAGGATGGCCGGGTTCGACAGTGAATTCAATGGCTTCGGGGCCGGCCCAAAGGCCGGCCCCAAAAAAAAGGCAGGATTGCGACGGGCGTTAGGGGAGCCCGCCGCCGGTAAGCTCGAGCAGCTCGTCTTTGGTGTCGAAGAAGCACACCCCTTCGTTGACGGTGTCTTCATCCGTCGAGAAGGTGACTGTGCGCACTTTCTTGGTGGCCTGGGGGTTCGAGGACGAGGAGCTCATGGGTCCCCGAATCACGAGTTGCAAGAAACCTTTCGGTAGGCCGGTCGCCTTGTCGACCTTGGTATCGAACACGAAGATCGACTGATCGGGGTTGCCCTTGGCCGGCAGCAGGTCGCAAGTGCTCTCGAAGGCCAGGAAGCGCCCGAAGTTGTCGCTCGACGGCGAACCGTTGGCACAGCTGCTGGTGTCGGTGATCTGGGAGAACGGTTCCGCCTCCTTCTCCGCCCAGTGGAAGATCTCGGTGTTGCCGTCGACGTTGTTGCCGGACGGATCGAGATCAGCCGTGGAAGCCAGGGCCACGAACTTCTTCTTGGCCTGGGACGGGCTGGTACTGTCGCGGGTCGGATCACTCACGTCAGTCAACTGCACCAAGCTCTCCGCACCACGCTGGATACGATAGATCTCGGAGTTGCCCTCGGGGTTGGCGCCGAGCAGATCCGCCGTGCTCGCGAAAGCCGTCGCGCGAGTGTTGAAGTTGACGCTGGTGCCGATGGTGCTGCTTCCCGACGTGGCAGCCGTCAACTGTCTGAGCCCCTGATTGCCCTGCTTGGCAGCCAGTCTGACCCATTCGAACACCTCGCGGTTCAGCTCCGGGTTGCCGCAGGCGCCGCCTACGCAGCCCGTGCTGCAGGGCTCCAGATCGTTATCCCCGCCGACGCATTGGTCCGGAACCAGGTCAGCGGTGGAATCGAAGAGCAGCAGCTTGCCGCGCGAAGCACGCAAGTTCGGGTTGAGGTTGTCGTGTCCGACGCTGTCGGTGATCTGCGTCAGAATGTTCTTCTTGATGTCGCGGTGAAATATCTCCTTGTTGCCGTCGGCGTTGTCGGTCATCGGATCATCCACGGGCGTTTCCGGGATGTCACAGGTCGACACCCAGCTGATGAAACGGCCGCTGCCATTAGGGGTTGGCGTTTCATTGTGACACCCGGCCGTGTCCGACACCTGCGTGAAGTGCAGAGCCGCGTTGGTCGTCAGCTCATCGAGCTGGACGGCCTCCTTGTCTTCGCCCTTCTTGACACGCTTCTTGACCGCCTTGTCGAACTTCTTCTTTTCGAACAGGAAGATCTCAGTGTTGCCGTCGGCGTTCGAGCCCGTGCCCGTGTAGTCGAGGTCGGAAGCGAAGGCCACGCGCTTGGCCCTGCGGGCGGGTGCAGGATCCTTGGCGGTGAAGCAAAACTTCTCTTCGAATTGGCAGTCCGCGCCGCAGCCGTCGCCTGCCTCGGTGTTGCCGTCGTCGCACTCCTCACTGGGCTGCACGACGCCGTTGCCGCACACGATGTTCTTGCAGTCGAAATCGCAGGTTACCCCGTCGGGCGGATCGCACTCCTCATCCGGGGGGTCGATGATGCTGTTGCCACAGAAGTCCGACCTGCCCACCTTGAGCTCCACGCGACTCAACTCTTGGCTGTTGGAGAAACTACCGCCCAGCTCGATCGTCGCAGTGATCGTGAAGCCCACACTGAAGTCGTAGTCGAAGACCATCCATGTGGTGAAGGAGGGATTGGCCGTGATGATGTCGTCGGGAACCAACGGCACGGCATCCAAAGTGATGTCGAGGAGGTTGACGGTCGTGCCCGAGTCACGGTTGGCGACGTCGATCTGCATGATGTCCAGGTCGTCGAGAGTGAAGGTCTTGCCCAGAACTGCGATCTGGGTGGACAGGTTGGGATAGGTCAGGTTCCAGTTGCCCGCCGAGTTGGACAGGGTCGCGGTCATAGAGTCGGTTCCACGATCCAGCGTCCAGGTTATCGTGTTGAGTCCCGATACCCAGGTCGCGTTCGTCTCGTTGCGGTTGCCCCCAACGCCGAGGTCCGGGACACCCAGAAAGATCTCGCTGCCGCCCGTGTTGTTAAAGGAGCGGTAGCGCGCGCCCGCCAGCATCTCGGCCGTGGGCACGAAGCTCTGGATCACCGTTTGAGACTGGGCTTGGCCGGGCGAGAGGCCGGCAATCAGTAAGACCGTGGTCAGAGTGAGTAGGGCCCGTCGCGCGCGCTTCATGAAGTATCCCCCGTAGAAGTGTCGTTGGACCATATCGGGGGCTGTCCGGGGATGTCAACGGTTTTTCCTTGACCCACAAGGGGGTGAGCGCGCGCGGAGGGGTGCCCGTGGGCTTCACTATACTGTAGGGGGGTATAGTATGAGCCAATCTTATTCACAAAGGAGGTCGGTATCGTGGGCCATACCGTTCGAGACAAGAAGAAGCTCCTCAATCGCGTCCGCAGAATCTACGGCCAGCTCAAGGCTGTAGAGAAGGCGCTGGAAGAGGAGGCGAATCCCTCTTCTATCTTGCAGACGATTGCGGCTGCTCGTGGCGCGATGAATGGGCTCATGGCCGAGGTCCTCGAAGGCCATATCCGACTTCATGTTCTAGACCCGCATCACAAGATCACCGCGAGGCAGGATGAAGCCGCAGGTGAGCTGGTCGACATCATCCGCGCATACCTGAAATGAAGAGTGTGTTCGTCGCAGCATTGCTGGTAGCCGGTGCTCTCAGCTTACCAGCACCGATCATCGCGCATACGGGGCCCGCCGAAGAAAGTCCGGCATTGACCGAGGCTGACGTTCTCGCGATGGGTCTATCGCGCGCCGACGTCGGCGATGTGCTCTCCGGGATTGTTCAGGGTGCTGCCGCCGATGTGAAGGCAGCCAGGCTGTGGCCCAATCCCAGCATTTCCTACACACGCGAGCAGGTCGACGCGGGACCTGCAGAGTCGGACGAAGATTTGCTCACCGTGACGCAAACGTTCGACTTCTCGGGCAGGCGGGGCCTTCGAACACGTGCAGCTCAGAGCCGACTGGAAGCGGCGGAATACCTGGCACTCGGGCGCCGCCTAGACATCGAGGAAGAGATTAAGCTGCGATTTTACGAAACCCTGGTACGCCAACGCAGGTTGGAAGCGGTGGAGACCTGGTCTGCCCGCATGGCGAGGATCGCCGACACGATAGCACGCAGGGAGGCAGCTGGAGACGTCTCGAGCTACGACCGGCGGCGGCTGGAACGCGAAACCGCCAGTGCGCTTGCCCGCCACTACGTCGAGCATGCAAAGCTGGAGAGGGCACGTCAGGTTCTCGCCGCACTTCTGGTAGATGGCTCAGCCGATGTTCGGATCGGATGGCCGATAGTGCAGGGAACGACATTGCCGGAGACACAGCCGCCCTCGCTCGAAAGGATGCTGGCCTCACTTTCTAAGCGACCGGACTTGGCGGCTCTCGAGCGTGCGGAGAACGCTGCAATGCAAGAGCAGCGGGCAGCCGGCCGCTGGTGGTTGCCGGAGGTGACGCTCGGCGGTGGCGCGAAGAGTGTCGAGGTGGATGGACAGCGCGAGTCAGGGCTCATCATCAGCGCATCGATGCCGCTACCTGCCCTATCGCGCGACCAAGACAAAGCATTACGAGCTGCCTCCGAGCGACGAGTTGCGCGCGGGGAGAGGAGCCTTCGCATGTCCGCTGCGATGGGACAGATTCGCGGCCTGTCGGCTGAGGCCGCGCAACTCGTCGCGGCGGCCCGTGAGTTTCGAGCCGAGGCCATCGCGCCCTCGGCGCAGTTGGTTCGCACGGCGGAGGCGGCCTACCGAGCTGGAGAGACGGGAATTTTGCAGTTGCTCGATGCATACAGCAGCTCGTTCGATGCCGAGATTCAGGCGCTGGAGCTCGAGCTGGGAGCAAGGCGCGCGCGCATCAAGCTCGAACGAGCAAGTGGAGAACCTTCATCATGAGTACGATCGTTCGCTTGATGGCCGTGGCGCTGCTGACAACCGCGCTCGGATGCGAATCGAACGGACACGGGATGATTCACGGTCACGGTCATGGTCATGGCCATGGCCCCGGCCATGGTCGCGAGGACGCAGAAAGGCCGGCCGAGGTCGTAACGCTGTTCAGCGCCAGCACCGAGTTGTTTGTGGAATACCCTGCTCTCGTTGCGGGCCAGGAATCTGCGTTCGCAGCTCACCTGACGTGGTTGAGCGATTTCAAGCCGGTACCCTCGGGCCGCGTAAGCGTCGTACTGGCCGGTGCCGATGGGTCGGAGCAGCGCTTCGAGGTCAACGAACCGGTCGTTCCGGGGATCTTTCGTCCGGTGGCTCGACCAGAGGTGGCGGGGAAGTTCTCCCTGGCGATCGAGCTCGATGTCGTAGACACATCGGATCGCCACGACCTAGGTCAAGTAACGGTCTACCCAAGTGTTCATGACGCTATCCATGCGGCTAAAGAAGGAAACGCTGGTGAGTTGAGCGAGATCGCGTTTCTCAAGGAGCAGCAGTGGCAGACCGACTTCGCCACTGCGCCGGCGCAAGAGCAGGTACTGCGCGCTTCACTGGTCGCCAACGGCGTGCTGCGTCCCCGACGAGACGGCGAGGTGCGTGTCAGCACGCCGGCCCCCGGCCGTTTGGTTACCAGCGGGGAACGCTTTCCGTGGACCGGCATGGAAGTCGAGCGCGACCAGGTTATCGTCGAGATCGCGCCCCAATTGGCGGGCGATACAGACTTCGCGTCTCTTGAGCTGGCGGTATCCCAAGCGCAGCTCTCGCTGGATCACGCCGAGCGTGAGCTCAAGCGGTTGGAAGATCTATATAAGGAGGGAGCGGTTCCGGCCAAGCGGCGTATCGAGGCGCAGCACCAAGAGGCCACGGCGCGAGCAGAGCTTGCCGCTGCCGAGAGCCGCCTCGCACAATACCACGGGACACAGCGCGCCACTGGAGGCGAGGCCGCAGGTCGCATCGCCGTTCGTTCTCCGATCGCAGGAACCGTCGTGCAGGTGTCGGCCACGCCGGGTGCCTTCCTCGAAGAGGGCGAAGAGCTGTTCTACGTCGTCGACCTAGACCGCCTGTGGTTGGAGGTGCAGATCCCTGAGGCCGAAATCGGTCGCGTTCGCAGCACTACCGGCGCTTGGTTCGAGGTCGAGGGGTTCGACCGTCGCTTCCAGGTCGACGTAGAAGCCGGCGGTCGGGTCGTCAGTCTGGGCGGTGTCGTCCATTCGCGCCGGCGGACGGTGCCGCTCGTTCTCGAGCTTGCCAACCCCGCGCGCGCACTGCGAGTAGGAATGTTCGCCCGCGTGCATGTACTGACCGGCGAGTCCCGTGGGGCAATTGCAGTACCGATCGCCGCCATCGTCGACGAACACGGACGAGATGTCGTGTATGTGCAGACTGGTGGAGAATCGTTCGAGCGGCGCTTCGTGAAGCTCGGAATTCGCGATGGAGCGTACGTCGAAGTGCTCCAGGGTCTCGATGCCGGCGACCGCGTCGTGACCGACGGAGCGTACCTGATCCGCCTCTCAGCAGCGTCGACGTCACTGCCCGTGCACGGCCACGCACACTGAGGCGGCCATGGTCGACGGCGTCATCCAGTGGTCGCTTCGTAACCGGCTCTTCGTGTTGGCGGCGGCTGCCGTTTTGCTCTGCTGGGGCACGTATGAAGCCGTGCGCATGCCGGTCGATGTCTTTCCAGATCTCACCGCGCCCACGGTGACCGTCATCGCCGAGGCGCACGGGATGGCGCCCCAAGAAGTCGAGAGCCTCGTGACGTTCCCGATCGAGACTGCGCTCAACGGCGCCAGTGGCGTCAGACGGGTGCGCTCATCGACTAGCGTCGGCATCTCGGTCGTGTGGGTCGAGTTCGACTGGGGAGCCGACATCTACCGAGCACGCCAGATTGTTGCCGAGAAGCTGCAGCTCGCACAAGAAGCCCTCCCTCCGGAGATTGAGCGGCCGGTACTCGCGCCGATCTCCTCGATCATGGGCGAGATCATGTTTGTCACGATGACCTCCGATCACCATTCGGCATTCGAGCTGAGAACCACTGCCGATTGGGTGCTGCGTCGGCGGTTGCTTGCGGTTCCTGGTGTATCGCAAGTCATTCCGATGGGCGGCGAGACGAAGCAGTACCAGGTCACGCTAAACCCAGCCCGGCTGGCCGCCTACGAGATTGCCTCGGATGAGGTTCTCGAGGCTCTCCGCGAATCTAACGAGAACACGTCCGCGGGGTTCTACCACGCAAGCGGCCAGGAGTATCTGGTCCACGGAATCGGCCGTGTCCAACGCCCCGAGGATATCGGTGAGACACTTGTGGCAGTTCGAGAGGGTGAGCCGGTGCTCGTCCGTCACATTGCGGAAGTAAAGATCGGCGCAGCGCTAAAGCGCGGCGAGGGCTCCTACAACGCAACGCCGGCCGTCGTGCTTGGCATTCAAAAGCAGCCCGATGCCAACACACTCGTGCTGACGCAGCGGCTGGATGCAGTTCTGGATGACATCCAGGCCTCCCTGCCGGAAGGCATGACGATCCACCGCCACATTTTCCGGCAGGCTGACTTTATTCAGGTTGCCATCCACAATCTCGTCGAAGCTCTTCGCGACGGCGCTGTGCTCGTCGTGGCGATTCTATTCGTTTTTCTCGTCAGTCTGAGGCCTACGGTTATCACGGTGCTCGCTATACCTCTCTCACTTCTGGCAGCGATGCTCGCTCTCAAGGCAGTCGGGGCGACGATCAACACGATGACGCTAGGGGGGATGGCAATCGCCGTTGGCGCTCTCGTTGATGACGCCATAATCGACGTGGAGAATGTTCTGCGCCGACTCCGCGAGAACGCCAAACGGTCTTCCAGTGCGCGATGGCCGAGCCTTACTGTGGTCTATGAGGGAAGCAAGGAGATCCGAGGCTCGATCGTGTTTGCCACGATCATCATCATCTTGGTTTTTCTGCCGCTGTTCTTCCTCTCGGGGGTCGAGGGGAGACTTCTTCGTCCGCTGGGATTCTCTTATATCGTTTCGCTTACCGCCTCGCTGGTGGTCGCCCTTACGGTTACGCCGGTGCTCTGTTCGCTTCTTCTGGTGCAGCAGAAGGTGCTTGCGGACAGTGAGGATGGCCCCACGTTGCGTTGGCTCAAAGCGCGCTACGAACCGCTGCTCGATGCCACGATGCATCGCTGGAAAGCGGTGGGCGCAGTCGCGATCGGCGGCTTGTTTGTGGCCGTGGCGGCCGGCGCATTCGTAGGACGTTCGTTCCTCCCGGAGTTCAACGAGGGCACGCTCACCATCAGCGCTGTGACGTTGCCCGGCACCTCGCTCGAGGAGTCAGGCAAGCTGGCCGGAGCGGTGGAACGAGTGCTTCTAGCGCAGCCCGAAGTCGTTGCCACGGCCCGCCGCACCGGTCGCGCCGAGCGGGACGAGCACGCGCAGGGCGTAAACGCCTCAGAGATCGACGTGGGATTACAGATGAAGGAGCGCGACAAGGAAGAACTCCTGGAGGAGTTACGGCGCGAGTTCACGCGGATTCCTGGAATGAACATCATCATCGGTCAGCCGATCTCGCACCGGATCGACCACATGCTCTCGGGCACACGGGCCAACATCGCTGTGAAGGTATTCGGCGACGACCTCTACGAGCTTCGCCGGAGGGCAGAGCAGATACGGAAGGTCGTGCAGGACGTTCCTGGTGTGGTCGATCTATCGGTCGAGCAGCAAAGCGACATCCCGATCTTGGCCATAGCGTTCGACCGCCAGGCAATTGCGCAGTACGGCCTGCGGATCCGCAGCGTGGCGGAAGCCGTGGAAACGGCGTTTGCAGGCCAAGTCGTTTCCAGGGTGCTCGAGGGGCAGGCAGCGTTCGATCTAGTCGTGCGCTACGACCGGTCGGCTCTCGAGGACCTCGAGGCAATCCGCGGCATGCTGATTACGACACCATCAGGGGCACAGGTCCCACTCCATGCTCTCGCCTCCGTCGAGCGCACCCGTGGGCCGAATACCATCAGCCGCGAGAACGTGCAGCGCAAGATCGTCGTAATGTGCAACGTCGCCGGTGGTGACCTCAGCGGCGTGGTCGAGGCGATTCGCGAACGAGTCGAGAGCACCGTACCGTTGCCGCCCGGCTACTACGTCGAGTACGGTGGTCAGTTCGAGAGTGCCGAGCAAGCCGCCCGGACGTTGCTGATCCTAGGGCTCGTCGTCGTAGCCGGCATTTTTGTCATCTTGTTCGTTGCGTTCCGTTCGGCGAGGGATGCAGCGCTGGTCATGCTGAATCTACCACTTGCGCTGATAGGTGGTGTCCTCGGGATATTCCTGTCGGGCGGTGTGCTATCGGTTGCCTCGATTATCGGCTTCATCACCCTTTTCGGAATCGCCACGCGAAATGGCATCATGATGATCTCCCACATCCACCACCTGATCACCCACGAAGGCGTAAGAGATGTCGAGGTCGCCGTGAAGCGCGGCGCCATGGAGCGGCTCTCACCAATTCTGATGACCGCTTTGGCGACCGGCCTTGCGCTGGTTCCGCTGGCGCTCAGCGGCGGCGAGCCGGGAAGCGAGATTCAGACGCCAATGGCGATCGTGATCTTGTGTGGGCTGCTGTCGTCTACGGTACTGAACATGATCGTAGTTCCGTCGCTCTATCTGCGCTTCGGATCAGCCAGGG
>JANQEO010000093.1 GCA_028278325.1 Candidatus Binatia bacterium
AAACGGCGCCCGAAGGGTCGCCCTCCGCCGGCCGCCCCCCTTCGACAGGCTGCTTCGCAGCCGCTCAGGGTGAGGGGCGTCAGGCGCCCTCACCGATGCTCTGGCATCGCTTTCGGACACCTTCCTGGCGGATCGACCCGGCGGAGGACGACGCAGACCGCGGCTATGGTGAGATATACGGGCTAACTCCGGGTGCTCTTGGAGTCTATCGCCGTCGACGGATGCCGGCGAGCAGTCCGATCAGGCCGATGCCCAACAGGGAGATGGTTCCGGGTTCGGGAACGCTCGTGCTGCGTATGGTGACGTTATCGAACTGGATATAGGGCGACACCTGCAGCCACTCCACGCTGACGATATCAGTGAAGCCAGTAAACATGAAGGTCTCGAAGCTGGAGATCAACCCGGTCGCCGTCGTGCCGTCGGTGGTGAAGCTGGCGGATGTCGTTCCGCCGCCGCTGAACGTCGCCTCGAACGTAACGCTCGCGGGGCCGGAGCCCAGATTGAGCTCGGCGATGTCGATGGAGAGCAGGTCGAACGCACCGCCGCCGGCGCGGGTCAGGGTGGTGATCCCGTTGATGCCGTCCCCGTCGCCGTTCCAGAGCGCGGTGCTGCCGAAGTAGTTGGGGCTTCCCGTTTCGAAGGTCGCGAAATTGTGATCCGTCGAGGCACTGTCGAAGTTAAAACCCTTCTCCGTGTAGAACATGCCGTGGGTCTGCTGACCCGATCCGGCCTGTTCCAGCGACTGGAAGTCGATGACGAGGGCATGCGCCGCGCCCGTGAAAAGGCCCGACAGGGCCATGGCCACAATACCGACCTTGAGAGTCCTTACACGGAAGTGCATCGGTAGAGACCTCCTCCAAACCTGGTCCATCGATCTGACGCGCTGAACGGAGCAGCGTCTTTGGCTTTTCCGGCAAGAACTCGCCGATCCGAGCCAGAAAACCAATGCAAATTCAAGACCAGAAATTCGCCCGACCCCAGTAACCAAGTGAAATCAGTGCGATAGCTTCGCAAGCCAATTCAATTCGAATGGATGGCGAGCGAGATTTGTCAAATTTTCCGACGCCTGTTCGAAAAGGTCGGGAGGCGTTGCGGATCTACCGAACGGCGCAGGCGCTTCCGACGAGGCCGTCGCAAGTGCGGCATGGACGGAGCCCGACGCGTCGCGGAAATGTCGTGAAGTTTAGCCCGCATTTCTCACCATAGCCATGGTCTGCGCGCCGTTTTCGGCCCGACAGGGCAGGAGAGGCGCG
>JANQEO010000224.1 GCA_028278325.1 Candidatus Binatia bacterium
CCCATCAGGGGTCGAACGCCGCGCGATCACCGACTTGAGTCGAAAGCGCCCGGTCATAGGCGGGTCCTCCGTCAACCCCAACCGGCTCGGCGCCCTGTCGAGCGTCACGAGAGCCGCCGTCGCGACGCCGTTCTGGTTGATAGTCTTCACCTCGACGATCCCCGAGGGCAACCGAATATCCTGGTTCCACCTTGATGAGCCATCGAACATCCTGGGAAACGCCGCCCGAAGCGGTACCGCACCGCGAATCGTCGGTGCATGAATGCGAAAGCCAACGACTCCGGCATACACGTGGGTGAAGTGGTGGCGGAAGATCCCTGCCGCGTTCGTCACGGCCTCACCATGTGAGAACATCAGACCGATATCGGGCACCGGACGTCCCTGATGTAGAACGCGACCGGTGATCCAGTGGGGGGCGCTCGTTCTCAGGTCGATCCAGCTCAACCTCCCGGCTTCGACGTGCACGTCTCTGAAGTGCTTCACGTCTTTGAAGTGCGTCACGACGAACTCGTAAGTACCCTCCGAAAGGCCCAGCAACGTGAAGGGGGCGTGAGATTCTTTCGGCGGCAGGAACGCGAGGATGACGGACGGGTCCCCCTTGCGTCGTAATCCGAGGTGTTGGCCTGGGGGGGCAACTCCCTGAACCCCTCCCGCTTGGTGCAAACGATGCAGAAGTGAGACGCGCTCACCCTCTACCAGGTTGATGCCTTCGATTCGATCGAAGGAGAGTCCGACCTGCGTCACGTCGAGGTACCAGTCGGGACCCGGGAGCAGGCCCTCCAGGCGGTACCGACCCTCTGCATCCGTCGCCGTTTCGACGGCGAACTGCGGGTTGCGGTCGCGGAACTTCATGTAGCTGTCGAGACGTTCGAGCCTCACGCCGAAACGTCGAACCCGGTCCGGATCACTGAAGCTGCCCTGAGGAAGCACTGCCCGCACCGTGGCACCGCGGATGGGACGGCCCGTCTGGCCATGAACCACACGTCCCTCGAGTGTCGCTCCCCCGCGTAGCGACATGGACAGCTCAGCCACTGATCCCGGCCGGACTTCGACCTGGACCGGTTCGTACTCCACGTAGTCGGGACCTATGTCGCTCTTGCCCGCAACCAAATCGGCCCGCTGCTTGCCCGCATCAACCGTGATGTCGTAGCGCCCCGCGGGGAGTCCGAGGATCCGGAACGCCCCGCCGCCGTCCGTCGTCGTTCGGAACGGGATACTCGTCTCCGCCCACACACGCGAGTTCCAAGAACGGGCCCAGGCCGTCACCGAGACGTTGGCTCCATTCGCAATGTGACCGCTGATTCCCCCTGGCTCATCGAGGGTTACGACCACGGCCTTCTCACCTGAGGTGAGCGGCACGAGACGGTCACGAACGAGGTCGGCTCGCCCAAGATCGCAGCGTGCGACACGGCCCTCCGGACCGCGAATCAGTATCACGCCACGCCGCAGACGGAGATCAGTAAACTCCGCGAGCCCTCGGTCGTCCGTCGTGACAGCGGCGCAGTCCTCGGACTTGCCAGACCTCCAAAGCGTCACTGTCGCGCCAGCGACTCTGACCCGCTCCGCGGTCTGAACCAGCACCATTAGATCGCCTATTGGACCTCGGCTCGGGAGAAACGGAGGTAGTTGAATGCGCACAGAAGCGCCATGCGGTAGAGCGGTGCCGTATGCCCGACCGTTCTGTCCTCCGGGTGACGTGGCGTCGAGCAGGTAGGGGCCCTCCGGCAACCCACGTAACTCGAAAGCGCCGGCGGCGTCGCTGACGACTCGCCATCGACCTACGCGGTCCTCCCGGAGCGATTGGCCGAGCGGTATCGGACCGCTGGTTGGGCGTGCGGTCACGACGGCACCCGGGACGGGAGTCCCGTCGATCCCTCTGGTCACGAAGCCCCTCATGCGACCACGTCGGCGGTCTGCGCGGAGCGTCCACGATTGCGCTTGGTCCGAGGGCACGGTGCCCTCAGGACGAAAGGGCTCCGTCGAGACCCTGCGGGACCTCACTCCCGGCGTTTCCGTCGGTCGATCTGTCGCAGGTGCGAAAGAGGTTCGTCCCTCTCGACTCGCTTCTCTGTCGCTCATCAGCCAGATCCCGGCCAGCAGGACCGCGACGCAGAGGACGGCGAGAGACAGAGCAGCCTTCGACTTGGCAGCCATCAGCAACCCCCATGTCTTGAACGGAGGTGGGTTTCTGCCCGCTCTCCGCAATCCTGCCAGTGGCGCGAGACCGACGACCCCAAGGCCGTTGTGCCGGTCCGACTCAGGCAGGTCTTCGCGGACTCGGGCAAGCGCGCGTCGAAGGCGCGTCCGCACCGTGGCTGCCGGCACGCCTTGCAGACGAGCGATCTCGGATGGTTGCAGGCCGCGGTAGTACCGAAGCAGGAGCGTCGTTCGATAGGGCTCGGTCAGCCGGAGGATCGCACCCACCAGTTCGTTGAACGCCGCAGTGATCTCCGGGCCTATCGTCTCGCCACGGGCCTCGGCGACCTCACGTTCCCATTCCTTGCGTCGCTGGTCGCTCCGCACCACGCGTCGGGCGAGGTTGCTCGCAACGCGAACGAGCCACCGGGACGCATCCCTCACTGATCCCGGCGGAAGCCTGAGAGCGGCGAGCCAGGTCTCCTGCACGACGTCATCGACCTGACCGGCATCCGCAAGGACCCGTCGGGCCGCTCCCCGGATCATGCCCTCGCTGGCGAGGAGGACGTCGGGGTGGATCGCGAAGTTCGGATCGGGCATCTCTACCCCTATGTTCCCGCCCACCGTCTCAGCGTTTCGGGATTCTCGGCGTTGACGACCTGGAACAGCTACTTCGCTGTCACGGAAATCGACACGGCCTCAAACTCTCCCCGCCGGACTGCCACAGGCGGCAGGGGGCCGATGATTCGGTGGGGACTCCCTGCGATCCCAGTGACTCGATAGGTCCCCGGACGTTGCAGCTCTATCCTGCCCGACTCCCCGACCGGATGGACCCAGAACATCTGGCGCGAATCCCGGACGAGGTCGAGCACTTCCAGACGCGTCCCTGGCTGCCATGGGATGGCTCTTCCATCCACTTTCAGATTCACAAGGAGGCCTAGCTTCGGATGGGCACTGATCTCAACGGCGTTCTCACCTGGGCTGACATCGATGATTGTTGATCCGCTCTGGTACGCGCCATCCCTCCACGACACTCTGATCTTCCCTACGGGAGCACGAAACCCCACCGGGTGAGCGGCAGAACCCGTGAGAGGTGTGTTCCTGTGTGGGACGTCCGGAAACTCGACGGGCTCCCAGTACACGTAGTCAAGGAACAAGGCTTCCTGACTCTCCGAGTCTTTGGCAGCGACGTGAACCACTCCCATTGGCGGCAGAACAATCTGCACAGCGCGATTGCCCGCATCCGGTACATCGAGGAGTACCGCGACCTTGAAGGGCTCAACCGTGATCAGATGCCGCACGGGTTTGACCAACCCGGCGTCCCAGCGCAACAGGTCAGGTCGAGCAGGGTCTCCGGTCATGTCAGAGCGGTTGATCCTCTTCCGCCTGATGAACTCCTCCTGTGTGCCCTCAAGCTGCGTGATGAAGATGGACATCGGCTCCCGTAGGTCATCGCGCATGGTGAGGGTCCCCGACAAGGGGACTTTCCGATCGGATGAGTCCACTCGGGGAATGTCCAAGACTACGGAGGCGCGAACGCCAGCAGAGACCTGTGCTTCAACCGCACGGAGGACCCGGGCAGCAGTGATGTTGCCTCCGATCTCGGCGCGCACTGTGTAGCTGCGAGGGACCAACGAGTCGAACCGCGCAACGCCATCTTCCCCAGGCCTGGCAGCTGCGCCTCGGTATTCCTTGGCGTTCGGTGGATTCGAGTAGTACAAGCGAACCTCCATGCCGGGAATCGTCGCGGGCATCCGACATGTCACGTCGAGGCCGCCCCCGGCATCCAAGAGGATCGTGGTCGTCCGCGCGGTCCCGCCTATGCGAATCGCCTTCCACGCATGTCCTTTGGCAGCGACACAGTACTCGCCTGGCGGCACCTGGACCGGTGAGACACCGTCAGAGACCACGCTTTCGGGGCGGTACCCTGCGGATGGGAACACATAATGTGGCATCCAATGGCGAACACGCATCACGCTGACGCCTTCTAACGGAGCTCGGGTGGACGAATCCAAGACGTGAAGAAGTACGCCTTGCACCTCGCGAACCCGGATGGTCAGGACTCTGTTCGCAGGAACAGGCTCCCACTCGTTCAGGGGCGACGCCGGTCGACCCGATACAGTGAGTCCTCTAATGCCGACCTCTGTCGACGGCGGTACTCTCGCGTTCCACTGTCCGCCTACAAGGCGCACGGCGATCCTGCGTCGCGAGGACGGGGTACCGCAAACAAGAGTGAAACTGCCATCCCCATCTCGCTTCTCTGCTCCACCCGGGAGTTCGACAATGATCGCACCGGTCAGCACGACGTCGCCCGGCACCGGGGTGTTCTCCTCTGAATCTGATTCCTCCACAAAGCGTGAGGTCACCAATCCACCCGAGATCGGCGTTTCCGCGGGTTCGCCGGAGCCCTCGGCGTTGGCGCCGCTGGGGGTGGGAGCACCGAGCTCATGGTCATCGGGGTCTGGCAGAATCGCCACACCGACAAGAAGCCCGGCGACGACGAGCACGACAGCCACGACAATCGTCTTAAGATCCATGGGAGAGGCTCCCTACCGCGGTAGCGGTCCACCACGACCTAGGCGGGCACAAGGTACTCAACGTCTGGGACAGCGCCGAGAACCGTCGTCTTCCGTCCGCCCACGCATTCGCATCTGCGCCGTCCCCTTTCCATGAGTAGCGGGGGGACGACTCTTCGCCGAAGAGAGGACATCTGAGCGCGGAATCTGGCGTAAACCCTTCTACATCGGTCGAGACAACGTTGCCGCGTAGCGACCCCGTGCCGAACCTCCGACCTTCTCCCGCCCAATAGTCCGTTTCCCGGCGTGGCGCGGTACGCTGGACGCCTGTGCATCGAATGGCGCTTAGGCTCTCTCGGAGGCCGTCCAATGAAGCAGGCCGCGGTTGCTTTGGCTCTCGTCGT
>JANQEO010000327.1 GCA_028278325.1 Candidatus Binatia bacterium
CGATCCACTGGACGCCGAGGAGTCGGAGCCCGAGCCGCAAGGGCCCGAGTTGGAAGAGCCCGCCCAGCCCGAGACTCCCGCTGAAGAGCCGGCGTCGTCCGGCGTCGGTTCCACCGCTCCGGCGCTATTGGGCATCGTCGAGCGCCTCGGCCTTGCCGACCGATACAGCCGCGAGCGCGAGGAGATCATCAAGGAGCAGGCCGAGCAGGCCTTTGACTGCGCCGTCGAGGTCATCAAGGTCGAAAGGACCTACAGCTACGTCCCCGACGCCCGCTTCCGCAACGGGCGAACGCTCACCGGCAAGCTCCACGGCGGCGACTGCGAAGTCACCGTGCAGTTGGACGAGACGCGGAACGAAGAACTCGACGCCCTCCAGCCGGGCGACCTGGTCCGGGCCGGCTGCAAGCTCTTGAAATGGAACACCATCTACGATCGCCTGGAGATGCGCCAATCTTGAATGTCCGGTGAAACCGCCGCGAGCGAGAGTGACGAGTCGGGAGTCGCAAATCGGATCTTTGTGTCTTTGTGCCTCCGTGAGAGAATAACCTGCCCTCTGATGAAAACCCAAGGAGAAACACAGTGGACGACCTGAAAGCCAGCATCCTCGAAATCCTCAAGCAACTCCAACTGGCGTCGCTCGCCACGATCACCGGGGACGGCAAGCCTTGGACCCGTTACGTGATGGTCGTCGCCGACGACGACCTCACGGTCCGCTGCGCGACCTTTGTCAATGCCCGCAAGGTCGCCCAGATCCGAGACAATCCCGAGGTTCACCTCACCTGTGGCATCACGGATCCGACGGTGATGAAACCATACCTTCAGGTCCAGGCCCGGGCCGAGCTAAGCACCGACGAGGCCGAGCGCAACGCCTTCTGGAACGACTCCCTCCAGGGCATTTTCTCGGGCCCCGACGATCCCAACTACGGCGTGCTCGTCATGAAAGCCTACCGCATCGAGCGCTGCACGCCCGGAAGCATGCAGCCGGAGGTGTGGGAGGCGTAGGTGGGGAGGCGTGGGTGGAGGGTGGAGAGTGGGGAGTAGGGAGCATGGGAGGTTGGCTTTCTCTCGTTCCCAAGCTCCAGCTCGGGCCCCAGGAAGCTTGTTCTCCAACCGCCCTCTAACACTCGCCCCTCACCACTCACCACCCACCACTCCCCTACACTTCCTCCGGAATAATCCACGGCTCCCGGCCCTCGCGCTTGTACAGCTTCATCGCCTCGGGATCGTCGAGGATCTCTTCGGTGGCCGTGTCGACCAGCAGCTTCCGTCCGGTGCGGTAGCTGATCGTGCCAAGGTGGCTCAACAGCGCGCTGCGGTGGCCTTTTTCGATGTCCGCGTTCGGTAGCTCGCGCGTGCGGATGCACTGGATGAAGTTCTCCTTGTGCTCCGGATCGGGGTGGCGTCCGAACTCCTGGGTCTTGACCACCGGCTGTCGGTCGTTCGGCCGCACGAAGACCTGCCAGCCGCCGCCGTGCCGGCCCATGATCATCATCGCCTCGGTTCCAAAAATCTCGATCCGCGTGGAGTTCTGCGGCCAGTAGGGAAAGACGTCCGCCGCGCGGATCTCGCCCGGCGTCTTCAGCATGTACGGCGTGAAGCCCGTGCCCTCCATGCTCATCAGCATGTTGTCGAACTCGTAGGTGACGGTCTGCGTGTCGGGGATTTGCGACGCGCCGCCGCTTGCGAACCGGCCGCCGCTGGAATGGACCGACTTGGGACACTCCACCCCGCAGAGCCATCGAGCCAGGTCGAGTTGGTGGATGCCGTCGCCGACAATGTCGCCCTCCCCGTAGTCCCAAAACTCGTTCTTGCGGCCAAACACGGTGGCGTTGAACTTCCGAGCGGGGGCGGGGCCGTTCCACATGTCCCAGTCGAGTCCCTTTGGCGGATCGCCGTCCGGTCCCATCTCGAAGTAGGAGTTCGTCTTCCGCTGCTGATAGACGCGGCAGAGATGGACGTCGCCCAGCCCGCCCTCCTCGATGAACTTCTTGGCCGCGAAGTTGTACGGCGCGCTCCGGTTCTGCGTGCCCACCTGCACGACCCGCTCATACCTCCGGGCAGCCTCGACCACCTTGCGGCCTTCCCAACAATTGTGCGTCGGGGGTTTTTCCACGTACACGTCCTTTCCCGCCTGGCAGCTCCAGATGGTCGTCAGGGCGTGCCAGTGCGGGGGCAAGGCGGCCACCACCGCGTCGACCGACTTGTCATCCAGCATCACCCGAAAGTCCTGCACGCAGCGGGGCTTCTTCCCGCCCTGCTGC
>JANQEO010000359.1 GCA_028278325.1 Candidatus Binatia bacterium
CGCCAACAACGAAAGTCTCGACAACTCGACTCCGAGCTTTACCCATGAAGTTTGAATGTTGTCGATGAGGCCTTGGAGCATGAGCCGTGACGTAGCGTATACGGCAAGATCGAGCTGCCCTTGAGGTATCGGCTTGACCGCGCCTTCTGCGAACAGGGCCGTGTTTTGCCAGATGAACCTTAGCGGCACGAATTCCGTGAATCCTCCGGTCTCGGTCTGTAAGTTGCGGAGCAACTCGATATGCCGTGCCATGTGCATCGGGGTCTCGATGTGGCCGTACATCATGGTCGAGGAGGTGCGTACGCCGAGACCGTGAGCGGCACGTATGATCTCTGTCCAGGTTCTGGTGTCGAGCTTCTTGTGGGACAGGATCTCGCGAACATCGTCGTCGAGAATCTCGGCCGCGGTGCCCGGCATGGTATCGAGCCCCGCCTCTATAAGCCGCGCGATGTATTCCCTGTAGCCCATCTGGGTGCGGCGCGCCCCGTAGAAGACTTCCATAGGCGAATAGGCGTGGATGTGGAGGCTAGGGAAGGCCTCGCGGATCCGCTCGAGCAGAGTGAAGTAGTAATGTGGAGGGTTCTCCGGATTGATGCCGCCCTGCATGCAGATCTCGGTGGCACCTCGATCGATGCCTTCGCGTATCCTGTGAAGCACGGCCTCGATGGGATCGTCGTAGGCTTCTTCGTGCCCTTTCAGGCGAGCGAACGCGCAGAACTTACAGCCGACGAAACACACGTTGGTCCAGTTGATGTTGCGATTGACGACGTAGGTCACGACGTCACCAACGGCGCGGCGGCGTAGTTCGTCAGCCACCGAGATCAAGGCAGCGAGTCGATTGTCGCGGCTTGCAAACAGATGAGCGCCTTCTTCGACGGTCGGTCGGCGGCCCTCCAAAGCACGCTCGAGGATGCCACGCGTATACGGGTCCACAGACGTCAGGCGTTCGCCGACGCTGCGCTGATCTCCCACCAAGAACTCTACCCGGTCAGCGTTGTTTTCGGTTTCGTAGCTCATACGGCGACGGCTCCGTCGAGATCACTCTGGAATCGCTCGAGCCGCGGCAACATCGCCGGGTCGACGAACTCCTCGTTGATGAACTCACGGTAGATCGGAAGGCGGGGTTCCAGGGTGAACCCCTCGGCAACGCAGGTCTCACGCAGGGCCTCGATGTGAGGCCATGGGGCCTCGGGGTTTACATAGTCCATGGTCAGGGGCGAGATCCCGCCCCAATCGTTGATGCCCGCCCTGATGAGACGACGGTGGGCATCGGGATTGAGGTTCGGTGGAGCCTGGAGGTTCATCTGCTCGCCCAGTATCAACCTGGCCATGGCCACGGTGCGAACCATCTGATCCTCACCGAAGTCCTCGGCCCCTGCCATGGCCGTGTCGGGCTTGGCTCGAAAGTTCTGAACGATCACTTCTTGTATGTGGCCGAAACGCTCGTGGCTGCGCCGCAGGGCCAGCAGGCTCGCTATACGTTCCGCCTCGTTCTCTCCTATACCAACGAGGATGCCGCTGGTGAAGGGAATCGCAAGCCGGCCGGCCTCGTCGATCATCTCCATACGCGCCGCCGGGTCCTTGTCGGGCGCGTACTGGTGCGGCATGCCCTTGGCCCTCATGCGCGGACCCACGTTCTCGAGCATGAGCCCGAGGCTGGCGTTGACCGGCCGTAGAGCCTTCATCTCGGGTCCGCTCAACAGGCCCGCGTTGGTATGCGGCAGCAGGCCCGCATCCAGAGAGATCTCACAGGCAATGCGGACGTAGTCCGCGGTACTCTCTGCGCCGTAGGAGGCGAGCAAGCCGCGGAACCCGCGGAAGGCGATCTCCGGTTTGTCTCCCAGGCACATCAACGCCTCGATACAGCCCAGACGCCGTCCGCGTTCCGACCACTCGCGGATCTCGTCGGGGCTCATCGTCCACTCACCGGCCTCACCGGGATCCTTCCGGAAGGTGCAGTAGGTGCAACGGTCCCTGCAAAGATTGGTGACGGGGAGAAAGACTTTGGGGGAGTAAGTGAGAGTGGAGCCGTGGACTCGATCACGCAGGCCGGATGCTGCCTCGCAAAGCGCGTCCGTGTCGGATGCGGCGAGATGGGTCAGCGCGTATGCGTCGCTGTCGCTGAGCCTTTGCCCGCTTTGGGTCTTGGCCAGGGCGATATCCGCCGGGTTGAGCATTGCTTGGGGCTCGCGTTTGCCTGCGCGGCTTGAATTTCTACGAGACCACCTTCGGCATGTCAACGCGGCTCATATCTACTGCTCAACCCATCTCGGACGCGTCCTCATCCGATGAGTTGATGCCGAGCTTGTCCATCCGGTACTTCAGAATACGCCGCGTCGTGCCGAGTACGTTGGCAGCGCGTGTCTGGTTGTAGTGGGAGCGCCCGAGAGCCTCGGAAATGATGTCGCGCTCGAACTCGTCGACGGCATCGCTGAGGCAGATTGCCCCACTCAGGACCTGCTCACGAACCTGCGTATTGGCCGTGCGCCCCTCGATGACCTCGGTGGGCAGGTACTCGGGGTCTATCGGGTGTCCGTCCGGGCTGAGCACCAGCGTGCGCTCGATGACGTTCTCCAATTCCCTGGCATTGCCCGGCCACGGATACTGGAGCAGTTTATCGACCGTCTCGGGCTTGAGCTGT
>JANQEO010000415.1 GCA_028278325.1 Candidatus Binatia bacterium
CCTGACAGAAAAGCCTCGGGGCGACCCGCCTCAACGCGCTGTCTCACCGTGAGGCATGGCGTCTCCCGTGACTGTCGTGCGACCGACACGCCACAGTGAAAAGCGTCGAAGTTCTCCTCCGGCCCTGCACCGGCATGCGTGGTGCATATCTGCTGAACAGAGGAGGAGACGAGATGCGAATGGGATTTCCGATTGTCTTCGCTGCGGTGGTGGGTATTGCGATGGCTGGTGCAGATGCGAGCGCGCAGAACACGCAGCCAAAGACGCACTTGGGTTGGAAGCCAAGTTCGATGATTCAGCTCACGGCCCGCCCGGCTCCGGACGGGTCGCCCGTGGTCGCAGGGCTTTGGGACGGTACCGACTACTTGCCCTTCACGATCCCGAGCGGCAGTGTCTTCGTGATGACCAGCTACACGGTTGGAACCTATGGACCCGGCCTCTACGAGGGCTATGTCAGCGAAAATCCGAACAACATCCTCGAATTCGGCTTCGACTCCTCGGTCACCGGAAACCGGTCACCGTACTACAACCTGGGCGGTGGACTGGTGTTCCGGAGTACGCCCTCCGTGGTTCTCTTTCCAAACAGTGCGTTCAGCGTCTCTGTCCGTATGCGAGGCTACCTCGCCCGGGACAAGTAGCCGCAGCCGCGAATCGACACTTGGCCTGCCCCGCTCGCTCCGCGCATGGCGAGGGGGGCGGTGCTGTCTCGGAGCAACTCTCTAGGGCGTCTCGCGGCAGCTGTGGCCGCCCAAGAGATCAGGCTCGCAGTGCATCCGTAGCCTCTCGCGGCGGACGGGCTGTGTCCCGAGCATGTCTTGCGCAGAAGGCATGAGGAGCCTCGGGACGGGCCCCTGGCGGCGGTGTTCGATGACGATCTTCTGCGGTGGGCCGGGCGGGACGTAGAGCGCCTGAGTAGCACGGACCCTCGGGCCATACATCTGTCCGGTGTACGGGTTCACGCTCTGGCCCCGGTTCCTCCCGGGGGTCGGTCGGGACGACAGGCTACCGGGGAGCGCCGTATCGCGTCAGAGCGGCCTTGAGGGGATTCGGGACTACGGCGTGCACTTGCCCTCGCAGATTCCGTACTCCTGAGCGCAGTCCCCCTTGTCGGTCTCGAAGCCGCTCTGCGACTTCGACAGCTCGGTCGCGAGGAAGTTCTTCGTGTCCT
>JANQEO010000417.1 GCA_028278325.1 Candidatus Binatia bacterium
GCATTGCCGCGGTGAACGAGCGAATACCCTTTGGCGCGTGGCTCAGGTAGGTCTCGAGCAGCCTTTCGAATTTCTCCAGCGGTTTGTCGTAGAACACAATGTGGTCAATGTCGGTCATGCCGATTCCGGCTTCAGACAGGCAATACTCTATGGCGTTGCTCGGGAATCGCGGGTCGTGTTTTTTTCGCGAAAACCGCTCCTCCTGTGCGGCCGCGACGACGGCGCCATCGCGCAGCAGCGCTGCGGCGCTGTCGTGGTAGAACGCTGAGATACCGAGGATCGTCGGGGAGGGGGCGTCAGTCGATGCCATGTTATTATGTCGCCTGTGCCGTGCGCGGCCCTTGCTTGTTGGCTTCGTGGCGGTTCTCATAGGGGCCCAAAATGTACCACAGCCGGCCGTTCGTTGTCGGGGTCACCGATGAAAATCGTCCAGACTTGTTCCGTCGCCCGGTTTGCTTGCGTAAGCAATACTTGGGGTAAGTCATTTGCTCTGCATATCGGTTGACGCTCCCCAAGCTCGCTCCGGAGAACCTCGAGTTTTAGTTCAATCCGCGCACTGCCGCCGACAAGGGCCATAAGGTGCCCGGTTTCGCGGCCGCACAGGCGGCCTTGTGGAAGATGGCCATTCGTTGAATGGGCCCGCAGATCGGCAAGTAGACGGCGCAAAGCTGTCGATCTAACAGTATCCGGTCGAACGGGACCTCACCCGCTTATCGTTGAGTCCTATCGGAAACTAGTTCGGATTACCGAGTAGGCAAGCATCTGAAACATCGGACCCAATACGGCGACAAGGTCAGAATCAACAGCTGCTGCTGGACCGATGTCTCCAGCGCATTTTTGTTAATTCTCTTGTCCTCCTTGACAGTCGGATCGTTGCTTCCTAATCGTAGCCTTTCACTAACCGAGGTTAGTCGCGCAGGGCCATCCGTAGGCACGAAACTCAATGAACCTCTCACAGCGAATCAAACTCGGCTGCTCTACCAATCTGAGATCTCTTCCAATGACGTTTCAGCAACGATTTTGCGAAGCTTGCCCGTCGGGTAAACCGCAATACCTTTATCTGCCCAGGTAAGAATCGGTACGTCGGAATGATGGTCGGAGTAAGCGATGACTCTTGATTCTACACCGTGACTCTCCAGATACCCTCGTAATCGAAGGATCTTCTCCTCTCCGTAACAATTGTTTCCATCTATATTCCCGGTGACCGTGTTTTCCGGCGACTGTTCCGACCTGGTGCAGATCACCGCGTCGAATCCCAGCTGATTGGCAATCTCCTCTACATAGACATCAAAGCTGGCACTAACGAGTACCGTGTGATGGCCAGCCTGCTTATGCTCGGAAACGGCAGTAACACCGCCCTTACGAAGGCCGTGCCGGCACATAATGCCTGCAAATCGCTTCCCTAGATGTCTCACATAATCACAAGGCAATCCGCCGGCTATGGCAGACCAGAACCGTTGCTTCAACCAGTCATTGCGGTACTTGCCTCTCGCGTACTCGGAAGCAAACCAAATGAGTCGCGGCAGGCTCAGGACTCGAACGGGGTTCGACCAGCAGACGTACGCGAGGAAAGGCAGGTAAGAGTCAAACCGTGTCAGAGTACCGTCGAGGTCAAAGACGGCAACGGTCCGGGCAGGGGTACCCGGGGGACGCGCAGCAGCTTGTTTAGGCGAACGTGAAACGTCGATTCGCTTCATAATTCAGTAGAAAGATCGCGCCCGTGGTCACGAGCTGGGCGATGATATACGGAGCACCTAGTGCGACATTCAGTATCCAAAACATACCAGCATTTATCATTACAGTAATGGACGTAACCACAGCATACTTGGAAAAACGCGACGCGTGGCTGCCCGTGGCGGAAAAGGCCCAATAATACTGAAGGCAATAGTTGAACACTGACGCAACTATGAAGCCGATCGTGGTCGCGAGCGTCGCGTTGAGATCGATGATTTCGACGAGTAACGCAAGAACTGAGATGTGCAGTCCGACCGCCAGAACCCCGCCAACAAAATATCGAAATATAGAAGCTCGGTTCGCCGAATACATTGGATTGTCAGAACTGCACTGGATCAACAAGGAAGTTCAGGCCGGGGATATCAACGAAGAAAAGGGCGGCAACGGACAGTGCCAGGAAAACCGCGAATGCGACAAAACGTCTCTCCAGGTAGAGTTTCTCCGGTGTCTGAACGACGGATCCCTTGCGCAGCGAGATGGCCAGATACCACGAGAAGAGCAGGGCGAACAGGGGAAATGCGAGTAAGAACTCAACTCTATACTTGATCAAAAAGACGCCGAGAAAAAAGGCGGAACATAGCGCGTAGAAGAAGGCTGAGACCAATAGGCTGTCTTCGGAGTAGTACTTGAACGAGCGGCGATATGAGCCGGCCAATTCCGGATCGCCTATCATCCGAAACTCAGCAAACCGCTTAATCGCCATCAAGAATGCGCCGCCCATCCAATACGATAGCAGGATTGAAGATGGCGGCATCGCAGTTACCACGAGGGCTGACCACCCAATAACCATCCGAAGTGGGTTGTTCACAGATTCGCTGAGCACGTCAAGATAGACTCTATCTTTAGAGCGTAGCGGGGGCACGTTGTAGATCAATCCCATTGCCAGAAGGGCGGCGATGCTCAAGAGGAGCACATGGTTGACAGTCCCCGCGATGATCAAGCTACTGCTCGCCAGGATCAGGTACTCCCCGTAAACCAGAAACGGATTGAGGTTGGAGGTTACAGCAGGACGGTCCTTTTTGACCGGGTGGTACTTGTCTGTTCCCGCGTCGAGCCACTCGTTCACGACATAGTTTGCGGACGCTGCCAGGCAAAGCGCAACGAGGGCAATCAGTGTCGGCAGAATAATCTCGTTGATCGGGGGTTCGGCAAATATGAATGCCAGAACAGTGCCCGGAAACATGAAAATGTTCTTGAACCAGTGATCAGGGCGTGCGAGACGAAGATAGCTGACGACTCCCGCTTTCTCGTTTTCGCCCATGGTTGCAGATGCCATAGTAAAATCCTTCGCTGGTACATGTAGTCGATACCGCAAAGTGCGCTAGTACCTACTCGCATCGGACCTCAATAATATAGTGTATACCCGTTCAATCACTACTTGCGAATAATCGCTTATGGCAAATGGCAGAATCGTAGGGCAGGGGAATGCCCTGGGGTATCGATGGCTGGCACCAGTCTGTTTCGGTTTGATGTTCGCAGTTTACGTGGCTGGGTTCTTCGCGGTCGTCGAAACAGAGCTGTCCGGCGACGGTCCGCGCTACGTGGAGCAGGCGATCAACCTGACTAATGGATATTTTGTTTCGCCCGACCGGCTCTGGATTGCCAACGGGCCGGGGTATCCACTTCTGCTCTCGATATTCGTTGCCGCTGAAGCAGACTGGTTTTGGGCCAGGTTACTCAACCCGGTCTTCATCGTGTCGGCATTTCTGTTTTTGTATCTGACACTATGTCTATACCTTCCAAGGCGCCATGCTCTCTTCGGTGTGCTGGGTGTGGCGTGCTACTACCCATTCCTGCTCGACTTGGGCAGGTTAATGACCGAATCGTTGTCGCACATGTTGATCGCCTTATGGGCGTATCTGATCTGCCTTTTGTGGAAGCACCGCAAACCATCTCTCGCGATCGCAACCGGAGTGGTATTCGGGTATCTGTGCCTTACCAAAGTCGTTTTCGGGTACCTGTTGGTAATAGCGCTGTTGTCTATTGGAACCTGGGCAGCAGTTTCACGAAGCCGCCAGCTAGTAATGCTCGCATCGAGCTTCGTTATTGCAATGTTGGTTTGTATACCTTATCTGGCGTATACGAATTCGGTGACGGGCAAGGTTTTTCACTGGGCGGATATCGGGGCCTACAATCTTTACTGGATGTCGAGCCCGTATCCAGGCGATAGCGGCGGATGGCATACGTACAGTTCGGTCGCAAAACTCGACGAATTGGCTCCGCACCGGCCTTTTCTTGATCGACTGCAACGTACACCCTACCAAGATCGTTCGCAGCTTCTAACTGAGAAGGCTGTTGAGCATATCAAGGCCAATCCGGTGAAGTACTTCAAGAACTGGCTTGCCAATGTCGGTCGGACGGTATTCAACTATCCGATTGATTATGCGACCCAAACTCTGAGAACCTATTTCTATATCGTTGCAAACTCAGTCATTCTTTACTTTCTGATCAGGTCCGTCGGTCTGGTTTGGCAGCATCGTCCAAAGCTGCCGCCCGAGCTGTTATTGCTCATGGCGTCTGCGCTCATTGTGTATGGAGGCACAACACTCGTATTTGCCAATCCCAGGATTGTGAGACCACTCCTATTCCTCGTGTTCCCACTGATGATCGTGATCTTGATGCGTATGTCACGAAGCCAGTTACAAAAAGCCGACGTAAGCCTCCCTGAGGGGTAGATCACCAAAGTCGATCCTTGCGTGATCGCGCGAAAGCCGCCGAACGAGCTCTCGTTCGAATTGAAGTGCACGAAGTTTGAACTGACGGGATCGTGAGCACGCTCGAGGTCGGTGGCACGAGTTCCGCCAAGGAGGCCAAACAGCAGTCTCGATCAGGTGACTCGACTGATGCGCTATGCCGATACTGGGGTATCCGACGGTGTCGACGCCTGCATCTCAAGCGTCCGTAGAAACGCCCGGTCGATGTGTAGACCGGTCTTGATAGAAACCTCAGAGTCCAAGCGCCGAACACGAAGCACGCTACCGACATCGCCTGACCGAGGGGCGCTCAATCTGTGACCGATTTCACGCAGCACCCAACGTACTACTCGGAAGGTACTCGTGGAGGCGTTGACCTGAGGGAGGTCGGGCCTGTAGCGTCCCTTTCTGCTAGCGAAACCCGCTCAGAGGCTATGGAGGTCTCCTACCTTTCGGCTGCAACGCGTGTGTAGCCCTGCTGATCTTATGGTTAATGGAAACTACAGAAGCGGCGCAACAATTGCAGGTCTCATAGCCAAGGTTGGCCGTCACCCCTCGTTAAGAACAACACTTTTTCTCGCTGGTGGCGGGATCTCCCTAATGGTCACGAACACAATTTATGCGAAGCTGCTCGACGCCGAAAGCTTCGGCCGCCTGATGCTCGTACAGGCGCTCGCCTTCCTATTGATGGGCGTGTTGCCGATGGGCTTCGATAGCTTGATTGCCAGACGGGAAATCGCCGCGCCACTACCGATTATTCGCCAGGTTCTGGCTATCGGTTTCGGCGTATCCGCAATCTGCCTGTATCTGACGTATCTGTATCTCGAGAATCTTGGCGCCGAGCTGTTCCTGCTGTTGCTGGTTGCCGGTGTTACAGGTGCGGCCGTACGGTTTTTTGCGGCAATCGAGCAGGGCAGTCTCCGATTCCTGCGGTCCCAGACGATCGCGCAAATGCCGAATCTCATTTACCTTGCTAGCGGTGCCTATTTCGCCATTTTTGGAATCAGTTCGTGGATCGAAGCCGGCATTGCGTTTGCTTTCAGTCACTTTGTCGCAGCTCTGTACGGATTGAGACTGACACCGACCGCCGAACCGAAGTTACATCACGATCGGATAGCTGATCTCTGGCAACGCGCCCTGGCGCTGATCGGCATATTTGCTTCGCTGCTATTGCTCAATCACATAGCGCTGTTCGTCGCAGCCGGTACTTTGGGGTTGAGGGATGTAGGAATCCTGGGCTTGGCAACAACGCTGATCGCGTCGCCTTTCAGACTCTTGTCGCATGGCGTTGGCTTCACACTGCTTCCGAGACTCACCGCCTGCGGAACACGAGCACGCCGAAAGCGCCTGATCTTCCAGGAGCTTGCAATCGGGATAGGTTTGGCATCCTTCGGCGCTGTTTCACTGTTTCTGATCGTGCCGCCGTTCGTGGACGCGATCTTTGGGGGCGACTATCGCATACCGATGTCACTGATTGCGGCATTGCTATTTCTCGGATTTGTTCGCTTGATCGCGGGGGTCGCTACCGCGGCAGTAAACGCACTCGCGAATACGCGGGGATTACACCTGTTCAATATTACCGGCTGGGCCTCGGCAGCTCTCGCAGGGCTTCTTGCGTTCAAGCTCAGTGAATTCGGCGCCGATGGCATAGTCTACGGTGTTGCAATCGGCTGGGCGATCCGTGTCGTATTCGCGGGGTTCTTTATCCGGCAATCATTGTGAATCCCGTCAGGCAGGCGGGCTACCGTCCTCTATACTTCCTCTTCTTGACAAACTGTCGGAATCTTATCAACGGGATCGCCAGTTTCGAGGTGACCAGCCTGAGAATCGTTACTCGAACACGGCGAATCTTCGCGAGGTCGAGCATACCCGTAACCAGACGCTCGACGACCTTTTCGCGAGTTGTGACCTCTGGAATCGGCACGTCGTATTCGGGAGCAGGTCGCTTGGCTGCCTTGTAGCGTTCGACCCGTATAGGCGCCACTATCCCCTTGCGTTTAGTATGAAGCTTGTGCGTCTGGTAATTCGGATCAGTCGTAACGTCTTTTATCGCCAGAGTGCCGCGTTCCGCGGCGCGTTTGACTATATCGTGCCCTTTGTCTGTCCTAACCAGAAGCCGCGAGTGTCTGGGGTACGCATAGTTACCTGCCTTATCCCGAGTCCACGCATCACCTACGGAAACATCGGAATAGTAGGCTGATCCATCAATGCATGTCTGACATCGTTTCGGCATGTAAAGGGCCGTGAAATAGTTGTATGCGCCGTCTTTGTAGTTCGAGTAGTGAAGATCGCGAACCTCGCCGGACTTCAATATCGCCCGCATCTTGCCCGGCCAGTCTCCTCCACGGAATTGAAAGTCACGTAGTTCAGATGGACTGATACCCTTGGATTCGACCAGATCGGTAACCAGCGATGGCTCCAGGGCGCCGCCGCAAAAAAGACCGACGACCGCGTAAATCTTGGGAGCGAGAACCTCATCGACCCGTTCCAGATTTCTGTAACCGTGAATCTGGCATGGCAAAGCCGCGTATCCGAAAGGACCATCCAATTCCCGGATCTCGGCCAAAACCGCATTAAGGGGTATGATCGTGTACTTCGACCCTTGGCTCGCCAGTAGCTCCTCATACGTTCGGGCAATGAAGTATTCGCCCTCCCACGGTCTGCTTGGATTCATCCGGGCGCCCAGGCATCCCTCTACGTCACCGTGCTTGAGTTGATCCCATAGCAGCGCGGTCACCACTCCCCCGCCAGCGCCGCCCTGACGGATCCTCTCGTCTCTTGCATACGCGACGTATCGGGCAATGACGTTGCCATCGAAGTCCTGCGGTGCTTTGCGTTCCCCATACGTGTGGTGTGCCAGTGCCGTGAAATCCACCACGTCGCCCGGACAAGCCGTTTTGCAAAGTCCACAATCAATGCACTTGACGGCGTCCAGTTCGGGATAACGATCTTCCCCAACCGAGATCGCATTCGTTGGGCAGGCGCCGGTGCAAGTGCCGCACCGAGTGCACAGCTCATGATTCGACAGCCCAATACTGAGACGACTCAGATCGGCATCTGATTTGCAGGACATAGGCGTTCACCACGACCCATGTGTTGCCGATTAAGGTGCTTTTTCTTTTACTCTACAACCAACCGAGCTCCCGATACGAGTCCACGATGAGCCTGACTTCATCATCGAGAGACTGACTCGGTTGGTATCCAAGCTCGCGATGAGCCTTCGACCAGTCGAAAGCCCTGGTCTTGGTGAAAAAATCGACGCGACGCCGATAGATCGGCGGCTCAACGCCAAACGGTCGGCACATCCGTTCTACGACGTCTCCAAGCAATTGCAGTGGCCAAGCGGGCACCTTGACGCCCAGAGGCTTCGCACCGACGTGTTTCGCAATGATGCGAAACAGATCCTCAATGATCACGGGTGACTCACCAGCAATTATATACGCTTGCCCGCTGCTTTGCTCCGCTTTTCCCGCGAGCATTAAGCCCTTGGCGACATCATCGGCCAGAACCCAGTGGAGTAGTATCTTGCCGGTCCCGATAACTGGTAGCCGCCGTCGAGCGATTCCGCGGAACAGTTTCAGCGTGCGCTGATCTCCGGGTCCCCAGATCATTGCCGGGCGAATCACGCAACCGTCCAGCCTGCCTTCGCGAAACCATTCGAGTGCAAGCTTTTCGCCGGCACACTTGGTCTCTTGATAGATATCGCCCGGCCTATACTCTTCGTCTTCGTTGGCGGGCGGCGAGGGTATGTGGCTATGAACTCCGACAGTACTACAATGAACAATGCGCCTGACGCCGTGGTGTTTCGCGCCCTCCAGCACATTGCTCGTTCCGCCTACGTTGACGTCCCAAAAGACCGAATCCGAGACGCCTTGCTGCCGGAAAAGCGCTGCCAGATGATACACGGTATCGGCACCTTCCAGAGCTTTGCGAATTGCTTGGGGAGAGGTTACGTCAGCCTCGATCTTCTCCGCATCTACGCCTTCCAGGGCACCCAGTTTGCTGTCGTCGCGATAGACAGCACGGACGCGTTGCCCGTCTGCGACGAGCTTTCTGCACAGTACCGCTCCAAGAAAGCCGGTCGCACCGGTAACCGCCACCACGGGCAGCTTTGGCTGCGAGCTCATGAGCGGCGTTCCCCTAGAATCTCTTGAACGAGGTGCGCTGGAATTCTCGCTGATTGCTCGAGCTGAGGTACCCTCTGCTCGAGATGCGATCGAATATCCTGACGATTTTGCCAGGCCCGAACGATCATCTCAGCCAGGGTGTCTGACGTAAGTCTGTTGAAGTGAAGGCAGTATTCCTCGAGCCCATTCGAATTCAGGAAAAACTCGACTTTCGGTTGATAGGCCAACCCAATGACCGGAACGCGCATGGCGGCGGAGAGGATTACCGAATGCAAGCGCATTCCAACGGTCAAACCGGCCCGGCCCAAGGCTCCTTTAATGTCCTGGTGGCCACAGTTCTTGTTGGACAAAAGTCCCACGTACATTTCCGAGCTCAACTTGTCGCGGATTTCTTTTGAAATTTCGACATCCATGTGCTGAGTGCAGACGAAAAGATACGGTACCTCTATCTCGTCCCAGGCTTTTCTGAGCGCATCCGCGTACCGCTCAACAAAGGACGTTCTGTCCATTCCGCCGGCCGTCGCTCCCGCCCAGGAATCAATGTAAGGATTCGCATTGATAGCGATGAAGTCTCGGGAATCGTCGATACCTGACTTCCTGAAGAGGTCTGCCAGCTCTTCTTGACCGCTAAATGGGGCGTTGACTGCTGCGTCGGCGGCCATAACTACGTCGTCGCGATACGCACCAGCCTCCTTCAGCACGTCTATCGAACCTTCGTCCCGTACCGTAATGAAGTCCATCTGATCGACCAGCGTCTTCAACATACGTTTGCCGAGATCGGTAGAAACGGGACCCACTCCTACATCGTACATACCCATCCTCACGCCTTGTCTTCTTGCGCGGGGCAACATCAAATAGAGTGGCGACATGAAGTTGAACAGGGGATTCAGGAGCGACCGATCGAACAGGATTGCATCAAAAATCAAGACGATATCTGCTCTTTTTATGGCCTGGTAAGTAGTCCAGCCAAGCACGCGGATCGACGCGTTCCACGGCATGATCGGAACGGGGTGCACGTCGTGCTCAGAGTAGTATTTCCGAAGGTAGGCCGGGTTAGTGGTCGGCACCTCGAATCGCAATGGCTCGTCGACGAGGTCGTCCAAGTCCTTCATTATTGCGCCGATGAGCGCGGCATCGCCGGCGTTTCTCCCGGATGACGATCCAAGCAGGCAGACAGTTTTCAAAACTCAGGTTTCCTTCGATGATGGTTGTACAAACGGCGTTTAGGACACCAGATCGGAGACGTCCAGCGATTCCCTGTTCTGGTCGAGGAATTCTCTCAGATTCGGCAGGCTCTGGCTCGACGAAGAGCCTGTATCGGCAACAGCGAGACGACGCCAGAGGTCCTCAATCGATCTGGGGAATTCGCGCCCAATCACGTACGGGAGTTCGGCTACGAGCACGTCCTGAGCAAACGGCAGTGACTCAGCCAGCTCCGGACGCTTCGTCGCCAGCTCGAGCACCGCGGCAAGATTCGCGCCATAGTGGCGTGACAGCCTGCTGGCCTGCGCTTCGCCAAGCGAAGACAACAAGGCTCTGTGGGTCTGGCTGAGCGTATAGGGTTCGCCCCCACACAGTGGAGTCGCATGGGTTCTGGAGGGAGAAGCCCTGAGTATACGTCTCGCTGAGAGCATCGAAATTACACTCTCTGCCAGCGCTCTGACCGTCGTCCACTTTTCCGTTTGAAGGTGCCAGACCCTATCGGGTCCGCCGACTGAGGAGGATTCCATGACTATCGGCTTGTCGATTGGATCTATTCGTTCACGATGAGACTGTCTGGGCAGGAATCCCAGCTGAACTCCTCTTACGTGAGCGTCGGTAACCTGCCATCCCGGAAACGATCGGTTGATTTCCAAGAGCATGCTTTCCAATTCTTCATCTGAGACACGTTCGCTGCCGCTTTCATAAGGAAAGTACCAGGTGCCGACCGCCGTACCGTTCCCTGTTGGACGCGCGAAGAGGAGCCTCTTTTTGGGATCTCCGTCTACGTCGCGCTCGGGAGCACCGACTGCGCACTCAGCATCTTGCTTCTCGAGGATCACATTCGCCGCTTTGACAAAGTCGATGTCTACGTCGAGATCTCCGAAAAGCTCACTCTGACGAACCAGTCCAACGCCTCTGCAATCCAGGACGCATTGCGCCTGCAGCTCGACAACGTCGCCCGTCAAGGCGTCTTTCGCCTGAAGCCCTACCGATTCTTGGTCCACGCAGGCGGCCTTCAATGCCTCAACGTGCGTTAGAACGACGGCGCCAGCCCGCGCTGCGCTCTGAGCGAACGCCAGGGCCAACCGCTCACCGCTGTACATCCGGGCGTCGTACCAGAAGGCGGCGCCGGTGACGCCAGACATCGAGATACCGGGCGCCAACTGCGCTAGTTTTCTCGCCGTCATGATACCGCCGGACCCGAGCTTTCGCGACCGCCGGTCGCCCTGTGACAACCCGATCCCCAGAATTCGATTTGCGGAAATTGCTGCGGCGAACGCAAGCCTGCCGCGCTTCAAGGAGCGGGTTGTCGGGCAAACACAAAGAAGTGGTGAAACCAGATGTGGAGCAATTCGAAAGAGTATCGCCCGTTCCCGGGCTGAGGCTCTCGTTCGGCTAAGATTAAGGGACTGAAGATACCTCAGACCACCGTGAATGATCTCAAGACTATTGGCGCTGGTTTCCGTGCCTATATCGTTTTTCTCCAGCACTACAGTCGACAAACCGCGACTCGCCGCCTCCCACGCCAGCGCGGACCCGAGCGCGCCGCCGCCAACGATCGCAACCTCGAACCCATCGGGACCCAAGCGACCTGGATCGCTCCGGTTCTCAAGAAGTTGCTGCAAGTCTTTCTTCGATCTTGACAAAGAGTGCGTCTACATTTGCACGAAAAGACGAAAGGCTGTGCTCTTTGGCAATCAAATCCCGCGCGTTGCGAGAAAGACGAGCCGATTCAGCGTGATCATTGAGCAAGCTCTGCATAGTCTCGGCCATTTCGTGCGCATCGGGAGATACCAGAGCTGCTTCGTTTTCCGTGACTACCTGGGTGTGTGTAGGCAGCCTGGTCGCGAGAACGGGAACGCCTGAATCCAGGTAGCTGTAGATCTTCATTGGCGTATTCGTTCCATGCGTACGCGGTGACACGAGCAAGTCGCTCTGCTTCAAGTATCCGCTCAGATTCGCAACCGGTTTTCGCCCGGTGAAGTGGACCAGGTTGCCCACCCTCAGCACCTCGGCTTTACGGCGGTACTTGTCGATATGTTCATCGCTGCCGCCGATTATCAGCAGATGTGCATCCGATCGGGCTTGACTCATCATGGCGAAGCTTTCGAGCAGAAGATCGATCCCCTGGTATTCCTCCAGGTTGCCAACATACATGAGAATCGGACCATCAATGGCATACTGGAGCCGAAGGTCTTCGACCTCTTCGGCTCCGGTAGCGTTGTCGAGCAGGCTCACGTCCTTCAGTACGAAGACGATGCCTCTGGAGTGTCTACGCGCTCGAACAGCAAGGTCCTCACACATTGGGACAACGGCGAGCGCACGTCGGGCCGGACGGCTTTCGAGCCACTCGAGAATACTCGAAAAATGCCGCATCCAATGAAACCGCTCCGCAAGTTGCGTCGTCATTGACGAATCGACATCCAGCACAAACGGGACCCTGAACAGACGCTGGAGGAACAGTGCGATAAAGCCGGCCTCCTCAACTGCGTGAATCAAGTCGTATCGATTTCGTCGCATCAGACGCAAGGCGCCAAGGAACAGAAACACGTCGCAATAGATCTTTTGAATCGAAAAGCCTGGTTTGATTTCTCGTGGTGCAAATGGCACTCGAGCTCGGTGCAGCGTCATGTTTCGGTATTCTCTGTCTTCTCCGACCGGGTAGGTCAGGATGTCGACGCTGTACCCACGGTCAGTCAGGCACCTTACAAGTAGGTCGATAGCGATTGTCGTACCTCTTTCCTGATAGAAGGGCTGAGGTGACAGTAGGAGTATCTTCACTTGCGTTTCCGCTACGGCCGTTAGTGACGTAGGCGAAGCCTGATCTGACTGAGGGCGAAACTCTGAAACGGACTACGGTCGCCGATGATCTCGATCCCCTGACCTGACTCCCCGACAGAGCGCATTATCCCGTCAACAACGGACTCATCTTCTTTGATTTGACAGAAATGACGAGAACAGAAGCTGCCGATTCGCCTCTCCTCGCCCGGTAACGGCAGAGGATCCGTACCGGCAAGAATCCTCATGCCCTTTTCGTTCGCAAAGTCGAATTGGGGAACACGACTCCAGAGCTTTGGGCGGCTGCCGCTGTCCGCAAGCAGGATATCGCCTCTGCCGCATTCAGAATCAATCATCTCGGACACCAGCCGGCCTCTTCGACCAAGCCATTTTCCGGCTCCCCATGCAATAATTGACCAACCGCCCATTGAAGAAACCCGATCCACACACCGCCTTAACGGTAGGTTCGAATCAAGAGCCCCGCGACACCCAATCGCGAGCACCTCGAGGCCTTCTTCGGTTACCAGTTGCTGGCCGCGGACCGCAGTCAAGTGTTTGCCGGAACTGTGCCTGATCGACACGGAACGGCTGTCCTCTCCAATTCGCGTCCAGGTCTGATTGCCCACCGCCGGATTATGCCCGCCCAAGGCGGCCAAGCGCTCATATCCGTCGATCCCGGGCGGGTCGGCGATAAACAGCAACAGCCGTACCTCATCCGCTCGTCTTTCACCGGATCGACGTGAATCGGCAACGTGATGGAAATTTCGGAGGCAGAAATCAAGCGTCGTAGATATCCTCATAAAAGGATACAAATGAACGTGTGCATCGACGACGAATTCGGTTGTGGTCAGTTCCACTGCTTTCATAATCCCGATGGTCCAGACGAGTTCAGTGAGTCGCCGCGTGTTTTGTAAAAATTGGGACCAAGAACATTGCTGATTTTAGGCTATCAAAGCCATGCCATTCCACCACAGCATGGGATTCGCGACTATCGTGGCATGCACATCCGTGCTAAGGTTCGCCGCTGTCGGACGACAAGAACGACCATCAACTTCTCACGATTCCGATGCCTGGCGTACGTAGACAACTCCTGTCGTTTTTGAAGATCTCTTTAGGCGCCGTGCTTGCAATCACCTTCGCAGGGGCGGGTTACCTCGCTGTATTCGTGCTTTTTGCGCCGGAGCTTCCTGACACGCCCGTCACGGCGCCAGACAGCCGGACGATCAGTGAACTGCAGAAGCAGCCGCAAGTCGTCCAGTTGTTTTCCGCGTCTCAGAATTCGACTGGCGACACAGAAAACACGCGTCGTCGGGATCTCTTGGGGGCTCCACGTGTCTTGCGCTCCACGAGCTTCGCGATCGACAGCCGGTCTCCGGACGCGACT
Source organism: Candidatus Binatia bacterium (assembly GCA_028278325.1). Classification (GTDB taxonomy): domain Bacteria; phylum Desulfobacterota; class Binatia; order UBA1149; family JAJCZL01; genus JANQEO01. Next base: position 13,920 of record JANQEO010000417.1, read on the forward strand.
GCAGACGGCTTCTTGCACCTCTATCTGGTCGGCCCGGTCGGCGCGGCCAATGGGTGGCAAATCGATGGGTTCCTTCTTCTAGAATCCTTTACTTCTTCCGGTCTGTATTCGCGTACCTTGGTCGGCGATACAGATGAAATTGTAGACGGAAAAGGCAGGCTCATAACGCGAACTGGTCGAAAGTCCCAGCGATTCGCAGACAACGAACTCAATATCGCTGAGCTGATTGCCGCGGACGACGTCGCGCACCTACGGGTCCAGTTGCTGACATATGACGATTCCGGTTCCGTATCGGAACTGAACCTGTTATCAGCTCGCCGATGATCAATGACGCATCCAGTGTCGAAGACGGCACACAGCTACGAACGCGGATCTGCATCATCGGCGCCGGAGCCGCGGGACTAACCCTCGCACGTGAGCTATCTGGCGGAAACACGGACGTAATCGTACTCGAAGGCGGTGGGCTGTCATACTCGATAGAGAGCCAGTCGCTGTATGCCGGTGAGACGACCGGTCGGCCCTATTACAATCTGGACGCGACACGCTTGCGCTTCCTGGGCGGAAGCACCAATCACTACGCCGGTGACTTCGCACCACTGGACGGGCTCGATTACGTCCAGCGGCCCGGTTTCCCAGATACCGGATGGCCGATCTCTCCGCAGGAACTCGAGCCGTATTATCGTCGCGCACACGCCTACTGCCATCTTGGCCCGGTCAATTTCGAGGCTGGTTTCTGGGCAAGCAATACCGGCGCCCGACAACTCCCACTGGATCCGTCGAGATTCCGAACCGTAATCCGTCAGAGCTCGCCTACTCGATTCGCCATCGCATACAAGCAGGACATCGAAGCCAGCGACAAGGTGGCGCTTTATCTCAACGCAAGCGTAAGCGATATCCGGTTCGCCGACTTGAGCAACCGGATCGAGCATGTCGTCGTAAAAAAACCCGATGCTTCTGAATTCAAGGTCTTCGCCGACCGATTCGTTCTCGCAACCGGCGGGTTGGAGAATCCCAGGATACTGCTCAACTGTAGCGGTCAGCGCCCCCAGGGGATCGGCAATCAGCACGATCTTGTCGGGCGTTACTTCATGGAGCACATCGGCGTGACTTCGGGTTTGGTGGTCTTCGCCGACAGACAATACGACTCTACTCTGTACAGCCTTCGAAGGGTGAGCGTCGAGCGAGCAGTCCAAGACCCTCAAGCGCCGTTGTCAATCCGCGGTTTCTTGTGTGCGCATCCGGATGTTGTGGTGAATGAAGGACTCGCGAACGTCCGCATGAGTTTGAGTCCTATCGGTGCCTCAAAACGCCGAAGTGTCGGTGCTCAGTCAGCCAGGTTTGCCCTTCGCGACATGGCGGCCTTCGAGAAGCGCGGAGACTGGGGGGACGATTTCGAGCGCGCAATCGACAATCTGGATGCTGTTGCTGCATCGGCCCTGGGCGTGACGCCAAAGGACGAGAGCCATCTCCTAAAACCGTTTACCGTAATCGAGCAGCTGCCGAACCCAAGAAGCCGGGTCAAATTGACATCGGAAAAGGACCGATTCGGATGCAACAGGATCGCCCTGGACTGGCATTGGACGGCGGACGACAAGCGGAGCGTCACATTTTTCCAGCGAATGGTAGCGGAGGAGTTCGGCAGGGCCGGTATTGGCCGGATGCGTCTCGATCTTGACGATGACGCATTGAGTTTCGGTCTACCCTTTGTGCGAGGCGACCGGTCGGGCAATTCAATGCGTGCAGGCAACCACCATATCGGCACAACGCGAATGTCGGAAGACCCCCGAAAAGGAGTTGTCGATACCAACTGTAGAGTGCATACCACGGATAACCTGTACATCGCAGGAAGCTCGGTGTTTCCTACCGCGGGATTGTGGAATCCGACGCTGACGATAGTTGCGCTGTCACTACGCCTGTCTGACTATCTGCGGAGGCATTCGGAATGACCCACGAGGTCAAGGTCACTCGTCGTCTGTTCGCGCGCTGTTTCGGCGTGCTCGTTTCCCTGGCTTTCGTGCACGGGAGGGCCGATGAGCCTTGCGAAGACACCGAGTTGCTGGATCTCAGTGAGCGCCGCCCGAATCTCGGAGAGCTGGGGGCGCGGGCGGTGATGCAATGCGATCGTACAGACCCGGTAAACGCCGATGACGGTTTCGCTTCGAGCTTGTCGAACTACGCGCAGACCGTAAGTGCCGATTTTGCCGCCGGAAAGACGATCAATGTGGATGGCTGGGTCTTGTCGAGGGAAGAAGTCCGCCTCTGTATTCGCTTGTCCAAGACAGAGCGCTAGGCGTCAACGGCAAAGAACTCAGCCAATCCGCACGCGGAACGATCATCCGCTCGACTGTCCCTAATTCACAACTTCCACGATTTCATTCGAGAACTCGCTCTCGACGTTCTTGGAGGTGTAGGACGTCGCGGCCAGGTAATACGTCCCCGGCAATAGTCCTTCGATGACGTAACTCGACAGGCCGGGATTGTCCAATTCGACGACGTGATCGTAGTCGCCTGAGCTCGTGCCGTAGTGGATTCTGTATCCACTCAGGTCGTATAGGTAGGTGCCATCCTCGTTTCGAGTCGGCGGTTGCCAGCTTACGGTGATGCTTCCGAGCGCCGTCTGTACGACGGAGATCGAGAATGGGCCGATCGAGTCAGAAACAATGCCGTCGGATACCTCAATGACGATGCCCTCGTAGCTTCCTGCTGCGCCAAGTGCCGGCATTCCGGCAAGCCGACCCGTGCGACTGTCGAACTGCGCCCAGCTCGGCATGTTCTCGATTTCGAACGCAAGGTCGTCACCGTCGGGGTCCGAAACGATGGGGGCGAAAACATACTCTTCGCCAATCCTGACCGAGGCTTGCGGAGTCCCCGAAATCGAGGGCGGGGAATTCGTGCCGTACTGCGTCGTCTGGTCCGAAGCACCCAACCCGGCTTGCCCGCCGCCGCGTCGGGACTCGGCGCCGGATCCGCCGCCGCCGCCGCCGCATGCAGTCAGGCCGGTCAGCATCACTCCAAGGCATACAAACGTCACCGCCGATCCTGGTCTGAGGCCGCATTGCATCATGTCGTTCGATTTCCGCGTGTTTCACGGACGCGCACCTCCCCTGGCGGAGGTTCAGATAAAACCTCCGACGTCGATACGGCATCCGTTTTGGATTAACAGCAGTGAATCGCGCCCAAGCGGTGTAACTGCTGCTTCGAGTCGAGTGCTAGTCGAGTGGCCGTGTGTGCCGCCACGCGCCCGCAGTTCGTTGCTGACTCTTCAGCAGCCAACAGTCTAGAGCGCGTTTTGCAGAAGCACACCTGTCGAAAATTGGCGACATCGAACGAAAATAAAGGGCCCTGTCTTGAGGCGTCGCTGGATTATTCGAAGGCAAGCTGCTGTTCCAAGACGCACTATTGGACGTCGCCGAATGCCGACAAACGACTTCGTATCAATTTGTAACTTCTCTGACGAGATCGTTCCGAATTGCGAGATGAACCGCGTTCTCCGTGCTGCGAACGGGCAATCTGCACGCGTCAGCGAAAGCCGGTGCATTTGCTACACTTGACGCTTTCCGGCTGATGCTTTGCAAATGAACGTTCGAACCCGCTTCGCGCCCAGCCCCACGGGCGTCCTGCACCTGGGCAGCATACGCACCGCGTTGTTTTGCTGGCTGTACGCGCGTCATCATCGGGGCACGTTCATCCTGAGGATCGAGGACACGGATCGGGAGCGATCGACACCGGAAAACGTCAACGCGATACTGGAGGGACTGGCGTGGCTCGGTCTCGACGCAGACGAAGGGCCCTATTTTCAGACCGATCGTTTCGACCGTTACGCGGAGGTCCGCGACCGCTGGCTGGCGGACGGCAAGGCTTACCGGTGTTACTGCACCAGGGAAGAGCTGGATGCGCTCCGCGCCGAGCAACTCGAAAAGGGCGAGCGAGTCCGCTACGACGGCCGATGTCGGGAACGCGCCGAGCCGCGGGAAGGGGTCGATCCCGTCATTCGCTTCAAGAACCCGACGAGCGGGGAGGTGGTCGTAGAAGACGCCGTGCGCGGCCGTGTGGTTTTCGACAACGAGCAACTCGACGACTTGATCATCGCCCGATCGGATGGGACGCCGACATACAACTTCACCGTAGTGGTCGACGATGCAGACATGAACATCACCCACGTCCTTCGCGGCGACGATCACCTGAACAACACGCCCCGCCAGATCAACATGTTCAAGGCGCTTGGCGCAAATCCCCCCGTCTTCGCCCATCTGCCGATGATTCTCGGCCCCGACGGCACGAAGCTGTCGAAGCGGCACGGAGCCGTCGACGTTCGCGAATACCGCGAACAGGGTTACCTGCGCGACGCATTACTCAACTACCTGGTGCGCCTCGGCTGGTCGCATGGCGATCAGGAGGTTTTTTCGCTCGCCGAGATGATCCGCCTGTTCGACATCGGCGACGTCAACCAATCGGCCTCCACGTTCAACCCCGAGAAGCTGCTGTGGCTCAACCAGAAGTACATCATCGCCGAGCCGACCGAATCGCTCGGCAAGGCGCTGGTACCGTACCTGGAGGCGGCCGGGCTCGATCCGAACGACGGGCCCGATCCGGCCGACGTCGCCGAGGGTTTTCGCGAACGGGCGGAGACCTTGCTGCATATGGCGGCGAGCGCGCGGTACTGCTACGAAGACTTCGATGACATCGATCCGGGTTCCGCCAAAAAGCATCTGCGGCCGATCATCCTCGAGCCGATGCGCGCCGTGCGGGCCGGACTGGCGGAGCTGTCGGACTGGAGCAAGTCCGGCATCGAACAGTGCATCCGCTCCGTCGCGGAGAGTTTCGGCCTGAACATGGGAAAACTCGGTCAACCGATACGGGTGGCGGTGACGAGCGGCCCGATCTCTCCGCCGCTGGACGTCACCGTGTGGCTGGTCGGCCGCGAGCGAACGCTGCGGCGCCTGGACGGTGCGATCCGCTTCATCGAGGCGAGGGCCGCAGCGACACCGGCCTGACGATTCTTCCCGGGCTGAAGAGCTCGTTGCGGCCGCTGACTCGCGGCCGATTTCGGCGCCCGGGCGCTCCTTGACAGCCCAAAGTCCGGCCCGTAAAGTCCCGGCTCCGTGGGGCTATAGCTCAGCTGGGAGAGCGCTTGCATGGCATGCAAGAGGTCGGCGGTTCGATCCCGCCTAGCTCCACCAGATCCCGCAGTAAGCATCTCCTACGTCCCCATCGTCTAGAGGCCTAGGACACCGCCCTTTCACGGCGGTAACGGGGGTTCGAATCCCCCTGGGGACGCCATACCGCTAATGCACGCCTGTCGGGATTGCCGCGACACCCGGGCTCACGGCGCAAACGTCCACGAGGGATTGGCCTGGCGGAGGGTCACGGGCCGCACGCAGCCGTCAGTTTACTACCCCGCCGACGTCTGGGACTGCAGGTAGTTCTGAATGCCGACTTTGTCGATGAGCCCGAGCTGTGTCTCCAGCCAGTCGACGTGCTCTTCTTCCGATTCGAGTATCGATTCGAACAGTTCCCGGCTGACGAAGTCATTGATCTCTTCGCAGTAGGCAATCGCATTCTTCAGGTCGGGAATCGCGATCATCTCTATCTCGAGATCGCAGCGGAGCATTTCGGGCACGTTCTCGCCGATGTGGAGCTTGCCGAGGTCCTGCAGGTTCGGCAGACCTTCGAGAAACAGGATGCGTTCGATGATCACATCGGCATGCTTCATCTCGTCGACCGACTCTTCGTACTCCTTGTCGCCGAGCTTGTCGAAACCCCAGTCTTTCATCATGCGGGAGTGCAGGAAATACTGGTTGATAGCCGTCAGCTCGTTCTTGAGCACGCGATTCAGATGTTCGATGACCTTGGCGTCACCTTTCATTGACTGTCTCCCTGTCGGTCCAAAACGGGCAGCGCCCATTCTAGGGACAGGCGACTCGGCTGCAAGAAGAATTAGAAGGAATCAGGTGACGAATGAAAGCTATTTGCAACAAACAGCCGGTTGAGCAAAGGACGGGGCGGGACCGGGTACGGTCCGGTCGGATCAGGCGGAGGAGGGGACGTAGAGCCGCGGCCCAAAGCACTCGCCGTTCGCGTCGTCGAGGATCGACTGTGCCATGTCGGCACAGCTGCCGCAGCTCGACGCGACGCCGAGCTCATCGCGAAGTTCGTAGAGGTTGTCGACGCCCTTCTTCGCGGCCTTACGGATCTGTTTGTCGGTAATCGAGTTGCAGATGCAGACGAACATGCGATTCCTCCTGTTACCCCCGAACTCTAAAACTAAATAAGAATGATTGTCAATACCGTTTTGAGCCCTGGGTTCCGTGCCCGGGTCAACTCCCACGTTCCGCCGGCGGCGCGGTCCCGCGACTCGGACTGCCCGGCTCCCGGAAAACAGGCACAAATCCTTCTCCATGCCTCCGGGAATTGACATAAGTCATTAATTCAATTCTATATTTGTCATAAGCAGATCGTTCGCTCAAAGTGTGACGGAGTCGTATTTCTCGTCCGTGCGTTGCCCCTAGATTGCACCCTGAGGAGCACGAGTTACTCAACTGAAAACGGCAAACCAGTCGAAAGGCTGGGACGCAAAGCCACCGGTCTACAGGCTCAGAGCCCATGACAGCGGGGTTGCCAGTCAAGAATCTGCGAGCGTCGCGCGGCGGCGCCCGCACATTCCGCGCATGGCCGGCGTACGCACGCCGAGCGTTCCAGTCCTATTACATCGATGACATATCGACCGGTTTGTCTCTCGCCAGGACGGCAGGAGGAAGACCATGGACGGAACGCAGGCGATAGGCCTGAAGAAGCTCTGTATCGGCGTGGCGACGGCAACGATCGTATCGGGCTGTCTGGGCGGCGGCGACGGCGACGAAAGCGTGTCGGCGATGCCGGACTACGCCGACGTTCGCCTGAGCGGCAGCGTGGGCGACGGCCCGATCGTCGGCGCCACGCTGACTGTCCTCGCCGAAGATGGCGCCGTTCTCGCCAGCTTCGAAAGCAGCGATTTCGCCGGTTACGACGTCACCGTGCGGACGCGGCCCAGGAACTTCCCGCTGACGATCGAGGCGCGCGGGGGCACCGACCTCGTGACCGACGCAGCGCCCGATTTCTTCCTCGAAACCGTCGTCGCCAGACCGTCCAAGCGCAAGGTGGCCAACATCAATCCGTACACGACGATCGCGGCGGAACTGGCCCGAAACCTGCCGGGCGGGATGTCGCGCAGCAACATCGAAAAGGCCGAGAGCATCGTCGTCACCCGGTTGAATTTCGGCCTGAACTCACTGGTCGATACGGGGCCGACGAGCACCGAAATCAACGACGGCAACGTTGCCGAGATCGTCAGCGCGTCGGAGGCTCTGGGCGAACTGATTCGTCGCACCCGCGACGCAATGTCGGCGGCCGGTACACCGGTCACCGGCGACGACGTACTGCAGGCGATCGGCTCTGACCTCACCGACGAGGTATTGGATGGGCAGGGAGGCCCCAGAGCCGATGCGCGGATTGCTGCCGTCGCCTCCGTCGCGTCCGCGCAGATCGCCCTAGAGACCATGGCCAACGAGCTGCACGTCAACGGTGTAGACGGCACCCCGGCCATGGCGGCCGCGATCCGGCAGGTGTCCGGAGCCTCGCCGCAATCACTGGACGAGCTGACCTCAACGGTGCAGATGCTCTATCAGGCTCGCATCGGCCTCGCGGCCGCGGCCAGCGCGAGCGGTGACGCCGGCCTGGAAGCGTTGCTGGACACCGCTCTATCCCTGCGGCCCGGACAAGACGCTTCGCTGGTGCGCAGCCTGCTGCCGGGCAGCTATCGCTCGGCCCTGGGTGCTTCCGTCACCGCCGTTGCCGGCGGCGGCGATTCGCTGGTCCAGGACGTGAACGCGGTCGTGCGGGTGGGCGACCCCGACCCCGGCATCAACCAGCCGCCGACGATCAACGGCTCGCCGGAGGCAACGGTGCGGGCCAACGGCACGTACTACTTCTTGCCGACCGCCTTCGACCCCGACGGCGATACGTTGAGCTTTTCCGCCAACGGCTTGCCCGGCTGGGCTTCCATCGACGCAGCGAGCGGCGAGATCAGCGGAACGCCGGGCGAGGCCGAGGTTGGCGACTACACGGGTATCACGATAACGGTGTCGGACGGTGTCGCCAGCGCCACGCTCGGGCCGTTCGCGATCGCCGTGACGCCGACGCCCGTTATCAACAGCCCGCCGGGCATTGGCGGGACCCCCGCGGACACGGTCACGGTGGGCTCGGATTACTCGTTCACCCCGAGCGCGTCCGATGCCGACGGCGACACGCTCACGTTCAGCGTGGAGAATCTGCCGTCCTGGGCGAGCTTCGACGCGAGCACCGGCAGGGTGTCGGGCACGCCGGGGGATGCCGACGTCGGCGCCTACAACGGGATCCGGATCACCGTGTCCGACGGCACCGACAGCGCGGTTCTCGGGCCGTTCTCGATCAGCGTCGAGGCCGTCGGGCTGGGTTCGGTGACCCTGAACTGGGCGCCGCCGACGCAGAACGAGGACGGCACGGTGCTGACGGACCTGGCCGGCTACCGCATCTACTGGGGCACGACGCCTGGCCAATACCCGAATTCGGTGACGATCGACAACCCCGGAGTCACGACCTACGTAATCGACAACCTCGGGCCCGGCACTTACCAGTTCGTCGCGACGTCGATCAACAGCGCCGGCATCGAGAGCGACTACTCGAATCCGGCGACGAAGACCGTGCCTTAGAGGCCGAGGCCGGCCGCGCGCGGCCTGTCGCACCGCGTCAAGCCCCCGCGGCCGGTCGGCTGCGGGGGCTTGATGAGAACGATTCGCAATGCCAGCGGGGCGGACGCCGCCGACCGTGCGATCCGTGCACGCTCCGGCTTCCCTGCGCCGCCGGACAGGGGAGGGCCGGCGGCAGTCGCCGTGATCTTCGCCTCTGCACATGCGACCGCGCACGTGGCACCATTGTTCAGCCACGGGCACCTTCCGCCCGACTTCGCAAAGGCCGAGCATGAGCGCAGAAGGCAGGAGACTGCTGATCGTCGAAGACGATCCCGGGCTGTTGAACCAGCTCAAATGGTGTTTCGAAGGACTCGACGTGATCACCGCCGAGGACCGCGACTCGGCAATCGCCGAACTCCGGCGGCACGAACCGCCGGTCGTTCTGCAGGACCTCGGCTTACCGCCGCTCTCGGAAGGCGTGGACGAAGGTCTGAAGACGCTTCAGGAAATCCTCAGATTGGCGCCGCATACCAAGGTCATCGTCGTGACCGGCAATGGCGACCAGGAAAACGCCCTGATGTCCGTCGATCTCGGCGCCTACGACTTCTATCAAAAGCCCGTCGACACGGATACGCTGCGTCTCCTGGTCGAGCGCGCGTTCACGATGTACGAGCTCGAAGCCGAGAACAGGCGCCTGCAGGATGTCGCGGAGAATTCGCCGTTGAACGGCATCGTTGCCGCCAGCGACGCGATGCGCAGCGTCTGCCGGATGATCGAGAAGGTTGCGCCCACCGACGTCACGACCCTGCTGTTGGGCGAGAGCGGCACCGGCAAGGAGTTGCTCGCCAGAGCCCTGCACCGATTGAGTCCGAGGTCCAATGAGCGTTTCGTCGCGATCAATTGCGCCGCGATCCCGGAAAACCTGCTCGAGTCCGAGCTATTCGGCTACGAGAAGGGCGCGTTCACGGGTGCCGCGAAGACGACGCCCGGCAAGGTCGAGGTCGCCGATGGCGGCACGCTGTTCCTCGACGAGATCGGCGACATGCCGATCGGTCTGCAGGCGAAGCTGCTGAGATTCCTGCAGGAGCGCGTCATCGAGCGGGTGGGCGGCCGCGAGGAGATCTCGGTAAACGTCAGAGTCGTCTGCGCGACCAACCAGAATCCGGTCGAGCTGATAGAAAAGCAGCTGTTTCGCGAGGATCTCTACTACCGCGTGAGCGAAATCACGATCGACATTCCGCCGCTCAGAGACCGGGAGGAGGGCCGCCTGATCCTCGCGAGGACGCTGCTGGCACGCCACGCCAAACAGCAGAACCGGGCGATAAACGGATTCAGCAAGGACGCTTGCAATGCGATCGAGGCGTATAGCTGGCCCGGCAACGTCCGCGAACTCGAGAACAAGATCAAGGGCGCGGTGATCATGGCCGAGGGCAAGCAGATCACGGCCGACGATCTCGGATTGTCCGTCGGCGACGGCGAGCCCGACCTGCTCAATCTTCGCGAAGTCCGGGCGCGGGCCGAGTCCAAGGCCATACGCACCGCGTTGATGCGGAACTTCGGCAACATCTCCAAGACGGCGGAGGAACTCGGGGTCACTCGTCCGACGCTGTACGATCTGCTCAACAAGTACGGCCTGTCGGCCGAGGCCTACTCCAAGCGGTCCATGGTCAACCCCTGAGAGCCGGGTCTTGACGGATGCGGGCTAGCGAGTCTTGAAGCTGTCGGGATTCAGGTCGTGACGCGCCAGCAGCTTGTAGAAGTCGGTCCGGTTGCGCTTGGCGAGGCGCGCCGCCTGGCTGACGTTGCCGGAGGTGATCTGCAGGATCTGCGACAGGTAGTTGCGCGTAAACTCGTCGCGAGCCTCGCTGAACGAGGGCAGCTTGCCGCCGTGTTCCCCCAGGGACGAGGCGACGAGCTCGGCGCTGATGACCGGTGACCGTGACAGCGCGACGTTCTGCCGTACGATGTTGTAGAGCTGGCGGACGTTGCCCGGCCACTCGGCCTCGACCAGCATTTCGACGGCCTCGGGCGCGTATACCTTGCGCTCCGACTGGCCGTCCTTCGCGATCTGCTGCAGGAAATGGGAGACCAGCAGCGGGATATCCTCGCGGCGCTCGTCGAGTGTGGGCAGCACGACGTTGACGACGTTCAGCCGGTAGTAGAGGTCCTCGCGGAAATCACCGGCGCGCATCATCTCCTGGAGGTCTCGATGGGTCGCCGAGATGACGCGCACGTCCACCTGGACCGCATCGGTGCTGCCGACCGGGCGGACCTGGTTCTCCTGCAGGACCCTGAGCAGCTTGACCTGCAGGCGCATCGGCATGTCGCCGATCTCGTCGAGCAGCAGCGTGCCGCCTGCCGCCGCCTGAAACAGACCCTTGTGATCGCGGGTAGCGCCGGTGAACGCGCCTTTGATGTGCCCGAACAGCTCCGATTCGAGCAGTTCTTCCGCCATCGCCGAGCAGTTGATGGCGACGAAGGGCTTGTCCCTGCGCTCGCTGGCCTTGTGTATGGCCCGGGCCAGAAGCTCCTTGCCGGTGCCGCTCTCGCCGTTGATGAGCACGCGTGCTTCGGTCGCGGCGACCATCTTGGCCTGTGCGAGGATCTCTTTCAGCGCCTGATTCCGGGTGATGATCTCGGCGGCCCAGTCCTCGCCGACGTCGGAGGCACCGGAGAGTTCCATGGCTCGTTCCACGGTTTCGATCAGCTCATCCTTGTCGATCGGCTTGGTCAGGAAGCCGAAGGCGCCGCTCTGCGTCGCCGTGACCGCGTCCGGGATCGTCCCGTGTGCCGTGATGATCAACACGCGCAAACCCGGCATGCGGCGCTGCAGTTCCTTGAGCAGGCCGATGCCGTCCATCTTGTCCATGCGCAGGTCGGTGATGACCAGATCGGGCCGGAAGCGATTGAGCACGGCGAGTGCGTTTTCGGCGCTGTCCACGGCCTCGACCTCGTAGTCTTCGGCGCGCAGGCGTATCGACAGTAGCCGCAGCAAACCGGGATCGTCGTCGACGAGGAGGATCTTGCCCTTGGTTACGGATTTGGTGGCTGCCATGGTCATCGTGATTTTCCGGACCGGTCTATGATTATCGCGCGATCAGCGCACAGTTTCCCGGGTGATTGTCTCAATCCGGGGCGGCAGGGGCTCAGTTGCCGTCGTTGTCCTGGGCCCGGATCGACCGCTCGATGGACGTGATCGCTTCGAGCTTCTCCTCGGATTCCGCGAGCGCCTGACGCAGCCGCTCGTTTTCGGCCTCGACCGCGGCGATCCGGCGTTCCACCGCGCGCTGCTCGGCCGACTGCGCGGTCGCCGTCGCCGACCGCACGCGGCGCGCTTCGGCCTCCAGGAGCAGCCGCTCGTCGACGGCCTTGAGGTAGACCGTCGCCAGCGCGACCTCCGACGCCGTCATCATCTCCGTCCGGGCGAGCAACTCCCGCAGCAGACTGGCCGCCGTTTCCGCATCGGCGGCCGCGTGGCCCGGCGTGGCCAGCACGAGCGCATAGCGCAGTTGGGTCGACGGATCCGGCGTCAGCGTGGCGGCCGCCTCGGCGTCCGCGTGGATCTCCACCTGGGTGTACGGGTCGCCGGTCACCAGACGCTGCAGCTCCTCGAGATACGATTCGGTCCCTGGCGTGGCGATGACTTCGACGTCGCTCGGATCGGCGACCCGCCGACCGCGCAGCCAGTCATCGAAAGAGGCGCAGCCCGAGACGGCCGCAGTCAGCAAGGCCGATGCCAACAGCACACACTGCCGCATTGCCGGGACCCATCTAGCCATTCGCTGCCATCCTGTGTTCGACCACGGCTTGCTGCGGGATCAGGATTCTGAAATGTGCGCCCGGAAACGGCGAACCTTTAACCAGTTCCACGGCCCCTTCGTGCGCCTGAACGCATTCGAGCACCACCGACAGGCCGATACCCGTGCCCGCTACCTGGCCGCCTTGTTTGCGCCGGCCCTGGAAGAAGGCTTCGAAAACCCTCGGCCGCTCATGTTCCGGGATTCCCGGCCCGGTGTCCGCGAACTCCAGCACAAAACTGTCAGCCTGCGACCGGGCACTGATTGCGATCATGCCGCCTTTCGGCGTGAACTTGATGGCATTTGACAGCAAGTTGTCGAGAACTGTCCGCATTTTTTCCCGATCCGCGGTGACCAGGAAATCGCCGACGTCCAGTTTCAACTGGATGCCGCCGGCCTGCAGCGCGAGCCGGTGCGCCTTGGCGACGCTGATGACCAGCGCACGGATCGGGAATTCGGAGAGGTTCAGCGTTTCGCTTTTGGCCTGCCACGCGCTGAACGAGAGCAGGTTCTCTATGAGCTGCTGCAGCTTGAGCCCGTTCGTCCGCAGGATATCGGTCACTTCGCGTTGGTTCGTGTCGAGCTCGCCGACGGCGCCGTCGAGCAGCAGCTCGGTGCCCTCGCGGATATTGGCCAGCGGCGTCTTCAGCTCGTGCGACATGTGGCGCAGGAAGCGGTTTTTCTCCTGCGCCAGCTCGAGGAGCCGGGTCCGCAGCCACTCCAGCTGGCGGCCGAGCTTTTCCAGGTCCTTGGGTCCGCTTATCGAGATCGGCCGCGAGAAGCCGCTCTGACCCAGCTGCTCGATGGCCCGGTCGATCTGACGGATCGGCCGCGCGACCAGGAACGCGAAGATCAGAACCAGCGCGACGGTGCCCGGCACCAGGGCGACCGTCTGCCAGGCCGCGATCTGCTGGGCGCGCTCCGTACTCGCCTGCAGCGCGGCGAGCTCGGTGTCGATCTGGTTGCTCAGGATCGCGGCCAGGTCCGTGATACGGCGACGGATGACGCCGAAGCCGACGATCGTCTCCTCGGCGGCGTCCGGCGCCAGTGAATCCTGACGCAGCGTCGAGAGCACATGCTGCACGTCGACGCGGATCGAACGGGCGAGCGGGACCGCGTCTGCTTCCTCGGCCAGCGGCAGCAGGCCGTCGAGCGTCTGGTTGATCGTCGCGACGTCCTGCTGCAGCAGCGACAGGCTGTCGGAGTTTCGCAGGATCGCGTATTGCCGGGCAACGCGCTCCATCGAGCCCACCTGCTCGGCGAGCAGGCGGTTCTGCTCGGCCACCGACACACCGGTGACGACCAGACGCGCGCTCTGTTCGGCGAGTCGGTCCAGATTGTAGAGCGCCCACAGCACCCCGAAGAGCAGCGGCAGCGCCACCAGAGCGAGCCCGACCAGAATAAGGCCGCTCAGGGAACGTGGACGACGGAGCTTCATCTCATGAGTCTAGCGAATTATGTGAACCGCCGAGCCGGTAATCGCGTCGTCTCTCGCTAGTCGGACCAGTAGGCGTCCGGATCGCGGGCGGCGATCTTGCGCTCCCAGGCCAGGCTGGTTTCGACGATGCGGTCGAGATCGTCCAGTGTCGGCTCCCAGCCCAGCACCTCCCGTATGCGGTCGGCAACGGCCACCAGTTCCGGCGGATCGCCGGCGCGCCGCGGCTCTTCGACGATATTGAGCGGTGCGCCGTTGGCCTTCTCGACAGCCCGCAGGACGTCGCGCACGCTGTAGCCGTGCCCGTAGCCGCAGTTCAGCGTGACCGACTCGCCGCCGTTCCGCAGGTAGCTCAGCGCGTCGATGTGGGCACTGGCGAGGTCCTCCACGTGGATGTAGTCGCGCAGGCAGGTGCCGTCGGGCGTCGGATAATCCGTGCCGAAAATCGCGATCCGATCGCGCTTGCCGACGGCTGCTTCGCTGGCCACCTTGACGAGCAGAGTCGCCTTGGGCGTCGACTGGCCGATACGGCCTTTCGGTTCGCAGCCGGCGACGTTGAAGTAGCGCAATGCGACGTAGTCGGGCCCGCCGGCGTGGGCGAACTCGCGCAGCATCCACTCGGTCATCAGCTTCGAAGAGCCGTAGGGGTTGATGGGTCGAGTCGGCGTATCCTCGGTGGCCTTGCCCGTCTCGAGAACGCCGTAGACCGCCGCGGTCGACGAGAACACGAAGTTCGTGACGTCGTGGCGTTTGCAGGCCTCGAGCAGCACCAGGCTGTTCGCGGAGTTGTTGCGGAAGTAGAGCAGGGGCTCCGCGACCGACTCCGGGACGATCGTCTTTGCGGCGAAGTGCATGACCGTGTCGATGTCGTGGTTCCTGAATATCTCGTCGAGCGTGCCGGCATCGCCGGTATCGCCGACGACGAGCTTTCCATGGGTGACGGCCTGCTCGAACCCGGTCGACAGGTTGTCGAGCACGACGACCTCTTCGCCGGCCTCGCCGAGCTGACGCACGACGTGGCTGCCGATGTAGCCGGCGCCGCCGGTGACGAGAATTCCCTTCTGGCTCATGCCGCTTCCTTTATCGTTGTGGTTTCCCGAGGCAAGTCCTTGATTTTACCAGCATCGGCCGGCGATACATGACCCAGGTCCCAGAATCGGCGGGGAGGCGACGGCGTGCCAGGTCGCTCGCGCCGCCCTTTTTCGCCGCCCGGGCGCCGGCTAACATGCGCTTGCCGGCGTACTGCGCGCGAACCGGCGCGCTCGGGCTCGGCATGGCAATAGCGATGACCCACGAAAACCCGAAATCCCTGTGGCCGACCCTGCTCGCGCTCCTGCTCGCGGCAGGCTGCGGCGACGTGACCCCGGCGCGGAGCGATGCCGACGGTCCGGGGCCGACTACGGGTCTGCCGCTGGCCGGGGGCGAGACCGGTGCGCCGATCAGTCTCGAGTACACCGTGATCGGCACGCCCGTCGTCGGCGAGAACGTGGCCGTCGAGATCTCGATCTCGACGTCCCTCGACGATCGGCCGATCACGCTGAGTTACCGTCCCGCGGAAGCCGGAAGCCTCGGCTTTCCGGAGACCCAGGCGGCGACGATCGAAGTGGTGCCGGTCACGGGATCGCCGCCGCGGCCACAGCAGCTCATCGTCATACCCCGGCGGGACGGACGCCTGTTCCTGACGGTGAGCGCCGCCGTGGAGACGGACCGGGGCGCCGTCATCAAATCGATGTCGATACCGCTGCAGGTCATCCCGGCGCCGCTGGAACTCGATGACGAGTCTCGATGACGAGTAGTGCGGGAAAGCCTGTTTCGGCGCCGCGCCCCGACCGACGCCGGAATGCGGCCCGGGTCGAGAAAAGCGCAGCTCGTCGGCCGACGCCGCTGCGCTGAAAGCCGCAGGCGGCCTCGATCAGGCCGTCCTCCGGGAATTTTTTCCCAATATTTGTCGAATTTCCCGACAGAATTCACAGACGTACCTTGTCTTTCCCCGTAGCGTGGCGCTAGGCGTCGGGCAGTGCGCGTCGGACAGCGGCAACGCCGGTCCCGACCATCGCCGTCAGTCGATCGGGTGACAATGAGCAAGGACAAAATCGCGGAGGACCGGTCCCGAGAGACCACGACAACGAAGCCGGACTTCGTCACCCTGCTCAAGCTGATGGACCGGCATTATGACAAGATGGAGGCAACGGTCAGTCAGTCGTTGACGGCGCCCTGTGCGGCCCCGACACCCATCGAAGTCATCTTCGACAGCGTCACCGACTCGCTCATGTCCGTCAGCGCCGACGGCATGATCCTGAACTGCAACAAGATGTGCACGCGCTACTTCGGATTGAGCCGGGAGGATCTGATCGGCTCCCGGCTCGGCGAGCTGCTGCCCGCTATTGGCGAGGACTCGCTCGAGGAGTTCCTTGCGCCGTTCATGGTCAATCTCGACGACACCCAGGTGGAGATCTGCCATGGCGAGGTCACCGCGCGGCGCATATCCGGCATCGAATTCATCGCCGAGATCAACGCCAGCCGGCTGAAGACGGCGGACACGGATATCTTCGTCGTCAGCTTGCGCGACATCAGCGAGCGCAAGGAAGCGGAGCGCGCGCTGAAGGAAAACGAGGAACGCTATCGCGCCCTCGTCGAGCATGCGCCGGAAGCGATCGTCGTCCTCGACGTCGACAAGAACCGCTTCTGCGACGCCAACGACAAGGCCTGCGAGCTCTTCAACCTGTCACGCTCGAGGCTGCTGACGATCGGACCGAAAGCCGTGAGCCCGAGCGTGCAGCCCGACGGGCGGCCTTCGTTCGGCGTGAAGCGCGGCTACGTCGAACGCGCAATGAAAGGCGAGCATCCAACCTTCGAGTGGAATCACTGCGACGCCAACGGCCGCGAGTTCCCCTGCGAGGTCCGCTTCAGCCTGCTGCCCGCGCGCGACCGGAAGCTGCTCCGGGTCAGTATTACCGATATCAGCGAGCGCAAGGCCAGCGACGAGTTCGGCTACACACAGAACAAGATCCTCGAGATGATCGCGGCCGGCGCGCCGATCGAGCGTATCCTGCGAGCGACCTGCCGGGCGGCCGAGAAGGCCGGGCCCGGCTTGCGCGCGGCGGTCATGTTGCTCGCCAAGAAGGGCGATCAGCTGACGCTGGAGGCTGCGCCGTCCCTGCCCGAGGAGTGCCGGGCGAGTTTCGACACGATTCCGGTCGCCGCGGACAGCTTCGCCTGCGGCGCTGCCGTGCACGAGGAGCGGGACAAGGTAGTGCCGGACGTCGGCAAGGCGGAAGCCTGGGCGGCCTTGCGGCACGAAGCCCGCAAGTACGGCATCCACGGCGCCTGGTCGTTCCCGGTACGCGGCGACGACAAGAAGATCGTCGGCGCCGTCGACGTCTACGTGGACCGCGTGCGTCAGCCGACCACGGCGGAGCTCGACCGGATAGGCAAGGTTGCCCGGCTCGCCGGCATTGCCATCAAGCGGCAAAATGACGAGCAAAGGCTCAGGAACAGCGAGCTTCGCTATCGCGAGCTGTTCGAGAACGTCGTTGACGGCGTGTACATCGCCTCGCGCGAAGGCGACATCATCACGGTCAACCCGGCGCTCGTGAAGATGCTCGGATTCGACAGCGCGCGTGAGCTCAAACGCGCCGGCCGAACGACGATGCTGTACGTGAATCCGATCGATCGGGAGCGCGTCATGGATCGACTGGAGGCTGACGGCCTGGTGCGAAACTTCGAGTATCGGCTGCGCCGCAAGGACGGCCGGGAAATCGTGGTGCTCGAGAACGCGAGAGCCATCTACGACGACAACGGCAACTTCGTCGCTCACGAGGGCACGGTGACCGATATTACGGATCGGAAGCTCGCCGAGACCCGCGTCTTTGAGGAGAAGGAACGCGCTCAGGTGACGCTGCAGTCGATCGGCGACGGCGTGATCACGACGGACGCCAACGGCTGTATCGACTATCTGAATCCGGTCGCCGAAGACCTGAGCGGATGGGACAAACGCAGTGCACGCGGCAGGCCGATCGAAGAGATCATGACTATCGTGAACGAGCATACGCGCATGAGTGTCGAGAATCCCTTGCGCCGCTGTCTCGACCAGGGCCGAGTGATCACGCTGGCCGAGAACTCGGTACTCATCAGCCGGGACGGCCAGGAGATTCCGATACAGGACTCGGCGGCTCCGATACGCGACAGGATCGGCAACGTGATAGGGGCGGTCATGGTGTTTCACGACATCAGCAAGGAGACGCGCCTGTTCAGGCAGCTCTCCTACCAGGCGGCTCACGACGCGACGACCGGGCTCATCAACCGGCAGGAATTCGAGAATCAGCTCGTCGCGGCGCTGCAGCAGGCGCATGACGACCCGGACGTTTCCCACGCGCTGCTCTACCTCGACCTCGATCAGTTCAAGGTCGTCAACGATACCTTCGGCCATACGGCCGGCGACGAACTCTTGCGCAAAGTCACCGAGCTCATTCAGGTCAACGTCCGTTCCACCGACATCGTCGCGCGCCTGGGCGGCGACGAGTTCGGAATCCTGCTGGAACGCTGCGACAAGCGCCGCGCCGTCGAAGTCGCGGAGTCGCTGCGCCTGGCGGTAGAGGAGTTTCGATTCGCCTGGAAAGACGCTTTCACGAACGTGCGCTGCTCGATCGGCGTCGTCATGATCAACAACGAGAGCCCCAGCGTGGCGAGCGCGATGAGTCACGCCGACGTCGCCTGCTATTCGGCCAAGGACATGGGCCGCAATCAGGTCCACCTGTACCAGGACAGCGATGCCTCGGTTCGCTACGAGGAAATGAAGTGGGTCTCGCGCATCACCAGCGCGATCGAAGACGGTCGCTTCGAACTCTACTTTCAGCCCATCATCGGCATCGCCGGTGACAGGAGCGACGCAAGAGCGCACTACGAGCTGCTGTTGAGGATGCGCGACGAGGATGGCGCGATCGTCCAGCCCGACCAGTTCATTCCGGCCGCCGAGCGGTACAACATGATGTCGATGCTGGATCGCTGGGTCGTGAGCGAGGCGCTCGGCGAGCTCGCCGACCGCAACCCCGACGGCGATCGGGCAAGGTACACGCTGGCCATCAACCTGTCCGGCACGTCGCTCAGCGAGGACCGTTTCCTCGAGTTCGTGATTGCCGAGCTGGCCAAGCATTCCCTCCCGGAAGGCGCCGTCTGCTTCGAGATCACCGAAACCGCGGCGATTTCGAATCTGTCGCGCGTGATTCACTTCATGCAGGCGCTGAAAAAGCTGGGCTGCCTGTTCTCTCTGGATGATTTCGGCAGCGGCCTGTCGTCCTTCACCTACCTCAAGAATCTGCCGGTCGACTATCTCAAGATCGACGGCCAGTTCATCAGCCACGTCGTCGACGACTCGGTGGACGAGAGCATGGTCAGGGCTATCTCCCAGGTCGGGCACGCGATGGGCATCGAAACGATCGCGGAGCGCGTCGAAACGCTCGAAGTGCTGGAGAAGCTCTCCGAACTCGGCGTTGCCTTCGCGCAGGGTTACTACATCGCCAGGCCCGAATCGGTGGAGTCGTTCAGTCCCTGGGGGCAGGACGCGTCGGCGAGAATCAGCGCCTGAGGGTCCCGACCCGCGTCCGCGCGAGGCCGGCACACCCTGCGCTTCTTGCTGTACACTCCGGTGTGTCTATGGCCTGACTCCGAACACGTATGCCAATCGAGGGCGGCACGCCTCAAGAACAATCCGAGAATCTGCTGCGGCCGGATGAGCCCCTCTCTTTCAAGGTATTGAACCCAGACTCGGCGCGACCGATTCTGTTGCTGTGCGACCACGCCAGCCGCCGCTTTCCGACGGCCGTCGGCGACATGGGGCTGGACCCCGTCGCCCGCCGCTGCCATCTCGCATGGGACATCGGCGCGGGGCCCCTGACCGAGCGGTTGGCCGTCGAGCTCGGCGCGACGGCCGTGCTCGCCCGCTACTCCCGGCTGGTCGTCGATTGCAACCGCAACCTGATGGATCCGAGCGCGTTTCTGGAGTTCGGCGACGGCGTCGTGATTCCGGGCAACCGGGGCCTCTCGCAGTATCACAAGGACGTGCGCGCCAAAGAGATCTACTGGCCGTACCACTACGCCATCGACATCGAGCTGCGGCGCCTGTCGGCGCTGAGTTTTCCGCCGGCGATCTTCGCGATACACAGCTTCACGCCCGTGCTCGACGGCGTCTCCCGGGAATGTCAGATCGGCGTGCTCTGGGACGCGGACAGAGAAACGGCCGAGATCGTCATCGACGGATTTCGCGCTGCCGGTTTCCAGGTCGGCGACAACGAACCCTACTCGGGCAAGGCACCGATGGACTTCACCATCGACCACCACGCGGAGTCGGCCGGCGTGCCGCACGTGGGTATCGAGATTCGCCAGGATCTGATTGACGACGACGACGGCGTGGCGCGAATCGCGCCGATACTCAGGGATATCATCGAACGCGTTCCGGCGGGGCCGACCTACCGCCCGGCCGGTGAGGAGCGAAGCATGCCGGCTTGAGTCCGGCCTGACCAGGGGAGGCCCGCATCATGATCAGCAAGGCTCCGGAATTCACGCTGGGCGTCGAAGAGGAGTACCTGCTCGTCGACAAGGACACGCGGGCACTGATCGTCGATCCGCCGGAATCGCTGCTCGAGGAGTTCGAGGCCGTTTGCGGCGATCAGGTCACCAACGAGCTGCTGCGGTCACAAATCGAAATTGGCACCAAGGTTTGCCGAAACGTCCAGGAGGCCCGCGATGACCTTCGGCGCTTGCGATCCGGCATCATTGAAGTCGCCGAGCGCCACGGCCTCGGGGTCGTCGCCGCCTCGACCCACCCGTTCAGTCGCTGGACAGAGCAGAAACACACCCAAAAGGACCGCTACGAGTCGCTGACGGCCGAGATGCAGGGCGCGGCCCGGCGCCTGCTCATCTGCGGCATGCACGTCCACGTCGGCATCGGCGACGACGATCTGCGCATCGACCTGATGAGCCAGTTCGCCTATTTCCTGCCGCACCTTCTGGCCCTGTCGTGCTCGTCGCCCTATTGGGAAGGGCAGGATACCGGCCTCAAGAGCTATCGGCTGACGGTCTTCGACGCGCTGCCGCGAACCGGACTGCCGGAACGCTTTCAGAGCTTTGCGGAGTACGAGCGGCACGTCGGCACGCTGACGCAGGCGGGAATGATCGAGGACGCCACGAAAATCTGGTGGGACATGCGGCCGAGCTGCCGCTTTCCGACGGTGGAGACGCGCATCATGGACGTCTGCACCCGGCTCGACGATACCGTGGCGCTGACGGCCCTGCTGGTCTGCATCATGCGCATGCTGTACCGCTTGCGCATCAGCAATCAGCGCTGGCGCGCCTACGCGCACATGCTGATCGCGGAGAATCGATGGCGCGCGATGCGCTACAGCTACGACGAAGGTCTCATCGACTTCGCGAAGGGGGCGCTGGTGCCGTTTCGCGACCTGCTCGACGAAATCCTCAACCTGACCGCCGAGGACGCCGAGGCGCTGGGCTGCGACCGGGAAATCGCCTCGGTGCAGGACATCCTGTCCCGTGGCACGTCCGCGCACCGGCAGCTGAAGGCCTTCGAGCTGGCCGCGGCGTCGGGCGAGGACAAGGAGGCGTGCCTGCGCTCGGTCGTCGATACGCTGGTCAGCGACACCGCCGAAGGCCTCTGACGGCTGCCGGCTCGCCGCGGCAACCGGTCAGGGGTCGACGCTGCTGAAGATCAGAAGCTCCGCCGCGGCCGGGTCGGCGGTGTCGAGGACGACGATCTCGGTGATGTCGCCGGCTGAGAGCGTGATCGGGACCGGTCCGACGAGAGGCGTCGTCTCACGGTTCGCCGTCACGGTGATCTCGTAGTCGCCGGCCGCCTGCGATCCCAGCGTGCTGAAGCCCAGCGCAACGCCCGGCACGGCCGGGATCCGATTGCTGATGTCCGCTCCGGGTTCCGTCACGTAGATGTCGATGACCTCCGTGTTGGTCAGCGCATTGATCAGCCTGAGCCGAGCGACCGTCGGGAAGCTGCGGCGCACGCTGGGCAGCCGCACCGCGATCAGGTCTCCGGGCGCCCCGACGAGCACGAACAGGCTCCGCGAGCCCGCGGCGACCGTCGTTTCTTCCTCCAGCAGCGGCGTCGTGTTGCCGGTCGGCGCATACTGGATGTTCGTCGTCGTCGCGGGCAGGTCGACGTCGCCGGACACCCGGCCGAATTCGAGATTGCCGACGGCCGGATTCGCGAAGTCGCCGTCGAACACGACGTCGACGGGCCCGGTGTCGAACGACGCATGGACGAACTGGGCCGTCGGCGGGAAGCGCTGATCGGCGATCTCGACGGTCGCACCCCCCTCGCCGACGACGCGCACGCTGACCGGAGCCGTGATCCCGGGGTCGCCGTCGAAGACGGCGAGCGTGTACGACTGCGCCGGGGCGAAGTTGAAAGCGATGCCCTGATTGAGAACCGTCGAAGGATCGTTGGCGGCGGTTACGACGAGCTCGAAATCGCCGGCCTCGCGCTCGATGGCGTCCAGGCGTTCTCCGAACGACAGGGTGCCGATCTGGTTGCCGGCCACCGGCAGCGTGCCCGGTGCGTCGAAGTAGACGTCGACGGCGCCGAGGCTGCTCGCATGGCCGATGTCGATATCGAAGGTCGTATCCGCGTCGGTCCACTCGCGCAGCGGCCGCTCCCAGAGCAGCACCTGCTGGCTGTTCGCGTCGCCCCCGAGCACGAACAGATAGTCGTTGTCGGTCACGACGTCGACGTTCCGTGAGGCCAGCCGGCGCGGTGCCGCGCCCGGCAAGGGCAGGTCGAAGTTGAAGGTGTAATTCAGGTTGTCGTACTCGGCTCTCGAGCTCGACTCCTTGAACGCGAGAGTGCCGAGGGGGGTCTCTTCGATGAGAAACACGACGTCGGACACGCCCTCGACGGCGTTGATGCCCCGCACCGTGCCTTTGCCGGTCGCTTCCGGGAACTGTGTTTCGGTACAGCCGCTGATCCAGAAAGCGGCGACCGCAACTGCCGCCAGGGCCGCTACCCCGGAGTGCCTGGTCATGGGTGTATCGCCTCGTTCAACACGCTGCTAGCCCGTGCTCGCGGGCTCGAATCCATAGACCGACTTGGTCTCGAGAAATTCATTGATACCGTGGGCACCCCATTCGCGGCCGTTTCCGGATTGCTTGTACCCGCCGAAGGGTGCCTGCGCATCCAGCGACGCGCCGTTGATGTGCACCATGCCGGTGCGCAGCCTCGCCGCCACCGCCCGCGCATGCTCGATGTCGCCCGAGCTGACGTATCCCGACAAGCCGTAGGGCGTTTCGTTGGCGATGCGCACCGCCTCGTCCTCGTCGTCGTAGGGCAGGATCGATAGGACCGGACCGAATATCTCCTCGCGGGCTATGCTCATGCCGTTGCTCACGTTCGAGAAGACCGTCGGCTTCACGTAGTACCCCGTGGCGAGGCCATCGGGACGCCCGGGCCCGCCGGCGACAAGCGTCGCACCCTCGTCGATGCCCTGCCGAATAAAGCCCTGGATCCTGTCCCATTGCGACTCGGACACGACCGGGCCGAGATGGACGCCCTCGTCGGCGGGCGCACCGACCCGGGTGGCCTCGGCCGCCCGTTTGGCGATTGCCTCGGCTTGCTCCAGTCGGCGGCGAGGCACGAGCATACGGGTCGGCGCGTTGCAGGACTGGCCGGTGTTTTCGAAGCAGCCGCGCACCCCGCCGGTCACGGCTTTGTCGAAGTCGGCGTCGTCGAGGATGATGTTCGCCGACTTGCCGCCGAGCTCCTGGGCGACGCGCTTGACCGTGGGCGCGGCGTTCTGCGCAACCGCCACGCCGGCTCGGGTCGATCCGGTGAACGACACCATCGCGATATCCGGATGTCGGGCAAGCGCCGCGCCTGCCGTCGGACCGTCTCCATTGACCAGATTGAAAACGCCGGGCGCAACGCCGGCCTCGTCGAGAATCTCCGCGAAAATCATCGCGTCGAAAGGCGCAATCTCGCTCGGCTTGAGCACCATCGTGCAGCCTGCGGCGAGCGCCGGAGCGACCTTGACGGCGATCTGATTCATCGGCCAGTTCCACGGCGTGATCATCGCGCACGGACCGATCGGCTCTTTCACGATCAAGGTACTGCCGTGACGTTCCTCGAACGGGAACGTCTTCAGGGCCTGCATCGCCGCCTCGATGTGCTGCGGGCCGCTTGCGGCCTGGGCGAACCTGGCGAGCTTCCACGGGGCGCCCATCTCCTCCATGATCGCCTCGGCGATCTCGTCGTGCCTGCGGGCGAACACCTCGAGTATGGACTGCAGCAGCCGGACGCGTTCCTCGCGGCTCGTGCGCGCATAGTCCGGGAAGGCGGCGACCGCGGCGGCCACGGCCTTGTCCACATCCGCTGCGGACCCCAGGCTGATCCGCCCGCAGACCGCCTCGGTCGCCGGATTGACGACGTCGAGGGGCCTGGGTTCGACCGGATCCACCCATTGCCCGTTGATGTAGAACCGCAGTCTGTCGCGCATGTCGCGAATCCCTGCTTCCGAGAGCCGCGCATCATAGCGCAATCGCCGACCGCGATCCCGCGCGGCCTGAGTTTTGCCTGCCGGACTGATAGGCTTTTCGGTCCGTCGCCCAAAATGGAAATTCGGACCATGCAGAGTGACCTCGATCGCCGGCTCGCCGCCATCGTCGGTGCGGATGGCGTGGTACCAGGCAGCGACACGCCGCCCGCGCCCTGGGACACCGGCCAGCCGTTCCGCGGCCGCTGCATCGTAAGTCCGCAATCGGTCGAGCAGTTGTCCAGTGTGCTCGCGGCGTGCAACCGGGACGGCCAGCCCGTCGTGCCGATGGGTGGGGTCACCGGCCTGGTGCAGGGCTGCGCCACACGGCCCGGAGACGTCGGCCTGTCTCTCCGACGCATGGATCGGATCGAGGAGGTGGATCCGGTGGCGCAGACGATGACGGCACAGGCCGGCGTAACGCTGCGGGCGGCCCAGGAGGCGGGCGCCGGGGC
>JANQEO010000444.1 GCA_028278325.1 Candidatus Binatia bacterium
TCACGTGTGAAGGGCCAGGCAGCCCGGTGCCGCCGCCGGAGATCCAGTCGGCCCGCTTTCGGCCCAGGGACGCTCAGTCAGGAGAGCCAGCAGGCTGCCTACACGAGCGAGCAATCTCCCTGCCCGACGTTGAGCAGCGTCGGGCGATCGGGGTGATTCGGATCGACGTGTAGTCTCCCCGAGCGACGTCCTCACACAGTCCCAGGTGTTTCCGAAAGGGGTCGAAACGGCCAGAAAGGGCGTCTTCCTGGCAAGTTCGCGAGAAAAACCACGTCTCAAGCCCTTTCGGCGCCACGACGAATCCCCATACTGTCACGGTCCTCACCGACGGCCTCGACAGCTACCGGCCGTTGGCGGGCGCCGGCCTGCGCCACAAGCGCCTCGTCATCGGGCCTCGCCGGGCTCTCGCTCCCCGGCTCTTCCCGTGGAGCCATGCCGTCTTCTCGAACCTCAAGAGCTGGCTCGCGGGCACCTCCCACGGCGTGAGCTCCAAGCACCTGGCCCGCTACCTCGACGAGTTCACCCACCGGTTCAACGAGCGCGGGCGCGACGGCGCGCTCGTCCACCGCGTCCTCACCAGCGCCCTATGCGCCGAGCCGCTCCCCTACCGCCAGCTTGTGGCGGAGCCATCTGGATAACCGCAAGCGGCCTTGCATTGAGAGGCGAGATCGTGGGCCATGGGGCAGCATGTCTCCGCAGATGAGCGCGCCAAGTGTCGACTGACGGGCTCAAGGCCGACAAGCAGAACGTCATCACGGTAGAAGCGGAAGTGGCGTGATGCCTAGAAGGGACGTGGGGATTTGGCCCCCATTGAGCCCTGCCTTGATCCCCTGGGGCGAAATCCCGGGTGTGAGCCTTCACCTGCAAGCGCGATTCTGGGAGACTGAGACCGCCACCTAGGAGGCCCGGAGGAAGCCTGCGATGAAGCGTCTGCCCGCCCTGTTCCACTCTGCGGCTGCGGCCGCGTTCGTCTTGCTCGTTTCATCGGTCGCCGCCGCCGATTCAAGCTGCGAAGCGACGAATGACAACCGCGACTCCCGTTGCGAGATCACCTGCGGAGAAGGTGAGAGGGCCGTCTGCAGCGATGCAACGGGCAGCAACCCACCGAGCTGCCGCTGTGAAAGCGACGAAGACTAATGTCCGAGAACGCGGAGAAGGAATGAAGTGGCTCCGAAGCTTTTGGTCCCTGCAGCACTAGCATGCCTGAGCGCTCTAGGGACCGCGCTCCCGGTCTCGGGGCAGGATCACTGCGCATGCGACTCCGTGCTCCTCGATGGGGTCCTCTCTCTCAGAGTTGAGAGAGGCGACTCGGACGCGCGGAGAAGTGTGGCTCAGCGTGTTGCGACCATGAGCTACGACGAGTTTCAGAAGGGTACTGCCGGGGGCGGGGGATTCTCCATCGCCGGCTTCGGCCTGAATGCCAGCATGTCCAAGACCGAGTTCGAGAGTCGGCAGAGTGAGCTCATTGACGAGTTCAATCTGAGTGATTCCAAAGTGAGCTCGCGCGAACTAGTCGAGAGATACGGCGATCCGCTTGTTCTAGCTGCCTGGAGCGCCTGCAAGGAGGCGTGTACGACACAACCCGGCGTACGTTGGTGGGTCAAGAACTACGCTCCCGATAGCGTTGACTTAGTGATCGCGTTCGTCTCGCCAGATCCCCTGAATCGCCCCACGTGGCCGATCGTGGATTCGGTCATTACCGGTGGAACCGTTTCGATCGGATCGCCGCCGGCCGGCAAGGTGTTCCCGCCCGGACAGTCCCTCACCCCGATGGAAACAGCGATCCCGATCCAGAGGGCTGCCCCCAATCAGCCAGTCCGAATCACGATTCGCCTTGACGGACTCAACGATGTGACCGTCTTCATCCCCAAGTACATCGAGCCGGCGTCTGTCTCTGCGCCGGAAAGTTCCGCAGGACCTGCACCCGTTCCGGCTCTGGATTGCAGCCCTCCGCGTGCGGAGGGCTACACGTCATTGTCGTATGGGGACCTGCCCGCTTGGATCCGAGAAGCCGCTCAAGATGTCGCCCCCGCCGGGCTTGATGAGGAAGGGGCGCTCTTCGCCGGACGCTTCCGCGCCGAAGGGAACGGTCCTGCGTTCTACGAGGGTTACGCGCTGTGGTACCGACGCGGCCCTGACCAAGGTGACCCGCGCGCGTGGGTCGTGGCCGTCACGGTAGACGCACCGTTCGACGCCCGAGGAATTCGCGTGCTCTATCCAGTTCTGTCAGAGGAAGCAGACGATAGAGCCGCAATGTGGGTGCCTAGCCTTCGGCGTGTACGCCACTTCGATGTGGATACGGACGGTCTTCCTTCGGGAAGCGGCTGCGTCTTGCCGCTTCTCCAAGAGTTCTTTGCGTCAACCACCGACAGTGTGTCGTTCTCCAACGCCTTCGTCGGCACAACTCAGGAGGGAGCTGCGGGCGTTCCTGCTGATGAAGCGTGGTTGCTTGGACGGGAATAGTCGTGAACGATAGCCACGAGTTGGTGAAGCGCTGGCGGTCCGTTTCTCTGCCTTGGGGAGCGGTCAAGTCCGATTCTTGCCGGATTCTCGGGAGGGGACGCGACCTCGATCTTCGCGGCGGCCGGCTCGTGAGCCGTCCGAGACTCGGCGTCGAGTTTCTCGCCGACGACCTGTGGCTCCTTGCGCTCGAGCGGCTTGACGGCGATCCCGCAAGACCTGATTGAACGGCGACCACGGCTCGAGCTCGGTGCGGTGCCCGCGAGGAGCAAGAGGAGAACCAGATCATGCTGGCCATTCTCGATTGCAGCGGCCAGGGCAGTAGATCGGCGGCCCCCTTCACCGACGGGTTCCACCTGGAGAGGCCGGTAGGCGTCGATCCAGGCCGCAACGTCGGACAGCCGGCCTGCGCGACACGCCTCGGCCAGCTCGCGTAGTTCCGCCTCATCGGCAGCGAGAGGCCGCGATGGACCCTGAAAGGGGAGCTTCGGCCTCGGAGTGATCCAACCTTCCAGGAGAGCCCTCCCCGACACCTTACCAGCACGAGCTGTTCGTTGTCAGCTACAAGCCCTTGTTGGGCGGCAGGTCTACCGAAAGCGAGCCGAGACGTCGCCTTTTAGTACGTCGCCCTGGTTTCAAGAAGGCGATTATTACCTTGGCTGAAGGGGAAACCCTAGAAATATTTGAAGGGGTGCAGTAATGCCTGTAA
>JANQEO010000452.1 GCA_028278325.1 Candidatus Binatia bacterium
CGGACAATCCGCACTGAGGGCGAGGGCGAAGACGCCGGGCTCGGCGACGGTGATGGCATCCGCCGGCGGGAGCTCCGAGATCACGCGGGCGCCGCTCCCCGCCATGCCGGCGTCCGCCGCGACGACGTCCGCACCGTGCACCTGACCGACGACGACCCAGTGGTCGAGTGGCGCGCCGACTACGGCGGCGAAGCGCTCGCGGTTCTCGATGACGCGGGCGGGATCGTCACCGGTGGAGAAGCCGAGGTTGAGGGAATCGAACGGTGGTGCGCTCACGCCGCCCCGTCGCGTGGCGTGATGCGCAACGAGATCCGGGAACCTCGCTGCCTGTTCCGCTCCGAAGAGCGGGATCGTCTCCATCACCCGGCGGGCTCGGGGGCGGCTTCGGCGGTTTCACCGTTGCCGCCCTCGTCATCGGGCGGAGGTCGCTGATCGTCCCGAGGCTTCTCGGCGGCGAAGTCCTTGATCAGCGGCATGATGAACTCGTGGAAGAGGATCTTCGTGATTGCGGCGAGCGGCACCGAGAGGAGCACGCCGACGAAGCCGAAGATGCGCCCGAAGATGAGCAGTGTGACGATGATGGTGAGCGGGTGGAGCCCCACTTCCTTGCCGAGGAACGCCGGCAGGAGCACGAGTCCTTCCACGGTCTCCATGATGATGAACACCGCGGCGACGCCGCCGAGGCGCACGAGGCTTACGTCGTGCTCGACCCAGGAGAGGCCGAGGGCGGGGAGGATCGCGAGCCAGATGCCGATGTACGGAATCAAGCTGAGGAAGCCCGCCGCCATGCCGATGGGGAACCAGAACGGAACCCCGAAGGCGAGCAGTCCCACCGAGGTGAGACTTCCCTTGATGAGGCAGATCGTCAGTCGCCCGCGGAAGAACGCAGACAAGATGCGATCGATCTTGCTGAAGATGCGCTCGATCTGCGGTCGGTAGCGTCCCGGGAGGTGCTTTCGAATTCCCGCGATCATCGGGTCGATCTCGAGGAGAAAGAAGAAGACGTAGAGCGGGCAGAAGACGAACCACGAGACGATGCCGAAGAGCCCGCCGCCGGCGGAGACCTCTTCCCCATCCTGCTCCTTGCGCGCTTTCCACCAGTTGAAGACGGCGAGGGCGCGTTCCCGGACCCGGTTCGGATCTTCCTTGAACTCCGTGACGAAGCTTTCGATGCGCTCGTTGATACCCTCCCGCCACTCATCGGGAATGAGCTCGTTGATGCGCTTGTTGGCGCGGCGCAGGTAGCCGGGGTCGAACTCGCCGTCGCCGTCCCGGTCCTCGAAGTGGATGGTCTTGTCGGGGGTGTCGATGGTGGTCCAGTGAACGTCCTCGAGCTTCCACTCCTCCCCCATTACCGCCTCGTACCCGCCCTGAACGCCCTTGGCGATGTAGAAGCCGGCGACGGTGAAGAAGATGACCGCGACGACGGTGAAAATGGCGAAGATGATCACCACCGACACGAGGCGGGAGAACTTCGCCTTCTCGAGGGCGTCCGCGAAGGGATCGAGGACGTACGCGATGAGGAAGCCGAGGATGAGCGGCGCGAAGATGTCGCTGAGGAGGTAAACCCCCGCGAGCGCTGCGAGTACGACGAGAAGGAGGAGTCCTAGCCGGAGCCCACGCTTTCCGCGTTGACGTACGACGCCTTCCATTCATCCCTCTCGGAGCAATAGCTCAGCACCGGTCGCACCGCAAAGACCTCGGAGAAGGTACGTCCTCCGAAGCCGCAGGCAAAGTCGGTCTTGGAATCCGACTCCTGCTTCCCCATGAGGCCGTGCTCGACGAGGTTGAAGACGACCTCGCCGAAGTCCTCCGAGCGCTTGATCCCCCACGCCTCGAAGACGGTGGCGGCGAGGCAGCCGAACTCCTCGAGCGCGAAGAGCCGGAGCCCCTCGAGCAGATCCTGCCCCGTGACGTGCTGGCTCGGGGGGAGGTCATCCTCCTCGAGATCGTCGATGTCGTCGGGGTCGGAGTCGGGCTCGCCCGTGCTGAGACGCACGGTGTAGTCGAGAGCGTCGTAGACGAAGCGGTAGGCCTCAGGGTGAAACCGAGGGTCCTGGCGAATCAAATCTTCGAAACGCTCCTGAGGCGAAGAGCCTTCCATTGGAAAACTCCCTTCCTGCTTCCCGTCCCCCCGGTGCGGCAACGCCGAGGGAACATCGTCAGGAGAGCGAACCCGGCATCATAGGAACCGGCCCACCCTCGGCAAGACCAATTGACCACCCCTATCTATCGGTCTGACGGGCTTTCGTCCTTGAAGGGCGAGCGTAAACACAGGAAAGATGGAACCTTACGCGTTCCCGGGAATCGCGGTGACATCACACCGGGGAACGCATCCCAACTCTCGACAAGAGAGTGACTTACGTACTGCCTGGCAATCCGCCGTGCGGCGTCACTCGAGCCCGGCGAGGGATTCGAGGATGAGCTCCGGGTTGAGGTTGCCGCGGAGGTCGAACTGCAGCTCGGCGATGGCGACGGCGCGGCGCGCACGCGCCTCGCGGTCGTCCGGGTCGGCGCCGCGGTCCGCCCAGTGGCCCTGGAGGACGAGGTCGAGGAGGCGCTCGACTCGGGTGCGCTGCGGCTCCTTGCCCCGCGGCGGCACGAAGTCGACGAGAGTCTCGGGGCGCTCGCGGCCGCGGCCCTCGAGGAGCTCGGCGAAGCGCTCGGGGCCGCCGCACTCCTCGATCCCGCTGAGCAGGGCGAGAGCGCGGCCCGGGGAGCCCCCGGCGGCGGCGTGGATCCGATCCACGTCGAGGCCGTCCGTGTCCACCCCCCCGGCGGCGACGACCGCCGCGAAGTCTTCCACCCCGAGGCTCGTGAACGGCACCCGGTGGCAGCGGGAGTGAATCGTCTCCAGAAGATGGGCAGGACGGCTCGTCACCAGGAGGAAGACGATCCCCGGCGGCGGCTCCTCGAGAGTCTTCAAGACGGCGTTCGACGCCGGCACCGTGAGCCGGTCGGCGTCGTCGATGACGAC
Organism: Candidatus Binatia bacterium; assembly: GCA_028278325.1. Classification (GTDB taxonomy): domain Bacteria; phylum Desulfobacterota; class Binatia; order UBA1149; family JAJCZL01; genus JANQEO01. The sequence goes on from JANQEO010000452.1 coordinate 2,978, forward strand.
CACCCGCCGCCCCGTCGCCCGCAGGCTCAGCGCCTCACCGAGCTCCCGCACCGCGTCGATCTCGATGGACGTCCGTTCCCCCACTTCGAGGACGAAGAACCCCATGTGATTGCCGCTCGCGAGCGTCCGGCAGGAGACGCACTCCCCGCAGGCGCCGCCTCCCTGCTCCCGGCACAAGAGCGCCGCGGCGAGCTCCCCGGCGAAGCGCCGCTTGCCGACACCCCGGGGCCCCGCCAGCAAGTACGCATGGGAGAGCCTCCCCGACTTCAGCGCCTGGCGAAAGTACCCGCGCGCACGATCCTGCCCGCGGACACCGGGACACAGCTCGTAGACATCATCGAAGAGCATCGCTCAACCCCTCGTACACGCGCGCCGCGACTTCCTCGGGAGGACCGGCGCCATCGATGCGGACGATGCGATCCCCCGGCAAGCCTTCGCTCTCCTGGAATCCATGCCAAACCCCCTCGAGAACCTCGGGCTGGGATTCGAAGCGATCCCCCTCGCCCCCGAGACGGGCTACGCAGTCCGCGAGCGGCAACGTCAGGACGACGTTGATGCTCGGCCGCCGATCCCCGAGCACGCCCCAGACGATCTGGCCCGCACGCTGCTCCCCGAGACCGCGGGCGATCCCCTGGTAGACGATGGACGAGAGGTGAAACCGATCCGAGATCACGACCCGCCCATCCCGCAACGCCGGACCGATCCTCTCCTCGTAGAGCTGCACGCGACTCGCCATGAAGAGAAGGAGCTCCGCCTCCACCTCCAGGGGCGTGGAGCTCTCGAGGAGGATGCGCCGCACCTGCTCGCCGAGCTCGGTACCGCCGGGCTCGCGGACGGTGAGCGTGCTTCGCCCCTCCGCTTCGAGGCGCTCGGCGAGGAGTCGGACCTGGGTGGATTTGCCGACGCCGTCGATGCCTTCGATGGCGATGAACGGGGTGGAGTGGTCGGCCGACACGGTACCTCGCTTCGGGAGTGTGGCGGCATTCTGGCGCAATGGGATTGGGGATGCGAGTCGGGCGCTCGAAGAACCGCGCTCTCGGCGGGGAAGTGCGAGGCGAGGGGTGCGACGGCGCGGCGCCGGGGCTCCGGCGTCGATTTCTCGCGGGTCGTCGACGACGTACGACGCCGGGGAGAGCGCGAGAACTCGACGCCTCCACCCCAGCTCAATGGGGTTCGGTTTGCCGTGGGGTTGGGTCTTTGCGGGGAAGGCTCAGAATCGGAGCGGGAAGGGCCACCACTGGGAAACGGAGCTGTCGTGGCGAAGCCGAGACCCTGTGGTCATCCCATTAACGACCCGCGACCAAGAAGGGTCGAGCGTGTGCCCCGGGCCCGCCCGCGGGTCCAAGCCATGGGCGCCGGAGCGTCCAACCCGGAGCGTCCCCCCCCGCTACCGACCATGCACGAACGGCAGCCAACCCTTCAACCGATTGTGAATGTCACCCACGGCATTCGACGCCGCTTCCCGCCCACAATCCACCATGTGCTGCAATTCGCTGAAGTCCGACCAGAACTTCTGACCGATCTCGGGACGAATCACGACGTCGGCCTTCTCGAGCTCGTAGGCGTTGAGCTTCTTCGCCGCGAAGTTCTCGACACGCATGATGCTGTCCCAGCCCCGGGGCACACTTTCGATGGGACCCAGAGTCGATGACAAATCCACCGCCACCACCATGGCACCGGGCACGAACTGCTGCGCGGCTTCCACGGGGATCGAGCCGACGACACCGACGTCGCACAAGAGCAGGTCGTCGAGCTCCACCGGCGGAAAGAATCCCGGAATCGAGCACGAAGCCACCACCGCGTCCCGGAGCCGACCCTCGGTGAGGAGCACTTCGATGGGAGTCTTGAGGTCGAGGGCCGGAACCGCGAACGGAATCGTCGTGTCCTCGAAGCCGACGTCCTCGACGAACTCCTCGATGACTTGCCGCAGCTTGTCGCCGCTGAGGATGGACGGCCGGCGGATCAAGCCGGTGAAGCTGAGGCTCCGGCGAATCCCGGTGAAGAGCGCCTGCAGGAAGTTCTGCTCGACTTCGTTCGCCCCGAACATCATGCGTTTGAAGTGGTCGTTCTGGAATCGATCGCTGCGCAGGTACTCGAGGGTCCAGCGGATGAGGAATTTCGAGTCGGGGCGCATCGAATAGCCGGCGCCGACGATGGCCCCCACCGACGTGCCGACGATGCCGTGGATCGGAATGCCTTCTTCTTCGAGAACCTGCAGCACTCCGAGGTGCGCGAGCCCGCGGGATCCCCCCCCGCCGAGGGCGAGCACGACCTTCCCCTTACCGAATAGAGCCATTCCCCCGACTCCCTACGCTCTCACGGGATTCGCGATCCTCACGTTACTTCTCGGCACCGGCCTTGGGGGCCTCCGCCGATTCCGGCACCCCGACGGTCTCCGGCCGCAGGTCGACGTAGCGGTTCTCCTTGAGGCGCGTCTCCATGCCGAGACGCTCGAGGATCTCCGCCCGCTCGACGATCTCGAAGTCCGTCGGACGCACTTCGATGGATTCGAAGATGATGCGCTCGAGGTCGTGCACCGCCTGCGCTTCGTCGACGCCTTGCGGCACCGACAGCGCCAGCGCGAGCTCATCGACCTCGAACGGGTCGTCGTTGCGCTTGCGGATGACGAGCTGCCACTCGTCCACCGCCTCGTGGCCGTTCATGATGTCGCCGAGGACGTTGAGGTTCACGAGCGCGCCCTTGATCTTCGTCAGCGCGAAGTCGACGTTGTTCGACGAGCGACCCAGGTTCGACGACACTCGCGGCACCCAACGCCCGCACGCCGGGCAGCGCTCGCGGGTGAGGCCGCCCTGGGCGATGTCGCCGGTCCGATAGCGGAGCACGATGGAGCCGCGACCGTCGAGACACGTGTAGACGAGCTCGCCGGTCTCGCCGTCCGGCAGGATCTCCCCCGTGTCGGGATCGACGACCTCGAAGAGATCGATGTCGGCGTAGGTGTGGAGCCCCGTGCCCTCGCCGCCGGGACACTCCGACCAGCACTTGCGCGACTCGGTGAAGCCGAAGACGCTCAGCACCTTCGGTTGCTTCGCGCCGCCCTGCTTCAGGAGATCGATGAGCTTCTCCCGGAAGCCGCCCATGATGCGGTCGCCGCCGAGGAACACAGTCGTGATGTTCGAGAGGTCGATGCCATCTTCCACGGCGTTGCGCACCACGTGGTAGACGAAGCCGGGAATGCCGCACAGGTAAGTCGGCTTGATCTTGCCGAGGGCCCGCAGGATGCCTTCGGTGCCCATGACCTTGCCGCCGCCGGTCTGCAGGCAGAACGCGCCGCAAGCTTCCGCCACCGCCTGCACCTGCCAGAAGGCGAGGTGCGGCGCGTACGGAAAGAGCGACAGCAAGCGGTCTCGGGCCGGGTCCACCTCGACGACGTCGCCGATGCGCGAGCCGACCGTGCGCAGAAGATCGATGTCGTACTTGGAGAGGACGAACGACGTCGGCAGCGCCGTGCGCCCGGTAGTGAAGAAGACCTGCACCGGCCGATACTCGAGGCCGAGCTCCGCCTTCACCGCGGCTTCGCCGTGGCGCAGCTTCTTCCAGCCGAGCTCGAGCTTGCGGCCGAGCGGCAGGCTCGCCCGCAACGTCTCCGGCGTCGGCTGCAGGACGAACGACTTCGGCCGCTCGGGGTCATCCGCCGTCGGCGCCACGTCGCTCTTCGATGAGAAAGGGATCCGCGCCATGTCTTCGAGGGTGCGAATCTGCTCCGGCTCGACCCCCGCCTGCCCCAGCACCTCGCGGTAATGGGGATGGAACGGCAGCACCTGCGTTCGCAGAAACTTCCGTAGCGTCTTCAGTTGCAGCTCGATCTGCTGGGCCGGGGTGAGACGATCCCACGGGGCTCGCGGCATGGGACGGTGGATCTCCTTTCCGTTCCCAAGCTTATCACGAGATCGTCAAGGCCGCCGCGTCCGGACGATGGCGCGCAGCCGCTCGACCCAGGCGACGATCCCGGGACCGGGCTGGACCGGGGGAAACGGCTCCACCGCTCCCGCCCGCACCGCCCGCAGATGCTCCCAGCGTTGCCAGAACTCGGGAGTGGCGCCACCCCCCTCCGGCGACAGGGAGACATCGATGATGAGCTCCGGGTCGCGGCGGACGATGTCCTCCATGTCCCCCTCGCGGTAGCTCCACTCGGCGTCGTGGTAGACGTTGCGCCCCCCGGCGGCGGTGATCATCTCATCGATGAAGGACCCGCCGCCGGCGACGTAGATGGGGCTGCGATCGACGACGAAGAGTATCGTCGGGGGATCGCTCACGACGGGGGCCGCGAGCACCTCGTCGAGTCGGGCGATGTAGTCCGCCGCCGCCGCCTCGGCGTCGAGAGAGGCGCCGAGGCTCGCCACGAGCCGGCGCACGTCGTCCACGGAGTACGCCGGGTGGACCTCCACGGTGATGCCGTGCCGCCGCAACAGCTCCATTCCCTGCTCCTGAATGCGAGCGTCGATGGCGAGGACGCGATCGGGCTCGAGGGCGATGACCCGCTCGAAATCGACCTGATGGTCGCCGACCCGCGCCACCGACTCCGGGACGTCGGGACAGAGCCGGGTGACGCCGACGAGATCGGCGCCGCGCCCGAGCATCTGCACCACCTGCGTCAGGTTCGGCGCCAGGGAGACGATGCGCTCCCGCCGCTCGACGCCGTCGTCGACGACGGGCTCCTCGCCCCGGAAGAGGAGGAAGACCATCAGCGCGAGCACCGCGACGACCCACAGCCAGCGCATCAGCCGCTCCCCTTCCCGCGGTTCGGCAGCAGCACCGACTGTCCGCCCGACTCGAACCGCTGCCACGGGATCCCATAGAGCTCCGTCAGCTGCGGCTCCACGAGAACATCGCCGGGAGCACCGTCGAAGAACTGCGCTCCATCCCGCAGCCCGATGATGCGATCGCAGGACGCCGTCGCCAGCCGCAGGTCGTGGAGCACGATGACCACCGTGCGTCCCTCGACGTTGAGATCGGTGATCAACGCCGCGAGGTCCTCCTGCGCCGCCGGGTCGAGGCCCGCCGTCGGCTCATCGAGAAACAGGATCGGCGCTTCCTGCGCCAGCGCCCGGGCGAGGAAGACCTTACGCCGCTCGCCGCCGCTGATGGCGTTGACGCGCTCCCCGGCGAGCGCCGCGAGGCCGAGCCTCGCGAGCAGGGCGCGCACCAGCTCGCGATCCGCGGCACCGAATCCCTCCCACGGTCGCCGGTGAGGGGACCGCCCGAGGAGCACCATCTCTTCGACGTGGTACGGGAACGCAAACTCCATGCGCTGCGGCACGACGGCGACGAGGTGCGCCATGTCGCGACGGCGGACCGCACGCGGATCCCTTCCGTCGAGGCGCAGCTCCCCCCGGGTCGGCAACAGCCCGCGCAGCCCGAGGAGGAGGCTGCTCTTGCCGCTGCCGTTCGGACCGACGATGCCGAGACACTCGCCTTCGGCGACGCTCACCGACACGTCGCGGCAGACGTCGCGAGAACCCCGCGCGACGGTCAGCCCACGTGCCTCGATCATGACCTTCGCCCCCGTCACGACAGCACCGTCACGACAGCACCCCCTGCCGCCGCAGCAAGAGAAACAGAAAGAACGGGCCGCCGACGAGAGCCGTCACGGCCCCGAGCGGCACCGGGCTGCCGATGATGGCGGTGCGCGAGACCGTGTAGGCGATCATCAGGAACACCGCGCCGCCGAAGACCGACAGTGGAATCAACCGCCGGTGCGACGGACCGTGGATCAACCGCAGGATGTGCGGCACCGCGAGCCCGACGAAACCGATGGGGCCCGCCGCCGCCACGACGATCCCGGTGAGGAGCGACGCGACGACGAGGACGAACACGCGAAACGCCCGCGGCGAGACACCGAGATCCGCCGCCTCCTCATCGCCGAGGGACAGCAGGTCGAGATAACGGGACACGAAGAGAAAGACGACCGTGCAGACGACGAGCGCCGCCGCCGGCGCCCACAAGCCCGCAACGCTCGCGGTGGCGGGATGCACGTTCCCCATGACCCAAAGGAGCATCGTCACGACCTTCTCCGCCGACGCGACGCTGTAGATCAGGAGGATCAACGCACCGAAGATGGCGTTCAGCACCGCCCCGGCGAGAATGAGGCTCGGCGGATCCTGCAATCGCGCCCAGCGCACCAACGCGAGGAGCAACAACACCGCGCCCACCGCCCCGAAGAAGGCGAACGCCCCCACCAGAACCCCACCGAAGGAATCGACGACGCCGTCCGGAAGCAGCAGTCGCGCCAGCATCGCACCGAGCGCGCCGGCGCCGGAGACACCGAGGATGTAGGGCTCGGCGAGCGGGTTTCGAAGCACCGCCTGGAACGCCGTCCCGGCGAGGGCGAGGGCGCCGCCGACGAGCGCCGCGAGAGCGAGGGGCACCGCCCGCAAATCCCACCAGCGGCCGAAGTCGCCGCCGGACCCGTCGTCGAAGTAAGAATTCCAGACGCCGGAAGGGGTCAGCCGCAGGCTGCTGCCGGCGAAGCTCGCGAGCGCGAAAACCATAAGCGCCAGAACGAGATAGAGAGCCAGCACCCCCCCCAGGGATGGGCGCCGCCGGTTTGACGGGTTTTCCATCACCCGGCTATTCTTCAACAGATGAACCCTTCACACCACGCTGGCCGAACCCCGGCATCCGGGGAGTCTCTTTCCTAAAGGAACGAGTCGCGGAATGCGAATCAGAAAAGTCATCCTCGTCTTGCTCGGCGTGTTCTGCGCTTACGTGCTCGCCGCCGGAGGCATCGCCAAGATCGCCGGCTCTCCCGACGGCGCCATGAGCGCGCTCTTCCGCCCGCTCACGACCTTGCAACCGTTCGACGCCGGCCTCCTGATGATGGGCGCCATCTTCTTGGTGTGGGCGCTGCTCCTCGGCAAGACCGGCGAGGGCATCAACCGCGCGACGCTCCTCAACGGCGTCGCCCTCGGTTCCGCGGTACTCACCGCCCTGTTCCTCGGCTGCGCCGTCATCCGCCACCCCCTCGAGGCGAACGCACAGTTCACCGGAGTGGTCGCCCTGATGGCGCTCCTGCAAGGCTTCGTCGGCCTCACCGCCGCGACGCTCCTCGCCATGCGCACCGAGTCCTGGAAGCGAGCCCCGGTCCCCATCGTCATCAACGGAGCTCTCACCGCCCTCGCGATCTTTCTCGTCTGTATCCCGATGCTCACGCCGGGAACGGAAGGCTAGCCCGAATGGACTTTCAGTACTGCGATCGCTGCGGCGAGATGATGTCCGCAGAGAACAACGACCCGTCGCTCCGCGGCGAAGTGCTGTGCAACGCCTGCCGTAGCAGCGGCGACGCGGCGAACGCCCCCGCCGAAGCGGGTGCCGTCGCGCCGACGCCGAATCCCGACGTCGCGACCGCACCGGATCCGCTGAACGCCCCGCACCCGGAGCCGGCACCGCCGACTGCGGATGAACGCCTCACCCTGAGCGGCGTCATGCAGAACGAGGGACTCGACCTCTTCTCCCACGACACCATCGCCATGCGCAAGAAGGAGGGTCCCGAGAAGGACGCTCCGGCCCCGAGCCCCGGCGCGACGAATCCCGGCTCCACGAACCCGCAGCTCCAGATGAACATCGAGGACGCCCTCGGCGACCCGATGGGAGAAGGCAGCACCTCGGTTCCGGCGGGACCCGACCGCCCGATCCCGCTGTCGGAGATGGGGAGCCTCGACCTCCCGCCTCTCGACCCGAGCTCCCAGCAGAACGACATGACGATGACCGGCGCCCCCGGTGTCGCGCCGCCGTCGGTCACCATGCTCGACACCCCGGACGGCGCCACCCCGACCGCCACGCAAACCGCAACGACGCCGGCGCCGGCTCCCACGCCCGCGCCGACACAAGCTCCGGCCCCGGCCGTGAAAGCCGGCGACGAGTTCTTCGACAACCCCGGCGCCACTGCCGTCGCCCCCGCCCCCGCGGCGGAAGCTCCGGCGGGTCAGGCCCCGGTGCAGAACGATGCCACCAACACCGCCCGCCCATCGAGCAGCGGCGACCGCTGGCGCGTCGACTGCGTGCACTGCTCCGCCAAGCTCGCGCTCCCGGTGGTGAACCAGAAGAGCAAGCTGCGCTGCCCGCGCTGCACCCAGGTTCTCGTCATCATGCCGACCGGCGAAGTCCGCGGCGCCCGTACCCAAGGCTCCCTCGCCATCCCGAAAGGCTCGGAAGCCTTCGCCCAGTTCGACATGGGCTCCACCGTCACGCGCCGCAAGGAGAAGCCGAACCCGGGCGTCATGCCGCCCATCACACCGCCCGGCCTCGAGCCGCAGCCGGAGTCGGCACCCCCAGCGCCGGCCGCCGACGCGATGTCCTTCGAGCAGTTCTCCGCCGCCACCGACGCCGTCGAGCAGGTGTCGAAGATCGTCCGCCCCGACGATCCGAAGCAGGCGCTCCCCGCCGGCCACGGCATCTACGTCGAGCCGAAGCCGGAGCCGGCACCCGGCGCGACGCCGACCTCCCCGGTCCCCGCGCCCTCGCCCGCGCACGAGCTCCAATCCGTCGCGACGGAACCGGTCGCGGAAGAGCACGACCACGCCGCCGCGCTCCTCGGCTCGAAAGAGCCTCCCGTCAAGATGCCGAGCCCCAAGCGCCCCCGAGCCGCCACCACGGTGCCCGTGGACAACATGGTGCTGTGGATCCTCATCGCCGCGGTACCGACCTTCGTGGGCCTCATGCTCGCGTCGGACATCGTCAGCCCGCGGGTCGAGGCCATCTGCGAGACCATCGGCGCCGGCGTGAAGCAGGCGGCGCAGGGGTTCTACGAGATGCTGGGGAAGTAGGGCCGGGTCGCCCGAGCCCCACAGAGCAAGCCCGACTCGGCCTTCGAAATCGTCTCAGATCTCTGGACGGCGCTATCGCCTTTGATACACTGCCGCTCCCTATCGTGGAGGGAAACGCGTCTCGTTAGCTCGAGGTGAGTTTGCCACACGACGGGATTCACGGAAAACAACGGGCGATTAGCTCAGTTGGCTAGAGCACTAGCTCGACAAGCTAGGGGTCACTGGTTCAAGTCCAGTATCGCCCACCAGAAACAACGGCCGTTGCGACCATGAGTTGCGACGGCTTTTTCTTTGCTAGGACTATTCCCGCGCTCGCACACAACCCGCCAAAATGGAGTAGAAATGGAGTAGATCGGCAGGCCAACTCGTCATGAATCTATCGCGAGACGAAGCAATCCAGATCATTCGACAGTCGCCACTGCAACGACACGCGGAAGTACTAGAGGCCAAACTCATGGCTTCGGTTCGCGTGTTTCCGGGGACGAATCAGGACGCAGCATCGCACTTCGGGCACCTCCCCCGCGTACCCGAAGGCTTCGAGTGGCCGTGCTGGAATAGAACTGATCACCTTCGCAGTGAGATCGAGTTCCTGGAGAAGAAGATCGGCCCTGAAGTACGGGAGCAAGATCCTTTTCTTTGGAAGAACCTCTGGGGGGCACGGATTGAAGAACACCGGGACCACATCGCGAACGACCCAATGATCCCACTGACTTTTCTCCTGCAGATCGATCTCGAAGAGATCCCCGGAACGTCGGAGCTCACCGGTTTGCCCAGGGAAGGAATCCTCTATTTCTTCTGGGATCTCATCGATGAGCCAGCAGGCTTCGATCCCGCATCCGTTGGCGGGTGGGCAGTCAAGTACTACCCGAAGTCCCCGAAGCTGGTCGTTGCCGAACCGCCAGTCGCGGTTTCGAAGAACCATGGCAAAGCGGTCCTCGAAACCATGACCGAGATCGAGCGCAAGCCGTTACGTTTCGTCACGGAGTGGGTTCTGCCGTCGTGTTGTCCAAGAGAGTTGAACCCGCAAGATGTCCAAGCGCGTGAGGCCTACGAACAACTGGCTGAGTCAGTGAAGAAGTCAGATCCGGAACATCGACTCATGGGCTATGCCAGCGAAGTCCAGTCCGATCCGGCCGAGACCGCCCAACTCGCTTCGAACGGCGTGCGACGTAGCGACGCTTCCACCTCGTCATCCAGTCTCGAAGCCCTTGAGGCAGGAGTACAGGACTGGCAGTTGCTGCTTCAAGTCGACGACGACGATGCTGGCCTGGGATGGGGCTGGGGTGATGCCGGGCGACTCTACTTCATGATTCGCACAGAAGATCTTGCCCGCCAGGATTTCTCACGCGTCTGGTTCGACGCTCAGAGCTGCTGAGCACCGAAACGAGCAGCCCGCTACTCTTCTTCGTTTTGCCGCAACCCGGCGACAAACTCAGAGAACGATTCACAAACCAGAGTTATGTTACCTGCGGTGTCGAGGGCACCATCCCACTCGTCTGGATCCGGTTCTTCTTCATGATCCCAGAAGTAGACTCGCCCCCTGTGTCTCGCCGTCAAGCCGATGCAGATCGCGTTCCCGAAAGGATCATCCATGATGGGCAGAAGCTCACGAGGAATACGAAGTTCCTCTCCTTGATAGCACTCCCGAGACCAGACCAGCGAAAGATAGCTCTCTTCACGAAACCCATTGATGTGATGAACGCCCACTTCGATCTCTTCGCCTTCTGAGTCACGCCCAAAGAACCACAAGGCGCCACCAACGTACCCACCATTGCACAACTGCAGGAAGCGTCGATAGTCTTCCGGCAACATGACGCCCAGATCGCCCTCCAGCTCCAGGATTTGTTCCTCGGGAGCCGGAGGCAGTTTGTCTTCAACCAACTCTAGGAAGGCGTCGACCGTCAACGACATGCTGTCTACTTTCTGTCGGTTCCCCTAAGCCCCCGCCATCCGGGCGATGAACTCATCCTTGAAGTCCGATACTTCGCAGTCCAGGTAGATTTGAGTCGTCGTGATCTTCTTGTGGCCAGCGACCTTCATCAGTTTGTGAATCGGGAGAAACTCCGCCATCCGATACAGGGCTGCATGCCTGAATCCGTATAGTGTTTTCGCAATCCTCAACCTCTTGAACAACCTTGTTGTCGCCCTTGTCAGGACCCTCCGCTCGATCGGCCGTCCATTCGGGAGCGTCAGGACATACACCGACTTCTTTTCGAGGCCGCGCAGAACGGAATCGCAATGCTCAGTGATGGGGATCTTCCTTGCTCCAGTTTTTCCCACGTCATGGCGGACGTTGATGAGCTGATCACTCTGATTGATGTCGCTCCACCGCAACTGAACCAGCTCCCCGGGTCGCAGCCCAGTTTCTAGAATGATCTTGAAACACGGCAGCAGGTATCTCGGAAGTCGCTCCTTCGGCCTCCTCACTTTCTCGAGACTGCCTCTACGTCGCCGAACGTAGCTGCCAGCCGCCCGCTCGGCTTCGCACGCTTGCTTGATAAGCTTCCACTCCGCCGGAGTGATGGACTTCTGACGCCTTTCCTGTCGCTCTTGCTCGACGCTGATCCTTCGCCCTGGTCGCATGACTGGATTCTTCGACAGAAGGTCTCGTTCGATCGCGTAGTTGAAGGCTCTACGAATGATCGACACTTCACGGTCGAATGTCGCGGGCTTGACGTTGGCCCTGAGAAGGCCGAAGTACTCGTCCATCAGCAAAACCGAGACTTCGTCAGCGTAGCGAACCCGCTCGCCAAGCCAACCGGAGAACTTCCGGAGAGCTGTCTCTCGAAGGGTCTTTTGTCCATCAGAGACTTCACCCTCGTCCACGGCCTGCCTTAGCAGATCGGCAAGCAAGATTCGTCCTCGATCGCGCTTCGCCTGTTCAGCCTCCTCTTGCCACTCCCGGAGCACTTCGTCTGCTTTCCTCTTGGCCTTTGCTTTGGTCCTCTTGGAAGGCGGTATCGGATCACCCTTGCGAAACAGCGTCACTTTTCTCTTGCACAGCGACCTTGGGTCGATCGCCTCCAAGTACCAGGCGCCTGAGGCTTTCGGGCTCTCATAAACCGATCTACGAACTCGCATCGAGACCAACTTCCTCAATAAGCAGCTGAACGTCCGTCGTCTTCCAACGCACGATGTTCTTTCTCCCACTGAGAATGAGAACCGCACGAATCGGCCCTCTGCCTGACGCGGCCCATTCATAGAGCGTCTTTGTCGAGACCCTCAGCACTGCCGCCACTTCCTTCGTTGTCATCAATCGTGGGAACAACTTCACAGCCATCGCGTTTTCTCCTCGCTAGGTGTTCGTCGAGATTCCGAAGAGCACCTCGCTCTTCTTTGGTCTATCCAGAGTAATGATACGTACTCGCTTCCATCGCTTTGCAGCTCTGTCCAATTGAGACACGAGATAGCCGAAGAGTCTCGCCTTTGCCGCGGGTCGCGACGACTTGTGATACTCCGTCCCGTGGGGAACTTTTCGCAAAATCGATTGTGGAGACGCGTATCAACATGGGAACCAGATAGGGGAATGCTGAATAAGTCCCCACGACTCCCCATGCTCGCCTGTATGAGAAAAGCGCGCAGTCGTCATGCATCCTCCGATACTACCCAGGCTTGCCGAGGGCCAATCGTGAGTCGATCAACGATTGGAGGGGCGTAGCGACCTCATCGCGCACTACTTCGGTGTTCTCTTTTTTCTGCCGTCTGGCGTTTGAACGCTGACCCACGGTTAGTGTCACAATGCACGCTAGAACTCGGGCTTTCTGGGGAGATGTAGTGCAGCAACCAGTAGAGCGTTGCTAGAGATGCAGCCCCTTGAGTGGTTCTTCCTCGATGAAGGTGTTCCCAAGTGTGACCCTGGAACCCTCTGAGGCCTAGTGAGCTGCTCTCCCCAGGTGCAAGAGACTAAGTGCCTGCCAATCGTCTTACCGTTCGAGGGTCCTTTGTATTGGTTATCTCCACCGGCGGGAAAGCCCGAGGCAAAGCCCGCCGGATTGTTCAGACCCAAGCTCCCTAGACGTTCATGTTCGACCGTTGGGGAGGCCATTTCAGGCTTGCCGTACTTGCCAGTCGGCAATTCCCGGTCGTCGGGAGTGAAACTGGGGACGGATTCCCCACCCTGCTTTAGCACGTTCGTCGGAGCATGTATCTCCGGTCCGTGCACGCTAGCTTTGGTTACCAGCGCGGCAGGCAGGATCGTGACGGCAGATGCCGCCATTGTTCTATACGATTCACTTCGCTTTCGAGACTCGTGCGTTTCGCTCGGAAAGATGCACGACTCCACACCTTCAGTCTTGATATCAGACATCTCAGCTTGCAGAGAATTTCGGTTCGGTGCTGAAGACATTCAAATGCCGAGGCTCACAGAAGCCCCCAGGCGCCTCCAGATTGAACATTCCTGGGACGAACCCCAATCTCCCGGCCAACTACTTCCCAGAGCTCTGGAGGCTCTGCAGGCACCCTGATCGGCTTGTCTTTGGTGCGCCCAGAAAGTTCGACGGATCGTCGTTAGTGTCACACTACAAACTCTGCTTGGATCTTGCTGGGAAGTTGCGTGGCCTGAAGTCTTACGCTTTGAGCGTTCGGCCAAGCAGCGAGTGAACCGTCGAACGGCTCCATGGCCTTCCAGATCGCGTGGGAAACCCCTCCGCGGTAAGGGTGTCGGCGATCTCCCGTAGCGAACGTCGTTTCCCACCACGGGGTTTGCGAGCCAGCTGTTTCAGTCTGGCTAAGGCCCTTCGTTCGATCTCTGACTCCCCGTAGGGTTTCACCCCTTCACAACGACCGCGAGTACGCCGAATCCTCGCTCTCGCTGCGCGTAGTTTGGAGACCAGAGCGCTCTTTTCGAACTCACTGACCGCTCCCAGAACCTGCCGAATCAGCTTGGCAGTCGGCTCGTCCGATCCAGCCGAAAGATCAGCACCACTGTCCGCAGCGATCACCACGAGCCCTGCATCACGCAACTCCCGCAGGATCAACTCACCTTGAATGAGATCCCGAGCGAGCCTGCTGGCCTGCTCTACCAAGACGACTCGGACGCCGTTGGATAGAACTCGCTCTAGAAGCCTGGAAAGCCCTGGGCGATCTGCTAGAGGCTTGGTGCCGGAAACACCCTCGTCCCGATACTCCTCAAGGACTTTGATCTTGCGGGAGCGTGCGAAGCTTGCGATGACCGAGGCCTGGCGCTTGAACCCGTCACCGTCGACCTGCCCCTTGCCGCTAACTCGCAGATAGGCGACCGCATCCAAAGCCTGAGATCCTCACCTTCAACGAATCTAAGTACATACCATACTATCATCTGCGGCTTCTTTTGTCCATGATTCTTTAGATTCGCGTACATCACGGGGTAGGGTTTTTCCTTTTCGAATTGGGCGTCAACGCCAGACTACCCCCCGGGGCAAACGTTAATGAGTCTGTGGGGAATACTATTGTGACACTAGACGACGCGAGTATCAGACTGCTGGAGGCGAGGCACCGTTATTGAACACGGGTAGTGGACCACAGCCGACTGATCCAGCGACAAGCTCTGGAACTGATGACCCAGGAGACGACACGTTCAGGCGCTACCGGTATCAGTCCACTATTGCAGCGATTCTCGCCCTCGAAATGCTGCGTCCGTCGGCCGTGACCATTGCAGTTTTCTGTGAACATCATGACGACATCCTGACAAAGAACCAGTCAGGGAAGTATCACGCGATTCAGGTGAAGACGAAGCAACCCGGAAGCGAGCTCCTCAAGTCCAGCCAGACAGAGATCCGCGATTCCCTCGTCAAGTTCATGGAACACGAGCGACAGTACGGCGAGCTCTTCGACCGATACACAATCGCAACCAACCATCAGTTCTTTAGAGACTCAGACAACAAGAGCAGCCTTTTCTTCCTAAAGGAGCAAGCTCGTGCATTTGACGGCAGCTCCAATCAGATCCACGCAAAACTTGAGGCGTTCATTAAGACCATCGCCAAGAGATTCGTGGCCAAACATGATGAGGTCGACGAGAAGGCTGCTCAAGCGTTGGCGATGACAGTTCTTCAGAAGCTTCACCTCGACGATGGGTTGCCGAAGTTCGGCGATGAGCAGCGGCTCCTCCGAGAAGTGATAGCCGAGGTACGCCCAACATTCGATCGAGTAGACGAACTCGCGAACGCTGCGCGGTCCTTGTCTACCATGACGTACGAAGCTTCGTCGCTTGCGGAACCAGACGCTCTAGCCCTTTTCTTGCTCCTTACTGAAGATCCACAAGAGGAGGAGGAAATCAGAGTCATCGATGCCAAGCGAATAAGCAGCGAAGACGTCGAATCAGCGCTGAGCAGCCAGAAGATAGCTGAGGCCACACTGGCGGCGGCTGACCCCGTTTGCCCCACGGATCTGCCATCTGACCTATCTACCGCGGAGCTGAAACTCGCGGCAGGCGGCCTATCTAGAACAACGCTGGAATCTGCGAAAGATTGGCACGCTTCGGCGGAACACCTTCAGCGAGTCTGGGCTTCCAAGTATGGCGAGGAGCGAGCATTGGAGAGATACAATCACGTCGCCACGATAGTCCAATCCGCTTGCTCGGAGGCACACGAAGCCAGCCAGCAGCCAGATGCCGCCTTCGGCGCCCAAATGTTGGACAAACTTCGAGAGGTGATTCGAAACAGAATGACAACAGGTGACGAGCTGTTCGGGTCAATGGAAGAGCATCTTCTCGGGCACGCAGTTATTCGAACAGACCAGTGCAAGGTGTGGTGGAGCGAGCAATTCGATCTCGAAGGGACGAGGTTGGATGGATCTAGCTAAGGCATTGGCACAGCTAGAAGGCACGGACGAACTGCACGAGGCCCGCATGCTCTTGCTACTCAAGGCCTTTGCCGGAAAGGACAATTCCGGAGAGATCACAGGGCTGACCAAGCTGGCAAAGCTCGACTTCCTCTTGCGATACCCAACGATGCTCAGCCGAGCATTGGAGGCTCGAGGTCGACCCGCGGCGATCGTCAAACTGCAGGCTCATGAGAAGAACAGCGTAGAGTCGACAATGGTCCGATATCGCTTTGGCCCATGGGATCACCGATACCGTCGATTCCTCAACCTGCTAACCGCTAAGAAGCTAATCCGCACAACGATCGACGGCCGCACGGTCAAGATCGCACTTACCGAGGATGGATATGACTGCGCGGAGCAGCTAGCTAGGCTTCCCGATTTCTCGGAGATCGCGCGCCGTTCTAGAATCCTGAAGACGCACTTCGACCTAACCGCAACCAACCTGATGAAACTCGTCTATGACCTGTTTCCGGAGCTATCTTCACTTAGCCCGAACGAACCAATCAAACCATGAAGATCGTCCTTGAGAACTTACAAATCAACTGCAAGAAGAGTGTCGAGACAATCGAGTTTTCGCCCCACGTCACGTTCTTTCACGGTCCGCTCAGCACGGGGAAGTCTACAATCGCACGATTGATCGACTACTGTTTTGGTGCTGACTTGGAGAAAACCTATGCCCTTCGCAGTGAGTTTCTCTCCGCACAATTGACTGCCCGTTTCGCCAATTACACGGTTGCACTGGAACGTGACGCCACTCAGACCGCTTCGGTACGGGTGACCTGGGAGCGCCCAGGAGACATTGGAAGCACGGTCGCCCCAATACGTCCTTCGAGCGATCCGATTCTTCCTCCCGACGTTCACAATCTAAGCGACCTGCTGTTTCATCTTGCTGGCACGGTTCCAATCAAGGTCCGAAAGAGCAAGAGTGATCCCGAGTCCGCGCTGGTTCGTCTCGGGTTCCGAGATGTCTCGACGTACTGCTATCTTCCCCAGGACACACTCGACTCCTCCTTCTATCGAATGGAAGATCCATTCCGCCGACTAAAGAGCCGCGACGCAATGCGGTTCTTCGTCGGCCTTCATTCCGAACGCATGAATGAACTCGACGCTCGCCTCGTCGCACTCTTGGACGAGCGGCGCGTGAACCGAATCGCCTCGGAGCAGATCAGAGAATTCCTGCGAAGATTCAACCTTGGGACAGACATTGAGATACAGGAGCAACTCTCCGAGGTAGACACTGAACTCGAAGAGGCCCGCGACGAGCGGGATCGTATTCAGGCAAACCGAAGCGACGCGACGCATGCTGTGGAACCCCTGCGTAGGAAACTGCGCGCACTCTCAGAGGAGATTGGGAAGAACGAAGAAGCCTTGGCAGACCTCACGAATCGTATCGAGAGCCAACGCTCTCTTCGCTCAGAAGTCCTCACATCCAAGCTAAAGTCCGCGAGGGTAGAATCCGCGAGGGATGTCCTCTCCGGCGTTCGATTCTCCGGATGCCCACTTTGCGGTCGCGAGGTCGCAAGCAATCGATTCTCAAACGAGAGCCAGTGCAACCTCTGCGGACAGAGTGAAGCTGACAATCAAAACGCGATCGATGCCGAAACGCTCCGATCGGACCTGAACACACGCCTCGACGAACTTGACGAGCTTATCAATCGCCATGAGAAAGAAGTCGTCAGCCAAACGACCCACATTAAGGAGCTACACGAGCGCAAGAAACTTCTCGATGGGACGCTAACGAATGAGCTATCGGCCTATGACTCTGCCTATGTCTCCCAGATCAAGGCCATTGAGCGTCGCATTGCAGAACTTGAAGAGCGCCGAAGACAGGTGGCCAAGCTGTCGCAACTCCCAACCGGCCTGGATGAAATGCGGCGGCGATCTGGCGAGCTCGACGCAGAGCTTGCTGCTATCCGGGATTCACTTGAGGACGAAAGACAGCGACTTTCCGGAGCGGACTCACTGGTCTCAGGAATCGAGAGAACTTTCCTTGAGATAATGATCGCTATTGGCTTTCCAGGCATCGACGTCGACGATCGTGTGGAGATCAACCGGCAAACTTGGATGCCTCGCGTCTACCACGGCCCGAGTGACGAGGAGGGGTGGAGTTTCTACGAGGCAGGTAGCGGGGGGAAAAAGGTACTGTTCAACGTCTGCTATGCCTTGGCCACGCACCGCGTCGCTGCTGAGCACGACCTGCCCATGCCTCGTTTCTTGATCGTCGACAGCCCAACGAAGAATATCAGCCCGGACGTCAACCCAGGGCTTCTCCACAAGTACTTCGAACTAATCTACGACTTTGCTATCTCGAACCTCGGGAAAACCCAATTCATCCTGATAGACTCAGACTTGGTCGCACCATCGGGCGACGGCATGGACTTCCGGCACCGCTTCATGACCACCGACGACCCTGAGAATCCTCCGCTGATTTCCTACTACTCTGGGCCATAAGCGAAGGCTCTTGCCGCGACGCCTCCGGACTCGTCCTCGGCCCCCGTGGTCGAGACCGTGGGTCACTGCTTCAGCTTCCCGAGAATCTGCGCGTCGATTGCCGTCGGTTTTCTAAGCTCTGGATTCTCCGTAACAGCGTTCAACACTACCCGGAGATACTCCAGCGCTAGTTCACTAGCTGGAACTTGCTCAGCCTCCGACACCTTGATTCGTGTTTTCTTCTCGCTCTTCGCGCTGCCGTGCACAACTGCCGATCGGTATGCGTATATCTGTTTAACCTCCCTGAAAACCTCCGGTGGAGCCTTCGCGCACAGCTCGGAGCGGCTACAGACTTCCGCCACTCGAAGAGCAAGCTTGTGGGTCATCTCATGAGGTTGGTTGTCAGAAAGAAGAGCCTCTAGACCGATTGTGGCGTCAATCGCCCGGTCCTCAGCTGAGTCTCGAAGACAACAGGAGTTGAGGCGTCTTGCAGCGACCCGCAAGGAGTTTTCCTTCGCGGCGTCAAGTTCCCTCCACATGACTGCAACGTCCCTAATCTGCGACTCGCACAAAGTCGGCAAATCATCACGATTCCAGTAGAAGTCCTCGAACACAATTGGATAGCTACGCACAGAAGTCCCCACGAGTGGAGGGAGATTGGCTTCGTAACTAAACGTCCAATTCGAAGGAACCAAGAGCAATTGAGCAAATCCAGTTTCTACTCCCGTCTTCGCTCGAAGCGCGGCAAAAAAGTAGTCAATCAATTCCGTAGGATATGCGGCGACCTCGTCCGTAACCTGCGATAGCTGCCAGCGCCCAGGGTTCTCGAAACTGAATCCTTCAAGAAACAGTGCATGCGTGGCCGCGGACAAGACAGATGAATGCACTCCGGGGCCATATTTCTTCACTATTGCCCTTGCTTGATTGAACTCCTTTCCCATTCGACGGAGGATTGCCCTCTCCGAGACTCGGACTTCTTCAAAGGAAAACCGAGTGAAGAGTATCGGGATCGCAACATCCACATGCAGTGTGTCAGAGAACACGGCCTCGGCCACGGGCCGAACGATCTCGTCGAACAACTGCGAATCCGAGTCAAAACCTCCCGCCAGATGCACGAACCGGTCAAGCAGGTCAAATGCGAGAGATCCAATTGTCACATGGACGGTGTCTAGCTCGTCCGGAGAGAGCTCTCGTCCGACAAACGACTGCGGAAGAAGCCTGCGACGGAGTAGATCCGATCCTAGAACCCAGTCGGCTAGACTCTTGTGGCTTCTGAATTCCGGAACATCGTCATTCGCATAGCCAAGAAAGACGGTGCTGTAGTCCTTTGGGCCAACCGAAAAGGACTCTGTGAGACTCGGCATCCCGTTCCTGCCCTCAGAAACGCTATACCACGGTGAGTGTTCACCGATGTATCCAACTCGATCGTTTGACCGCAAGAACCCCAATGCCTCCTCAACGACGGCTTGGAGCTTCTGACAGAAGCTGACACGATCCGCGTTTCCGATTGCCTCACTCTCTCTCTCCAAAGAGTCGCGTCCGAATGGAGCATGAAATGGAGTAGAAAGGAAGCGAGGTGGAACTCCTGGCATTCCACGCTGAGAAGCGAGGTTACCGACCGAACGATTGCAAGCGGTTTGTGAAACTACGCTTACAACCCCAACCAGCAACCTGCCCAACGCCCCCAACTCTGTGCAGTCCGAGCCCGGCAAGCTCGACAAGCTAGGGGTCACTGGTTCAAGTCCAGTATCGCCCACCAGAATTCGGAGAGGCGGCTGGTTTGACCAGCCGCCTCTTTTTCGTTGAAGCCTCGCACAGCACTGGACTCGAACCGACGTGCGTTCGTCACCTTCCGCGACGACGAGTCGAGGTCTCGGCCGTCGTTGAGTCCACTCACGAGCAACAGCCGCTGGAAGCCGGGGGGTTGCAGCGGCTCCTTCTTTGCCGGGACGATCCACGGCCTTGGACACCACACAGCCGGATGGAGTACAACGCACGCAACACCCAGCGACGGCGCGTCAATGATCGACACCCAGGATCTTCCGTATCCCATCGCCAAGCTCTACGCGGAAATGGAGCTCGAGACCGATCCCGGCAAACGATTCCGTGGTCTCATCAAGGCGTTCTCGGGGTTCCTCAAATACATCTCGCTCATCGCCCTCAGCGATTATCTGACCTCGGGGTGCGCCGACGAGAGAATCAACAAGCTCCTCGTCGGTCAGAGCTTCGCCCGGCCCTCCTTGGGGCACTGGAATCACTTTCTTCGCGAAATCCTGAGGCACCAGAACCGGAGCGAGTGTCCGCCGGCGGTCACCGGCCTCGTGGAGTTCTACTTTCGCCGCCTAGGAGGCAGGAAGCCGAAGCCATCGGAGAACGTCGCACGGATCGAAACGTTGATCCAGCTTCGCAATGAATACGTTCATCCCGACATCTGGCCGGCTGACGAAGTCTCCGAGTCTCTGTGCGAAGTCCATACCTCTACCCTGGACACGCTCATCGCCCAGGCCGACTTCATCGTGAGCCACCCGCTGATCCTGACCACCGAAGAAGAGAGCCTCTATTGCCGTGGGTCACAGGTGGCCGAGTTTCGGCGAGGCCACCGCCGTGACGACCTGTCTCCCGGCCACTTCTATCTCGAGACAAAGGGCGGTGCGCTCTCGTTTCTGACGTTTCTCCTCTACGGGAGACCCCACAATCTCGCCCCGCGGGCGGAAACGACACGCGAACAAGACCTCGACATTCTGCTCTACGACAGCCAGACGACGAAGAAGGTCAAGTTCCAGCGCGGCAACTATCTCAGTTACCTGGATCGCTCCGAGTTCGATGAAATCGATGACATTCTGGAAGACCTGAAGTCCCGCCTCGGGCAGAACGAGCGGATCGAGCACCGAGAGTTCAAGAAGCAGAACGTCACTCGACCGGACTGGAACAGGCTCTTCGACTTCTGCAAGACGTCGTCGGAGAGGACGGTTTCCTTTCACGTCGGGGAGCACAAGTATCACGAGAACTTCTACCTCCCTCGGGTTCGGCTCGAGGAAAGCTACTGGAACTTCGTTGGCGACTCGAAGCGAATCGCTTTTTTGGTCGGTGATTCCGGATCCGGCAAGACGAATCTGCTTTGTCATCTGACCGAGGCATCCCTGGGTCGGGGTCACGGCGTGCTCCACTTCTCGGGGCGCAACTGTGTCGTCGGAAAGTTCTTCGGGCAGGTCGCCGACGAGCTCGTCGTGGAACCGACGGATCTCATCGATTTTCTTCGCGGCGTTCAAGGGAGCAACGAGGTCGGCGGCGGCCGGAGACTGCTTCTGTTCGTCGACGCGATCAACGAGTCGTCCGACCCCGAAGCACTGTACGACGAGATACAGGGATTCATCTCGTCCCTCGACGAGGGTGGCGTGACTTTCTGCAAGCTCCTCGTATCGATGCGGACTGCCACGTGGCATCGAATGGAGAGCAACTTCGACTTCCCGAAGCGGGTCGTCTACTACTCGCGAAGCGACGATGATGTCGAGCAACCCTATCTCGCGATCGAGCGCTTCACGCCCGAGGAGACGCGGCAGGCCTACGAGCTGTACCGAAGGGGCGACGATTCGGAAACGAGTGCGACGCTCGTTCGTCGCGAGTTCCGGTTCCGGCTCGAGACGCCTTTCGATGAGCTGCCGATCTCGGTCCGCGTGCTCGTGTCGAACCCGATATTCCTCAGATTCCTGGCGCTCTCGAGGAGTCGCGTCACCGAGGACGTCGACGCCAGCCAGGTTCTACTCGATTACCACGAGAACACGGCGACCCTCCCCAGAAAGCACCGCTACCTCTTGCATTACTTGCTTCGCGCCCTGTGGGACAAGAGAGATGACTTTCTCGACGAAGACGAGATCGTCGCTTTCGGAGAGCGTGATCTGCCCGAGGAGGACTATCGAAGAAAGATCGTCGAGTACTACACCGAGGACCCGGTCAACACGACATCTCCTCGGTATCAGTGCACGACGGAGAGTTGTTCGTTTGCGAAGAAGCTTCTTCGCGCGGATGAGACGCGAGACGGGCGTTGCGCTCTTTGCAAGGGACCGACGAAGAGCGTCGCAGTCCCCACGCTCTCGACGTTCTTCTTCCTGAAGGACGAAGGAATCATCAGCGTCTTCGAGTCCGGGAGCACCGATGGGACGCGAGTGCTGATCCGCTTCACCTACGATCGGTTCTTCGAGGCGATGATGGGCCGGTATCTCCTCTCTCTCCTGAATCGAGAGTCGGGCGCGAGTGCCAGGGCGGAACTGCTCGAGCGGTGGGTCGCGGAAACCGAGGCATCGCCCATCTACGACGAAGTCTTGGTCCACCTGCTCATCCTCGCCCTCGACAAAACCGCAGTCGAGGATGAAGAGGACCCGAGAGGCGTCTTGTTTCGCCTGGCGCAAAGCGATCTTCGATTCGACGACTGGTACCGTCTGGTCGCTGGCATTCTGGAGAGACCCGAGAGCCGCCGCATCCACATCGTCGTCAATGTCCTGTGTCAGCTCGGCGTCTCCGAGAAGAAGCGACGGGCAGCTCGGTCGTTCGTGATGCGGCTTTGCGAGAAGTGCGCTGACATGAAGACCCCCGCGCGACTTCGACTGAGCCATGCCCACGTGGTGCTCGAGGTCGCACAGTCGTTGCACATACGCGAGCCGTTCGTGCTACTCGCCGGCCACGAAGACGCCAACCTCAGGATGCTCGCGGCGTGCTACGTCTATTTCACCTGGAGTCAGGACCACCGCGTTGGCCTCGAGTTGGTGGAAAGAGTCTTCCAGAGAATGTTCTATCCGCTCGGCATACCCAAGCTCCGACCGACGGAGTTCGTTCTCGGAACCGCTGCCATCATCCTCTTGGGTCACCCTGAGGAGTCCGAGAGCGTCGAGCATCTCCTCAGTCTAGGACGAAGACTGGTTCGGAAGAGCCGCTTGTGGAGCTGGGCTGCGATCTCGTTCCTGCCCGGCTTCGTCGCGAGGATTCTCAAGGACGTTCCGAGCGACTACAACCCGATCAACCTGACGGAGCTACGCCTCGCCAAGAAGGAGCTGCTGGCGGATGAAGAGCTCCGGCGGACGGGTCTCGAGTACGTTCAGTTGCTGCGACAGCCCGTGGCCGACTGGGCGAAGCAGAAAGAGATCGCCTTCCGGATCGTCAGGAAGTGGCCGAGAAACGAGTTCCTGATGCTGGTTCACCAGCTCGTGATGGGGAAGGCGAGTCACCAGGACATCGACGCCGCAGTTGCGGCGGAACTGGACATCGCGGAAGAGGCACGCCGTCTCGACGAGGACTTCTGGGTGGGAATCCACGTCTACAACATCTACTGGTTCAATATCGGTGGGCGCAAGATGAGTGACGAGAGCCTGGAGCGGACCGTTGCTTCGTGGCAAAGGCTCTGCGCCGACCGGAACTTCAAGTGCTACTGCCACTCGACGCAGCCCTACTACAGCTGGGGGCTCGTCACCGTCGGCCAGCTCATCTCGGAGAGAACCGGCTCCCGACGGGTCCCGCTGTTGGAACATCAAATCGATCGGCTCCTGGAGGAGGCGGATGACGATGGGCTCTACGCATTCCTCCGGGGGCTGGACATCATGGGGCCGGAGCTCGGAGCAGGCGCCCCCCGAGTCGTCGACCTGACACTGGCGTTGATTCGACACGTCATCAACGGCTTCGCGCGCCTTCCCGAGAGATTTCATACCATGCTCGCGAGGACGATGCACCGGATGGAAGTACTCTTTCCGAAGCCGATGGAGCTGTTCATGAGCTCACTGGAGTCATCTCCGGCCTTGTCGAGACTCGAAGAGCTGAAACGTGAAATGGTCCCGGACGAGAGCATCGGCGTGTGGGCGAGCCAGCGCGGACAGGCGTTCTATCTTCACGCGATGCGGGATCGTTACTGGCAAGAGCTCTTCGCCGACGTTTTCGAGAACGCTCTGACTTCGAGGTCGCTGTCGAGTTCGCTCAGATACTTGACCCGGAGAATCGTACGGGAGCTGAGCGACTGACGGCGGGTCACTCGGGGTCGTTCGTGTGATTCGAAGCTCCGGATCGCCACCGCGTCTGGTAGTATCCCCGCGGGTTTCCCGACCGGAGGTATTCATGCAGTATCAAGACCTCGGCGCCGGATGTCGATCCATGATCCTCGCCGCGATAGCCCTCCTCATTGGCAGCACCGCAGCGGCACAGGAGTTCTTCCCCGGCCCCGAGACCACGGAGTCCGCCGCCATCAATGCCGTTCTCGAGCGCTGGGGCGAGAACATCGGCAAGGCCGAGTCGTACTTCATGAGGTGGGAAATCGGTGAACGGGCAGAGAAAGGTCAGGGTCGAGCCATCGCGCATTCCGGTGGTGAGCTCTCCTACTCGCGTGCACACGGAATTCGTTTCGGGTCATCGACCGGGCCGGCTCGAAGCGAGGCGGCGACCGATTGGAAGAACATCACGATCCTCTCACACACCTACCGGGAACACTTGACCGCCGTCGTCACCCTCGGTGAACCGGAGGCTGATGAGCGCTGGAGCCAGGCGCGAAAAGTCGCAGGTCATCTGAAAGCGCTGTTTCCCGGCAAGCTCATCCACCCGCTCATGGCACCCATGCGCATGTGGGCATCACGGGGCGCGCCGACCGTGATCGGTCTGAAGAACCTCGTGTCGATCGACCACGGGGGCAAGATCGTCGGAGTGCGGCGCGAGCGTCTGCAACTAGGCGGCGGGACAGCCGAAGGCTCCTGGCTCTACTTCACGGTCAAGGAAGAGAGCGGGCCGTTCAGCTTCGACGTGCATCATCGCGCCTGGATCGCGGACGTGGGCATCGCGCCCACTTTCATCGAGAAGGAACGCCGCATGAGCGATGACGTACGCTTCTGGCGTGCGGATATGGTTCAGATCAACGGTGCGATGAAACCGGCGGACTTCACGCTCGACACGCGGCGCACGAAGCCCGTGGAGGTCATCGTCACCGACCATCAGATGCGGGGCCGCGCCCAGGGGATCGCGAAGGCGGTCGCCGAAGAGGTCGCCGCGAAGGGACCGGTGGAGAGCGTCAAGAAGATCACGGGCCGGGCGTTGCCGCTCTTCGCCCGTCGTGTCAGCTGGAAGGACGAGCCGTGGATCGCCTGCCACGGCGACGGCGTGGACGTGCTGGTCTTCTGGCAGTGGGTGCTCACCAAGAATGACCTCGTGGGTGTCGATCGGGATCCGAACGAGTTCTTCGCCGAGCGCCTCAACGCCGTGAAGGCCAAATTCACCGACGAGATCAAACGCGGCCGGGTGAGGTTCACGAGTATCTCGAACGCGCCGGAGCCCGAGGAAGGGAAGAGCTTGGTGCACTCGCTGCCCCCGGGGTTGGGGGATCGGTTCGACTTCCCGTTGATCGCCGAGCCCTCGAGTGGGCTCTGGAAGCAGTGTGGCGTCGGCAGCTATGGATTGACGGTCGTCGTCACGGCCGGCGATGAGCACGGCGTCAGTCGGGTCGTCCATGCCAGTGAGCTGATGTTCCCGGACGTCGAGTTCCTGGCGGCGAAGATCAAGAAGGCCATCGAGCAGGCGCACGCGGCGTCGATCAAGAGGGCGTCCGGCAAGATCGAAGACTAGGCGTGGTCGTGCGACTCGAAACTCGTTGAGCGGCGTGCAGGTCGCGGCCATCGCGGGCTGCTACAACGTAAGCCACGTTGATCAAGACTGTTATGTGGGGTTTGTTAGCCTTGAATTGCCGGAGTTGGGCCTCATTGAACGCAAGGTTAACGTTGCCGCGGACGCGCTTCCGCCGCTAGACGACCGACTCGCCCGCCCCTAGAATCCTCCCTCGTGGAGACAACCGATGGTCGCTCGTATCTTTCTCCTGCCACTGGCTGGCGTTTTCGTTCTTGGAGCTGACGTTTCGTTGCTCGCTCAACCCCAGCCGGACCCCGACTACGTCCTGTCTGCCGGCTCGGCGCAGGGTGATCCGGGAGACACGGTGGACATCTCCTGTTTCTTGAGCAACCCCAACGGCCAAGCGGTTGCGGCGTTCTCGTACGGCCTGTGCGATTTCACCGACGCGGTCGAGGCCATCGACTTTCAGCTGGGAGGCGAGCTGCTCCAGTTGAACGGCGGTGCGGGACCGGACTTCGTCTCATTCAGCTTCTTCGACGAAGGATTCCTTCTCAATGTCGTCTTCACGACTCCGCTCGCACCACCGTTCGAGGTCTTGAATCCCGGAGTCGACAACGAACTCTCGGTCATCACGTACACGCTGCTGGGCGGACCAAGCGTCTATCCTCTGAGCTACTGCGAGGAGGGCGCCGCGGCGTTGTTCCTCACCCTCGAAGATCTATCCACGGTCCTGCCTCAAGCCACCAGTGGCGCGATTACGATAGCCGGGGCGCCTTTCGTACGCGGCGATTTCGACGGCGATGGACAGTTCTCCGGTCTTACCGACGGCGTCGCTTCTCTCGCGTTTCAGTTTCAAGGGGGCGCCCCACCACTTTGTTCCGAAGCAGCGGATACCGACGGGAATGGGATCTACCAGGGATTGGTCGACGCGGTCTATGGGCTACAGCACCAGTTCCTATCGGGGCCGCCGCCACCGGCGCCCTATCCAGACTGCGGCGCCGATCCGGACCCGGGATCGAGTCTCGGGTGTGATCAGAACGGGTGTCCGTAGCGGACTACCCACCACACCTTGATCTCAACTGACAGGCAAGCGCCTCTCTCTAGAAG
Source organism: Candidatus Binatia bacterium (assembly GCA_028278325.1). Taxonomy (GTDB): domain Bacteria; phylum Desulfobacterota; class Binatia; order UBA1149; family JAJCZL01; genus JANQEO01. Next base: position 29,683 of record JANQEO010000452.1, read on the forward strand.
GCCGGCCGGAAAGGGCTCTTCTCAGCGGCCGAGCTTAGGCAGCGAGCGCTGAGGAGGGCCCGGTCCACCCCGACCGGTCTCGATGGGTTTCG
>JANQEO010000018.1 GCA_028278325.1 Candidatus Binatia bacterium
TGACAGCATGGCCCGGGAACTTGACATCTCGCGCCGCGCACTTCCGGCAAACTGCGTTTTACCGGTTACGCTGCTCCGAGATTGCCCCAAGCTTGCCCCCGCGCTTGCAAAGAAATCGGCCTTCAGGCACCCTTGGCCCCCAATACAAGGAGGCCGCCGCGCATCGCCGAGCCCGGCGTCGCGGCGCACAACCAAAAGAAAGCCCGGCCACGATGCTGGACTGGAGCGAACAAGGGACGGATCCCGGCCCGGGCGTCCTGGCGCCGGCGGCGACCGGGGCCGCGCACCTGATCGAGAACCTCGGCGGCGACGTGGACCGGGTCTTCGGGCGCGTCGGCATCTCGCCGGCCATCGTCGACAATCCGATCCAGAGCCTCAGCCTCGGCGCCTTCTGCGGCCTCTTCGAGGAAGCGGCGCGCCTCACCCAGCACGACAACTTCGGGCTCTGGTTCGGCCACCAGTTCAAGCCCCGCGACCTCGGCATGTGGGGCTACATGGCGGTCTGCTCGCCGACCGTGGGCAGCGCCCTGCAGAATCTGGTCGACCACTTCGAGTATCACCAGCAGGGCTCGACCATGCGGCTGGTCGAGGCCGACAGCCTGCTGCGGCTCGAGTATCAGATCACCGACGGCCGCATCCTGGAGCGCCGTCAGGACGCCGAGCTCTCCCTCGGCATGTTCTTCAACGTGATCCGCGAGTGCTACGGCAGCTCTTGGGCGCCCGAGGAGGTGCATTTCGAGCACCCCAAGCCGCTCGACTGGAAGGAGCACGAGCGCGCCTTCGACGCGCCGGTCTACTTCAACCAGCCGACCAACGCGCTCCTCTTCCGGCGCGAGGCCCTGGCCGGGCGCATGCCCAACAGCGACCTCAAGCTTATGAACCTGGTGCAGACCTGCCTGACCGCCCTCGGCCTCAGCCACGAGGCCTCGGAGAGCCTGGTCGACCGGCTGCGCAATCAGATCCGCATCCGCCTGCCGGAGGGCTATCCGGCGCTCGATTCCATCGCCGCCGAGCTCGGCCAGTCGACCTCGGCGATCCAGCGCAGCCTCGCCTTCGAGGGCCTCAGCTACAAGGACCTGGTCGAGGCCACCCGTCGCGACCTGGCGCTGGTCTACCTGAAGCAGGCCCACATGGCGCTCTCCGAGATCGCCTTCCTGCTCGGCTATTCCGAGCTCAGCGCCTTCAGCCGTGCCTTCCGCCGCTGGCACGGCGTCTCGCCCCGCGACTACCGCGACCAGCTGGCGAGACGGTAGGCGGCGCAAAACGGCACTCGCGAGAATTCAGAGCCGTCCTGTCGGACAGAGCCGGCAATACGCCCGCTGTTGGATTTCAAGGCAGACAGAATCGATGCCGGGCGTTGACGGCGGCTCTTGATCTGAGTGGTTTTGAAGCGTCGCAGACTTTTCGATATTGTTACCAATGATTGCAGTCGACGCCGTAGGGAAGCGATTGGTTTTGGGCAGGACGGCAATGGAAATCTCGCCACCCTTTTTTGTGTTTGAAGGGCTCGACTTGTCTATCTACGACACGTTGGAATCGATCGAAGAAAATCTTGAGGGCGTGGATGTCAAAGATGGAATCTACCAGACTTTTGACTCGATAGGACGGGTCATCCACCTCAAAGCTACCGGAGTTAAACAGGGCAGGTTCTTCATAGATATTGGCAAGACCCATGTGGATACGATTGAGTCAAAGCCGACTGGAGCTAGCCGTCTGTTTGGTCTCCTCCAAGACTATCTGCGAAAGATTGGGCACGTAGTACCACATGATGCAAGTTTGAACGACTTAGTCGTTACGTGTGTATCTGTGCAGCACCCAAAGAAAAAATAGACATATCTTGGCGCTAATAGGTCGAAAATTGACTAAGCACTATGGCTGCTGTTTTAGCTAAGACCATGATCGTTGACATGCACCAAAATGATGGTGGATCTGCCGGATGACCCAGAAAGAATCAGAACTTGATGCTGCGCTTAACAGAGTCTGCGATGAGGAATCGTTCATTGCTTTCTTAGGGACGCTCTCCGAGGACTGGTTTGACGAACAGCGCAAAGAGGCTGCTAATCCTAGTTCGCCGTACCACCCAGGAGCTAACGGTTGGGAGAATGGGACGATCGGCTCATTCCTAGAGGCTGCAAGTGCATGCGGTCTAGCAAACTTGAGAAGCCTGAATTCACAAGGCAGAAATGACAACCCTTGGCACCGAGCAGCAACAATCATCTATTCCGGGAAGCACTACGAGTAACGCCATAATAATACCGCTCTGCACCACAGAGTTGCTGAGCATCATATCGTAAGTAGGTGATCGGACTGGAATCAAGCCTTGCCTTCGAGGGCCTCAGCTAAAAGGACCTGGTCGAGGCTACCAGCCGCGACCCAGGCAAGGTCGGCGATTCCGCTGTTGGATCTCTACGCCAACGAAATCGATAACGGGCTGCAGCCCCCACAAAACAACGACACAACGACCGCGAAGCGCCAGCACAACTCACTCCGGCAAACCCGCCTCGCGAAGAACATCCATCAGGCGGTCGAGGGCCGCAGGATTCTTGTAGGGCTGGCTCTTAGCGTAGTCGGAGAGGCGAAAGGCGGGGTTGCCGGCGATGATCTCGTCGGCGACGCGCCGGGCCCGGTCGTGGTCGTCCGCAAGCTTGTAGTCGCTGCAGAGAATGAGCTTTGCCTCGGTGCTCTGCGGGTTGAGCCGCAGCGACTCTTTCGCCGCCGGAATCGAAAGCGCGACGTCTCCGCAATCCCGGTAGGCGACCGCCAGAATATCGATCAGCCAGACCGGATAGTCCTTCTCGAGCTGAAGGGCCTCCTTGACGCTTTTCACCGCCGACTTGGACTCGCCGCAATAATTGAGCACCAGCCCCAGGAGGCCGTGGGCCAGCGGGCAGCTCGAGCGCAGCTTGGTCCCCGTGGAACAGGTTGCAAGCGCCTCGTCGTATTTGCCGTCGAGAAGCAGCAGGTGCCCGAAGACGGCATGACCGATGCCGTTGTTGTCCTCGTATTCCATGGCCGTCTTCGCCCAGGTGGCCGCCTGCTCCATGGACCCGGCCGCCGGCTCCGTCCAGTCGAAGAAGGCATCCATCCAATGGGTCACCGAGATATAGCTCGGCCCCACCACCGAGTCCGGCTGAACGCGGTAGAGCTGCTCGAAGAGATCCCGCGCGATCGCGTTGTCGTCCTTGTTGATTTCGTAGAAGTGGCTGGCGGCCCGATAGTAGTACTCCACCGCTTCCGGACTGGTCAGCTTCGCGAACCAAACGCGGTTTATCTCGTTGGTCGCGAGCTTGATGTTCAGGGAGGAGATGACCTCTCGGGTGATCTCGTCCTGCAGCAGGAACACATCGACGAGGACACGGTCGTAGCGCTCGGCCAGGATGGTTCGCCCGCCCTCGACATCGGTAAGCTGCACCGTGACCCGCACGCGGTCCCCGGCTTGCTGCACGGCGCCCTCCAGGATGTAGCGCGCGCCCACCTCGGCGCCCACCGAGGGCGCAGAGACCTCTTGCCCGCGATAGACGTTTAGGGCCGGCGCATGGACCAGGAACAAGCCGGAAAGCTGGGTCAGCGTCGCCGAGATCCCCAGCCTGATGCCATCGGCGAGGTAATCCTTGTCGGGGTCGGTACCCAGGCTCTTGAAGGGGACGATGGCGATGGAGGGCCGCTCCGGCGGCGTGAACTCGAGCGCGGCGGAGGTGCGGGCCCCCACGGGCGTCTCCGGCTTCGCCCCTTCGGGCGCAATGCGGTAGGCGCGCACCGGCCCCTCGATATTCTTGAGCGCTTGCTCGCCCATGAACTCCAGCGCTTGCGAGATCTTGCCCGCGACCTGATCGTAGACCGCGCCGCTGATGCAGATGCCGCCGGTCTCGGCCAGACCCTCCAAGCGGGCCGCCACGTTCACGCCGTCGCCGAGGAGATCCTCGCCCTCGACCATGACGTCGCCCAGGTTGATGCCTATGCGAAAGCGCATGAGGCGCTCTTCCGGTAGCTCGGCATTGCTCTTTTCCAGGTCCTGCTGGATTTCGACGGCGCAGCGCACCGCCTCCACCGCGCTGGAAAACTCGGCGATCACGCTGTCGCCGGCGGAGCCGAACACCCGCCCGCCATAGCGGGCGACCAAGCCGTCAATGATTTGGCGCTGGGCCTTGAGGGTGCGGAGAGTCCCTTCCTCGTCCACATCCATGAGCCGGCTGTAGCCGACCACGTCGGCGGCTAGAATAGCCGCGAGTCTTCGTTGAACCCGTTCCCCTGTCATCCTGCCGGTTTCCTGTCCGGTCAGATTTATAGGGTAGGAATACTACGTTTGGACGGGGGACGAGTCTATCGACGCGGAAGGACCGGTCACGGCCGGCGCATGCGCCGAAGCCGCTCTTAGCCAGAAACCGCCATCAGACCGCTGGTCCAACAGAATGGATTTTCCAACCCTTGCTAGCTAGTCTCTTCGGTGAGGGAGAGAAGCTGTGGAACGCAGGCTCGCCGCCATTTTAGCCGCCGACGTGGTCGGCTATACGGCGTTGATGGGTGCGGATGAGGAAGGCACGCTGAGGCGCTTGACCGGCCTGCGCCAGGACTTCCTAGAGCCACTCATCGCCGACCATCGTGGCCGCGTTGTCAAACTGATGGGCGATGGAATTCTCGTCGAGTTCGCGAGTGTCGTGGATGCGGTGGTCTGCGCGCTCGCCTGGCAGGCGGGTGTGGCAGAGCGGGACGGGACCCTCAAGTTCCGCATCGGTATAAACCTCGGCGACGTGATCGTCGAGGGCGAGGACATTTATGGTGACGGCGTCAACGTCGCAGCTCGCCTCGAGGGTCTGGCCGAGCCCGGTGGTATTTGCCTTTCCGGCGATGCCTATCGAACCGCCCGTGGCAAGGTCGAGGCCACTTTCGAAGACCTGGGCGAACAAAGGCTCAAGAACGTCGCCGAGCCGGTGAGCGTTTACCGTTGCCGGCCGGGCCGGCCGCCAGGCGAAAAGGCCAAGCAGCCTCGCACCCCCACCAAGCGGTCCCTGTCGTTCGCGGTTTTGGCTGGTGGGCTGACGTTGGTTGTTATTGTAACGGGACTGCTGCTCTGGCAGCAGCCACGGGAACCGCGCGAAGAACCGGCATCGGCAGCCAACATGGCCTTTCCGCTGCCCGACAAACCGTCCATCGCCGTACTCCCCTTCAACAACATGTCGGACGATGTGAGCCAGGAGTACTTTGCCGACGGCATGACAGAGGACCTGATCACCGACCTCTCAAAGATCTCCGGCCTCTTCGTCATCGCTCGCAACTCGTCATTTTCATACAAGGGCCAGCAGGTGAAAGTGCGCCAGGTGGCTGAGGAGTTGGGCGTGCGCTACGTGCTGGAGGGTAGCGTGCGGCGTGCCGGCGACGAGGTCAGGATCAACGCCCAGCTGATCGACGCCACCACCGGCGGACACCTCTGGGCCGAGCGCTACGATGGCACTCTGAAAGACATCTTCGACCTGCAGGACCAAGTAACGGAGCAGATCGTTGCGGCTCTCGCCGTCAGCCTGACTGGCGCGGAGCGGGCCGAACAGGCCCGACACGAGACGGAGCATCCCGAGGCCCACGACGCCTACCTGCAGGGCTGGGCGCGATACAAGCTACAGACGCCCGAGGCCCTTAAGGGGGCGGTTCCCTTCTTCGAGGAAGCCCTGCGCCTCGATCCCGATTACGCCCAGGCCCACGCGGCGCTCGCCTCGCTCTACTGGGACGTCTACGTCAACGACTGGGCTTTCGACTTAGGCATGCCATCGACCCGGGCAGAGAGCCAGGCCAACGAGCACCTGGAAAAGGCCCTCAAAAGTCCAGTCCCGCTCGCCCACGCCGTACAGGCAAAAATCTTGGCGTCATGGCAGTTCTATGACGACGCTGTTTTGGAGGCTGAAAAGGCCGTTGCCTTGGACGAGAACGATGCATCGGCCTTGGCCGGGCTCGCCAACGCATTAATCAAGGCAGATCGCGCAGAGGAAGGGCTGGTCCATATCGAACAAGCTATGCGCCTCGATCCCCACCACCCGCCGAGCTATCTGATTACTCTAGGCGCCGCTCAATTCAGCTTGGAACGATTTGAAGAGGCAACGTCTACACTCAAGCGCGCCGCCAAGCATAACTCCGAAAACGAGCTCGCTTACATCTACCTGGCATCCGCTCTCGGACATCAAGGCCACATCGAGCAGGCCGACGATGTCATCGACACGTTAAATTACGTGCGTAACCGAATCGGGATTAAGGAGCTCTCGTTGCGAGACCCGTCCGCTTACGCAATATCTCATGCAGATGCCCAAATCGATCTTTTGCGCTTTGGGGCAAAGTCCGTTCAACAGCGCCTTCTCACGGGCCTGAAAGATATCCCATCGCTTCGATGGCAGTATCTATTGACAATGCATACGGTGCTCGGCGTGGGAAATACCTGGTGGGAGGTAGAGGGCGCGGCCCTCATCGATTTACCAACCGCCAAGGCGCTACACGACCGTGGTGCAATCTTCATTGACACGAGCATCGATGATGTCTGGAAGGCAGGTCACGTATCTGGCGCCATTCACCTCGTTTGGGAGCGAAGCTTGGATCCGAACCGAGTGACCTATGGCAAGGCCGCGCTACGCAAGGTCGCCGGGCCGGATGACGAGATCGTATTTTATGC
>JANQEO010000020.1 GCA_028278325.1 Candidatus Binatia bacterium
CAGCGCCAGGAGTATCTCCAGCTGATGGGCCGCATGTCCGTCAACTGGCTCGAGGTCTTCGGGGGCAAGGAGGTCTTCTACTCCGCTCAGTACTGGGACCTGTTCACGACCATCTGGAAGAGCGCGCGGCCGGTCACCAAGACCGAGGCGCTGAAGTGCATGACGGGCATCAAGAGCGCCCACACCGCCGGCCGCTACCTGGAGACCGCCACCCAGGAGGGCCTTCTCGTCGAGGAGGACAACCCGCTGGACAAGCGCTCGCGCATCCTGCGCCTGTCGCCGGGCATGAAGCAGAACTTGGACACCTTTTTCGATCGGGCCGTCAGTGAGCTGAGGAAGTCGAACAAGAGGATCGAGGTCGCCGGTCCGTCGCCTGAGGAGTTCTGAGAATGGCACATGCACTGAGCGTGAACGGGATGGGGTCGCTGGATCTGGGCGGCCTGCTCGACGGCCGCGAACGCAAGGCCGGCAAGCCGGCCGCAAAGGTCGTTTCCAAGACCGCGCCCAAGAATGCCGCCAAGAACGCGCCCAAGAACGCTGAGGACTTCGCCCTGGTGACGGCGCTGGCCGGTGGCGAGCGGGGCGCCTGGGATCACTTCGTCGCGCGCTTCGCCGGCGTGATCTACGCCGCGGTCCAGCGCCGGCTCATCCCCGCCGGGCGCGGCGACGAGGTCGACGACGTGGTGCAGGAGGTCTACATCCGCCTCTGCAAGGCCGAGTTCCGCCTGCTCAAGAGCTACGACCCGGCGCGGGCGCGCCTCTCGACCTGGCTCACGGTGGTGGCGACCAGCGCCTCGATCGACTACCTGCGCCGCCAGCGCCTGGCGCGCGTCGCCATCGAGGACGCGCCCGAATCCTGCCTCGCGGTCGAGGACCCCGCCTTCGAGAACATCAAGATCCCCGAGGGCCTGCTCTCCGGCCGCCAGGCCCTGGTGCTGGAGCTCCTCTACCGCCGCGACCTGGAGGTCGCCGACGCCGCCCGCATCATGCAGGTCGACCCCCAAACCGTCCGCTCGACCCACCACAAGGCCCTCACCAAGCTCCGCGCGCATTTTCGCGAGATCGGGGAGATGTGAGGGGGGGGGGGAAGCTTGCTCAATCCTAGTGTGCCTAATTGATCAAAATCGTAGGCTCATTTCGTGCATGCTGCCGAAACGAAGTCGGGCCTGAGTGCTAAGTCGAGGACTATGGAACGTAGGTAACGACAAACTGTCTTTGAGCATTGTCGAATGTGAAGCTGGCTTCACCATCTATTTCGGCATCCGAAAGACTTTTTGAAGTAAACACCGGTACAGTTGTTCCCTCTGGAGCTCGAGCGGACGGGGCCAAAAAAGCATCAACTTCGGCTTCGACAGCTTCACGGCCGAGATCCTGACAAAAGGGGTTATTTGTGTTTGGGCTAGTAAGCTCCCTCCAGACGCTTTGCTTTGGTCTGAGGTCACGAACTTCACCAGAGAATTGGCAATGAAAAGCTGAATAGAATACGCGACGATTTTCTGAAGGATTGCCTATTGCAGCTCTTACATAGTGATGGACAATTTCTTTTTCAGAAGTCTCCCGTTCTAATGCGCTGTAAAATACTGGCCAAGAACCATCTGAATAACGAGTCGGGTGTTGCTGGAATTGCCGCTTTTCTTGAAAAGGGGCAGTTAGCAGCTCATTAACATCTACTGGTCCCTCATCAGATCCTACGAACTGAAGCAATTCTTGGGTGGCCTGGTCGTCGAGCCCTATATGGCGCGCCGCAGATGTGTAATCTCTGCGATTGCCGAATCGATAAACTATTTTGGTTGTTTGAAGGGCCGGTAACTCTTCAAGCACCGCTCAGCGACCCGATAGATATTCGACGAACTGCCTCACTCGAAGTAGATTCTCCATCGACCCCTCTAGCAAGAGGTCAAGAGGACATCTGTTATCCAGTTCGGCTCGGCGTTCACGGAGCCACGTCCGCTCCACCGCATCGTCACGGTATAACGTGTGAAGTGCGGCCCTTATTTCGATTAGGTTCTTCAGTCGATCCTTAGTATCTCGTCTTCGAATACTAGTAGCGCCTGAAAGGAGGTCTCGGACATGAGTGACTTTATCAAAACCTAAGAGGATAGCACCTTGTTGTTCGTCCAAACCCCAAAGATGCAAGAGCTTCTCGAAAAACTGAATCTCACCAGTTTTCCTTGCCTTTAGGCGTTCAGCAGATTCGGGGATTGTTTGAGGAAACTGTTCAACGGGCTGGAATCTGCCAACCACATATGTTTCTGACAATTCGGTAACTGTGAAGAATTGTGGCTTAGTAACTGATACAAAACTCTCTGTGCTTGATGCAACAGGCTGCGTAACAGCATGTGCGCTTCCAATAGTTGTGCTTACACTCCGCCCAAATGAAATCGTTTCCGTTCTTTGCAGATCCATCACGTCCTCGTTAGAAGGAAGTGGTTTCGGAACGGGCGATAACCAGTGCTTACGTGGTTGGCGATTCGGATCGCGACCTAGATTTTCTAGAAGGGTCATTGGCTTTCAGACTGGTTTAATCAACATTTTCACCCTCTGGCTCCAACCCCAGTGTCTTGAGCATTTTAAGCGACAAACTTGTAATGTGCTCTACGCGCTGCTCAAAACTATTGTACTTGCCAGCTTCTGTGTAGGATGAATCAACTAAGAAAAATAAATCTGCACCGGGAACAGATTTCTGGAAGCTGAAGTTCACTTGCCAACGTTCGTCTGAATTTCTGAGATCAACTCTTAGTGTATGGTCAAAATCCTGAGCACCAAAGTCCTCTTTGGCAATAGGCAATCCTCTTTGACCATGTTGATTCAAAAGTTCGGTCACAGCGTCTGGACCACCTTCACATTTTAACCAAAATGACAATTGGATAGCACGGTCTAGCACTTCGAGGTCAGGGAGAGTCGTAGCCAGTGCATCCTCACTCAATTCCACGCAGTCCCTGACAGTGATTAGCTCTTCATCGGAGCGGAGGTCCTGGAAAAAAGTGGAGAACCTGTCAGGTCTAACCTCTAGTTGACCCTTGCCAGACAGAAGACTAATGCGCAGCGCAACGTCCGCGTATGAATGGCCACCAAGGCTCTGAAGGTCGGAAAGATTGAGTGTGAATCGAGGATTGAGAGCGTTGTAAAAGCCCTCAATAACTTCGGCTGCGACGTTTGGAAGCTGAAACTGAGGTGAGGCAAACCGCGCCTGGTAGCGGACGTTTGTTGCAAATCGGTTATATTTCATTGTTCTTAGCTTCTTAACCATTTAGCTTTTAACACTTTAACCTGGAAATTGTTAAAATATAAAGCTCTTGTTCTTCTAGCAGATCCGTTTTTGGAGTGCCTCAAGCTATATGTAGTGTCCAACTCTTTGCGTTGGAAGATGGGGCGGAACTTGCCCCACCCCCTACCCATACCCATCCTCCAGCGGGTGCTCCGCCAGCACCACCGGGCCGGCCTCGGTGATCCAGACGGGTTGCTCCAGCTTCACGCCCTCGCGGCCGCCGGTCTCGCCGATGTAGCTTTCCACGCAGACGATCATGTCGGCCTCGAAGTGGCCGTCGTAGGCGCCCCATTCGGCGTCCTCGGGGTACCAGATGAGCGGGTACTCGACGCCCAGGCCGCAGCCGTGGGCGACGTCGGCGTAGCGGTTTTCCAGGTACGGCTCGGGCAGCGGCAGGGCGCGCGCGGCGTAGTCCAGGAAGGCCATGCCGGGACGCAAGAGCGCGATGTTGTGCTCGAGCTGCCGGCGGGAGAGCTCGTAGAGCCGGCGCTGCCGGTCGCTCGGCTGCTTGTTGCCCACCACCCAGGAGCGGGAGATGTCGTTGTAGAAGCCGCCGGGGCCGATCATGTCGGTATCGAAGGCGAGGAGGTCGCCCGCCTCGATCACCCGGTCGCCGGACTCCTGGAACCAGGGGTTGGTGCGCGGGCCGGTGGTCATGAGCCGGGTCTCGGGATATTCGCCGCCCCGGGCGATGGCCTCGCCGATCAGGAGGGCGAGGGCCTCCTCCTCGCGCATGCCCGGCACCACCCGCTCGCGCAGCACGGCGATCGCCGCCTCGCAGGTCTCCAGCGAGCGCTTGAAGGCGCGGATCTCCTCCCGGCTCTTGATGGCTCGGGCGCGCTCCACGACCGGCTTGCCGTCGACGACCTCGATGCCCTCGGCGGCCAGCGCCTGGACCATGAGGGTGTCGGCCCGGTCGAGGGCCAGGCGGCGCGATCCCCCGCCGTGCGCGCGCAGCAGCGCCGCCATCTCGGCGGCCCAGCGCCGGGCCATCTCCTCGCCGCGGGGGCCCACCATCATGTAGTCGAAGGCGAGGGAGGGGCGCACCTCGTCGATGGTCTCCAGGCCCCGGGTGAGGTGACGGGCACTCGGCAAGTCGAACAGCACCAGCGGGCCCTCGGCGGCGACGAAGGCGTAGCGGCAGACGTTGTGCATGGTCCAGACCTGCATGTTGCGGCTGCCGGTGGCGAAGCGCAGGTTGACCGGGTCGACCACCACCAGGGCCGGCAGCTCGGCGGCGACCATGCCGCGGCGCAGGCGCGTCAGGCGTTGGCCGCGGATGCCCGCCTCGTCGATGGGCTCGGTGTTCTCGAAGAGCGCGGTCGCGGGGCCGGTCAAGGCGTATCCCTTCCTTCTGTGTGTCGCGGCGCCGGCCCACTCCCCCTTCCAGTGCGTAGCACTCGCGCTTCGCGCGCCCACGGCATCGTAAGCTATGGGTGGCCGGGAGGGGGAGTGGGCCGGCGCCGAAACTCTAGCAAAAAGAAAGAGAGACTAATCGAGACCGGCCAGCAGGTTCTGGTAATAGGCGAGGCGGGCCTCGACCTGGGCGATGTCCTGGTCGAGCCAGGCGACCAGATGGCCGCGCTCGCCGGCGTGATGGGCCCGGAGCTCGGTGAGCCGGGCCAGCTCGCGCTCGCTCAGCTCGGCCAGGGTCTCGGCCTGGATGCGCTGATCGGCCGGCGCCATCAGATGCAGGAAGCGCAGCTTGAGCGCGATGATCAGCTTGTTGATGTCGCTGACCGGCGCGCGCACGTTGGAGGTGAGCAGCGTCTGGAGCTCGGCCCGCCCGGCCTCGCTCAGGGTGAGCAGGGCGGTATCGGGCGCGCTGTCCTCGGCCCCCCCGTCGGACTTGGAGGCCTCGACCAGCCCCTCGATCTTCAGCAGCTCGAGCGGCGAGGCCACCAAATCTAGGGAGGGACCGGTGATGTGGCTGACGAAGTAGCGCACCTCGCCGGCCAGCTCGGCGTAGCTCTTCTCGCCGTCTGCGAGGATGCCAAGGGCCAGGAGGCGGATGGCTTCGCTGGGGATCAGGCTGTTGTCGCGGTACATGGCGTCCCTAAAAGCTTGGAACCCAGGGTTACGATCCCCCATTTACGAGTACAGCCTTAATGTAGTGTGAAACCGCCGCCGGTTCCACATCTCTTTTGGCGCCTCGTTTGTCGCGGCACCGGCCTGCTCCCCCTCCCGGCCACCCATAGCTTACGGTGCCGTGGGCGCTCGGGAGGGAGAGCGGGCCGGTGCCGACCGGACGAAAGCGCTGTTCACGCCGCGCGTTTGAGGTCGAGCTCGGCCCAGATTTCGGTGAGGGCGGCGATGAGGCGGTCCATGTCCTGGTCGCTGTGGAGCGGCGAAGGGGTGAGGCGCAGGCGCTCGGTGCCGCGGGCCACGGTGGGGTAGTTGATCGGCTGGACGTAGAGCCCGTGGCGCGCCATCAGCGTGTCGGTCACCCGCTTGCACAAGACCGGGTCGCCCACCAGAACCGGCACGATGTGGCTCTCCGACGGCATCACCGGCAGG
>JANQEO010000065.1 GCA_028278325.1 Candidatus Binatia bacterium
GGCTTCGGTGACCGCGCGCTTCGTGGATCGGGAGACGAACAAGCCGGTGGCCGGATACGCAATCATGGGTGGTGCACAGAGCTCGGGACCGTCGCAGAAGATCGGTGACGACGGGCGTGTGACCTTCAAGGGTAGGAATCCCGGGCTTCTCGAGATCAGCGTCGAGGCGGCGGGATACGAGCGTCATTTCCAGCACATCGTCGTGCCCCCGGGGGCGAATCTCGATCTCGGGACGATAAGACTCGCTCGTTCGACTTCGATCGAGGGGGTGCTCGTCGACCCAGCGGGTACGCCCATCAAGTGCCGATACGAGGTCTTTGATCCCGACCACCCGATCCGCGGCCAACTGCGACAAAAGGGCGGTCAGAGAGCCGACGAAGACGGGCGCTTCAAGATCGAGCGACTCGGACGTCGGCGCTACCTCCTGCGTACCTGGGACGAGGACCGCGCCATCGTCATCACGGACGTGCACACGGGTGGCGGATCCGTTTCAGGTCTGCGAGTGACGGTTCCCGAAGGAGCGCCGGTGACGTTGCGGCCGGAGCTACCCCGCGGCGAGATCCCCACGTGCGAGATACGCGGTTCCGACGGCCGGCCCAGATGGCGAGGGAAGCTCTACCGCCGGCTTGCCGTTTCGCTCCGGCTGCCGCCCGGCAGCTACACGTTGCGGATCACGAACGGGTCGATGGCAGGGCGCGAGCACGCCTTCGTCGTCAAGGGTGATCCGGTGAACCTGCCCATTACGCCGTAGCTGATGCGATCAACGGGCCGCTTGCAGCGCGGTTTCCCGGTATGCGGACCTCAGCCCGTGCCTTGCCAGAAACTCGCTCAGGCTCTCTCCGTCGTTCATGGCGTAGACGGTGATGACGCACCCGACGGTGCGTGCGTAGGTCGAGGTCTGGTCGTGCAGCGAGCCATGTCGGTGTGTGCCGTTTCTCACGTTCGCGTAAGAGCCCAGTGAGCTCCTTGCCGTGTTTCTTCCTGTAGAGGCTGCGCAGGCAGAGGGCGAATCTCAACGTGGATCTCATTCCCCCACGCTGCGCCTATCGAGGGACCTTGCGGTACTTGCGCTCGAGCGGTTTCAAGATGCGCTCGCGCTCCTTGTCGATCTGCTTGGCCAGCCCGGCCATCCGTGGTGCCTTGCGTTTGGCCAGGTCGGTCAACAGCAAAGATCGCGCGAGCTGATTCTCGATGAAGCCGTCGATCTCGGAACGCGTTACCGTCTTGCCACCGACGATCACCCCGAGGATCTCCTTCCGGTCCTTCGAGAACGACATCCCGCTCACACTGAGCTCGCGCCAGAAGTCCTTGTGGTTCATCCCGTCGTGCTTGGCGAAGACCCAGTGCTTGATCATCAGGCCTTTCTTCGCGAACTTGCGCGCGTCATCGAGCTTCTTGCCGCACCACTCCGAGAATCTTCGGTCCTTGGCTGCGATGGAGATCACGCTGCCCTTGGGGTGGCGCTCGATCAAAGCGTCGAGAGCGGCGTCGAACCGCTCCTCCTTGAGCAGGGCCTTCAGCTCCTTCGACGTGACGGGAAACGCCCGCCCGAGCGCCGCGCGTGCCCAGGCACGGAGATCGAACGACTCCGGGCTGCCGGCCGCCAAGGCATCGAACGCCGCCTGTCGCGCTCGATCGCTGCTGCGCGCACTCGCCTTCACGCACGCGTCGAGCAGCTTGCTTGCAGTCGCCAGCTTGGGAGCGCCGGCATCGCGCTTCGTTCCGCCAGCGGAGACTGCCCACGCGCGGAGGTCGAAGTCCACGGGCGCTTTCTCGACGAGGCGCTCGAGCGCCTGGCGTCGCTCCTTCTTGTTCTTGTTTCGCTGGCACTTCATCCACGACGTCAGCAGAGACGACGGACTCGACTCCAGCCCGAGCGCAGTCTCGATCGCGGGTTCGATGTCGTACGGCCCACCGACGTGAGCGACATGGCCCTCCTTATTGATGAGCACGGTCGTTGGCCAAGACTTGATTCCGTACGCCTTCACGAGCTTCTTCGAGGGATCCGACCCCGCGGCCATCGTGTACGCGTGCTTCTTCAGGAACGGCTCGTACGTCGCGACGTCTTCGTACGAGATGGCAACGACGAGAAGACCACGGTCCCGGTAGCGGTCATGCAGCTCCTGGACGTGAGGCATCGCGCGAACGCAAGGCCCGCACCAGGTTCCCCAGAACTCGAGCATGACGACGCGGTCGCGGAAGGTGTCCGGAGTCGGCCGCTTGCCGTCGGGCGCGTTGACCCAGCCGGCACACTCGATCGGCGGCGCCGCGTCACCGACTTTCAGCTTCTGCGCAGGTGCGCTTGTGAGAAGCACCGCCGTAGTCAGCACGACCGTGATTGCGCATCGGATCATGGTTCCTCTCCGTGGCCCGGCGGATGGCGGAGCTTCCGGGCTCGTTCGAGCCTCGCTAGCATAGACCCCGAATGAGCCGCTGGCGATTAGCATTGAAGCACTTTCCTGACCCCGATCCGGATTCGGCGGACCTGGATACAAGCGCGAGATGCTTGACTCGACTCAGCACCACGAATCCCAAGACATCCTGGCATGCACGGAGCCCCTCCGTGCGCTGGTGAAGGACCTCGTCCGGGACGAGCAGGTCGTCGACGACGTCATCCAGGAGACCCGGCTCGAGATGTTGCGCCGCCGGCCGGGCGGGGATCGCATGCGGTGGGCGCGGGCGGTGGCACGCAACATCGCACGCACGATGAGTCGAACCTCGGAGCGTCGGCGTCGCCGTGAGTATGCGACGGCGAAGACCGACTCATCGCCGTCCGCCAGCGATGCCGTCGAGCGTCTGGAGAAGCTACGTGGACTCATCGACGCGCTGGAGGCTCTCCCGAGTCCCTACCGTGAGGTGATGTGCCACCGCTACCTGGACGATGCCCCGCCTCGCGAGATCGCGCAGGACCTCGACATCCCTTTGGCAACGGTCAAGGTCCGTTTGAAACGCGGCCTCAGGCAACTCCGTACTCGCTTGGACCGAGAGCACGGCGGGAATCGGATTGCGTGGTGTCTCCCCTTGCTGCCCCTCGCCGGACTCGGAGTCGGTCCCATCGCTGCGACCGGCAACGCCGGCGCTACGGTTGCCGGAGTCGCAATCATGAAGACGAAGATCGCACTGGCATTGACCCTTGTACTCGTTCTGGGGGTCGGGTGGTTTCTGGGAACCGTCATTCTGGATGACGAGGCGGGGCCGACGCAGTCCGAAGTGTCAGCCAACGCCGGCGATCCGAAGCTGCGAACGGATGACGGTCAAGCACAGGTTGCCTCGCAGGGGCAGGCCAAGCCGTCCATCGCCACGCGACGATTCGGCGAGCCCGTTAACCCGGGAGGGTTCGCCATCCCGATCCACACGTTGCGCGGCGATCGGCGCGCCTACCCGAATGTCAGGATCACGGCTCGCATCCACCTGGGCTACGCACCGCCTTGGCAGGTACCTCCGGGCGAGCCCCTGCACGAGGAGCAACTGACGTCGAACGAGCAAGGACGGATCGACTGGCAGCCCGATCTTCCGGAAGGGGCCTGCGTGCTCTGGTTCTCCGGACCTTCGGAGGGCCACTGGAGCCTTCCCGCGTTCCTGCCGGTCGTTCCTCCGCATCTGCCGTCCGAACCGATCGAGGTGTTCGCGCTTCCTCTGGACGCCTGCGTCCAGGGTCTGGTGACGAACGAATCGGGAGAGCCGCTGGTCGGTGCACGCGTACGCACCCGTTTCGCGGACGTGAGCACCGACCCACGCGGCAGGTATCGCATCGCAATGCCCTCGGACCGTCGGAGCACGCAGGTGTGGGCCAACGCAGCAGGGTGGGAACAGAAGGCGTTGACGGCGCGCGATTTAAAGGCTGGTGCCACTCTGCGCCTCGACTTCTCGCTTTCCGCCGGGACGGTGGTGTCGGGGCGCGTGATCGACGAGAGTGGGAATCCCGTTGCGGATGCGATGGTGCGGAGCAACGACGTGTATGTCGAGACCCGCTCGGATACTGGTGGGAGGTACACGTTGACGGGACTGCCTGCCCGCTCGGAGCGGTTCGGCGTGTATGCACGTAAGGACGGCTTCCTGGAAGCGAAGGTCTCGATGTCGCTTCCTCTCGAGGGGGAGGCACCCGAACTCGTCATGAAGCGTGGCGTCGCCGTGCGAGGCCGGGTACTGGGGCCGGACGGCTCACCCGTTCGCGGCGCGTCGCTGTACATCGGCTTCTCACCGTCCGCCTACAACCGACTCGATGCCGTCTCCGACAACTACGGGCAGTTCGCCTTCCCGTGTGTCGCGCCCGGGAAGCACACCGTCGTCACGCAGGCACGCGGGCTCTCTCCGTCCAAGCAGGTCATCGAAGTGCCGAGCGACCGCCCGGCCACGGAGATCGACATCCACCTGGACGCCGGCCGCTTCATTGCGGGCCGTTGCGAGGATTCCAAGGGCGTTGCGCTCGAAGGCGTGTCCATCGCGGTCCGACATCACGGAGAGTATGTCGACGCATTGAAAGGGCGAACGGGATCCGACGGCGGCTTCCGCATCGACGGCCTGCCAGATGACAGCGTTGGTCTGGAGTTCTACGCGACGAGCATCACGAGGCACGTGCACGAGGTGCAAGAGGTGGATCGCGACGATCTCGTCGTGGTTCTCCGGCGGCCCGGATCCGTCGCCGGACGCGTCATCGACGCCGATACGGACGAACCTCTTCCGAACTTCCGCGTGCGTTTCGTAGCTGCCGAGGTCCAAGCCAACGAGAAAGCCGCGTACGTCCACCGTCCACCGTGGGCCGCGGGCGGACGAGCGTTCGAGACGTCTGACGGTCGGTGGAGCACCGGCACGGCGCGCCTCGAGATCGGGAGCATTATCGGCCTGGAGATCCGCGCGGACGGCTATGTCCCAGAGATCGTGCCGCGCGTTGTGGTCTCGGAGGGAGCCGACCCGGACGCTCTTGTCATCCGGATGCAGCCCGGGGGCGTCGTGACCGGTCGCGTTGTCGAGGCGGGTACAGGTGGCGGGGTCGGGTTTGCGACACTGAGCCTGGTCGCATCACATCTGCCCTACCCCCACGAGTGGCCGGGTCGACTGGAGCGAGGAGCCTTTGCCGGCGCGCGGCCATCGGCGAAGACGGAAGATGACGGGTCGTTCCACCTGACCGACGTGCCGAACACCACCTTCTTCCTGGTCGTGCAGCCGAAGGGAGGTGCCGGCCATCATTTGGTGGGTCCCTTCACTGCACCGGTGACCGACCCGTTGGTTGTCACGCTTGGGCTCGGCAGCCGCGTCAGCGGAGTTGCGCTGGACGACTCGGGGCGCCCCTGCCCCGGCGCCACGATCCGCCTGTGGGAGCAGCGTCGCCCCGATACCGATCCGATGGTGAGATCCTACGATCGGTCGCGAAGAACTCGGGCGGGCAGCGACGGGAGATTCGTGATCGAGGGAGTTGGGCCTGGCAACTACGTAGTTGGACGGGCGATCGAGTTCCTCGATAGGGAGACGATCGCGTTCGCCGCGTACGTGACGGTCCAGGAGAACGCCCCGTTGGAGGTGCGCCTGGGGCCGGCGGGTACCGGCGGTATCCGCGGTCGGATCGAGGGACTCGATGACGTGCAGCGGGAGACTCTCGTGCAGGCGTCCCGGGGGTCCAAGAGGGGCGAACCCAGAACCTGGAGACGCCGCGCGCTCGTCACCACGGACGGCACATTCGAGTTCCGTGGTCTCGAGCCGGGCCGATGGACCATCCGAGTCTCGACCGGCTCCACCAGAGAATCACTGAGAGGCAACGCTCGTGTCGAGGTGACGGATGGGGCCGTGGTGTCCGTGTCCGTCGCCATCTCCAAGTAGGTGGCAGCCAGCAATAGCTGGCTCCGTCCCGGGTTGCCAGACGCGTAGTGGGTGAAGACGGGAGGGTCATTCTCGAATGATCACGTCGCCGAGGTCCCGGTCCGCGACGAAGGGTCCGGCGATCTGCGCGGAAGTACCCACGAGCCGCTTCGAAGAGTCGTACACCTCGAAACTCAGATGCGTCACCCCGGTATCCCCGAGCGTCGCTTGGAACCTCCTGGTCTCCACGTCCACACCGGCGCCCCACATGTGCATCGAGCTCTTCCCCGGCTTCCTTACGTTGGCCACACATCGCACTCGCATCCACGTGAGATTGCGTCGTGACTCGGGCATGAGGATGCGCCCTGAGACCACGGGCATCCTGGTCAGATCGATGATGAGGTAGTCGCGGGGACAGTCGAGTTCGAGTTCCGGACCCTTGCGCCAGTCCTTCGGATTTGTTGCACCGTCGAGCAGGAATCCTCTCGGGAACTCCAAAGCGCCCTGCCAGTACGGCGAGATCTGGCCGAAGTTGAACACGGAAGGGTCGTGCGAGACGGCCATGATGACGGCCTTCTCCGGGAGCACTTTCAGGACATGCTCGCCCACCGATGGAAGAATCCTGGCGGCGGCTCTTCGAGCGTACGCCGTCTTCTTGATGACCATTGTGCGATCCGCGGCGCGACCGTCGATCAGCACGCGTCCCTTGAGCTGGTGCGGACTCGCGAGCACGACCTCGTGCGTTCCGGAACCCGAGGCGAGGGTCTCGCACTCCATCAGGTCGCCGTCGTACATGAGGACACGGGGCACAAGCGGGATCGCTTCCAGCGTCACCAACCCTGGCGCGTGCGTCTCCCTCATCGCGAGAACTTCGGTATCGGTGAAGACGATCACCTGGACGTTGGGTTTGGCCCTGCCCTGGTCATCGAGCACCTTGATCTGCAAACGGGCCGACTCAGGCTCTGGCCGCTTGGCGTCGGCGGCGGGAGCCTCCCTGTAACGGTCGGTTTCGAGCGGGGATGTGCGCGCGGAGGAAGTCACGTCGCGCGCCGGCGGAGCGCTTGGGTGACCGACGTGCCGCGGACCGTCCGTGGAATCCGGCGAGTCGGGCCATGCCCACCACATGACGAAGATCGCGCAGGCGGCCATCAATGCGACTGCGAGGTAAGTCCTGTTCTGCATGGGCTGTACTGTGTTCGCCTCGGCGATGAGGCGCGGGACATCTACCCCGGACGAGGAGACTGTATCTGACCACGGTCGCCGCCACCGTCTGTGGCGTTGTGGCTGACCTGACCGCATTCTTGTGCCGCTCTCCAAAAAACCCGAAGAAAAAGCCGGCGTCCAGAGACAATCCCAACGGAGGGTCATGCTTCGTGGACTCGCTTTCGGCAACTCCGTCGCCTCAGGCTTTACTCATGGAGGTGCAGGAACCGGTCACGGCGTTCCTCCATCGCACGTTGCCGTCGGGCGACCTTGCGGAGGAAGCCGCGTCCCGTTGTCTGCTCGAGTTGCTCGCTCGTTTCAATGCTGGATTCCGGCCGCGGAAGGTGGTCCCGTATGCCCTGCGGGCCGCATGGAATGTCGCTTCGGATGTCCTGCGTGCACGGGGAATCCGCGACCCTGACGACCACGCGGTGAGCGAAATTCCCGTTTCGGACTCCCGGTCTCTCGACGACCTCCGCGACTGGATCCGCGTCGCCGTGCAGTTCCTCAAGCCGCAGCATCGAGCGGCGCTGTTCCTTCGTTTCGAGCGCGACCTCAGCTACGAGGTGATCGCCGAAGTGCTCGGGCTTCCCGTCGGCACCGTGGGACGTCACCTCCACGAAGCGCGCAACGCCCTGCGCGACGCCCTTCGCAGGACCGGCGGTGATCCGTCCGACCTCGGCGTCGTCCTGGCGCTGCTTCCTTCGCTGATGAAGGCTCCGTTGCCTACGACCGTTCCCGTCGCCGCACCGCTCGCCGGCGGATCCGTTACCGCCGCGAAGTCGGCCTCGGTTTCAGCATGGGTATTCGCCATGAAGACGACCACGATCTCCATCATCGGTATCGGGCTCGCCGTCCTTATCCTCCTGATGATGTCGGCACCACCGACGGACGACACCTCTGCGCACCAGGTCAGTTCTCAGGAAGCCGATGCGTCGGGCCGCGATCCGGATGTGGCAGAGACTCAATCCTCCCCGACCGACGCCAATGCAGCTCTCAAAACCGCGACCTATGTGGGGCCATCAGGCCCGCCCAACGCCGCTGGGTTCGCCATGACCGTCCGGGTCGTCGAGGACGCCACGGGCAAGGCGGTCCAAGGCGCTGAAGTCCAAGTCGAACTCGGCGACCCGAGCACCTTCAAGCAGTGGATCCATCGCCGTGGACGCACCGACCGAGACGGCAGGTTCCAGGTTGCCGGGTGCCGCCCGGGTTGCCGTCCCCATTGCTTCGTTCGAGCACGTGGATTCGCGCCCGCGTGGGCGTTCTTGTCGGAAACCCTGTCCGATCCCAAGGCCGGCGAGGTGGTGGACCTGGGCGAGATCCGCGTCGTCCCCGGCGCGACCGTCCTCGGGACGGTCGTTGACGATGCATCCGGCGACCCCGTCGCCGATGCTCAGGTGTCCATGTGCTTCACCCCCTATGGTTCGCTCGGCCCCGACGCCTTCACCTCCTCAGACGGAAGAACGGACGGCAAGGGCAGGTTTCGAATCACCGACGTCCACCCAGTACGTGGCAAGCGCGCGTTCGTGCAGGTCGAGGGGTACGCCCACGCACAAGAAAACGCACCATGGCGGAGCCGCGAAGACGTTTCGGGGCGTACCTTCGACATGGGGGAGATCCGGTTGGACGTAGGGACGCGCCTTACGGGCAGGGCGTTCGTGCGTAGCACGGGTGCTCCGCTCGCGCGTGCGCGACTCGTCATGGTGGCAGGCAGCAACGTTCACCTGCTGCGCGGCTACTGGCATCTGGTCGGACGGACGGGAGAGGACGGGTCCTTTGCGATCGATCACGTGTCTTCGGAGGGACGGGGCTCCTTCACGGTGTTCGCGCTGACGCCGAGGCACTGCGGCGCCGCCCAGGTGACCGTGGTCAAGGGTCGTCGCAAGCTCACGGACATCGAGGTCGTGTCCCACGGCAGCGCCCGCGTTCCGGTGGAGGTTCGCGACGCGCAGGGTGCACCCGTCGTCGGCGCGACCGTCCATGCGAACCCCGCATTCCGTCCGCTGGTGACTTATCAGCGCGCGGATCCAGGACTCGTCCTCGTGGACGAGAAGCGAGCCGAGATCGAAGCGCTGTTCTTCGGGCGGACGGGAGCCGACGGTCGCTGCACGCTCCCCCACCTTCCGTGCGGGCCTTCCGGCAGCGGCACGTACTCCATCGTCGTCTCGCGAGGTGCACGTCACCTGACCTGGACTCACAACGTGCGCGTGCAGGCAGACACGGTACACCCGACTCTGCAACTCAGGACCGAAGCGGCCTTGAGCCTTCAGGGACGAGTGACCGACCAAGGGGGAAACGCGGTCGGCGGAGCGGAGGTCACCTGCGGCCGGGTCCATCGCGCAACCACCGATGCGGACGGCCGCTATCACATCGAGGGAATCCAGCCGAGCCCGTCGCTGCCCCTCGAGGGGCAAGCAGAGGGCTTCATTCGGGCGCAGACGTGGCTCGAACACGAGCCGGGTACTGTGCTTCCCGACACGGACCTCGTCCTCGCGGTGCGCATGCCGGTGGCCGGACGCGTCATCGACGACGCGGGCAACCCCGTGAGGGTTCTCCTCGACCTGAGACGCACCGACGGCTCCCTGCGGCGCCACCAACAGCTCGCGGGCACGGACGGTCGTTTCCGGTTTGAGGACGCGGCCGAGGGCGAATGGGACTTGGGCATCATGAGCCTCCCGCGTGGCACCTCCTGGGAGCCCCTCCGCGATTACACCGTCCGAGGTGGCCAGGAGGACATCGAGATCGTGCTGGTGCGCAGGATCGAAGGCCGCTGTCGGCTCACCGCTCGTGTCAGGGACGTTTCCGGTGCGCCACTCGATCCCGTGCAGGCGAGTGTGCGGAGAGGACGCGGCGGAACACGGCACGTCACGCGAGAGATGGGCTCCGTCACTGCTGACGGGCTGTCCCCGGGTCCATGGACCCTGCGTCTCGCCGTACGCGACGCAGCCAAGGTCGAGGTCCCGTTCGACGTGCGTGCCGGCTCGACGTCTCACGTGCTTGACGTCACCGTCCCCCGTCTGGGCGCCATCGAGGCTACGGTCGACACCAAGAACATCGTCGACGCGTCGACGTTGAAGGGCGCCATCACGGTCCCGCGTCAGCGGATCCCGAATTCCAATGTGTGGATCGCTGGGTGGCGGCGTCGTGGAGTCGCCGTTGCCGCGGACGGCACATTCGTCGTTCGGGGTGTGCCCCCCGGGGAGGCACAAGTACGCATCACGGGCACCGCGGCCGTCGGGGAAGCCGCCGTCTCCATCAGTCCCGATCGGACCGCGCACCTCACCGTTCCCATCGCTCGTCCCGGGACTATCGTGTTCACCGGGACCGCCCCTGACGGAACCCGGTACGTTGAGATCTCCACGCGGTCGGCAGGCGGGCCGTGGGTCGAGCGGCTCCGCTTCCGACCGAGCACATCCCGCCCCTTCGAGCGAAGCCTGGTGCTGCCACCGGGGAACGTCCGATGGCGGACGACCTACGTACCGCGATCCGACCACGGTGGTCCGACGGCCTCAGCCATCGAAGGACACGCCACGGTTCCAGCCGGTGCGCGAGCTTCGATTGCGGTCAAGTAGACCGCGCACCAATCGACCGTGCGTCGGTCCGCCGAGTCCTGGGTGGTCTTCTACGTAGGCGTGGGTGCGATTCGACCTTCGGGGTTTGGCGACCCTGCACAACGCACGCCGAAGACGGATCTCGCCCCCGAAGTGCTGAACTGGCCAGTGCTCTGCAGGTTCATCAAGCGATCGTAATCTCGTAGAACACCTCTCTACCAGTGCCAACAGAAGCAACCCAACAGAGCAAGAACCCAGACGCAGATGCAGCGGTCACCGGAGCTCCAGACGGCGGAGTCCCAGGAGAAGGGCGCGTCGTCGGCCCTGCATTAACCGCCCCATCCAAGTCCGTCAGAACGTGCGTCCACATGCCGCTTGACACCCAGCCGACGAATGTCAATCAGTCCGGTGACGTCGCGACCCAGTATTCAGGCCCACCCGGTACTTGGGGGCCCGTCACCAGCGTCATGATCACTCCAGCGGTCACGGGGTCAGCGCACGCGACCTCCGCAACAACGCACAGCAGTACGACTCGCAGCACAACGTTCACCCCCCTTTGGCGGCGAAGACCGCTCGTCAAGCCAAGCCCAACTGCGAAGCACTCGTAGTGTACTCGGCTTGCTGCTTCGCTCCGATTCTGAACTGACGCGGCCCCCGGGTGATTCGGACCTTCAGCGTGGTGCCTCTCCCCTGCCTCGAAGTGGACCCTGGGGCGGCCCAGCGTTACGCCACTGCGAGGTCGACACCCACCGCTGCGATCAAGACCCACCTGTCCTACGTCGTTGATCCACGCATGGCTTCGTCACTGCGCTCCCCAGTCGTTCGGCGCCCGACCAGGTTCGTGCGCCGAACGTCAAACTCCGCCCGCTAGGGCGCCGGAAGAAGAGTCCTCTGCGACCCTTTTGGAAGATCGCCTTGACACCTTTTACATCTGTCGTTACGGTGTTGCCATCAGTAAAAGTCGCCCTCTGACAAGGACTGATCTGTGCCCAACTCAAGCAACCCGCCACCGCTGACAACTTCTCAGCTCGAAGTCATGAACGTGATCTGGGAACGCGGCGAGGTCACCGTCACCGACGTCTGGCAGGCAATCCGTGAGGTTCGAGACGTCGCCCGAGCCACCGTGCAGACGGTGATTCAGCGACTCGAAGACAAGGGATGGCTCACTCATCGCGAGATCGGCCAAGCGTTCGTTTACGCGGCCCGACATCCACGCGAGTCAACGCAAGGCCAGTTGGTGGCCGACCTCGTGAAATCAGCCTTCGGAGGCTCGGCTGCCGGCTTGGTCAAAGCGCTGCTGCACGACCACCAGTTGAGCGCAGACGAAGCGAAGCGCATCCGCGCGCTGATCTCGGAGTCGGAACGTCAGGCACCCAAGCGCGGCAAGAAGAAGACGAGGAGAAAGTGATGAACACGTGGAGCCTGTTCGTGTCTGGAGACCGTGGTCTCGATTTCATCCTTTTGGTGCTTTTCCAGATCACGGCTGTGTGGGGACTCGCATGGTTTCTGGCTCGAGGAAGATCTGCCATCGTCCGGTCCAAGGTGTGGACCGGCGCCCTGGTGGCCTGTCTCTGCGGTCCGGTGCTGATCGGCGTGGTGGAACTGAGCGGGACGAGCGTCCTTTCGCTTGAGTCTCCCGTGATACACGTCACCGATGAAGATGACCGAGCCGCCTCCCCGCCTCGCCTCGAGGGTGACGTCTCGTCCGACTCGCAGCCGTCCCGAACGACGCTGACGGCATCGTCGCAACGTCACGCCACAAATCCCGCACAGCCCCCGGCCGAAGACGTCGCGGTCGCTCCTGGTCCCTCCACGGTCTCGATGCCCGCGACCGAGTCAAGCGTGTCGATTCCATCGATGGTGTTCGCAGTTCTCGTAGCGATCTGGGCGCTCGGAGTCCTGGCCGGATGCCGGAGCATCCGAAAGAGCGAGGCTCTCGTCGCGCGGATCAAGGAATCGGCGCGCCCGGTCAATCTTGAAGATCACGCCCTCCTCGTACAGGACGTGCGCCAGGCTCTGGGAGGTGCGCCACTCCCGGTGCTGGCGGTGTCTGACGAGATTCCGCAGCCTCTCACGCTTGGTGGTCGAGGCCGACAGATGGTGGTGCTGCCCTCCGAGCTCATGCATGCCCTATCTCCGGCTGCCTTGCGTGACGTTCTCGTCCATGAATGCGCGCACGTCCTCCACGGCGACCTGAACCTCGGCTGGCTTCAGAGCGCGTTTGGTGTGCTCTACTGGCCGCACCCTGCCGCACACGCCATCAACCGTCAGCTCTCGATCGCCCGGGAAGAACTCTGCGATAACCGCGTGCTCGCTGGCGGCGTAGCTACTGACTACGCGCGCACGCTGGTGTCGCTCTGCGAGCGCCCACACCTGGACACGGGGCTGTTGACCTGTGGGTTGTTGCCATCCCGCTGGTCGATGGAACACCGCGTCCGAGGATTGTTGGACCACACCCGTTCACTTCGCGTCCGCATGCGTCGCGGTGGCCCCGCCGTTCTTCTTGCTGCCCTCATCGCCGTCTCAGGCGTGATCGGCGGCACGCGCTTCGACCATGCGGAGCAAGAAGCAGACGCGGAAACGAGCGCTGGCCCGAACGCCGTCTCCTTCAACGGGGAGGTTGTCGGGCCGGATGGCTCTCCGGCAGTCGGCGTCGCGATCCACGTGCAGCACAGTTCGTTCCGGGAGCGGCCGAAGTTAGTCACGCGCTCTGACGCCAAGGGTCGATTCGAGTTCGAGTTCCAAGATCACGGAGGAACGTTCCTGCGCAGCGCGATGGTCGTCGCACGGCAGCCAGGATTCGGGGTCGCTTGGCAATCGCTTGCCGCGTTCCAAGAGGGAGCCCGGCTCACACTCGTCAAGGACCGTCCCATTGAGGGACGCATTCTCAACCTGGAAGGCCAGCCCGTGGAAGGCGTCAGCCTCCATGTGGCGCATGTGTACGCATCCGAGAATGAGTCTCTGGATGCCTGGCTCGCAGAGATCAAGAAGGACTCTGTCGGGTTCATCGCTGCGCGCTACGCGGTGCTCCCCAAACGGCTGGAGTTCTGGTTCAACCCAGGACTTCTGGAAGGCAGCACTGACAGCGAAGGCCGGTTCGTGCTTCGCGGCGTTGGGACTGAGAGGCTGGCCACCCTCCGCGTACGGGGCGACAACATCGTGAGCCAGGAATTGCACGTGATGACACGCCACCACGCACCGCTCCAGCAGAATCACGCTCCCCACGGGCCGGACATGGGCGTCGCGCAGATCTACGGCCACAAGTTCGAGCACTACGCGGCGGCGCCGCGCATCGTCACGGGAGTCGTCCGCGACAAAGAGAATGGACAGCCGGTTGCCGGCGCCACGATCAACGCGCGCCTCGTCGGCGGCGTCCTCGCGAACGGATTAGTCGACGCGATCACCGACGACAAGGGCATGTTCCGATTGGTGGGGCTGCCCAAGGGTGAGGGCAACGAGATCACGGTGAAGCCGAAACCAGGCGATCCATATTTCCGCGCAGAAGTTGCCGTCCCCGATACAGCAGGCGTCGAACCGATCTCGATGAACATCTCTCTGGAGCGCGGACTCGTTCTTTCTGGGCGCGTCATAGAGCACGGCACCAAGGACGGCGTTGTCGCGTATGTGAACTACATCCAACCAGGCTCACGGGGACGGACACGCGCGTACACGAAACCGGATGGGTCGTTCCGCATCGTCGTACGTAAGGGCCCCGGGTTCCTCACTGCGGGCGTCCGCTTCCGTTCACGAGAGTACGTCCCGATCACGGAACGAATCGATCTCTCGGCCTGGCGAAAAGACCTGGGAGACTCTGCCGTGAGGACTCTCGCCGGGAACGCGGGAACACGACTGAACGTAGCGAGCGAACCGCGTCCCGTTGAACTCACCGTGGTACGGGGCCGGAACCGGACGATTCGATTCTTCGACCCTGACGGTAAGCCTCTGAGAGGCGTCCGTGTGCGTCACGCCAATGGCTCAGGCCAGGTCGTCGATGCGATTCCCGGGAGCCACTATGTTCTCTCGGCCTCGGCTCCAAGCCGAACGCACAGCCTGCTGTTCCAGCATCGAGAGCGCGGGCTCGTCGCTTTCCTGAAGCTCGATCCCAAGATGCCTGACACGACTGACGTCACGCTCGTTCCAGGAGGGAGAATCGAAGGCCGCCTCGTTGACGAGGAAGGGAAGCCGCGGTCGGGGGTCAGGCTGACACTCAACGGTCGCGTCGGCCCCGTCACTTTCTGGGGAGCGCAACTGTCCACATCGATCCACACGGACTCGGACGGCCGATTCGTCCTCGAGGGACTGGTACCAGAGATCAGCTACTCGCTGGACACCGCTCTCAAGCTTCTTTCCGAGGGAGCGTCGACGCCCGCTAGGAGCGTCTTCTACAACGTGACGGTCAAGACGGGCCAAGAACGGAAATTGGGGGACGTCAAAGCAGAGACAGACCGATGAGAACGACCGAATCAGCCGTTGCTGACACTTGGCGCCCCTATCAGCCCACCAAGGCGCGCCCCTGGGATCTACGTCGCGTGCATCGCCTGCATCGACGTGCTGGTTTCGGTGCGTCGTGGAGCGAACTGCAGCGTGACGTGCGCCGTGGCCCCGAAGATAGCGTCGATGCCGTACTGCGCGGCGGAAAGCCGCGCACTGACGGTTTCGAAGAACGACAGAAACGATTGGCCGAAATCGCAGCTGGGTCGCGGCGACCCGAGCGGCTCCAGGCGTGGTGGGTCTACCGGATGCTCTACGGTGGGCATCCGCTGCGCGAGCGATTGACTCTCATGTGGCATGACCACTTCGCAACGAGCCAGCAGAAGGTCAACAACCTCTCGATGATGTGGAGGCAAAACGAGATCTTCCGCCGTCACGCGCTGGCGCACTTCGATGTTCTGCTGCCAGCGGTGGTGAAAGACCCCGCACTCCTCGTCTTTCTCGATGCCACGAGCAACAAGAAGGGGCGCATCAACGAGAACCTCGGCCGTGAGTTGTTCGAGCTGTTCACGTTGGGGATAGGGCACTACAACCAACATGACGTTGTCGCGGCGAGTCGGGCCCTGACCGGATGGGGTGTCGACGAACACGAGGCATTTGCTTTTCGCGAAGCGGATCACGACCGTGACCCCAAGACGATTCTCGGCCAGACCGGAAACTTCGACGGAGATCAGCTGCTCAAGCTAACGCTCGCACACGACGCCACAGCGCAGACCATTGCCATGAGGTTGTGCGATGAGTTCATGGGAGAGAACACTCCCGTCGATGCGGTGTCCGACCTGGCGCAGGGTCTGCGCGACAACTCCATGAGCATTCGATGGGCCGTCGAGACGATCCTCAGGTCAGAGCGGTTTCACTGCGACGACTCGTGCGGGATCAGGTTTGTCGGGCCCGCGGAATACGTGATCTCCGCGGTGCGGGCACTTGAGGTGGACACCCACTTCCCCAGCACACTTGAGATCGCGAGCTGGATCACGCGTGCAGGACAGAAGCTGTTCTTCCCGCCGAATGTGGGCGGCTGGCCCGCGGGACGATCGTGGTTCACCCAACGCGGTGTGCTGACGCGGGCCAACTTCGCCGACGCACTCGTTCAAGGTCGCGTCAGAGGTGTTCCCAAGCCGCTCGACCTGCATGGAAGAATGCGAGAGCGCGGAGCGGCGACGCGCTCCGACGGGACGTCGATGTTGTGCCGCTTGCTTCTCGGGTGTGAAGGCGTCGACTGGCTCCCCTCTGACGTTGCTTCGAGCGAACCATGGACGCCCAGGGACGCCCGCAAGCTTGCGACGTTGATTCTGTCTTCCCCCGATGCCCAGCTGATGTGATGGAGGATGTGATGGACCAAGGCTCGAATGTGACGCGCAGGTCGTTCCTGAAGGTCTCGTCCGCAGCAGCGCTGGCGTCGGCCCTTCCCGACCAACAACCGTACGCGCCGATCGCCAACGCAGAGGCGCGCGACCGCAAGCTCGTGATCATCCACCTCGACGGTGGCAACGATGGAATCAACACGGTCGTACCGCACGGCGACCCGGCCTACAGGGAGGTGCGGAAAGCCCTGAGGCTCCCGACCAAGAGCCTGCACCCAATCGCCGATGGACTTGGTCTCCACGAGTCCCTGCGCGACTTCAAAGGACTCTGGGACCAGGGCCAGCTTGCAGTCGTTCAAGGCGTCGGCTATCCACGACCAAGCCGGTCTCACTTCGAGAGCACCTCGGTCTGGGAAACCGGAATCCGTGACCGCAACAAGCGCGCTGGCGTCGGATGGATCGGCGCAGCCTTTGATCGCAAGAAGCGTGACGCAGGCGGGACGGCCGCACCATCGATCGACTCGATCTACATCGGCTCCAAAGAGCCGCCGATCGCCCTCGCCGGTCGCCTGACCCAGGCAACGAACCTCACTTCGCTACGGGACTTCACCCTGCCCCCATCGTCGCGTGAGCTGCGGCGAATCGCCCAACAGGCCGCACGTGAATCGAACGAGGTAGGTGATCCACGTGCGTTCCTCTCCCGCGTGACGCTTGGAGCCTATGAGGCCGCTGATCGCCTGAGCAAGATCCAATCGACGCGGAACAGAGTGCGCTACCCTGTGTCACGCTTGGCGACGCAACTCGAACTCGCCGCGACGCTGATCGGCAACGAACACCCGGCCCAGGTGTACTACCTCTCGCAAAACGGATACGACACACACAGCCAGCAGTGGTACCGGCACGCGGGCCTTCTCGAAGTCCTCTCAACCGCAGTGCGCGCGTTTCTCGCCGACATCAAGAGCCTGGGTCGAGCGGATTCGTGCTCCGTGATGATCTTCAGCGAGTTCGGACGCACCGTCAAAGAAAACGGCAGCCGCGGCACTGACCACGGAACCGCAGGCCCCGTGTTCCTCGCCGGCGCGCCGATACGCAACGGGCTTGTTGGGAAGACGCCGAGCTTGCGAGATCTGGTGGCGGGCGAACCTCGCTGGTCGATCGACTTCCGACAGATCTACGCGACGATCGAGACGGAGTGGTTCGGGTGCCCCAAGTCCCGTTTTGCCGAGGCCGGCTCAACGCCGCTCCCGCTTTTCACCTGAGTCCGTCTCTGATGACGCAACAAGGACACGCCTACTAATCCTCAGTTGCGACCAGAGCGCACCTGGTTCTGGCAGAAAGACGGAGCAGAGCTCTCTCCACGGGCTTCGATCCGTCACATCCCTGTCGTAGCCTCCTTCTGATCGAACCCGAGCTGCACGGTCCGCGCTCGTGTAAGCCCACGCTCGAAGTCCACGGAACGCATGCGCGTCACGACGAGCGCGCGCTGATGGTTGAGAATCCAGCGCCTACCGCTCCACGGTCTCGCCATCCATCGGGACGTATCCGGGTGGGGCCAACTCTGAACTTGCTAGACCGCCCGTGGTTACTCAGTGTACGATCGGAAACCATGCGGCCCTGTATCAGTGCTTTCCTGTGTGTCGCCTCTGCTGTGTCTGCCGGCGTCGGGGCTCAACAACCGAACACGGCCAACGCATCGCTGACCGTGAACGGTGGGGCGGGGCCCACGTACCCGATAACTGGAATTGCCGTCTCGGCCGGTGCTCCCGTTCCGGTGACGATCAGCGGGCCCACCAACGCGCCGTTCATCCTCTTTGGGGCCCTCGCGTTGTTGCCCACGGGCACGCCTGTGCTCACCGGGCAGCTGCTTGATGTAGATCTTTCCGCCGGAGGGTTTGTGGTCTTCGACGGCGTCTCGCAACCGGCCGTCTTCTCCACCGGTCTACTGGGCGTGTTCTCCACCGCGCCTTTGCTGCCACCGGGGGCGCCAGTCGGCGCGACTGCTGCGTTCCAGTGTCTGGTAGGAAACCCAACGGGACCTCCCGGCAGTGAGAGTCTCACTGCCGCCACACAGATCGTCGTTGCTGCCGGCGCGAGCGTGATTCCCCTCTCCGCACCGAACAACGGCGGGGCCCTTGTCGACCTGTCCGCGTTCGGGCTCAGCTTCTCGTTCTATGGCACGGCATGGACCCAGATGTTCGTCAACACTGACGGCAACATCACGTTCGGAAGCGCCAGCGGTGACTTCACCCCCACGATCGCTGAGTTCGCATCGCAGCAGCCTCGCATCGCGCCCATGTGGACCGATCTCGACGCTGGCTTTCCAGGCGCTTCGATGTCGGCGGTCGTAGATCCCAGTGGAACTTTCACCATCGTCAGCGTCCTTTGGACCCAGATGGCGGAGTGGAACAACGTCGGGTCACGGCATACGTTCTCCGTTTCGCTCACCATCGGTACTGACGACATCTCGATCACACACGACCCGTTCAACAACGGCGCCGTTTACCCGGTCATCATGGGCATCGGGCCTGGACAGAACGTGTTTACACCCGGCGCTCTCGCCATCGCACCGCAGAAGAACCTGTCCCTGTTGCCGACCGCACCCACCGCAGGGGCGCCGAATGAGGCGTTCTACGAGCTGTTCGTGCCTGCGCCGGGTGTGATTCCGGTGTTTCCGATTCCTGTCGGTCCGCCCAACCCTTGGGACATGGCCGGGACAACGACGACGTTCATCGCCTTGGGTTCATCGTATCTCGGGACGTAACGCAGGCCGGAGCGTCGAAGCGACCAAACTATCGGCGCAATCTAAGAAGTAATTCTCGGGCATCGTCAGGGCACGCTGGAGCTGCTCACAGAGAGTGCTGTCAGTTGCGGAGACGGCGCAACGCCGCCGCCATCTCGTTGCGAGCGGAAGCACGGAGGCCCTCATAGTTCTTCTTTGCGTCATCGAATCTCACCGAATCGCCTGGCTGGATCCGAACCAAGTAGAGCTTCTTGCCATCCGGGTGTCCCATACTGATGCGGGCGACATGTTCGTCGGAGTGGGTCGGCTGACTCAGCTCGCGCCAACTTTTCTCGGTGACTTCCTGACAGAGTCCACGACTGACCATGTCCATCCCGACCGAGAGTGACGCCGCAAGTTGGGCGCTCTCCGCAGCGTCGAGGCGATGGACGATCTCGCCGGCGGTCTTCCGGAACTCTTCAATGGCCGCTGGAGACCGAAGGAGTCTTCTTACGTCCGCTGCCTTCGACGACGACAGCTGGGAGGCCCGCTGAATCAACCTGTCGTCCTTCGGCGTTAGCTCAATAGGGTCCCGGGCTCCTGGGCTCTCCCTGTCCACCGATTCGCCGGTCGGCAACTCTGCGTAGGCTTTCGTCTCGATGGCTCCGGTAGGAGGCTGACTCTTCGCGGGGTTGCCGCTCAAGTCGCTCTCGCCGCCAACCGATGCTGGTGCCGGCGGGCCTTCCCCCTCGGATGAGCCGGGCGACTCGACGAGCACCAGGAACACCACCGTCAACACAACGCACCCAGCGGCGAATATCGCTATCAGTTTCACGGCTACACCCCCGGAGTTCCGACGAGCCCTCTGTTGGTGCACGATTCTACCTGAACGTCTTGGCTCGCATGAACCAAGGTGCCTAAGGAACGGCCGAGCGAGCTCGGGTTCAGCGTCGAGCGCGGACAAGTGCGTGCGTCAGGCGGTTCTCGGGCTACCGGTACTGGTCGAATAGACCACGCGCGGCAGGATCAGTTCGCTACTTGCAGCTTACGGATGCTCCAGAACTTGATTGTCCTTCGGAGCCTCAAGGAGATCAGAAACTCGAAGGGTCGACGATCGTCGACAACTCACGATACCGGCACAGCCCGTTAGCCAGCGGACCCTCTCTTCGATCGCTGAAGACTTACCTGTGCCAGGGCCCGCGACGAGACGTACTTGTTGCGCCTGATCATGTGCGGCGGCGTACTGCACGGCTTGCGCAGCTTGAATCTGTGCCTGTGTTAGCGGCATGCGACAAGGCGCTCCTGTCTCATTGTGGGAGCTCCGTCGGACGTTGTCGAGGACCCGATTTCCATGGATTGGTCGAATTGAACCGCCCGCAGCGTCTATTACGTATGCTCATCGTGCCATCGCGACGTTGGCACACCTCCGTCCCGAGAGGACCGCTGGCGCTTTTCCTGCTCGAGTGCATGCTCCTTCAGACCGCGTGCGTTCTGTTCTCCGAGCGCCCCGATGACACGAAGGCCTTCGTCAGCGCCGATCTCCCGGAACGCCTTCTCGATTTCCGCCCAGAGGTGTGATTCTTCGCCACTCCAAGCGTGGCTCCCGAGAAACGCAGCGCGCGCGATCTTGTCCGCATCGATCTCGGCGTCGACTGCGCACGCCGCGAGTCGGCCCCAGCCAGCGTCGGGCGCCCGCTTGAGGGGCGCGAGTCTCCAGTCGAGGGGGTGGTCCATGTTGAGTACGGCACGGTAGACCTCGACGTCGTCGTCGACGAGGGCTCGAAGCACTTGTTCCGTTTCCCAGCCGCCGGCAAGCATGGATGCGACCTCGATCCGCTGTGTGCGTGACAGCTCCGACACCACCGTCTCCGCGACGCCCCACGCACCAACCGACATGGAGGCCTCGTCGTCGGCCAGATACTCAGTTAGCCACTCGGCAGCCAGGTCTGGTGCAGTCTTCAGCATCTCTGCCAGCCAATGCTCGCCGTGTTGACCTCCAGGATCGTGCGCACGCAGGACAGCATCTCGCCATGCGTC
This sequence comes from Candidatus Binatia bacterium, assembly GCA_028278325.1. Classification (GTDB taxonomy): domain Bacteria; phylum Desulfobacterota; class Binatia; order UBA1149; family JAJCZL01; genus JANQEO01. Next base: position 21,099 of record JANQEO010000065.1, read on the forward strand.
TCGCACCTCCTCGCGGACCTGGCCTTTGTGACTAGAACACCACTCGCCCGTCGCCGCCTCCAAGGCGACGGCCGCGTTGTCGTGCTGCAGAAGGCGATGCAAGGTCGAAAGCGGCACTCGTCGTTGAATACACGGGATCTCAACGACATGAGTCACCTCCCCGAGACGCGGCAACACCGCATCGAGTACCTTCTCGTCCGGTTCATCGGCCGTGATCGCCAAGGTCGCCGCCAACGGGCAGTAGTTGTCCGTATCGGCCAGTCGAATCACCCAGTCGGTCCACGCGCCCCTATCCTGCGTGAGCATGCACTCCAGGAAGTGGAACAACACATCTGGAGCGATCTCGACGGCTACGAGCGCGGTCGTCCACGCATTCAGATCCTCAACCCGTCCGGCGACGATCTTCGCGAGATTCTCGATCAGTCGCGGCCATCGGACACCCGCGATTCGCGCCTCCCGGTCCCACGAAGCTACGCGCTCGGCAAACAGAGACGGATTCAGCAGTGCAGACGCCTCCGCGAGTTTCTGAAGCGCCTGTTCTTGCTCTGCGGTCACACCCATCGAGCGCTTGAACGACTCTTGCGGGAACACCGTGTCGAACGCGAGGTGCCCGGCGGTCTCGATGGGAAAGAGTCCATCCGCCAACTCCCTCAGGCGCTTCTGAACCCCTGGCCGGTCTGCGCCAGCGAACGCAAGTGCCTGCAGGACACCCTCACCAGAAGCTCTCAAGCTCTTCGTCGCGTCGAGTGGGACGTTGTGACCACGCGGATGCACCCACGCGTGGGCGAGCGCGAGCACCTCACTCCAGACCTCGTCGTCGATTGCCGGAGCCGACGCGACGACGCGTCGAACCCAGCCGGCGAGGTCCTCGCACTCTTCGGGCGCAAGCAGCGAGGTGTAGATTGTGACCGTCCGCCCGTCGATGCTGGAGCGCCAGTGCAGATTCGGATCGCCGGCTCTCCTGAGCCATCCGGCGAGCACCTCATCGACCGGTTGTTCGGCCGCGAGGTGCTCAAGTGCCTTCAGAACCGAGCGTCGACGATCCAGTCTCCGAGGGGTTCGCGACAAGGGTCGATCCAACCAGTCATCCACCGCGTCCCAGATGAGCTTGTGCTGGTCGACAGACCGATGCTCCACAAACAGCCGAACGGTGTCCTCGGGCATCTCGTCGAGGGCCAAGACGACCAGGCTGACATCGAGGTCGCTCCTTTCTCGCAGGAGCGTGATGGCCACCCCGGAGCTCACTTGCGCGAAAGCCTGCCAAACGGCGGGCCGGTCAATTTCCTGCACGCGCTCCGACAACCCGGGCACGCGAGCGCCCAACTCGGCAGCGCCGCACAGTGTTGCCAGCAATTCAGCCTGGTCCGGAACCGCGGCCTCCAGGCGCTCCAAGCGGCGTCGCCGTGGATTGCCAGTCTCTCGCTCGAAGAAGACGTCGCGGACCAATCGCGCCCTGAGCACCGCGGGCACCACGACGACGTGGTCGTCGCGCGTCTCGATGACGCCAGCAGCCTCGAGGTTCGACAGGCGGTCGATTAGGTCGTTGTACCCGGGGAGTGCCTGGACGAACTCGCGTGCCATTCCACGGGCGCCACCCAGGCCGAAGGTCGCTAGGAGCTCGTGGTCGCTACTGTCGGTCACAACTCGCGCCAACTCCAGCATGAGCTCTTCGCCCGTGATGATGGAGCCGATTCCTCGTTTCCGACACGCCAAGCACAGCGTGCTCGCGAGCCCCGGGCGGCCGCGTACCTGACGGACCATCTCAACAACAAGCGCGTCGGGCCCGTGGATCCCCTCAGCCTTGATCACCTCGACGATCTCGGTGGCGCTCAGCGGTTCGAGTTCATGAATCTCCTCAGGACGGAGCGCCGCCTCGACTCTGCGGCGATCATCCTCGGGCCAGCAGGTCGCGACGATGTCGAACTGGACGCCAAGCGTAGAGCGGATGTCCCGGAGGCGCAGCAACTGGCCCGGATCACGGTGTGCGTCGTCAACAATCACGATGGGGGGGTCGTGCTCGCGGATGGCGTCCGCGATCCGCACCTCATCTCTTGCTGCCAGGAACAAGCCCCAACCCCGTGTCGTCATTGACTCCAGAACGCTGGTCTTGCCCATGCCTGGCTCGCCAACCAGCAGTCGGTCCCCCGTGCTCCCGTGCAGCCACTTGAGTACGTCGTCTCTGCCGATGAGCATGTCTGTACCGCGTGGCCTCCCCGATGGGGCGACGGCAGTCATCGCCGGCACCTCCCCCGTAATCTGCAGCAGCTCCGCACGGAGTTCCGGCGATCGCTGGAGGTTCGCGGCATACCAGTCCAGCTCGAACACGTGGAGCCCGACACCGAGTTTCTTCGCCGCCCCGAGGAGCTTCTCCCGTTCCTTCGGCAGAACACGCCGGGGCGTCGCGAAGACGGCTGCCGCAGGGGCGCCGTAGGCAGTGATCGTCGCAGTGAGGTTGCGCGTCAGATTGCTCATGCGATCCCGCGGCCTGCGCGCCTTCGTGATGATCACTGGTATTTGGCGCGCAGTGTCAGCGGGATCGGGGGCAACTCCATCAAGCCCCGCGTCCCCGCCACCCCGAACCGGAGCGATCCCTGGGAACGCAGGCCCCAGCAGCGCACAGGTAACGGCCTCCAGAGCCTGGTCGTCGAGGTGCCCCTCGAGCCGTTCCAGGATCCTGCGGCGGAGAGGGTCCCGAATGGGGTGGTCGGAGATGTCGATCGACGCATGGGGCGCGAGCTCACCCAGCAGAGTCAGGAGGCGCTCCGCCATATCCGGGATCGTCGTCTCATCGCGCTCCCAGCGGGCCACAGTGTTTGTCGCAACCCCAACCTCTTCAGCAAGTTGTGCCCGCGTCAGACGGAGTCGCCGCCGGAGATCCTTGAGTCCTGCACCATCCATACTACATTATGTATACTACACAGTGCACCGGTCTGCCAGCACAAGGAGCCGGTGGTCGCGCTCGAGGTGTAGCCGGAAGGTCGGACTGCGCGTCCATCGAGGAACCCTCAGAATGAACACGACTCAAGAGCTCGGGGGTCTCCGACGCGGGAAGTTCCATCTCGACTGCCCGCGGATGATCTTGAAGCCAGCGAACGGTGTGGGACGGGAGTTCGCCGGTGGGGGGTTCATCGAACTCGGCGACGACGGCAAGTTGCTCGGTCGGCTCGTATCCCCTGACCCGTACCCCATCGAGGAATTGGTGCGTTCGTGGAACCAGCAGGCCGGAACGCTTATCGGCGACGAGGAGCTTTATCACCTCGAATGCCAGGACCTGTCAGGACGCCTCTGGCGCAGCCGTGACCTGACGATCGGCGTGAATGGCGGGCCGCATGGATTCACCGTGGGGTTCCACCCGCAGCAAATCCGGGCCGAGGGGCCGAGCGTCATCACAAAGTCGCGACGGACCGTTCTGCTGTACTTCGACACCAACGCGCAGTTTCCGACGAACGCTCAGACCACGGTTGAGGAACGGCGCGCGGATCGACCCGTGACGAAGTCTTGGAGCGCCAACACCGCGCGCGTGGAGTGGGACGGCCTCACGATGTACGTCACCCAAGATGCAGAGGGCCTCGAAGTCGAGGTCATCGGCGACCGTGCAGATGACGACGTCGCCCACCGTGTGGTTCATGCGCTCGAGTTTGTCTTTAACGCTCCCCTGACTCCGCTCTGCGTGATCATCCAAGCGGGCGACGTGGAGGAAACACGAGTGTTCGACCGCGTGCACTGCGACACGCGCGGCCCGTTCGGGCCTCACATCGGCATGCTGTCCCGGCAACATGCAGACGACTATTGGTCCGCGTTCACGCTCTACGAGCGGTTTCTCGGCGAGCACTTCGGCAAGGAGTGCTCGCCCTTGCACGGCTTCGTGTCAGCGGTGCACCATGCCCGCCAGTCCCGCGATTTCGAGACAATGTGCCTGACGCTCGGCGTCAAGTTGGAGTCGCTCGTGCGTACGTGGCTGCCGCATCTCGTGGACCGCGGCGTGCCGGATGAAGAGAAGGCCAGACTGCTGCAGGCCATTCAGGGCGCCGCCGGCGTCTCGGCCCCGGTTCGTGATCGCGCCCTTGGCCTGGTAGATAAGGTCCTCGATCAGTTCCCCGTTCGGAAGGCCATGAAGAGACTCGCGCGCGAACGAGTGATCGAGACGGACGCGATCGGAGCCTGGAATGCACTGCGTCTGACCACTGCTCATGGCGATTCCGTCGATCTGTCGCAGGCCACGCTCGAGGCATGCGGGAAGCTGTGGTCCGCGTTCCAGCGGACCGTGCTGCACTTGATCGGCTACGTGGGACGCATTACGGACTACGGGGCGGTCGGCTACCCGACGGTGGACTTCGGACGGCGCGCGGACGAGTCCGGAAGTGAAGGCAGCGCCGAGCTGCATTGATCGAACCTCCACAATCTGCCCTGAAGCAAGGGGTGGAGTCCGATGCTTCTCCTCATCGGACGCGCCCCCGAGGGTGACCGCCAGGGGGGTCTCGACGCCCCCCGAGGCTGCCTCAAAGGTGCCCGGATTCGGGGGTTTCTTTTTCTGCCGGTTCCGCGGACCGGCCCCTGATGCGCCCCTTTGCTGAGTACCCGGCGAACGCCCGCCTGCACCCCGACCAGAACCTCGACGCCATCGTCTCCAGCCTGCACCGGTTCGGTCAGGCCGAGCCCTTGGTGATCCAGTCCGGCACCAACCGGGTCATCGCCGGGAACGGTCGCATGGTCGCGATGCGACAGCTCGGCTGGGAGGCCTGCGACGTCATCGAGCTCGAGGTGGACGACCTGACGGCGACGGCGCTCGGCATCGCCCTCAACCGGACCGCCGAGCTCGCGACCTGGGACGAGGGCGTGCTCGCACGGCTGCTCGGCGAGCTGCGGGAGCAGGACGCCCTCGACGGCGTCGGTTTCGAGACCGATGAGATCGACGCGCTGTTGGCCGAGATGGGAGGCAACGCCCAGGGCGAGGTCGATGACCCCGGACCCGGGGAGCCGCCTGCCGTGCCGGTGTCGCGCCCGGGGCGATCTCTGGATCCTCCGCGACCACCGCCTGCTCCGCGGCGATGCGTCCCGTGTCGAGGACCTGGTGCGTCTCATGGGCGACGACCGGGCGGCCCTGCTCGTCACCGATCCCCCCTACTGTGTTTCATACACGGGCACCGACCGGCCCCAGTCCTCCGGGAAGGACTGGTCCCACGTTTACCGCGAGATCGACATCAAGGACCTCGGCGAGTCTTGGACAGCGTCCTGACGGCGGCCCTCCCCCACGTGGTCGACGACGCCGCGGTCTACATGTGGCACGCCCACCTGCAGCAACCGGTCATCGCGGCGACCTTCGAGAACCACGGGCTCCTGCTCCGAGACGCCGGGTTCTCACTTGGGCGGCTTCTTCTCAGCCTTCTCCTTGTCGTCTTTTGCGGGCTTGTCAGCCTGCACTTCGGTGCCCCACGGAATCCGCTCTCCGCGCGACGGCGGCCGACGGACGACGCGTTCGACCGGTGCGACGGCATCGTTCAGGTACTCCGAAAGGCGTATGCCCTGTCGATCCAGGAGCAGAAGCAACCCTTTCGCAATGACAAGGGATACGACCCCGCCGAGAGCAGCACCGAACAGAGCAGCGAACGGCCAGTACGCGCGGTCCTTGGTCTTGACGCCCCAAATGACTCCCCCGATCGCCATCCCCGGAGCGGCGCCGGTCCACAGGATCCACCCGGTGATCGCGTTCTCGTACGGCTCGATCATTCCTCGTTCCTGGTCGTGGGCGCAGTCCGTACCCGCGTGAAGAACAAACTAAATGCTATAGTCTGTAGACCATCGACGGCACGCCCGCCGGCCAGGTGGTGACGAGACGACCGTGGATATCCGCAGCTGCGGCCTTGCAGTCTTCGTGATAAGTGTCCTTCGGGGAATACAGCGCCACCAAAGGTCCGGTATCTGCAAGGACCTCAGTCACGTCCGAAGCCGGAGAGATGCTCGGGGTTGGTGCTCAGGTCGGGGGGCAAGTCCTCGCCGGCACCAACGAACCCGGATGCGGTGGCAAGCTCGAGGCAACTGGCATCCTGGCCCGACGATTCGCCTCGTTCTTTGGAGAGCTCCTTCTTCAAGCCAGCTTGAATGACTCTGAAGACCAGAGCTTGGAAGGTAACCCGGCGTTTCCGAGCGAGTGCTCGGAGCTTCGCGAGTTGCCCTTCGTCGAGTTTGACAGAGTCATTCATACCTACAGGGTATCACGGAGAGGCTTAGGCGAGCAAGCCTGAGCGCCTGTAAGTGACTGGTATGAAGTTCGTTATGCCTGGTTCGAAAGCAGCCGGGTGGCGGCGCATCAAAGCCCCGCGGAAGCGGGGCAGTAGGCCCTCAAGCGAGGGCCTGGATGATGTGAGAGGCAGCGGACTGGATGCGCTGGAGGGAAGCGGCCAGGGTGTCGCAGTCACCCTGGTAGAGCTGGATGTAGTCGGAAGCTGCGGTGCCAGTCTCGAGACCCACAGCGTGGGAGACCACGAATGCGACTGCTTCAGCCTCGGTCTCGCGGACAGTCTTGGGGAGACGCGGAGCGTCGGAGTTCTTGTGGAGCAACTCATGTGCGAGCTCGTGAGCGAGGACTGAGAACTCCTCGGCTCGCGCGAGGCCCGAACGAATCTCGATGCGGCCACCGTAGGAGCGGCCGTCAGCGCCGCCGAGGTCCTCCGCGTAGTCAAGGCGGATTCCCTTGTCGCGGATGAAGGCCATCAGCTCGTCGATGTGACCTGCAGGGTCACCGGAGACAGCAGCCGGCTCAGGAAGGGGCTCGCCGTCAGTCTGACTCACGTCGAAGACGTGCGCGGCACGGAAGCCCGCTACAGCTCGTTCGTTGTCGTCGTTCTTGCGAACGATGGGCGCGATGATGACGATGCCCTTCTCGCCCTTTCGGACGTGTCGGCCGAGCTTGGTCCAAGCGCGGAAGCCGGCAACGCGAGTGGCCTCGGGGCACTGCTGAGCGATGAGGACGCAGTTGCCGAAGCTGTAGTCGTGGAAGGTAGCCATGGTGCGAAGGTATCGCGCGAGTGAGTCGCTCTTGCCGGCGGCGAGGGCTGCCGCGAGGTCCTCAAGAGCGGCGTCGGTCCTGTTCTTTGCCTTCTCAGCTTTGTTCATTGTCCGTTCCTCCAGGTTCAAAGGGGTTTCTGTCCGTCCTTCACCCCTCAGGAGGACGGCAAAACCCCGCCTGGAGGGACGGGGCGAGGACAAGAGGAGGCGCGCAAGACCGATGCTTGAGGGTCGTGGATGAGAAGGCTTGTCATGGGCGCGCAGGCAAGCCAGGCGCAACGGGCCAGGGATTGGCGAATGCTGAGGGCGGCGGCGCAGCGGTGCGCAGAAGTTAGTTGCTGTCGTAGGCGGTCGGCGGCAACGGCCGCTTGGCGACGTAGGGTTCGGTTCTATCCCCAGCCGAGAGCTGGGATGAAAATTAGTGAACAGAACCAAACGAGCGAGATGATGCGGAACGCGTTCATACAACCTCCTGATGCGCTTAGACGTCCGTCAACGAGGACCTGGCTCTCGTCGAAGTGTGAAGACGTTGTGGGCAGCACGGAGATAAACGATGCACGCCAAGTGCACGGGACGGACCTCAATGGCGCGTCTTTGAGCCCGCATCAGTCGTGAGTCCGCTTAAGCCGCCCTCCCCCGCTGTCTTGCGGTTTGACCTCTGCGCAAGCGGTGAAGGTCAAACGCAAACCAACAGGGAGGTAGCGATGAAAGCGAGACAACGACGAATGGAAGCGATGCCAAGACACGAACGGATCATGAACCCTCACGTGCAGTTCGTGCATGTACCCAGTCCGCGTGACCGCGCGGCGCTGTTCGCAAAGGGCTTCGCGTGGGGGCTTGCCATCAGCATGAGCGCGTGGCTCGTGTACTTGTTCTGAGCACGGTAGAGCCCGTCCTTTGGGCGGGCTCCTTTTCCAACAGTTTCGAAGAGCGAGGGCCGATTGCACCAAGCTCGCGTGGCGGAGGCCGCCTGATCCAATCGATCCACTCCCCTGTTGGGCGCGTGTCTACTTGTTGCGTTGGGCGGCCGTTGGTCGGCGGGTGTTGACAGCGAGCGTGATGGGCACACGCGGTGTCCACGGGATCGTCCCTCTCAAGCTCGTTGAGCCGGTGAGTTTGATCGCGTTGCTGCCATCTCGAAAGCGACCGCTGCAGGCGATGCGCTTCGGTAGAAAGCCGAGACATGCTGACGTCGCAGGGTCGCCGTTCGCGGCCGTCCACTGGAGACCTGCGCTTGTCCGTGAACCCGCGACGATGATAGTCGCCTTCTCATCGTGGGAGTTGTCCGTGACCGTGAGTACCCCGGAGAACGCTCCTGTAGCGCGATCGGTGAACACGAGCTCCAGCTTCAGGGAGAATCGGCGCGTAGGCGGAAGCGGCTCCCCCGCGAGGTGTACATCGCGCTCTGAGAAGCTGCCAACGAAGCATTCGTCTGCGATCGTTGGCTTGAACGTCAACGCCCCCTCGAAAGCCATAAGGCCGTAGTCTCTGGGCTCGCCGATTGCGCAGTTGCACCGCTTGCAAACAGTGACCTTGAGCTTCTGGGGTGATCTCTCGTAGGCCCGGCGTGGACGTTCGATAGTCCGGCGTTCCGTTGTTCGTGCGCTGGCCACGGCGTCGGATGTGAGAACGATGCCCGAGAAGGAACGCCCAGGGTCTGACTCAGTGGTGCAGGCACGGCGATGCAGTGACGACAGGACTCGCAGATCACAGTATGCACAGTGGTAGTTCCCAAGCCGGTGTTGAGAAAGACCCGCGTGGAAGCGAACGAGAGAGCGGTGCTTGGCTCCGCGCGCGAAGGAGGCCATGCGGGCCTGGGCAAACATCGGGCTTCCCAGGCGGTGTTGCCACTCGGTCTCCGAGAGCTGCCACGCCCGCTCGTCGGGAGACGGGAATGCGTGGGAGACGCCCATGTTCTTGAGCGCCCAGTGACACGCGTAGCTGTATTCCGCGTCTCGGTCCCGGAGGCCCAGCTTGAGAGTGGGTGCTGCCCTCTTCAGCGCCGCGGCCCCAACGGAGCCAAGCGCCCGGATGACCGCCGCATCGGGCTTCAGATGCAGACTGGCCACAAGAGCATCGACGGCAGACGCCGCTTTGGGGCCAAGAGACTCGACCAAGGACAGGATTGCCGTCCTTTGATCAGTGTCCAGGAACCGCATGATGCAAGGAAACAACGACGCGGGGTGAGGCCCTGGTTTGGTGGCGACACGAATGAGATCGGGTACATGAGAGCTCTGAACCTCGTCGGCGATGACGTGAAGGAACTTGGCCGCTGACACATCGGGCTCGGTGCACAAAGACACAAGTCCGCTCACGGCTTGAGGCCTGACGGGCTCTGTGGCGTGGGTCACGGCGTGCTCGTACGCCTTGGCAAGCAGTGGGTTTGGCGCAGAGCGAGCCTCACGGATGTCAGCGAGGACCTCAAGAGCGGCTCGCTGCATCCTGTCGTGCCAGGTTTGCTCAACCTCACCGGTAAACGCGTATCGAATCTCTGCCATGAGCCACTTCCCGAGTGAGTCTGAGGGCACCTCCGCTGGACGTAGGGGCGAAGCTTCGGCCGAGAACGCGAGCCCCAACCCTCGTACCGCGTGCTCCGGATGCCTGGTGAGCAAGGCCTTGGCGTGGGACCGTGAGTCGAACAGAGATAGAGCGCTGATCACCGTCGTGACCACTGCGGGATGCTCAAGCCCGAACTTCTCAATGGCCAGAAGAGCCTCCTTGGGGCGGTTAGGTAGCTCCCTGGCCCAGCGAAGAAAGGTCCACCCGGCGACGTGCCCGAGCTCTTTGAGCATGGGGTGCTCATCGGTAATGAGAGTGGGCTGAGGCGGCTTAGGAGGGGCCGCGGGCGCGGCCTTGGCGCTCGGGTCTGCCTGCGGCTTCTGGCACTTCTGGTTCGAATCAGCGGGCTGAACCGGGTCACGAGTCGTCGCAGGAAGTTCGGGCTGCGCCTCGTCGTTGACGAGCGCGGAACTCTCGGCAGGTTTGGCCTGGTGCACTTTGATTGCGGAGTCGTTGGAACAGGACGATGTGAGACCAAAGGCTACGGCCGAGAGGGCCAGAGCGAAGACGAACTGGATGCGTTGAGTGGTCATTGGGTACTCCCTTCTATATGTGCGACGAGCTCCGCCAACGGAGTCTCGGTCAGTGGAACGAAAAGCTCTGGCGAGCGAGCGGTGTCGACCGCAATGGTGATTTCGACGTGGCTCTGCCCCACAGCGGGCGCCGACAGCAGCAGTTGGTGCGAGAGCACGTCCGCAAGGTGAGGCGTCGGCTGCTCGTCGTGCTCCTGTAGCCGTTGGATTCGGATACTGAGACGCGCTTGTCCGTTGGCATCGAACGCAAGCCTGTGGGACGGGCAGAGCAGACGCAGCACGACATCGTCACCATCGGTGGCGCGAGCGATGATCGCGACTGAGACAGTGGGCGGCCTTCTGTCGTCTCCGAACGCGGAGCAACGCCACGCGATCGGCACGATGACCAGGGCCATGATGAGAGGCAGCGCGCCACGCCGCTTGCTCGTGTCCGAGCCCGTGGTCGCGATCTGCCGAGAGCGCGCGTTCGGTGTGGCGAACATGACCTGAGCCTGCCGTCAGGGCTGAACGGGGTTCGGGACCGTGGCGCGGTCGTTTGTGAGGCGATAGCCGTCGCCATGCTTCGTGAACCTGGGATCCTTGAGGGCGGCCTTGATCTTGAGATGCAGGCCTCGCCGAGAGACCTGGTCTGGCAAACGCTCATCGATGGCGTCCTTGAGGGCCTGCTCGCTCAGCAGCCGTCCTCTCAGAGCGGTCTCGATGATGGAGGTGAGCTCTGCGTCAGAGATCTTTGCCGCGGGCTGTTTGCGGCGGGTCTTCCCTTCGAGCGCCCTGACGGCCGCGCGAACCTGGGTCAGCTCTTTGCGAATCTGCTGCCTGCGCGTGTCGGCGTCCGACTGTTCGCGCTGGAGACGCTGCTCCTCGGCGCGTAGCTGCTCGAGGAGCTCCTCTTTCTTGGTAGCTGCCATGGTTGTGACTCCTTTGCGATGAGAGCGATGTGCCCGCCTCACCGTTGGAGTCAGTCGCGATGGCATGACAGCTAATCCGAAATCATCTCTACCCTACTTAACCTCATTCAATGTCTGGGTATGGAGAGGTCGACACGCGCCGCCAAGAGCCAACAAAAAAGAGGGCCGCGCTTCTCGCGCGACCCTCTCCCGAGGTCGGAACCTCTCGTTACAGCATCAACTACAAGTTGGGCGCTGCTTCCGTCTCTTCGACGGCATCTGCATCCACCTTGTCCTCGTTGATGGCTTCGGCGTCCACGCTCGCAGGAGCGTCAGACTGTTCCTGCAGCCACACAAAGGCCTGCTGGAGTACCAGCGCCGCTACTGGGAGTTCGTTCTTCCCAAGGCTGGAAGTGTCTTTCCACTCGTCATTGACTCGGTATGACCTCGTCAGTGTGACGCTGTGGAAGATGTCGCCTTCCTTGGTCTGGTTCTCCCAGATGGCCGCGGTGACACGACCGAACTTGACCCGATGGACGGGTGCTTGCTTCTTCTTCATGTTGTCCTCCTTGTTGGACGGTTTCGGGTTAGATCCACTGAGGTCGCACGCCGTAGCCCCGTTGAGGGCCGGCAAAGCGCGAGCCTCAGCAGGGCAAACGGGCTTGACGAGCGGGGTCACCCTTGACCGGGAAGACCGTCTGAAGCACGAGGCTCCTCGCTCTGTGTGAGGTGAGTCACCTCACTCTCGCACTCAGAAAGAGGGCGAGAAAAGGCGGCCGCACGAGAAACGTGCGACCTGGGTTGGCATCACAGCGCGTGCTGAATGCCGTGCAGTCCATAGACCACGAGGTGGGCAAGACCTATGGCCACCACGACCGCGCAGAAGAACGCGGTGGCGACGACTCTCCAGAACATCCTGGACCAAAGGAACCAGGTGAACATGAAGGTGCTTGCGGCACTCTCAACGGCCTTGTGCAACACGGGGCTTGTACGGTTCATGGCGTTTCTCCTTATCAATGTTTCAAAGGGCACAGAGCACTGTCCCCTCTGGACACCGACACGGCGCGGTGTTCCGCTCAGCAGCTTGCACGCGAAGTGAGCCCCCCGGTTTTGTGCCTCGGGTTGTAGGCACCGTCTTGATGTGACTTGCTCGCCCGACGGAAGGCGCTCAAGTGTGTTTGGAAGGAGTGTCCGGCCCGAACCGGACAAAAGGGTGAGCCATAGGAGAAACCTACGGCTCGATGCGAGTGAGAGAGACTCAGCTCGCGAACTGACCTTTCAAAACCACGTCACGATACACGTCGTCCAGCGTTGGGTTGCTGGGGAGTGTGTCGCGCGATGCCCATCCGTTCGTCGCATGAAGAGACTTCATTGCAACGCGGGTGGTTACGAGTTTCCTGAACCCACAGCCGACGACCGCGATCGCAATCAAAGTGATGACGAAGGCGGCAACGTTGTGTCGGGTCGGTGTGAACGCTTGGGGTCTCATATGCATACCTCTCTGAAGTTAGACAACTAAAGACACAGCCCGGAGTGGACTGTCTTCTCAGGTGCCTGTGAGGTGGTTTGATGAGCCAAGTTCTGATGCCTCGGTGTTTGGTGCCGTGTGTGGCGTCGGCGTTCGTCGATTTGTAGAGCGCTGACGATGAGCACATAGAATCTGGTTCGTTAGAAGAGTGGGGCCGGCGCTGACCGGTGGCGACTTGTCGCGAAGGCCCTCTCCACTGCCTGGTGCGTCGCGAGAGGAGAAACCCACACGAAATTCGGGCCAGGAAGTCGAGGCGTGAGGCCAGGAAGGTCTCACGCACAGGCTCAGCCGCGACGCGCCCCGTCGAGCGCCAGCCCACTCTTGTATTCGGTTGTCAGAGAACGGCGCTCGTAGAGCGCCTACACCCGTGCGTTGGATCAAGTCGGCACGCGGTGACAGAGAATTCTCAAGTGGCAAGAAGAAAAGGGCCGGCACCCAAAGGTGCCAGCTCACAAGGGCAGCGCTCGGTCGTCGAGTGACGGCGACTCCGCAACGGCTCTTTGTTCAGTTCGGGTATCCGTGTGGGGACATGACGGTGATCACCGGCTCCAGATAGTCACCGGGCGTGATCGATGCGTTGAGCGATAGACACTCAACGCCAGGTCTGTTCTCACGCGGACGGAAGAACTCAAACGACATTTCGTAGAATCGCTCGCCGACGCACCAGTCGACTGCGATGGCCAACGATTCGAGGACATCTCGGAGACGTCTTCCCTCGTCGCTTTCATCGCAGCCATCGGGCGTGCGCACGTGTAGGTCGTACACAGGTCGCGTTAAGGCGACCGGATGCTCCAACCCGAATTGTGTCGCCACATCCGAGACATCGATCAGGATGCCGCTATAGATGGCTTTGGCGCGCGGCAGAGTTATCCACTCGTAGTCATTATTGTCAATCATTGGAACCTCCATGGTTGTCAAGGTTGTTGAACCTGGACGCGAACTCACTTCGCAACCAGGCGTGGCGAGATCGAGGACGATCGCGCCAGGTCTGATCGCGCGGTTGCGCCATGGAGGTGAAGCTGAACAGCGAGTGCTGGACCCTTGGATGCCAGCCCAGGATTATTCGGTTATCAGAGAGCGACGCTCGTGGAGCGCCTACACCTGTGCGTTGGAGCGGCCGACGCCTCGGTGACAGGAAAAGGGGGGAGGCGCAAGAAGTAGGGCTGGCTCCCTTGTGGGGCCAGCCCAAGATGCAGATGGCACAGGCAGATTGGATCGGTCACAGCTCGCGCGGAAGCGCGATGGTGATGACGGGCTCGCCGCACTCTCTCTGCTGAAGAACCGCCTCGAGCTCTACGAGTGCAGAAGTGTAGCGCTGGCTAAAGAAAGTCGCGCCGTAGACGTCCCGCTCTTCAGGAAGCTTGGCGTAGAACCCGAATCTGAGGCGCAAGATCGCGCTCAATACCGGTCGCCGGTCGAAAGCTACCCGTAGTGCCCATAGCATTGCCCTGAGGCGGTTGTACATCTCGCCGTGTTTCTCGTTCGGACCCGTCGACAGGAATCGCGAGATGACCCCAGGAGTCACCGTCACGGGGTCAACAAATCCCGCGGTCTTCGCGAACTCGGAGACATCGACCCGACTGTCGGGGTCGCTTCGTTGGGCGGGCGCAGCCAGGCCGCACTCGTTGTTGTCGTCGGACATGGTGTTCTCCTTAGTTGTGAGAAGGGCCGGATCTGGCCCGGACGGAACGTGACGAGAGCGGAGCTTTGCTCGCGTGTCCCCGCACGAGTGTCAACGTCGCGGGCGCTGGGTCGTCACGGAACGACGCTTGGTTGAGCGTCTACACCAGTGCGTTGGAACCAACGACACCGCCGTGACGGAGAACCGTGGGAATCGCAAGAAGACGGGCCGGGGCCGCATGCGGGTGCCAGCCCCGGCCGCCACGCGGCGAGTCTCAGCAAAACGGGCTAAGCCTCGTGTGGAAGGGCGACGGTGATGCCGTCGTGGTCCATAACTGCCCTGAGCATGACGAGCGTGGCCTCGTCGTCGGGGCCTTTGGCGTAGAAACCGAACGCGAAGCACCCAGGGCCGGGCGTTCGACACCGACCGAGAGCAGCGCGCAGCACCGATAGGATGTCCTTGAAGCGCTGAATCAGAACGCCAGGACCTGCGGAGCGGTCCATTATGTACCGGTCGAAAACGGCACTGGTCATTAGAACCGGCTCCTGCAAGCCCACCGCGGTGGCCCAGTTGGTCACGTCAAGGCGTTCCATGGTGGCGTCGGCGCTACAATCGGTGTTTTCGAGTGTCATGATGTTCTCCTTGGTTGTGTGAAGGGGAAGGGTGCAGGAACGGGTCGGTGGACACGGACGGGCGTCCGGCCGTCACCCGCTTCTCCGTCGCTGGAACAACCAACGACACGATGACTGGGAATCAGGAACACCTGTCGCCATCGGGGGTGATGGTGACGTCACCCCACTCATTGACGGTGGAGGGTTCCGGTGAAGACTGCGGAGGTTCGTCGGGAGACTCAGCGGCAGCGCCCGCCGCCTGACCAGCGGCGGCTACGGGCTTATCAACGACGGTGTCGGCGTTCCCTCTGGGCCAAGGAGCTCCTTCGCGGACGTCTTTCTCAGGTCCAGTGATGGCGTAGTCCGTCTCCATGAATATGGGCAGACCTGAGAAGTTGCCGAACGGCCCGCCTTGGTCTTGGTGAGCGAGTTGTGCATAGCACAGGTTCGGCTGATTGTTCATTCGGGCGATGTCGTTGCCGCTGAGGGACTTGGAAGGGGCGTCCCTCCTGCTGCCGTCGGTGCCATCTTCGAGCGTCGCTCTGAGCCACGGACGTGGATCTTCGGGACCGCTTCTAATGAGGAACTGATCGATTTCTTCGTGGTTGGTCTTCCAGCACTGCTTGAAGTGGGTCTGTGACCAAACGACCTTGAACAGATTCAGAACAAGCTCGTCGAGATCATCCGGGGTCTGATTGGCCAATATCAAGGCCAGGCGCTTGGATCGGGCTTGGCGAAGCACAGGCTTGAACTGAGGCGTTGCGCAGCACTGGAACTCGTCGATGAAGAGGAACGTCTGAGGGTTGGACGCCACAGGACGATCGCAGCACGCGTCGTAGAGTGCCGAAAAGGCAAGTCGCGCAGTGTTTCGCGCGCCCGACGGGTCCTTGGACGGGTCGAGGAAGAAGTAAGCAACTTCATCGTTCTCGATGACGTCGCGCATGACGATCGCGTTGTTGGCGTCCGTGCTGTTGAGCTGCGGGATCACCTGAAGCTCCGAGAGGAGATTGGCGAGCTCTGCGACGGCCTCCTTGCGCTTCTTGTCCCCTTTGAAGGCGTTTTCCTCCTGCGAGAGCTGATAGAGCTCGCGGATGCTGGAGATCTGGGGGTTGGCGGAGAACTGTTGCTTAAGCCATTCTCTGGCCATACCAGAGAAGTAGCCCGTGCCGTATCCCTCGCCGTGGTCGATACCTAAGGCTGTGTGGAGACCCTCGCCGATCTGTTCTGCGGTTGTGGTCTCGTGCTGACGCTGCATGAGCGGGTTGAAGACGTAGGTGGAACGATTGGCGAGGTTGGTGAACCACTTGAACGGAACGCCGGCTTTCTCACACTCCAGACGCGTGGTTTCGAACAGGGCCATATCACCCTTGATGTCGAGGATGACTGTTCCGTTCGGACGTTCGTGGCGTTTCCTCTCCTTCTTCATCATGCGGATGACCTGGATGATGGTGGGAGCGAGACCACGCGAGGTTTTGCCGGAGCCAGTCGAGCCGAAGACGTATGCGTGCTGGTTGAACAAGTGGCGCGGGATGAGCACGGGCTCTCCGGTGTCTTCTTGCGTGCCCCACCAGATGGCCTGCCGCTCTTCAGGGTTGTCTGAGGAATGCAGGCGAGCAACGATTCCGTCGAACTCAGTTGGGAACTCTGTACCCGCGACGTCAATCGCACGCTCAAGGATCACAAGCGAGCGCCCCATGACCGCGAGCATCAAGGCAAACATCGCTGAAGCCGGCACCAGCACGCAGAGCGCAGCGGCTACGAGCATGCGCACAAGACCAGTCGACGGATCCCCTGGCCAAAGCGGAGACATGAAGTACCCACAGAGGGCCCCTGTTGCCGACACCAGGAGCATCAGAACGAGCACTGTGATTAGCTGGCGGTACCAGCGTGGACCAGAGCGCCCTCGATGGATGAAGGGGCTCGGTTCCTCGCCCTCTGTGTAGGTTAGCCAGTTTGCGAGTGCCTGAGCCACCAAGGCAACTGGTCGTCGCAGCTCCCCAGTCCCAAGGAAGACCCACAGCGCAGAGAACACGGCGAGGCCTCCCGTCAGTGCAGCGAGGGCGTAGGCAGAGGCCGTTGTGTCGTATGGCGTCAGTCCGACAGCCAGTTGCCACACTGGATCTGCGAGAGAACACAGCGTCGCCACGCCCGCAAGCGCGAGCAGCGGTGATGGGATTCGTGGTGGGATCGCGCGCTTAGGAACGTCGTCTCCGTCTTCGTCCGACTGATTGTTCGGTTCGTCAGCGTCTGGCGCAGTGCGAACGAAAGCCAAAGGGAAGAACAGCGACAGCCTGAAGGCACGTCTTAGAGAGACCCGCGTGGACGCTTCGAGTTGGTGACCCTCAAGCGCCCAGTGGCCGGCGTGAGCGAGGACTCGGAGCGCAAGCTCTGTGCAAACGGCCACGGCGACAAACCAGGCGCCGAAGCGAGGGACGAGGATTGAGGTAGGGCCAAGAACATGCAGAGCGCCGACTGCGAGCGCCGGAGAAAGGACCGGCGTGAACGGCCTTCCTCGTAGCGCAAGAATGAGAAAGCCCGTGCAGGAGACCCACGCCGCCGCAGAAAGCACCACGCCCATGAAGTCACGCGGAGGAAAGAGCAGCAGGACGCCACACGCAAGGAGGCTCCAATAGAGTCTGCGAGGGTGCTTGGCGAGGGATTCCGTCTCTCGTCGTTGTTTGAACGCCATGGCTATTGCCCTCCGCTGCTGTCACGTTTGTTGCGGGGCTTCCGTTGGATTCCCATCACGACATCGGCCAGTAGGGGGCGAACTGCGATGGTGATGGGGACTTTGACGCCAAGGTCTCGCGCGGCGCGAATCAGCGCGTCACGCTTGCTCTTGGAGTGAGTCACGATGGCGAACGAGAAGTGCTCGTCGTGTTTGCTCAGGAACTCCGGGTGCTTGCAGTGGCGGCGGTAGGCCTTGAGGACCTTCCGGATGAAGGGCCTGGCCTCTGCACCCAGATCGACGTAGATCTGGCCGAAGCGCTCGACCCCGGCCTGGTCGGTCCTCAGGAAGAAGTTTTGACCGGGCCGGAAGCAGGGTGCGATCTCTGGATACAGGTCCTGCATGGCAGCGCGCGACTCGCAGCGACGTGGCTCGTCCGAGAGGCAACAGAAGAGCAGGACGCCATAGGCGATGGGTCGGGCGTGGGTGCCGATCAGAGCTGTGGGGGCGCTGGGAACCCCGAGCATGCGTGCCGCCAGGGGCGTGAGGTGATAGCAGGGCTGGCGGCCAACGAGCGTCGTGCGCATGAGCAGCGCAGGTCTCCCCTTTTCAGGCTCGTGCTTGCGCAGGCGCCGAACGACTGTGCGTGCGGTTTCCTTGCACTTCCCCTCAGGCTCAAAGAACAGGTGATGGACAACGTCGAGGGTAGTGAGTCGATATCGGGTGACATGGCGCAGAATGCGCTCGTCTCGCCCCTTAAGTCCGACCTGGCTTGGAGTGGGACTGAGGATGTCTTGGGGAATCATGGCAACGCCTCCCGACGAGAAACGCGGGGTGACCGGTGGCAAGCGCCCCGGTGGCGCCGCTGACAGGAGAGGCGTTGGATGCGGACGGGCGGAGGTGACAGAAAAAGGGCCGAGAGCTGCGAGGCTGGCGGTTAGTCCTCTGAGAGCTCCTCGAACACCGACCCTGGTAGCGCCTCGCGCATCCGCTGCAGGATGCGGCGATAGCGCACAGCGACGGTGTTGGGCTCAAGCCCCATCACGGCAGCCACGTCCTTGTTTGGCTGCTGTTCGATGGCTCGAAGCACCACGAGCTCGCGATCTTCGGACGAAAGGTTGCGGATGGCCTGGGTGACGAGCTCCTGAGCCTCTCCCTTCACGGCAGCCTGGCTCACGGCCGACTGGTCAGCCGGGAGGCGCGCCACGGGGTCCAGGCCCTCGGAATCCTCCCCTCCCCCACCCTGGCGTTTCGGTTTTCCCCGGATGTGCTTCTTGACGAGATCGCGCACACGGTTGCGAAGCGTAGAGCTGAGGAATCTAACGACCGCTGGCGTCTGGCGTCCGTCTTGGCGACGGAGTTTGGTGAAAGCGACCTGCCAGACGTCGTTCACAAGGTCTGTCGGGTCGTAGTTGAGCCTGAGCTCGGGTCCGAGGTGGTACTCGGCCTGGGCGTGCAAGAGCGGTGAGAGGCGCTCCACGACCCAGTTCCAGCTCTCCTCGTCACCGTCCATCGCTTTTTGAACGTAGAACGTGGTCGGGTGGGGCTCGCTTGGCGGGCTCATCAGTCACCAGGATACCGCAGTCGGACTTGCCGTTTGGGGCAGGTCACTGGTGTAGTTGTCTTGGGATGAGTGCCTCTAAGGATTCAGCACCGGCCATTGAGCTCGCCTTTCTCAAGCGTTTCCTGGCTGACCGAAACCGGGGCGAGGAGCGGCCGCTTGCCG
>JANQEO010000373.1 GCA_028278325.1 Candidatus Binatia bacterium
CTCGGGCTGGTCCACCCGATGAAAGACCCAGGCGTCGTGGCCAGAGGCGATCTGGGCGCGGGCCAGGGCCTCGGCGTAGTTCTCCGAGCCGGCCCGCGAGAAGGGCGGGTAGGTGTGGATGACGTGGAGAATCCTCAAACGGCGAGTCTAGCTCAGGGCAAGGCCCGACTTGCACCGCCGGACTGCCACGGGCCGCAACGCGGCCGGCACAAGAAAAAGGCGGCCGGGCTTCCACCCGGCCGCCTTCGCAGACGAACTGACTCAGGCGTCGACTACCGTCTAGCTGCCGGCACGCAGCTCGTCGATCAGCTGCCTTTGCTGCTCGTTGTCGGCTAGGAGACGATCGATCTGCTCCTGCTGCTGGAGGGTATAGAGGACCAGCTCCTCGACCTTCTCCAACAGCGACTCCTGCATCCGATTCATGTTGATAAGCCCACCCGCCTCCTCGATCTGGGCCTTCGAGACGACGTTCGGGAGGTGCTTGTTCTCCTCGATGAACTCCGCCAGCTTCGGCAAAGGCATCAGCTCGTAGTCGGGCTCGAAGACGTAGTCGACGTGGCCGCCGGGCGCCGTCACGCTGCCCAACACCGTCACGTTGCCGCTGGTGTCGATGTTGAACTCGCTCTGCCCCGTGCCGAATAGACTGACATTGAAGCGCCCGGCGCCTGTGTCCATCTGCCATGTCTGACCTGAGTTTTGGTTCCTGAGTGCGAATCCAGCGCCGCCGTTGTTCTGCAACGTCATGAGGGATCTCGTGTCGATCGTTGGGCTATTCTCCACAACCACGAACTCCGCAGTCCCATCCGTCGCGCGGATATGGAGTAACTCGAGGGGATTGTCTACACCGATTCCCACCCGGTTGTTCTTGACGAAGAGGACACCGGTCTGAGCGTGGGCGATCACGGAAGACGCCAGGACCGCTAGAACGCAGCATCCGATGATCAGACCGAGTCGTCGACTACGATTGGGGATTCCCATTTGGTACTCCTTTCACTGATAAGTGGAAGTGTTGCTTCTCTATCATGGAGAGGGGTCGAGGTCCTGAGCAACAGAGACGGCTAGACTACCGCCCAGGTCTACCGAAAAACCCTCCCCGAAGGCGACGACGTCGCCTGCTTGCAGCGTTACGGTGGCGCCCGAGCTCACTTTGGCACCCTCGACAAGCACTACCTTCTGACCTCGGAAGATCTTCTCGCCGTGGAAGACATCTCCCGATAGGTGGAGCGTTTCGGCCTTCTGCGACATCGACTGGCCGATGACCAGCACACCCACCAGCAGGACCAGGCTCGCTGCCCACGCCAGCGGGGCCCGAGAGACCCCGGGCCACTCGACCCGTACCAGCCGTCTCCACGGGAGATTTCGGCCGGCTCGTGCTTCGGAGACAGCAGCAGTGACGACCTCGACCTCTTCGCGGCATACGCCACAGCTGTGCACGTGCGTCTCGCAGTTCGCTCGAGCCGCTTCATCCAACTCGTGAGGAGCCAGGGCAAAGATCGCAACCTCTTGACTCGACAGATGAGCCGTCGCCGACACGGTCTCTACCGAGAGCGACTCGGCTAAGAGGCGATACGTATCGATCCAGGAACGGCAGTTTTCGCAGCGCTCGAGGTGCTCCTCGACCGCCCGGTGCCGATGCGGCTCCAGATCTTCGGAAACGTACTGCGTCAGAAGGCCGCTTGCTCGAGAGTGGTCCACCGGTGTTCGCTCCAATCTACCTACCTATATCGGACGCTGGGCCTCCGCGTTACATCCATAGCCTAGTGGGTGCCCGAATTAGCGCTTGGCCGGGAGGAGACTATGGGCCTTCCGGATACATCGGTGCATCTGGACTCGCAGGGCACCCTCCGACCTACCGACGATCGCAGCGATCTCGGCGTAGGGCTTGCCCTCGCTCACGTGGAGACGAATCAACTCCAGACAGGCCTGCGGCAATTGCTCCACCGCGGCCCGCACGTGCTCGATCTGCTCGCGGCGGAGGACCATTCTCTGGGGGTCCGGATCCCGAACGCCGATCGGAGGCACAAGATCGAGCGCGGTCTCCGGCCTGCGGGCGCGGAACCAATCGATGCAGCGTCTGGACGCCACGATCTCGACGAGACCCAGGAACCCTTCACCGCGAAAGCCGGGCTCGGAGACCGCCTGCCACAGCTGGAGCAGGATCGTCTGTTCGAGATCCAGCCGGTCCTCCTTCCCGATGCCAAAGCCGCGGTACGCCAGAATCCGCCGTACCCGCGCTCGCACCTCGCGCGTGGCCGAACCGTCACCGCCCTTGAAGCGCCGCTGCAGCGACTCCGCGTTCTCCGAGCTCCTGTCCGCAGGCTTCGACATGATCCTCCCGCCTGGATCCTCCCATGCGCGGCTGCCCGCGGGATCTTCCCACACTCGGCTCTCGTCAGAGCTCTCAGCGGCCCTGTCGACTCGAGCGAACCAGGACGACACCAGCCGGATACCTGGCCGGCGCGCCGAACCGATGCCCTTGAAGCTGACAGGCGGTAGACGCTGGCCAACACCTACTCCACGTATCCCAGAGCTCTCAGCTCCTCCAGGATCTTCGGATCAGGCGCGACCTTCTCTCCGTGGCTAGAGCGCGTCGTGACGAGCCAGCGGTCGAGCGCGTGTTGAAGGCGCGGCAGCACCGACGTCTCCCGCTCGACCAGATTGACTCTCTCCTGCGGGTCTCGCTTCAGGTGAAAGAGCTCGAAGCGCTCGGCTTCGGGAAGGGCGAGGTACTTCCAGTCGGCGGTCTGCACCGATGCGAGCTCGGCCCTCCCCTTGACTCCGGCAATCCGGGCGTGGCCGGTATGGGCGTAGGCCAGCGGCCGGCTCTCCGCGAGGAGGCTGCTGCGGGCCTTGGAGCCGTGCGTCCCGACCATCAGATCGAGGACGGCATCGTAGACCCGCCGGGTCTCGATCTGTTGCTTCCGCCGCTCCGGCTCGACCAGACCGGGAGCCCAGATCAGAAGAGGCACCCTGAGCGACTCCTCGTAGAGCTGCATCCCGTGCTTGAGCTTGCCATGCTCTAGGAACTCCTCTCCGTGATCGCTCGTGACGACGACAACGGTGTCGTCGAGCAACCCCAGTCGCTCCATGCCCTCGAGCAGTCTCCCGAACTCGGCGTCCCAGTACCGGATCTCCTCTTCGTAGGCGCTCAGGAGGTACTGGATGTCCTCGTCTCCAAACTCCGCCTGACCGATGCCAAAGTTAACGGCGTCCCACAGTTTCTTGAAATTGGCGTGCTCAGCGTAGGGACCCGAGTACTCCGCGTGGAAAGAGCGGCTCTCGGCGGTGGGGGCCTCGTAGGGGTCGTGCGGGTCGATGTAGTGAACGTAGCCGAACCATCGCAGCTCGCGGTTCTTCTCCAGGATCGGCAGCAGGAGCTCGTTGATGTCACCGGCGCACGCTAACGGACGGTGCACGAACTCTTCGAATCCCTGGTGGAACCCCTCCGAGCTGCCGACGATCGGGTTGGCCGAGATTGCAAACGTCGTGAGACCCGACTCCTGAAGCACCTCGGCGATGGTCTGGAAAGCCAATCCGAGCGCCTGGCCATCCGTGACGCCGTGCTCGAGCGGGTAGAGACCGGTCAGCAGCGATGCGGTCGCCGGCATGGTCCACGACGACTGGGAGATCGCGCGTTCGAACGCCAGCGACTCCCGAGCCAGCCGATCGAGGTTGGGTGTGACGTCCCTGTCATGGCCGTAGAAGCCAACGTGATCCGCCCGCAGAGTGTCCACCAAGACCAGCAGGAGGTTCCTCCCGGAGCTGGCGTGCTGCCGCGGTGTCGACTCGAGGCGGACGACCGCCGATCGCAACCAGTAGGCGTCCACCTGCGCGTCCGCCCCGCTCGCGAACTCGATGCTCAAAGATAGATCGACTTCGACTCCGGAATAGGTGTCCAGAGCAACGGTGCCGGCGAGGGGCACCACGTTGCCCGATCGCCCGGCGCCGCGCAGGCTGCGCTCGAAGACCGGCTCGCTGCCGACTCGCACCCTGAACGTCACTGGCTCCGAGCGCTCACCGGGCTCCAGCGCCTTCGCTCTCACCTGACCCGCGATGTCGAGGTAGGCGCGCGCGGGAACCGTGAGCCGGGTGCTGTGCTCCCGGACGCTTCCGACCCGGAGGTCTTGAACCAGTACTCGGCGCTCTACCGGAGCGAG
>JANQEO010000152.1 GCA_028278325.1 Candidatus Binatia bacterium
CGACTCTGGCACCAACGACGACGACTACGACGTTGCCGCCGACCACGACAACGACATTGGCGCCGCCGACGACCACCACTACGCTGCCGCCGACAACTACGACGACTCAGGCACCTACGACCACGACGACGCTGGCGCCAACGACGACGACTACGACGTTGCCGCCGACCACCACTACGCTGCCGCCGACAACTACGACGACTCAGGCACCTACGACCACGACGACGCTGGCACCAACGACGACGACTACGACGTTGCCGCCGACCACCACTACGCTGCCGCCGACAACTACGACGACTCTGGCACCAACGACGACGACTACGACGTTGCCGCCGACCACCACTACGCTGCCGCCGACAACTACGACGACTCAGGCGCCCACGACTACGACGACACTGCCGCCGACCACGACAACCTCTACAACCACGACTACGATTCAGACGACGAGTACGACCACGGTGTCGACATCGTCGACCTCATCTTCCACGACCACCACCACCGTCCCGCTCGGCTGCGGCGATGGTCAAGTCGTTCCGCCCGAGGAGTGCGACGACGGCAACGCTGCGGCAGGTGACGGCTGTGCGGCGAACTGCGCATTAGAGGACGAGGGTGGGCTATGTGCAGGTGTCGATCAGGCGCTGGGCACGGCGATAAAGTCCATTCTGATTACCGACGCTCTCGACCAGCCGGTCGACATCCAGGCGCCGCCACTCGATCCCAACCACCTCTTCGTGGTCGAGCAGGGAGGGCGTATCCGCGTTCTCGAGAATGATGTTCTGCTCGACGACATCTTCCTCGACATCTCGTCGATAGTCAGTTGCTGCGGCGAACAGGGCCTGCTCGGCCTGGCCTTCCATCCCGACTATGAAAACAACCGTCGCTTTTTCGTGAACTACATCAACCTCGACGGTGACACGGTGGTCGCCCGCTACGAGAGGAGCGCCAACAATCCGTTGGCTGCTGACCCGGCCAGCGCCGAGATACTTCTGACAGTCACGCAGACTCGTGAGAACCACAACGGTGGTCAGATAGCGTTCGACAGCGACGGTTACCTCTACGTCGGGTTCGGCGATGGCGGCGGATTCTCCGGCAGGGGTTTCAGCCAGGATGACAACCTTGCCCTGGGTAAGCTCTTGCGTGTGGACGTCGACGTCGAGGATCCTCCATACCACGCGGCACCTCCGGACAACCCAGTGACATCTAACGGGGATATCCGGGATCTGATTTGGGCGAAGGGCTTGCGCAACCCCTGGCGTTATAGCTTCGATCGTCTCACCGGCGACCTGTACATCGCAGACGTCGGTGAAGGCGGCCGGGAAGAGGTCAACGTAGCGCCGGCAAGCTCGACAGGCGGTGAGAATTACGGCTGGGGAATCTTCGAGGGGACTGAGTGCCTGAACCCCCCATGCCCGGATCCGCCCGACGGATTCACCATGCCCGTATTCGAGTATGACCACGGCTCGGGGTGCTCGATCACCGGTGGCTATGTCTACCGAGGTTGCGCGGTTCCAGATCTCTCGGGCACCTATTTCTACACCGACTTCTGTGTGACCGGCGTGCGGAGCTTCGAGCTCGTCGGCGGACAGGTTACCAACCAGCTCGACAGGACGGCTGAGTTGAACCCGGGCGGTGGGATATTGATACAGCAGGTATCGACGTTCGGTGAAGACGCGCGCGGTGAGATCTACATCGCCACCGTATACACCGGCCGGCTTTTCAAGATCGTCCCCGACGAGTAGCGCTCAGCTCTCCGCCGCGGCGAAGCCGCGGCGCTTCATCGTGCCCCACGATGTCGAACCTCTCAGTGCGTTCCAGAAACCCTGTACACGCCAGAGCACGGTGAGCTGTCGGTATCCGAACGACTCTATCAACGCGAAGCTCACCAGGCGTCTGAAGTCACTGAAGCGCGGATAGCACTTGAAGGTCACTTCCTCCATGACGACGCTGGCCAAGGTGACCAGGGTTCCGTATCCCCAGGCGGCCGAAAGGAACAGCAATGCGAAGGTGAGATCGAGCACCCCGAGAGCCAAGCCGGATACCGTCAGCACCAGACCGAGGAACTCTATGACCGGCGCGATCATTTCGCCGAGCACGAAGAAGGGGAAGATGACCATGCCGACTCTGCCGTAGCGGGGGTTGAGAAGCAGGCCCAGGTTGTTGACCATGGTGACGATCAAGCCTCTGTGCCACCTCTCACGCTGGCGGCCCAGAGTGGCCAGGTCCGATGGTACTTCGGTCCATGCGATAGGATCGGGAATGAAAGGGACGGAATAAGCGATGCCTTTCTCCCTCAAGTAGCGGTGAAGTCTCACTACGAGGTCGAGGTCTTCGCCGACGGAACCGACCTTGTAGCCTCTAATGGCGAGAAGATGGTCTTTCTGGAAGAGCCCGAAGGCGCCCGAGATGATGAGGTTGCCTCCGAGGGAGTTCCAACCCAGCCGTCCGAACAAGAAGCCCCTGAGGTACTCCGGCACCTGTACGCCGGACAGGAACTCATCCGGTACACGGGGTTCCTCGATGGTTTGTGAGGAAATCGTGCAACCGTTGGCGACCCGTATGGTTGCCCCGGCAGCGGCCACCTTGGGGTCGACGAGGAAGGCTCGGGCCAGCCGGTGAAGGGCGCTCTTCTCGATCAGAGTATCCGCGTCGACACACAGCACGAGGGGATGCTTCGCCAAGCACAAAGCGGTGTTGAGAGCATCGGCCTTGCCGCCTTGAACTTTGTCGATCACACGTAGGTTCGCGTGACCCTTGGAGCGGTAGTGGCAGCGAACCTCTTGGGTCTCCAAGGGAGCTTCGAAAAGAGGCGAGGTTTCGTACAGGTCATAGCGCTCTCGTAGTTTCTCGAGAGTGCGGTCGGTCGATCCGTCGTTGACCACGATCACTTCGTGTCGCGAGTACTCGAGCGCGAGCAGGCATTCGACCGTATCGACGATGCACGACTCCATGTTGTGGGCCGGCACCAGGATCGAGATGGCGGGTAACCGCTCCGAAGTCAGATACAGGCCGACCTCGTCGTCTTTGTAGAGCTCCCAGTGCCGCAGGATGTGGGGCACGGACAGAACGAGGAGAAGCCCGTAGAACGAATTCAGGGCGACGAAGTACCACAGAATCAGCACGCCGGTGTCGGAGAACACCCTTTCGAGGAGTTCAAAGGTCATCGTCGTGCTCCTCTTGTCTCCACCTGACGCGTTCGATTCGCTCGTTGTTTTCGACGCGCAGCACGTAGCGGGCTAGATCCGAATCCTCCTGGTCTCCGCCGCGCGCGGCCTCGAGGAGGTTCTGAAGCCCTTCGCGTCCGAGCCGGCACAGCGCCACGCCTGCTTTGAGGCGCACCGAGTAGTCCTGGTCACGAAGGCGCATGCGCAAAGCGTCGCAGGCTTCCAGCGACGTGAGCTTGCCCAGAGAGTCGGCGGCTTGGGCGCGCACGAGAGCATCATCGTCCTTGAGCAACCTCACGAGCGTGTTACTCGTCTGAGAGTCTTGAAAGAGGCCTAGCGCACGGGCGACCGCCCGGCGCACGGCCGCGTCCTCATGGTCGGCCTGGAGTAGAATCTCCCCCAGGAGAGACGGATCACGTATCTCGGCCATGAAACGAATCGCGGCGCACACGGTCCGCGCCGATACAGGATTACGCACGTGTCCGACGAGCAACGGCGATACTACATCGGTGTGTCCCTGCAGCACGCTGAAGACGTAGCCCTGCATGACGGGCTCGGCGTTCAGCGCCTCATCGAGAACCATTTGGGCGAGGCAAGGATCCGATAGTCGCTTGAGGCAACCTGCCGCCACGACCCGCACCGTGGAATTCTTGTCGACAACCAGACGAACGAGTAGATCGATATCGTCCTCCGTCCCCAACAGTGTCATTGCGCGTGCTGCGTCCAGGCGTCGCCACCAGAACAGAGAGCGGGCGTAGCGGCGCATTCGCCTGAACCAGATCAGGTCACGAAGACTGGGCACGGCCGTCTCCCAGTCTTGCGCGTCGCACTCGGTGGCGAGCTTCTTGACCACGGTCGCCACGATTTCCTCGTTGCATCGGTCGAGGGTTCGACGCATGGCCTCGGCGCTCACCTGGCCGTTGAAGTATGCGCGTATCGCAGCGCTTGCCGCGCCCGTCTGACGGTCGGCTATCTGCGCCAGCTTAAGCTGTGCCATCCGCCTTACCACCATGCCGACGAGCATGAGCAGGATGAGCGTGACCTGAAACGTCGATATCAAGATGACCAGGCGGTAAGACACTGCCCGGATGTGCAACGGTCATGCCACGGCAGGTGACGTATATGAGGGCAGATAGTGAGGCTCGCAGGCCGACAACGACTGTAGAACAGCACTGCAGGCATTTTCCTGACGCCCGAGTGCTCACGGAGTGCGCCTGAGTGTGCGTCAGACGGCATCCTCTCTTGGGTTAGAGAGGTCCCGGTGATAGGCAATCGCTGCACCGAGGTCTGCGACGCTTGATCAAGCGTCGGTCAGAACATCTGCCAAGATATCGGCTGTGCGGTAAGGAGTAAGCGATGCGAGAGTTCGACAAGTTTTACATCGACGGGACGTGGGTCGAGCCCAAAGGCGAGGGGAAGATTGAGGTCGTCTCGGCATCCACCGAGGAGGTCATAGGCACGGTTCCCAGGGGCAACGCCGAGGATGCCGAGCGCGCAATCGCGGCCGCTAGAGCGGCTTTCGACGGGTCGTGGGGCGAGGCGACAGCGGAAGAGAGATCCGACTGTATCGCGAGCCTCGCGAGTGGTCTCCAAGAGCGAATGATGGATTTCGCATCCACGATCTCCGGCGAGGTCGGTTCTCCCATCACTATGGCCACCGGAATACAGGCGGGCCTGCCTTGCATAGTGACTTCCAGTTACATCGACAGCGCAAAGAATGCCGAGACCGAACGGCAGGTAGGCAACTCGCTGGTCGTAAAGGAACCCATCGGGGTCGTTGCGGCCATTACGCCGTGGAACTATCCCCTGCACCAGATAATGGCCAAGATCGCGCCTGCGTTGGCGGCGGGTTGCACTGTCGTGCTCAAGCCGTCGTCGGACGCGCCGCTCAACGCGTTCGTGCTCGCCGAAGTATGCGAGGCGGTAGGTTTGCCGCCGGGACTCGTCAACGTCGTTTCCGGACCGGGCTCTGAAGTCGGTGAGACCCTGGCGTCGCATCCTGATGTGGACATGGTCAGCCTGACCGGTTCGACCTCGGCGGGACGCCGGGTGATGACGCTGGCAGCACAGACGATCAAGCGCGTAACACTGGAGTTGGGCGGCAAGTCCGCGAACATCATCCTGGAGGACGGGGACCTCTCGACGGCCGTGCCGGCCGGCGTGAACAACGCGCTTCTCAACTCGGGGCAGACCTGCTCGGCGTGGACGCGCATGTTGGTACCGCGTGACAAGCAGCCTCAGGCTTTCGAGTTGGCGAAAGCCGCGCTGGAAACTTTGACCCTGGGTATGTCGGCGGACCCCGAAGCCAAACTCGGTCCCGTGATCTCCGATAAGCAGCGTGCGACCGTGGAATCCTACATCGAGAAGGGAAAAGCGGCCGGCGCGACCTTGGTAAGCGGGGGAGGCAGGCCGTCTCAGTTCGAGACCGGCTACTTCGTCGAGCCCACGGTGTTCGGGGATGTGACCCGCGACATGGAGATCGCGCGCGAGGAGATCTTCGGGCCGGTTCTCTCCATTCTCCCTTACGATAGTGAGGAGGAAGCGATCGATATCGCCAACGACACGATCTACGGCCTCGCGGGCGGCGTCTGGTCTTCGGACAAGGACAGAGCCGTGAGCGTCGCCCGCAAGATCCGAACCGGGCAGGTCGACATCAACGGAGGCTCATTCAATCCCATGGCGCCTTTCGGCGGATACAAGCAATCCGGCAACGGTAGGGAGCTGGGAGAGTTCGGGCTCGAGGAGTTCTGGGAAATCAAGTCGATGGCCATGTAGGGCCCGACTGCGACAGGTGAACTGGAACTTTAACTATCGCTCGCAACGCTCTCCGGTCATTGCCTCCAATGTTGTTGCGACCTCCCAGCCTCTTGCCGCACAAGCCGGCCTGTCCATGCTCGCCAAGGGCGGCAATGCCGTCGATGCGGCACTGGCCGCGGCGATCGCACTGACGGTCGTAGAGCCGACCAACAACGGTATCGGATCCGACGCCTTCGCGGTTGTCTGGGACGGCGACGAGTGCGTCGGCCTGAACGGATCCGGCAGGAGCCCCGCGGGGTTCACGGCAGACCGCTTCGAAGGCCTCACGGCGATGCCGGCGTTGGGATGGGACGCCGTAACCGTCCCGGGTGCGGTGTCGGCCTGGGTGGAGCTATCGCGGCGCTTCGGAAAGCTGCCCTTCTGGGACTTGTTCCAGCCGGCGATCCGCTATGCGCGCGAGGGCTTCGTCGTGACTCCCGTCATCGCCAAGCAGTGGGAAGCCGTTGCCGGCGTGTACGCGGAGTTCGAAGAGTTCTGTGCCACTTTCTTGCCTGACGGACGCGCTCCGCGAGCCGGCGAACGATTCAGATGCCAGGCTCTGGCGGTAACGCTCGAATTGATCGCAGAGACCAACGGTGATGCGTTCTACAAAGAACTGCTGGCGGCCAAGATAGCTGCGGCGGCGGAGAAACAGGGCGGCGCCCTCGATCTCGGTGACCTCCAGGACCACCGAGCCGAGTGGTGTTCGACCCTGACTCAGCCTTACGGGGAGGCGGTGTTGCACGAGCTGCCGCCCAACGGACAGGGCCTCGCGGCCCTGGTCGCGATGGGTATCCTGTCACAGTGTGGGGCCGGTGAGCACGAACTGGACGGGGCCGATTTCTTTCACGTGCAGATCGAGGCGATGAAGTTGGCACTCGCCGACACATACCGTTACGTCGCAGATCCCTCGCATATGGAGTTGGGTGCCGAAGTACTCCTGGCCCAGGACTACTTGGCGGAGCGAGCCGCCATGATCGACATGACCAAGGCAGGTGACCCCGGCTACGGATCGCCGAAAGGCGGTGACACGGTGTATCTCGCCGCAGGCGATGCCGAGGGGATGATGGTTTCCTTCATCCAGTCGAACTACTTCGCCTTCGGCTCGGGCGTAGTCATTCCCGGGACCGGGATCAGCATGCAGAATCGGGGATTCGGGTTCTCGCTCGAGCCCGACCATCCCAACCGCGTAGGTCCCCGTAAGCGCCCCTTCCACACCATCATTCCGGGTTTCGTCACGAGTGGAGGCAAGGCCCTCATGGCCTTCGGTGTCATGGGTGGTCCCATGCAGGCACAGGGGCACGTTCAGATGATGACCCGCATCATCGACCACGACCAGAATCCACAGACAGCCAGCGATGCGCCGCGCTGGCAGGTCAGTGACGGCCTCGACGTGATGATAGAAAAGGGTGTGGCTGCTAGTGTGCTGGAGGAATTGGAGAAGCGGGGACATCGCCTCGCAGTAATGGACCCCATGCAGGCCGGCGGCGCTCAGCTCGTGTACCGGAGCGACGGCGCTTACATCGCCGGTTCCGACCACCGTAAGGACGGCCAGGCCGTCGGGTTCTAGAGCCGGGAGTAGGGCGTGAGGAGTCGGTCAGGGCTTGCGGCGATCTTGGTTCTCGCGCTTGTCGCGCACGCCTGTGCCCGTGTGGATGCACGTGACGTGAAGCCGCCGCACCATACAGACTCCGGATTCCGGAACCCCGGAGACAAGGACGAGGGTGACCCGCCACCCTGGGTCATGTTGCCGTTCTTCGGCCGCCGCGTGATCACCTCGCTTGCAGCGCTGGATGTAGGCGATCCTCCCCGTCGTTTTCGCGGTGCCGCGGACAGCCTTCGCGAAAGCATGCGCTCGGACGCGCCGACCGTTACCTGGATAGGACACTCCACCCTGCTGGTGGGAGTCGACGGGGTCTGGTTTCTCACCGATCCTACATGGTCGTCGACGGCCAGCCCGGTCTTGGTAGGGCCGCGACGTTACGTGGAGCCGGGGTTGGAGTTCGCCGATCTCCCGAAGATCGATTTCGTCGTGGTCTCTCACAACCACTACGATCATCTCGACCTGGCGACGCTAAAGCGTTTGGATGAACGCGGCACGCGTTTCTTCGTTCCTTTGGCCAACGGCTACATTCTCGAGCGCGCCGGCATCCGAAACATCGTCGAACTCGACTGGTGGGAGAGCGCCAAGGTCGGACCCGTGGAGGTCCATTGTGTTCCCGCCCAGCATTGGAGCCGCCGTGGGCTATTCGATCGAAACAAGTCCCTTTGGTCCGGTTGGGTAGTCGTCGCACCGAGCCGTAGCTTCTATTTCGCAGGCGACACCGCGATGTTCGACGGCTTCGAACAGATTCACGACCGCTTCGGGCCGGTCGACCTGGCGGCGCTCCCCATAGGCGCCTACTGTCCTCAGTCCATCATGCGACGATCTCATCTGGACCCGGAGCAGGCGGTGGAGGCGGCCCTCGCACTTCGGGCGCGTAGGTCGGTGGGAGTGCACTACGGAACCTTCGACCTGAGCGATGAGCCCCTGGGTGAGCCGCCCGATCGCTTTCGCGTCGCATCTACGGCCGCCGGCCGTGATGCCGACACCGACTGGCTTCTCAAGGTCGGTGAGACGAAACCTTGGTAGCGGACTCCGGCGACACGGTTGAGCCTACATAGAGGT
Organism: Candidatus Binatia bacterium; assembly: GCA_028278325.1. Taxonomy (GTDB): domain Bacteria; phylum Desulfobacterota; class Binatia; order UBA1149; family JAJCZL01; genus JANQEO01. The sequence continues at coordinate 8,626 of JANQEO010000152.1, forward strand.
TTGGGTATTCCCACAGCCATGGCCGCTAGCAACCCCCAAGGCCAGCCCCTGTTCGGTGGGTGTTTCGGCTGCGGCACCGATAACAGCATCGGACTCAAGCTACGTTTCACGCACCAAAGCGACAGGGTGGTATCGCACACGGTGCTGGGCCGGGAGTATGCCGGTTACGAGGACTTCGTGCATGGGGGAGTCGTGGCGACGATGCTGGACGAGGCCATGGGTTGGGCCATGCTTCACATTCACAAACGCATGGCCGTGACACGCGGACTCAACATAACCTACCGGCGGCCTGTATATGTCGGCAGGGAGCTGACGATAAGTGCGCGGCCCGTGTCGGTGGACGGTACCAAGGTAAGGCTGGAGGCAAGCCTTGCCGACGAGCGTGGGCGTCTACTGGCGTCAGCCGTCGGCGATTGGGTCACCGTGCGCGACGAGCGGGGCGCCGCCAAGCCGCGGCACAATGTCTAAGAGCACCGGCGGACGATTCAAGAGCGTAGCCCTCTTCGTCGGCGAGCCGATTCTGATCGACGACGCAGTCGCGGAGTGGTTCGAGGCGTCGACCGGGCGTGCTTGGTCTCCGGAAGTCCTCGACATCATCCGTCCGCCGGAGGATCGTCTGTCGTCGGTGATCGCTACCGTGTCGCAGGCGGGCCTGTTCGGAACCCGAAGCGGCGCTTGGATCAAGGGCATCCGCAACGAACCTCAAGACGATATCGACGAGTTTCTGGCCTTTGCCGAGTCCGGACTCCCGACCGACGCCGTGATCGCCGCATCGTGCAAGTCCCTCGACAAGCGCGGGCGGCTATACAAGTGGTTCGACAAGCATGCGAGCATTCGGGACTTGCGATTGGCTACGGAGAGGAACGGCCGCCTGCGCAAGGAGGAGATAGCTTCGTTGGTCGCGGAGCGCGCCATGAAGCACGGTGTGGCCAAGCCCTCGACGGCAGTCGTCCAGGCCATCTGCGCAAGGGCGGGAACTGAAGTCGGGCCGTTGGTGCAGGAGATCGACAAGCTCTGCATGGGAGCCGATCGTGGAGGTCTTACCAAGACCCAAGTAGAGCAGGTAATGACCGACCAAGCCGGGGCCTGGGTCTTTGATCTGACGGATGCGATGGGAGCACGTGACGGCGCCCGCGCCCAACGGATCATCGACAGCCTGATCGACCAGGGACAGGCTCCGTTGGCTCTCATCGGGTTGCTGGCCACGCGCGTCGCCTTGCTACTCGAGGCGAGGCGAGCCCTTGCCGAGTTGCCGTCGCCGCCGGCTCTGGACTCCGCCGATGCCTTCCTCAAGCGTTCGATGGGTGCGATGCCGGGATGGGTTCAAGCCAGGTTCCCGTCGAACTACTACAGCTACATCGTGTTCCGCGATGCTGCCCGTTTCGGCGAGGATGAGTTGAGGCAGTTGCACGCGATGCTGTTGCGTTTGGACCTGGCGCTCAAGAGCTCGCCGCTGCCGGCGGATTCGGGGCTCAGCGAGGTCGTTCAACGCGCTTGCGCAGCCCCGCAACGGCCGTCTTTGTATTGAAAATCAGCATAGTTATGCTACCTTCATCCGACGGCGGGGGCTTCGTTTCGGGTCGTTCGCAGTGTAGGAGGAGCGGGGATGGACCCTAGTTTTTTCGGCCTTTCTGATCATCCTTTCAGCGGCACCGAGGGCGGCGACGAACGCGGCGTACTAGCCGAGGCTCACGCCTCGTTGATCACCGAGCTGCGTGCCGGCCTCAAGGCCCCTCACGGCATTACTCTTCTGATCGGCGACTCCGGCGCGGGCAAGACGGCCTTCGCGCGCACTCTGGCCGAGCGGCTTTCGGACACGGCGACCGTTGCTTTCCTGCCTACTACGGGGCCCGGCCTGCGCCATCTGCTCTCCGAAGCGATCGAGCAGCTGGGCGGTGACACGGCGCCGGCGGCCGACGAGGACGCGCTGCTGGAGACGTTGAAGTCGATTGCGAAGGCGAGGGCGGAACACTACCGCCCGACGGTAATCGTCGTAGACGACGCTCAAGAACTTCCGGCCAAGACCCTGGAACGGCTCAGCAAACTCTTCGGCAGCGACCCGGCAGAGCCGTCGATGCTTCATGTCATCCTGGTGGGCCGACAAGAGCTGCTCGACCGCATGAACGCCGCCAATGACCGCAGCATCCTCAAGCACCTCATCCAAGTGTGCCGGATGGACCCCATAGGCCCGGAGGATTCCTTTCGCTATATCGCTGAGAGGGTAAGCCAGGTGGGCGGCGTGGCTCACGAGCTGTTCTCCGAGGAGGCCCTCAAGAGAATCGTCACCATCGCTCGCGGCGTGCCGTGCAAGATCGACATGATCTGTTCGGCTTCATTGGAAGAAGCCGCCGCAAGAGGTGACAAGGAGGTTGGCGAGGAAATCGTCAAGTCTGCCAGTATGAATATTGAAACTACGACCGAAAGCAGCGGCGAGAACGAAGAATCGGCATTCACCTTGGGCGAGGTTCCCGATGAGGGCGAAGCCGAAGACCCGCGTGTGGCGACAGGTAGTATCGCGAGGATCAAGTCGCTCTATGAAAGCCGGCGCAAGCTCTTGCTCTGGGGCGGTATCTTCGTGGCGGCCATGGCAGGCTTCGCTGCCGCGCTGACAGGCACGCCGGGTGACGAGACTTCGGCCGGCGGTCCGGGCGCAGGCCAGCAGACCCAGGTCGCGGCCGCCGACGACAGACAAGACCCCGACGTGAAAGCCCCCGCCGCCGGAGACGCAAAGAAGGCCCGAAAGGCGGCCAAGACCGACACCCCGGCGTTGCTCACCGAATTGAACGCCGTGCCCAAGCTCGTTGTCAGCAAGGACGGGACCGCAGCATCGAAGTCAGCGGGAACGTCGACGACGAAGACCGAGCCTGCAAGCACGATCAAGACTGCCAAGGCGACGCCCGCGAAGCCGAGCAGCGAGGCTGCGCCGAGCGTGCAAGCCAAGCCCTCTCCGACGCCGGCTCCGGCCCCACGCGCTGTTGCTCCGCCGACGCGGCCGGCCCAGAAGCCGGCGGCTACGAATACGAGTTCGGGCACCGTGCAAAGCGCGCCGGCCAAGCCCGAGACCGCAGCAAAGCCGGTGGTGACGTCGAAGCCGGCAGCGGCTCCAGCGCCTGCGCGGGCAACGGCGAAGACGAGTTCGACCAAGCCTGACACGATGGCCAAAGCGCCTGCGTCACTGACGAAGCCGGCTCCGGTCAGGAAGGCTCCCACGCAGACCGCCAAGGCTGCGTCGGCGCCCACGGCGATCGGGAAGCTCAGTCACGGGTTCCCCGGACGCTACACCGTGCAGATCGGTGCATACGGAGTCAGAGCGAACGCCGAGGCGGCGCTGGCCAAAGTCAACGCGCGTTACGGCGACGCCAGGATCATCGTGGCCGAGAGCAACGGAAAGAGGGTCTATAGGGTCGTGAGTGGCGCCTTCGACAGCAAGAGCGCTGCATCGCGCCGGCAGGCCTCGCTCAAGGGTTCCGGCTTCACCGCTTTCGTGCGTGTGATGAAGTAGGCCGGCTCAGGCCACGCGAGACACGATGTCCTGCCACCAGTCGTGATCGGTGCCCGGCACGAAGGGCAGGTAAAGAGAGATCCGGTCCACCAGACCGTCGTACTTGTTCTTGAGTAGCTGGGCGATCTGATCGCGTTTCCCGATTACGGCGACTTCGGCAAGGATGTCGTCGTTGATCAGGTTGGCCATCTCCCCCCATTGGCCTCGCTTGGATGCTTCGGTCAGCTTGGGCCCGATGTCTCCCCAGCCGTGTGTCTCGAGCACGGCCGCGTAGGCCGGGGTGGATGCGTAGAAGGCCACTTGCTGCCTGACCATCGAAGCGGCATTGGAGATCTCTTCGTCGTCGTCTCCCGTCACTACGAAGCAGGGTGCAGCCAGAGCGCAGGCCGACGGTTCTCGTCCAACCGCGGCGGCACCTTCGGCGATGAGGGGCTTCACTCTTTCCTCGAGGTAGCGGACGGTGTGAAGCGGGTGGATGTGGAACCCATCACACAACTCGCCCGCCAAGCGGCAGATGTAAGGGTTGACCCCGGCCACATAGATGGGGATGTCGGGGTGCTGTTGGGGCCCGGGATTGAAGAAGGGCGTCATCAGACTGAAGCGGTAGAATTCGCCTTCGTAGCGCAGCGGCCCGCCGGTTTGCCAGCAGTCCCAGATCGCGCGCAAGGATAGTATGACGTCCCGCATCCGTGGACCGGGGCGGCCCCACTCGATGCTGAAGCGGCGCTCGTTATGGCCTTTGACTTGAGTGCCGAGCCCGAGCACGAAGCGGCCGTTGGAGTACCGCTGTAGATCCCAGGCCTGGTACGCCGTGATCATCGGGCTTCTCGGGAAGGCGACGGCGATGGCCGTCATCAGCTCGAGCTTTTCGGAGTGCTCGGCGGCGATCATCAGGGGCAGGTAAGGATCGTGTGCCGCCTCGGCGGTTTGCAGGCCGCTGAAGCCGAGGCCTTCCGCTGATTCGGCCGCCGACGCGACGTCGGTGATGGAGGTTGCGACTACAGGGGCGTCTACCTTGAGCATGCCGGGTATCCGGCACGTAGTAGTACCTGCGTGCGCAGTATCGTCAACCGGACCGGTAGGAGGCCGGTTTCTGCAGTGCTTTGTCTTTTGTGGGGCGACTGCCGTGCGCCGGCAGTGCGCCTGAGCAGGCTAGTGGATACTGTTGGTACGGACGCTTTCCTTGGCGGCGATGGCCAAGAGCAGGGCGCGGGTGCGCGCCGCGTTGACGGCGAGCTGCTTGATCTCTTTGTCGGCGTCGATGGACTTGTTCTCGTTCATTCTATGATTGCTCCCTGGGTTGGGGTTCCGAAGTCACTGGGAGCGTCCAAGTAACGTGCCATAGGGCGAGCAAGTCTCGTTCGACCGTTTCTTGCGGGATTCCGTGAAGACTGCATCGTGCCGGGTTCGTCAGGAAGTTGACGACCGCTCAAATCTGTCACCTCGGCTTCAATCTATGGTTCCGCATAGAGACTGAGATTGCGATCCTGCACGGATCCGAACCGGCAAGCGGGGATGCACGACGGCCCCCCTAGCTTGATGGGCCACCGCTTGCGTCATCTGGCCCAAGCCATGCTATGCGCTACCCCAAGATCGAAGGCTTTTGGTTCGAGCCTGGAGGTCGAAAAAACTCAGAAGTATCAAACGGTTATCGGCTAGTCTTAAAGACGACGAGCATGCTCTGTCGAGCCTGGGCCGCTGTTTCGCCCTGTTGGCACCTTCCTTGCCTATTCAGTCACCCATAAGGCCACGCAACGCAGCCCAGGGAGTCAAAAGCTCATATGATAATCGACAACGAAAGTTTCACGCAGATTGCACTTCACATCCGGCGCGCCTCGGACAATCTGCTTACCGCCGCCCGACAGATCTCGACGGTTTGTGATCCTCAGGACCAAGCTCCTACTGATCGTTCGGATCTCATGTCGGCCGTGGAGTCCCTCGTGGCGATGAACGAAGAGTTCATAGTGCTCGAGCAGTTGCTCCGCGCGGTATGGGAAGCCAACCGCTCGGAGAACCAGACCGTCTGCTAGCCATGGCCGCCACCTTACTCATTAGCATCGCGGTCGTCTCGATCATCATCGGCGCGGTTTCCATTCTGACGAACTAGCGCCGTTCACCCCTGACAAACAATGGAAGGCTGCCCTCGGGTAGCCGAGCGGCCAGCACCGTCCGGTCCGGCCGTCGCTATACTTCTCGGTCTACGAGGTCGGCGACCAGCTCGGTCAAGCAATCGCGATAGGGCGAGGGCGGCAACTCGGACAGGATGCCGGTGGCGGTGGTGGCGTGCTCGGTCGCTCGGGTCCTGATCTTTTCGGGCAGCCCTGCCTCTGCCATCGCGGCCAGAGCCGCGTCTGCCGCTTCTCGTGTGCAGGTTTCGGCCGTGAACGCTGCCCGCACGGCGGGGATGCCGAGCCCTGCGACCACCGGCAGGGATGGATTACCGTCGAGCAGGTCGGTGCCGACTCTCTTGCCGGTTCGCCGTGCGTCGCCTGTGATATCCAGCAGATCATCGATCATCTGAAACGCCGCGCCGATCTCCAGCCCACAGGTGTTCATTCTGTCCACCGTGCCTTCGGTGGTGCCGGCCATATACGCGGCGATGCGCGAGCCCGCTGCGAACAGCGAGGAGGTCTTGCGGCCGATGATCTCCATGTAGTCGGCCTCGGTCACCTCGACGTTACGCCGGAAGCGAGCCTGCATGATCTCGCCTTCGGTCAACTGAACGCATGCGTCGGCAGCCCAAGCCACGACCTTGGGTTCGAATCTTCCGCACACCTCGAAGGCGCGGCAGAACAGAAAGTCGCCGGTCACCAGAGTGTCGGCGATTCCGAACTTCAGGGGCGCGGCGTCCTTGCCCCGCCTCATGTCGTTCGAGTCGATTATGTCGTCGTGAAGAAGGGTGGCGGTGTGAATGAGTTCCAGAGAAACACAGAGGTCGACCATGTCCGTGACGTCACCGCCACCGCAGGCCTTGAAGACGAGCAAGGCTACGGCCGGGCGAATTCGCTTGCCCCCTGCGTTGACAAGGTAGTCACTGATTTCGGTGAGCCGGGGCTCGCGTGACTCGAGCACCTCCGAGATCCGGCTTTCGACGCGCGACAGCTCCGGGCCCAGTAACTCGGTCAACCACGCGACGCGCTCTTTGGCTTTCGACGGCGGGATAGGCGCACTTGACGGCGATGCGATGCTGATTCGGTTCACGAGGTCTCCCTATACCGATTGGTGTCGAATTAGGGGCAGTATCGTCCGGGATGTCAAAGCGGAGCTTACTTTACTAGTGCAAGACGCTATGGCAAGGTGCTTTGCATCCAGCGCAGGAGGGGCCGCCCATGGCCACGAAGATCACAGAGGAATGCATCAACTGTGGAGCTTGCGAGCCCGAGTGTCCCAACACGGCGATCTACGAGGGTGGTGTCGAGTGGGAGATGAATGGCGAGATGCATCCTGCGATCGACGAGGACATCTACTACATCGTCCCGCAGAAGTGCACCGAGTGCGTAGGCTTCTTCGATCAGGAGCAATGTGCCGCGGTGTGTCCCGTTGATTGCTGCGTGCCCGATCCCGACATACCCGAAACCGAAGAGGTGTTGCTGGTACGTGCGAAGGAACTGCACCCGGATGTGGACATCCCGGATCCGCCCCCGTCGCGCTTCCGGACGTGACCTCGACGGCCTGACCTACGCGTGGCACTGACACCGTCACGCCGGCGCTACATCCACATAAGCGTCGGAGTCGCCGTCTCCTGCCTGTTTCTTTACCTGGCGTTCAAAGGCGAAGACTGGCCCAAGATCATCGGCGCCCTCAAGGCGGCGAACTACCTTTACATGCTGCCTATAGCGGCGGTGAGCTACTATACGCTGTTCGTTCGAGCTCAGCGCTGGCGCGTATTGCTGGTCGAGGCCACGGGTAACGGCTACCCCTTGCTGCCCATCGTATCGGCCACATCCATCGGCTTCATGGCCAATCTCCTGTTGCCGCTTCGTGCGGGCGAAGTGGTGCGGCCCTTGTTGCTCACACGCAGCACCGGGACGCCGGTGAGTACCGCGTTCGCCACAGCCGTTCTCGAGCGCTTGCTCGACATGATCGCGGTGCTGGTTTTGCTCGTCGTCGTGGTTCTCTTCTCCGGCGTGTCGCCCGCCATCAAGACCGTCGCGATATACGCGGGAGTCTTCGGGGCCGCCGGCCTGACCGTCGTGTTCCTGGTTCACCGCCATCGTGACCGCGTGTTACCGGTAATCGACGTGGTGTGGCACAAGCTGCCGGATCGGATCGCCTACAGCGTCATAAGGCTGGAGCACGAGTTCCTGGATGCGGTAGCGTCGATCGCCCCCCCGCGGGTGCTGATGCCGCTGGTCGGGTGGTCCGTCTACCTCTGGCTGATGATCGCGCTTACCTTTTACCTCGGCACCTTGGCCCTCGACATAGACGTCGGATTCGTCGGTGGAGGCATGGCGGTGGCCACCATCGTGGCCTTGGCGGTGGCGTTGCCGTCGGCGCCCGGTTTCGTCGGTGTCTGGCAGGTCGGATGCACGACGGCCCTGGCGATGTACGGCATCTCCGGAACGGAGGCCGCCGGTTACTCGCTTTTCTCGCATGCTGCGGCGTTCGTGAGCCAGCTGTCCCTCGGCCTTGTGTTTCTGCTCAGAGAGGGGCTAAGCTTTACCGAACTGGACAAGATGCAGGAAAAGGCGCCCAGCAGCGCGCCTGAGAGCGTCTGAAGGCATGTACCTCGTCGATAACAAGCAGGTCCTACTCTGTGTTGGTGGCGGCATTGCGGCATACAAGGCCGCAGAGTTGACGCGACGGTTCATGGACGCGGGAGCCTCGGTCAACGTGGCGATGACGCGGGCGTCTCAAGCTTTTATCCAGCCACTTACCCTGCAGGCCCTGTCTCGCCGGCCCGTGGCCACCGAGTTGTTGAGTGTCACTCAAGAAGCGGAGATCGGCCACATCAAGCTTGCGGAAGATGCCGACGTCGTGCTTGTGGCGCCGGCAACGGCCAACTTGATCGCTCGCATGGCAATGGGGATGGCTGACGATGTGGTCACGGCGACTCTGCTTGCCACCAAGGCGCCGGTGGTAGTGGCGCCGGCGATGAACGGTCGGATGCTCGAGCATCCCGCGGTTGTCGAGAATATCTCACGCTTGGAGGATTTCGGGTACCGCGTGGTCAGGCCCGACAGCGGCGAACTTGCCTGCGGTTATCACGGTCCCGGCAGATTGCCCGACCCGGAGGTGCTCATCGAAGAGGTCGGGGCGGCGCTCACCGACCAGGACATGCGCGGTCTACGCGTACTGGTTTCCGCCGGGCCGACGAGAGAGCCCTTCGACCCCGTGCGCTACATCAGCAACCGCTCCAGCGGACGTATGGGATACGCAGTGGCCCGTGCTGCGAGGCGAAGAGGGGCCGACGTTACTCTGGTCTCGGGGCCGGTTACGCTGAGCGCACCCCACGGATGCAGCGTTGTCCAGGTCGAGACCGCCGCGCAGATGAAGGACGCTATGGTGGGCCGTGTCACCGACTCCGACGTTGTCGTGATGGTGGCGGCCGTCGCCGACTACAGACCGTCGGAGACCTCCGACACGAAACTGAAGAAGAGCGATTCGGGTATCTCGATCGAGCTGCAGCGCACCGAAGACATCCTCCAACGGCTTTCCGCTGCACGCGGAGACCGGGTCGTCGTCGGCTTTGCCGCCGAGACCACAGACGTCAAAGGCTACGCTGCCAAGAAACTCGCCGACAAGAATCTCGACCTCATAGTGGCCAACGATGTGAGCGCCGAGGGGGCGGGGTTCGACACCGAGACGAACTCCGCGGTGTTGATTTCCAGAGACGGGCGTGAGGAATCCACGGGGGTCATCAGCAAGGACGAACTTGCCGACCGGCTTCTCGACGGCGCCTTGGCACTGCGAAGCCCCGCTCAAGCGCTGAACCGGCGAGCTTGAGTTGAGGTTCAGGCCGGGCTCGCCTGAGCTCCGGCGGTCACTCTCAATTCGGCTAACTCGGGAATTATCTCTTCCACCAGGGCTCGCTCGGTACCGGCGGGGAAGCGTCCTTGTCTCTTGAGTGTCCGCAGGCGGCGTCTCAGCTTGATGGCGCGCTCCAGGATCTCCTTGCCCGTAGCATCCTGAGACTGAGTGTAGGATTGGCGTCCCTGAGTGAGCAGGTCCAGGGCCGCGTGGCTGCAGGCGCCATTGTAGTGCTCGACGGTTGCGCGTGTCATCTCGAACGACGACCGGGTCGTGGCCCGCTCCATGAACCGCCGCCATTGCTCGAGCTTGGACAGGCCCATCAGTGAATCGAAGATGCGCTTGTTGGTTTTGAAGGAGAACAGCGTGTGCTCCACCACGTTCTCCACGAGCCTGTCGCAGTCTTCGTATGTTCTGGCGAGGACCGACCTTGCGCGTTCCCAGTAGCCGCGTCCCTGAAGTGAGTCGGCTCGTGCCTCCCAGTAGGCGTGCCCGAGGGTGCGCCGGTCGAAGCTGAGCAGGAGGTAGGTGGGAACGAAGTGATTGTGGGAGATGATGTCCGCCGCAAGGTGGGTCATGTAGCCCCAGGCGAAGGCTCGTTGGGCATCAGTGTCGGCTTCTTCCTGAAGCTTCCATGCGACCGGCCAGCTATGGCAGTGTGTCGCCACGCTGCGCGTATAGGCTTTGGCTTGGATGATATCGGCGCCGATGCAGCCGTACAGATAGCAGTAGGGGTGAGCACCGAGGATTGCTTGAAGGCCCGCAGGCAGGCTGGTAATGTTCGCCAGCACGGTGGATCCGTGGACGATGTGCGTGATGGGTCCCCAAGCGAAAGCGTTGCCCGGTATCAGGATGACGGCCACACCCAAGAGGATCGAAAGTGCTAGCACTCGTTTCTCCCTGGACGTAGGCGCCGGAACGGCAGCGGGCCCTGCGTACTCACTGTCACCGAGTCTATAGTGGCAGGTGACAACTCTCAATTCAGCAAAGGCGTATCGGCGGCGCGCGAATATCTCTTGCGCGAGTTCGATATGGGGGCCGAGTTCTTGCCCCAGTCGCCGCCTCGCCAAGCCGAGGCTGCCTCGGACGTGATGGCCCGGCCTGTCGTCGCAGAGTTCCCCGACCTGCTGGTCGAACCCGATCTCAAAGCCGCAGATACGCTGGACGCGGTTCGAGACGTGCTCGGCGACTGCGACCGCTGCAAGCTGTGTAAGGGGCGGATCAACATCGTTTTCGGGGTCGGTAACCCCGAGGCCGAGGTCATGTTCGTAGGCGAAGGGCCGGGAGCCGACGAGGATGCGCAGGGGATTCCGTTCGTGGGCCGGGCCGGCAAGCTCCTGACCGACATCATCGAGAAGGGCATGCGGCTGCGGCGCGACGATGTCTACATAGCCAACATCGTGAAATGCCGTCCCCCCGACAACCGCAACCCAGAGCCCGACGAGATCGTGGCCTGCGAGCCTTTCCTGGCCAAGCAGATCGCGGTGATCAGGCCGCGAGTCATCGTAGCCCTCGGCAAGGTGCCAACCCAAAGCCTCCTGCAGAATCGCACGCCGATATCCAAACAGCGGGGGCAGTGGCACGATTACCGGGGCGTACCCGTCATGCCGACCTTCCATCCCGCCTACCTACTTCGCAGCCCCGGCGAGAAACGGGTAGTGTGGGACGATATCAAGCAGGTCATGAAGAAGGTCGGCCTGCCCATCGAATGAAGATCGACCCGAGTTACAGGCGAGCCGCACTGGCGATCATGCTGGTGACGGGCCTATCCGGTTTGTTGGCGCCGGGGCGGCCGGATGCGACGTCGGCGGAGTACAAGCCCGCTCATCGCATCGTTATCGACGGACCGATAAGCCCTGCGGTCACGGATTTCATCGAGACATCCATCGAGCATGCCTCCGACGCCGGGGCCTCGGCGCTGATAGTGCAGCTCGACACGCCGGGCGGGCTGCTCGACTCGACCAAGGACATCGTCAAGAACATCCTGGCCGCGCCACTACCGGTGATCATCTATGTCGCGCCGGGCGGGGCCAGCGCCACTTCGGCGGGGGTCTTCATCACGTTGGCGGGCCACGTTGCAGCGATGGCGCCCGGGACGACGATCGGTGCCGCGCACCCGGTCGGAGGTCAGGGGCAGGACATCGAGGGCGACATGAGGGAGAAGGTGGAGAACTTCGCCGTCTCCTTCGTTGAATCGATTGCCGAGCGGAGAGGCCGCAACGTCGAATGGGCCGAGAAGGCGGTGCGTGAGAGCGTGTCGATCACGGAGACCGAGGCCGTGGACCTCGACGTCGTCGATTTCGTAGCCGCCGATCTCGATGAGCTTCTGAACAAGGCCAACGGTCTGGAGGCCGAGGTGGCCGGCGTGAAGGCCAAGCTCGACCTCAGCGCAGCGATCACCTCCTCGGGCCAGGCTCTGGTCACCGACGTCGAGATGACGTTTCGCCAGCGTGTGCTCAACGTAATAACCGATCCGAACATCGCCTACCTGTTGATGATGGCGGGAATGCTCGGGCTCTACATGGAGTTTTCCAACCCGGGCGCGATCTTCCCCGGTGTTGCCGGCGCGATATGCTTGCTGCTGGCGCTGTTGGCGTCTCAGGTGTTGCCCATCAGTTCGACCGGCGTGTTGCTGATCATGGTGGGGATGGCGTTCCTGATCGGAGAGCTTTTGATGCCGAGCTTCGGAGTGCTGGGCATCGGCGGTATCGTTGCGTTAACGCTGGGATCACTTTTCCTCTATACTCCCGAGTCGCAGCTGGAGGTCGATCGTTCGATTATCTCGGCAACGATCATATTCTTCTCGTCGGCGATAGTCATCGTTCTCGGCTTCCTGGTTCGAGATCGCAGACGCAGGGCCGTGACCGGCGCAGACGGCTTGATCGACGAGATCGGGGTTACGGTCACGCCGGTGCACGGAAGCGGTAAGGTCAAGGTTCACGGAGAGTTCTGGAACGCATCCAGTGACGAGGCTTTGGAGTCTGATGTCCGGGTGCGAGTAGTCGGAGTACAAGGCTTGCGAATCAAGGTGTCGCGAGAGCAGGAGTAGGCGAAATGCTACTAATTTACGTCGTTGCGGGCGTCATCGCGCTCGCCATCAGTGGCCTCAAGATCATGCGTGAGTACGAGCGCGCGGTAGTGCTCAGGCTGGGTCGTTTGGTGGCTTTCCGCGGACCGGGAATCATTTACGTCATCCCCGGCATCGAGCGCATGGTCAGGGTCGACATGAGGACCATCACCATGGACGTCCCGACCCAGGACGTGATCACCAGGGACAATGTCTCGGTCAAGGTCAACGCCGTGCTCTATTTCCGCGTGCTGGACCCCAGCAAGGCGGTCGTAGAGGTCGAGAACTACCTCTATGCGACATCGCAGCTGGCTCAGACGACGCTCAGAAGCGTCTGCGGACAGGCCGAGCTCGACGAGTTGCTGGCCGAACGCGAGAGAATCAATCAGCAGATCCAGGAAATTCTCGACGTGCAGACCGATCCCTGGGGCATCAAAGTCGTCTCCGTCGAGGTCAAACACATCGACCTGCCGCAGGAGATGCAGCGTGCCATGGCCAAGCAAGCCGAGGCCGAGCGCGAGAGGCGGGCGAAGGTAATCAACGCGGAGGGCGAGTACCAGGCTTCTACGCGACTGGCGGAAGCGGCCCAGGTCATGCAGGCTCACCCGATCGCGGTACAGTTGCGGTTCCTGCAGAGCATGGGAGAGATTGCCGCCGAGAACGCTTCGACGGTGGTGCTTCCGGTTCCCATCGACCTGCTCGCGCCGATCATGAAACAACTCAAGCAGGCTGACGAGTCCGGGTCGTGACACCGTGGAGGCCCCCGAGCCGATAGCCAAGGCCCGTGCCTCGTTATGGACGGGCCTTCTCGAGTATGAGCTTCCTCCGCATCTGATCGCTCAAGAGCCGGCCGCGCGGCGCGGTGAGTCGCGCTTGATGATCGTGGACCGTGCCGCCGCCTCGGTTCACCACTCCACCTTCCAGTTCATCGGGCAATGCCTTCGCCCGGGTGATCTCCTCGTCGCCAACGACACGCGCGTCGAGTCAGCTCGCTTGCACGCGCGGCGGTCGACGGGCGGGCGCGTCGAGCTGTTACTCCTGTCCTTCGAGGACCACGGGCCGGCCAGGGCCATGCTCAAGTCCAGCAAGACGGTAGCGGTCGGCGAGATTCTGGAACTGGACGAGGGAATTCGGGCCCGCGTAGTAGCGCCGGTACGCAAGGGACGCACGGAGCTGCTGTTCGAGGGCCGTACCCCGGCGCAAGTGATGCAGACGGTCGGGGCCGTCCCGCTGCCCCCCTACATACAGCGCGGGCAGGGCCCGACCGACGTGGACAGCGACCGCTACCAGACCGTGTACGCGAGAACAGGCGGGTCCGTTGCAGCGCCGACGGCCGGTTTGCACTTCACTCCCGATCTCATCGCGCAGCTCGAGTCGGCGGGCGTGGGATTCGCTACCTTGACGCTCGACGTGGGTCCGGGGACCTTTCAGCCGGTGCGCGGTGAACTCGACGAGCACCGCATGGAGGCCGAGCGTTGCAGTGTCGACGCAGGCCTGGTCGAGCGATGCGACGGAGTTCGCGAGCAAGGGGGAAGGGTCGTAGCGGTCGGTACAACTTCGGTCAGGGCTCTGGAGACGGCCGGCAGGGGCGCCGAAGGGTTGAGCCCCTATGACGGGGCTACGGATCTCTTCATCAAGCCCGGACATGAGTTCCGGGCCATCGACGCTCTCATTACCAACTTCCACCTGCCGTCGAGCACGTTGCTGTCGCTCGTCATGGCTTTCGCCGGCGAGGATTTGACGAGGGCGGCATACACCGAGGCCGTAGAGTCGTGTTACCGGTTCTACAGCTACGGCGACGCCATGCTCGTCGTCTGAGGCACCACCATGTTCGGTTTCGCCGTATCGGGTGTGTCTCGTGAAGGGGGACGCATCGGCAGGATCTCGACTTCCCATGGTGAAGTGAGCACGCCGGCGTTCATGCCCGTGGGTACCTACGGAACCGTCAAGGGGCTTACTCCGGCACAGCTCGGCGAATGCGGGGTGGAGATGGTGCTGGCCAATGCCTATCACCTCTCGTTGAGGCCGGGAGTGGAGGCGATCGCGGCTCTCGGAGGCATCCACGCCTTCATGGGTTGGCACGGCCCCATCCTTACCGATAGCGGTGGGTACCAGATTTTCAGTCTATCCGGCCACGTCAGGGTGGATGAAGAAGGCGCCGAGTTTCGATCGCCCGTCGACGGGGCCCTGCACCGGTTCACGCCGGAGTCCGTGGTACGCATAGAGGAGGCGCTCGGGGTCGACATCGCCATGATGTTCGACGTCGTGACCGGTGATCCGGGGGATCGCCGTGCGGCTAGCGGCGCGGCCGCCCGGACCCTGCGTTGGGCGAAACGTACCAGGGTGGCGATAGAGCCGGACGGCCCGGCTTTCTTCGGCATCGTTCAGGGCGGACTGTTCGAGGATCTGCGTGCGGACAACGCCGGCGCCCTGACCGAGCTCGGCTTCGACGGCTATGCCGTCGGCGGCTTGTCGGTGGGCGAGGAGAGCGCCGCGACGCTGGAAGCCGCGCGCTTCAGTGTGGGCCTGCTACCCGCCGACCGCCCCCGTTACATGATGGGGATGGGGACACCTTTGGATCTCATAGAGCTCTCGGGGCAGGGCTACGACCTGTTCGATTGTGTGCTGCCGACCCGCAACGCGCGTAACGGGACCCTGTTTACGAGCACAGGGCCCCTGTCCATCCGCAATGCCGACCATGCCACCGATGCCGGGCCCTTGGACCCGGAATGCGATTGCTATACGTGTCGGGGCTTCTCGAGGGGCTATCTGCACCATTTGACCAAGCGCAAGGAGATGTTGGCATCTTCGCTCTGCAGCCTACATAACGTGCATTTCTATCAGCGGCTCATGGCCAAGATCCGAGCCGCGATTTCCGAGGACCGTTACGGCGACTTCAAAGCTGAGTTCAAGAACAAGTACCTAGGAGACTCGCAATGATCGACCTATCGACCGCCAGGTTCGCACTGGCCCAGGCCGCTCCGCCGCCCGGGTCGGGTCTTCAGCAGTTCCTACCCTTGATCCTCATCCTCGTGGTCTTTTACTTCCTGTTGGTGAGGCCTCAGCAGAAGCGGGCCCGGGAACACAAGGACATGATCTCCAACCTCAAGCGTAACGATCCGGTAGTGACCAATGGCGGGCTCTACGGGCGCATCATCGAACTCAGTGACGATGTCGTGGTTCTCGAAATCGCTCCCAACGTCAAGATCAAGCAGGACCGTGCTCAGATTACCGGGCTTCAGCCCACCAAGAAGGAGAGCTGACCGTTGAACCGTAGCATTGCATGGAGGGGGGCTGTCGTTGTCGGAGCGCTCGGGCTCTCCGCTCTTTTCCTGATGCCGAACCTCGTGAACAGGCTGCCGGCGTGGTGGGGCTCCATATTCGCGACCGAAGCCATCAACCTGGGGCTCGATCTCCAGGGCGGCATACACATGGTCCTGGAGGTGGAGGTCGACAAGGCGGTCGAGAACCGTGTCGATCTCCTCATGGAACAGCTCAGATCCGATGCGCGCGACCAGGAAATAGCCACGCGCAACTGGCGGCGGACGGCGACGGATTCCCTGCAGTTCGAGCTCATAAGCCGATCCAAGCGCGAACAGCTCGACTCCTTGGTGGCCGACGACTATCCGGTTCTGCAGACTGCCGCCGCTAATGAGGGCAAGATCTTGTCCTTCCGCCTCATCGAGCCCGAGATCGAAGGCATCCGACAGTTCGCTGTCGACCAGGCCCTCGAGACCATACGCAATCGCGTCGACGAGTTCGGTGTCGCCGAGCCGACCATCCAGCGCACGGGGGCGCACGGCATTTTGATACAGCTGCCGGGCGTGCAGGATCCGGAACGGGCGAAGTCTCTCATCGGCCGCACAGCTCAGCTGCAGTTCCAGCTGGTCGAGGACGACCCGGCGGTTACCGATGTAGTGGTGCTGGACGGGGTATCCGCCGACGCGGCCACGGGGCTAGAGAGCGAGATTACCTACCGGCTTCAGCGCACCGTGCTGATGAGCGGGGAGGTCATTGCCGATGCCCGCCATCGTCCCGGTCAGCTGGGCGATCCTCCTTACGTGTCGCTGACCTTGAACTCCAACGGTGCGCGAAGATTCGATCAGATCACGCGTGACAACGTCGGCCGTAACCTCGCCATCGTCCTGGACGGAAAGGTGCAGAGCGCGCCGGTAATCCGTGAGCGAATCGGAGGCGGCAGAGCCGTGATCACCGGCAACTTTACGCTCGACGAGGCACGCGACCTTGCGATCGTGCTACGGGCAGGCGCATTGCCGGCACCGGTGACGATCGCAGAGGAACGCACAGTCGGCCCGTCCTTGGGTCGCGATTCGATCATCAGCGGGACACGGTCCTTCATGATCGGGGGATCCTTGGTGCTGGTGTTCATGTTGATCTACTACCGAGTGGCCGGGGTGATCGCGAACCTTGCGTTGGTGATAAACATCTTCCTTCTCCTAGGCGTGCTGGCCGGCTTCCAGGCCACTCTGACTTTGCCCGGCATAGCCGGAATGGTTCTGACACTGGGCATGGCTGTAGACGCCAACGTTCTCGTGAATGAGCGTATCCGCGAAGAGCTCAGGCGCGGCGAAGCACCGCGGGCGGCAGTGGATTCCGGTTACAGCCGCGCGCTACCGGCGATCCTGGACTCCAACGCGACCACCTTTCTTGCCGGCTTGATCCTGTTCCAGTTCGGGTCGGGGCCGATCAAGGGATTCGCGCTCACACTCTGCGTAGGCATAGCCAGCACGATCTTCAGCGCGGTGTTCGCCTCGCGGGTCATGTACGATTTCACTCTCAGCGGCACCGGTCGGCGGTCGCTGAGCATCTGAGGTGCCGAGATGTTCCAGATCATAAAGCCCGGAACGAGCATCGATTTCATCAAGGCGCGCAAGGCGGCTCTGGTCTTCTCGGCGGTCGTCATTCTGACTGGAATCGGCTCTTTGGTCGCCAAAGGCGGGCCGGACTACGGTATCGATTTCACCGGCGGCTTGATGGTGCACGTGGGCTTCTCCGAGCCCGTTTCCACCGCCGAGGTCAGGGATGCTATCAGCGGTGTCGAGTTCGGGGACGTCTCCGTTCAGGAGTTCGGCAGCCGGGATAATGAATTCCTGCTGCGTGTGCCCTCCGGTGACAATCAGGTAGGAGGCGGCAGGGCCGCCCAGCTGAAGGAATCTCTCAAACAGGCCTTCCCCGAACATGGCCTGGAGGAAAGGCGGACGGAGATAGTGGGTCCCAAGGTGGGCGGTGAACTTCGCAGAAGGGGAATCCTGTCGGTCCTGTTCGCGACGTTGATGATGGGCGCCTACATCGCGATCCGCTTCGATCTTCGCTTCGGTATAGGTGCTGCGGCGGCCTTGGCTCACGACGTCCTCGTCACGGTCGGCGCGTTGTCGCTGTCGGGTACGGAAGTGGACCTGAGTGTGGTTGCCGCCCTGTTGACGGTCATCGGTTACTCGGTAAACGACACCGTCGTGGTGTCGGATCGCATCCGGGAGAACCTGAAGAGGGAACGGAAGCGGCCGCTGGCCGAGCTGATCAACGCCAGCATAAACGAGACCCTGTCGCGTACGGTGCTGACGACGGGCACTTCATTGATGGTGTTGGCGGCGCTGTTCTTCCTCGGCGGGGGCGTGATACACGGCTTTGCGTTCACCCTCATCGTCGGCCTGACCGTCGGAACCTATTCGTCGATATTCATCGCCAGCCCGATCGTGGAGACGTGGGGGCAGACCAAGCAGAGCGCCTGAGCGCTTTTCTTGACCTTCGTGATTGCCCTGTGCTAATACCCTGCATTCCCGACGCTTGTGCCGCCGCTTGCGAGGAAGTGTTGTAGGTGGACGGGGGGATGCACAGACAGTTGCAGAACAGCAAAGCGCAGAAGCCGGGTGACCCTCATGCCAGTAAGATCTACTCTGATCTTTCAGGCGTTTACGACCGAATCTTCGAGAAAGTGTTCAAGCGGAGGATCTTCCGCGTGGTGCGCGGCCTCGACATTCCGCCGGGAGCCAAGGTCCTTGAGGTGGGCGTCGGAACGGGTCTTTCCCTTGACGCTTACCCCAGCCATTGCGAGGTGACCTGCATAGACTTGTCCCAGAGCATGCTGGACCATGCGGCCCGCAAGATGGATCCTGAACGTCACTCTCACATCACCTTGCGGCAGATGGACGCCATGTCCCTGGAGTTCGACGACAATGAGTTCGATTTCGTTACCGCCTTCCACGTCGTGACGGTGGTGCCCGATCCCAAGCGTCTAGTCGACGAGATGACGCGCGTGTGCCGGCCGGACGGGCAAGTCGTGATCATCAACCATTTCAGCAGCAGGCGACCCTACATTCGCGCCGTAGTCGATCTGGCCGACCCGCTCACGCGGCGGCTGGGCTGGAGTACGAGGCTCGATCTCGACAACGTCATGCGCGGCAGTCGCTTGAATCTCGAACACCGGTACAAGACCTCTCCCTGGTCTTTGTTCACGGTCGTCGAAGCACGCAAGTTCCACGCCGCCGGCCACTGAGCCGGATCTCTAAGCGCTGATCAATGTGTGCGTGAGGGCAGAATGCCCTCCGAGGGCACGCCAAGCGACATGAGGCGACGTTTGTAGCGCGGGTGGCCGGTTCGCACCCACTTCTCGTAGAGCATTACGACCCGCTGCTTGGATGCCGACAGCTCTCTGTCGGCGACCATGGTCAGTGCGCGTGCGAAGTCCTCGAATCGGTTGCCCAAGTCGATGTAGGTGTCGCCGACGGCGCCGCTCGCGTCCAGGCCCCCGAGCGAGAGGTAAGCCTCGCTGCCGATGCGGAAGTAATACTCGGTGGCGGCCAGGCGGGCTTCGATGTAGTCGAGGAATATGCCCGAGAGAAACAGCGTCGTATCCGCCAACTCCTTGAGCTTGTGGTAGCGAAGCTGGGGCTCCAGTGACGCGGCGCTGAGCAGCTCCACGCCGAAAGCTCGCGTCCAGGTCTCGGGAGCGACGCGAAGGTAGTCTCGCAACAGCCTGGAAAGGTAGGCCTCGGTCGACGACGTAGTCGCTATGGACTGGGCCGCCAGCGCGTCGTGAACGAGTTCGTCCAGCACGCTGTCCAGGGATTCGCTGACCAGGTGGGGCGCTGCACTCATCGTCGGGTAGTCCTCAACAGTCTACGGGGCTGGTCCCGATTATCCAGCCGGTCCGGTCTATTCAGTGTATCTCCGGCATGGCGCGGACGGCGCCCAAAAAGGCTGCGCTATGCCGCATGGAGTCATACGGTGAGCCCCCTGGGGGCGAACATCATTCGGCGGCGCTGACAGTGCCGCTGGAGGGGAAGGGCCAGAACCACTTCAAGCCGGTCCACAGTCCCCGCCAGAAGGCTCCCGTGCTGTTGCCTCCCACGAAGCTCTGAGCGTCCTCGTATAGGCCGTCGTCGTAGACGAGCTTGCCGATAGTGCCCTGGCCGGATCGAACCTTGGCCGTGATTTCGGCGATGCTGGTGACGCTGGCCTCGACGCCTTCGAGGGTGGCGTCGGCGAAGTTCTCGTCGTCCACCAGGCGCGGCAGCAGCCCGCGGCCGCGATTGAGGCGGGTCATGAACTCTGCGGCTTCGGTGCTGGCTATCCGGATGTTTTCCAGAGCCTCACGCGTGCGTGGTCCTTCCGACAGCATCACGCCGAAGGCGCCTTCGCCCGCCTCGACCCTCGCGAGCATCTCGTCGAGCCTCGTGCTCGCCTGTTCGACGTTGGCCATCGTACGGCTCATGTCGGTGATGAGTCCGTCTCCGAGCTCCTCGTCGCTGATGAGCCTGCCGACGAGTCCCGAACGATTGTTGATGTCGGTGAGCACCTGACGCAGAAGAGCCGTGACCTCTATCGCGTTGCTGACGATGTCGCCGCTCTGTCCGAGGATGGCCTCATAGTCGACGGGGTCGACGGAACGAATCAGGCCGTAGGGTTCCAAGGGCGCCGACTCCGTGGCCCCTCCACTCAACTCGACGTACTTGTCTCCGAGCAACCCGAAGGTTTGAATCCTGCCTACGGTGTCGACCTTGATACGGTCCTTGACGTCGCTGACGATCGAAAGCCGCACGTCTATGTATTGAGCCTGCAGGTCGTCGGGGAAGAACATCTTGTCCACCGAGCCGACCGTGACACCGTTGAGGGTAACCGGGGCGCCGACGGCAAGACCGTTGGTGCGTGTGAAGTGGACCCGATACTTGGTGCGTCCGCTCCAAAGCTGTTGCTCCGACCCGACCAGGATTATCCCGATCGCGATTACCACGGCGCATACCACTGCCGTGAGGCCGACGGAGAACTGCTTGGAGCTGGGAGACTTCACGACTGCTCGACTGTCAGTGGGTCGTTGGCGAGAAACTGCTTGATGTTCGAGTCGGTGCTGCGATGCATCTCGTCCATCGTGCCTACCGCCTGAATCGCACCATCATACAGGAAGGCCACGCGGTCCGCGACATATGTCGCGCTCGCTATATCGTGCGTTACGACTACCGACGTCAGCCCGAAACGTGACTGCAGGTCGCGAATCAGTGCGTTGATCTGCGCGGATGTCACCGGATCGAGCCCGGTGGTGGGTTCGTCGTAGAGCATGCAGTCGGGCTGCAGCGCGAGCGCCCTCGCGAGTGCGGCTCGCTTGCGCATGCCGCCGCTCAATTCGTCCGGCATCTTCTCCTGCGTGTCACGCAGGTCGACCAGGGCCAACAGTTCGGCCACGCGGTCGTTTCTTTCCGCAAGCGTTCCTATGCTGTGATGATCGAGCGCGAACCTGACGTTCTCGCCGACGG
Organism: Candidatus Binatia bacterium; assembly: GCA_028278325.1. Classification (GTDB taxonomy): domain Bacteria; phylum Desulfobacterota; class Binatia; order UBA1149; family JAJCZL01; genus JANQEO01. The sequence goes on from JANQEO010000152.1 coordinate 29,933, forward strand.
TGAGAGAGTCGAACAGGGCGCCGCCTTGAAACAACATGCCGATCGCGCGCCTGGCGTCGAGTAGCTCCTGTTCGCTGGCCCCGGACATGTCGGTGCCTTGGAAGAAAACCGAGCCCGAGTCCGGACGTAGCAATCCGTTGAGGTGCTTGAGTAGTACGCTCTTGCCTGTACCCGAGCGGCCCAGGATGACCAGCGTTTCGCCTTTGCGGATATCCAGGTCGAGGGAGTCCAGCACGGTCACGCCGCCGAACTGCTTGCTGAGTTGGCGGCAGGATATGGCGGATTCGACGCTCATATCGACAACATCAGTTTGGTTACGAAGAAGTCGCTGACCAGAACCGAGATGGAGGCCGCGACTACCGTCCGTGTGGTGGCACGCCCTACGCCGTCGGCGCCGTTGCGGGCCGACATGCCGTTGTAGCAGGCGATGGACCCGATGATTACAGCGAAGACCAAGCCCTTGGTGAGGCTCCGGATCAGGTCGCCCACGACCAGGAGTTGGAGGAGGCTGCGCGTATAGAACGTGGCCGGCACTCCCAACTCGAGGCTGGCCAGCAACATGCCGCCGAGCACGCCGACCATGTCGGCAAGGGCGGTCATCAGCGGCATCATCACGATGATGGCGATCATGCGCGGGACGACCAGGTAGGCGACGGGGTCGGCGCCCATGGAGCGCAGCGCATCTATCTGTTCGGTGACTTTCATCGTGCCGAGTTCGGCAGCCATGCCCGCGCCCACGCGTCCGCCGATCATGAGCGCCGTCAGGACAGGGCCGAGCTCCGTGATGATGGCGAAGCCTACCGCTTTGCTGATGAAGATTTTGGCGCCGAACATGGCGAGGAAGGGGCCGAGCTGGATGGTCATGACCATGCCGGTGAACACGGCGGTCAGCGTTACGATGGACAGGGAGCGGACGCCGACCTCGTGTAGTTGATCGAGCACGACGCCGAAACGGGGAGGCGATCTGACGGCGGTAACCGCTGATTGCCCGAGAAGGATGAGGAGAGCGCCGAGCGCGCTCAGCCAGCCGTTAGCCAAGGGTAGTTCCCGCCACCGCGTCCACCACCTAATCCGGTAAACGATACCACGCAGGCGGGGTGCAGGTCCATGCTGCGCGGGCGTGAGCGGATTCAGGCCTGGTCGTGTTCGCGGTCGGCTTGTTCGCCCGCGCGCTTCATTTCGTCGAGTACCGAGTGGTGGTCGGACATGGCGATGCCTATCAGGTAAGCGCTACGTGCGATCATGTGTCCGCCGACGGGGTTGGTGACCACCACGAACAGCATGGTCAGAAGCTCGGGTACGATGCTGTGGTCGGATGCGCGAAAGACGAGGGCGGACGCCAGGAGGCAACCTGCCAATCCGAGCGTGGATGCCTTGGTGAGCGCGTGCAGGCGCGTATATACGTCGGGCAGGCGCCAGATCCCCAGCGATGCCAGGCAAACGAAGAAGGTGCCGATCAACAGGCAGGCGCAGATGATGGCGTCAGTCAATGGGGCGTCCTCTTATCAGGTAACGGGCGATCGCTACGGTTCCGAAGAAGCCCAGGATGGCGATGGCCATGACCGCTTCTATGTAGTGACGAGAAGATCGCGAGATCTCGAAAACGATAATGATGCACATGATGCAGGACGCGAGCGCGTCGGTTCCGACCACGCGATCGGCTACGCTGGGGCCGCGAATTACACGGTACAGGGGCCCCAGCATCGCGAGGGTCAGGGCGATGAGGCAGGCGTTCGCGGTTGTCTGGATCACTTCTCCAGCTCCAGCAGGTGGACTTCGAAGGCCTTTCGGATGGTTTCCACGGTTTCCGCCGGGTCGGCGATGTTGAGAGTGTGGATGTAAAGGACGTCGCGGTCCTCGGACACGTCCAGGGTCAGGGTCCCCGGTGTCAGCGTGATCATGTTGGCGAGGCTGACGATCGAGTAGTCGCTGTGCAGCCGGGTGTCGTAGGCAACGATGCCGGCTCTTATCTTGAGCTTCGGCGACAGCACCGTGCGAGCCACCGCTATATTCGACAGGAACAGTTCCCAGAGAAAGCTTCCTGCCAGGCGGATGAGGGTCCATAGCTTGCGCACCACAGTCACTCCTTTCCTAGAACCGCATCAATATACGCCTGGGGGTCTAGTAGCTGCTCGGCGGCAAGTGCGGCATATGGAAGGGCGTATGATGCACCCAAGCCCAGGATTATGCCCAAGGCGACCAGTACGCCGATGGATATGTTGCGTGCGGCCTGGCCCTCTTGGTAGACGGGGCCGGTCGTCTCCGGGCTCCAGAACACATAGCGAAAGATCTTCATCATCGAGAACAGCGTCAGGAACCCTACCAGGACGCTGATGAAGACGGTCTTGTAGAAGTCGTCTTCGAGTCCCGCTTGGATGAGCATGAACTTCGCCACGAAGCCGCTCAGAGGGGGGACGCCCGCCAGTCCGAGCCCGGCGGTCAAGAACATTGCGCCGAGCAGCGGTGATCCGTCGATGACGCCACCCAGGCGTTTCAGGTGAGCTGTACCGCGCGATGCTTCAACGGCGCCGGCTATCAGGAACAGCGACGTCTTCACCAGGATGTGGTGGACGATGTAGAAGATGCCGCCGGTCAGCGCCAAAGGCGTGAAGATCGCCAGCCCCATGATCATGTAGCCGATCTGGCTGATGATGTGATAGGAGAGCACACGCTTCATGTGCCACTGCGACAGAGCGCCGATGACGCCGAAGAACATCGTCGTGCAGGCGGTGAACGCCAGGACGGGCAACACGAAGGGGACGGTGTCGGCGAAGAACAACGACACGACCCGGAAGAGGGCGTAGACCCCGACTTTGGTCAACAGGCCGCCGAAGAAGCCGCTGATCACGGTGGGCGGCGCGAAGTAGGCCCGGGGTAGCCACATGTAGACGGGGAACAAAGCGCCTTTGACCCCGAAGACGACCATGAAGATCACCGCTGTCGCACCCGTCAGTGCCGTGTCGTCGACTTGCGGCAGCTTGGCGGCGATATCGGCCATGTTCAGAGTTCCGGTGAGCGAGTAAACCATCGCCACGCCTAGCAGGAACATCGCCGAGGACAGCGCGTTCAGCACCAAATACTTGAAGGTCTCTTGAAGCTGGTAGCCTTCGCTGCCGAGTGCCATCAGCCCGTAGGAGCTGATCAACAACACCTCGAACCAAACAAACAGGTTGAAGAGGTCGCCGGTGAGGAAGGAGCCGTTGACTCCCATGAGCAGGAACTGGAACAGGGGGTAGAAGAACATGCGCTCACGAGGCTCGTCGAGCGTGAACGCCGCGAACACCAGGCAGGCTGTCGATACCACCATGGTGACCAGCACCATGAGGGCGCCGAGCATGTCGACCGTGAACGCGATACCGAAAGGCGCTGCCCAGCCGCCGAATGCCAGGACCTGTATTCCGTCTGACTCCACCTGGGAGACGAGCAGGGCGGCGAATACGAGCGTGGTCACGTTCGCCGCAAAAGCGACCGCCCGCGAGGCCGACGGCCAATTCCGTAGAAAGACCAGCAGGGTTCCGGCGGCCAGAGGCAAAGCGACCGGTAGTATGGGCAGGCTACTCGTCATCAAGTATCCCGTGAAGCTGTGTCAGGTCGTCGGTGTTGAAGGCCTGGTAGGTGCGGAACGCCAGCGTCAGCAATAGAGCCGTCACGCCGAAGCCGATGACGATGGCCGTGAGGATCAATGCTTGTGGTAGAGGGTCGACGGTAGCGACGGGCTCGTGTCCCAGGATCGGTGCCCGCCCCTCGGAAAGCCCGCCCGTTGCCAGGAGCATCAGGTTGACCCCGTTGGACAGCAGGCCGAGTCCGATGACTACCCGCAACAGGGTGCGGTCCAGCACGAGGTAGATCCCGCAGCTGATCAGTACGGCTATGGTGAGAAGGACGAGGGACTCCATCAACTGCTCCTGGTCATGGCCGTGATCACGGTTCCTACGTTGCCCACGACGACGATATAGACGCCGAGGTCGAACAGGGCCGCCGTCGCAAGCTCGACGTGGCCGAATAGCGGAAGGTCGACGTGCCCGAAGGTGTGGGTGAAGAAGGCGGCGCCCAGGAACATCGGCGTTGCCGCCGTCACCAGGGCCACGACGAGGCCGATGCCGACCAGCATCACGTAGATGTTGCCGCTACCGGAGTCCTTCTCATGTCCGAAGGCTATCAAACGGATGACGATGGCTGCGGCCGTTAGTAGCCCGGCAATGAAGCCGCCACCGGGAGAGTTGTGCCCTTTCAGGAACAGCCATGCCGCGAACAGAAGCATCATCGGGTACACGGCGCGCACGCCGATCTGTAGAATCAGCGACCTGTTCATCAGGAACGGCGCTCCGGTTTCAATGCGATGAGGGCGAAGCACGCCAGGGCCGCGATGCCCAAGACGCTGATCTCTCCCAGGGTGTCGAGTCCCCTGAAGTCGACCAGGATGACATTGACGATGTTGTGACCGCCGGCCTGCTCGACCGAGTTCTCCACGAAGTATCCGGAAATCGAAGTCGCTACGCGGGCTGCGCGGGCCTGATAGACGAGATAGGCGGCGCCGAATCCGAACGTCACCGCCAAGCCCAATGACCAGGGGCGAAGCACGGTTCGCCTCGCCGAAGAGTAGTAGGGTGGCAGGAACACGAAGGCCGCAAGGAAGAGAGCGACCGATATCGTTTCCACCATGACCTGGGTCAGAGCCAGGTCCGGTGCGCCGAGCAGGGCGAACAGAAGGGCCAGGCTGTAACCGCTGGCGCCGAGGGCGATGATCGCGGCCAGGCGCGTCGTGGCTCTTACCGCGGCTATGGCGGCGATCATCGGCACGAGGCTCGCGGCATACTCGTAGGCTCCGGGAGTTCTCGACGGCCAGGAACCGGAGTAGGTAATCACTCCGGTCGAAAGCGCCGCGATACAGCCGGCCACCGTAACCCCGACTATTATGGTGGCGTAGCGCGAAACCACCCCGCTCATGTAGGAGTCGGTAGCGGCACGCGAATAGCGCTCGAGCCCCGCCAGCCATCCCGTATAGGCTCTGTCGGCGACGAGTGTCGGGGCGTCGGGATCACGCTGTCTCCACCAGGCGGCGAATATCACCAAGCCTCCAGCTATCGCCGCCACGCTGGCTGCAAGAGTGATGTTGAAGCCGTGCCACAGCGCCAGGTGAAGATGAGGGGGATGGGATGCCAGGGCTGCTCCCGTTGCGGCCTCTACCAGGTGACCGGCCAGCCCCTGAGGCATCAAGCCGAGCACAACGGCGCCGGCAACCAGCACTGCGGGGCCCCACAGCAAACCGGCGGAAGCCTCGTGGATCGAACCCGCCTCGTCGCTTCGCCCTTCACCCAGACCCAGAGCCAGCCCCATGGAATAGGCCACGGTCAATGCGGCGCCGATCAGGGCGATCTGGGGCAACAAGGCTGGCAGGCCGAGGGCCTGGTCGAGGAACATCTCCTTGGAAACGAATCCTCCCAGGGGCGGAATGCCGGCCATAGACAGGGCAGCCACGGCGAGCAGGATGTAGGTCCTCGGCATGTAGCGCCGCAACGAGGGAAGGCGTGTCAGGTCTCGCGTATGGGCCGCGTGCTCGATCACCCCGACGAGTAGGAACAGGGCCCCCTTGAACAGTCCGTGGTTGAGGATGTGAAAGAGGCCGGCGCTGGTGGCGTCGGGACGGTTCCATGCCAGCAGCGACATAATCAAGCCGAGCTGGCTGACTGTGGAGAAGGCCAGAAGCGCCTTGAGGTCCTTTTGGCGCAGCGCAAGAAAGCTGCACCACGCCATCGTCGCGATGCCGACGGTCGCAAGCAGCGGGGACCACACCGGTATCTCGTGCATGGCCGGCCCCAGACGCGCTACCAGGTAGAGGCCGGCTTTGACCATGGTGGCGGCGTGCAGATAGGCGCTGACCGGCGTAGGTGCCTCCATCGCGCTCGGCAGCCACAGGTGGAAGGGGAGCTGTGCGGACTTCGTCATGGCCCCGGCGATGATGAGAAGGGCTGCGGTCGTGGCCCAGGGGCTCTCCGTCAAAAGGTGCCGGTTGGCGATGATCGTCGGGATCTCGAAGCTGCCCGCGATGATCCCCACCATTATGAAGCCCACGAGCATGGCCAACCCGCCGGTCACGGTGATGACCAGGGCTTTGAGGGCCCCGTTGCGCGACGCCTCTCTCTCGTGCCAGAAACCGATCAGAAGGAAGGAGGACACACTGGTCAGCTCCCAGAAGACGTAGAGGGATACGAGATTGGCCGACAGGACGACGCCGAGCATGGCGCCGGCGAAAATCAGCAGGTAGCAGAAGAAACGGCGGATCCTCTCGGTTTCGTCGAGGTATACGGCGGCGAAGGTGAAGACGATGAGTCCGATTCCGGTGATGAGCAGGGCAAAGAGCAGGCTGAGGCCGTCGGCCAGGATCGAGAAGCTGAAGCCTATTTCTCGGGCCCATCCGAGCGAAAGCTGAAGTGGTTCCTGAAGTATGGAGGGCGCCCGGAGGCAGATGAGGGCGAAGCTCGCGCCGATGAAGCCCGAGGCGATCCATCCCGCGCGCTTCGCGCGAGGGCCGGCGAGAATAGGGAGTAGAGCCGCGCCGGCGAACGGCGACAAGACAGCGACCAGCAAAGCGCTCATCGTTGAGTAAGGGCTGAGCCGTCGGGCGGGCTCAGCTCAGCTCGAGCATCCTTTCTATTGAGCCTCTGGCGGCTTCGCAGACTTCGGCCGACAGAATGATTTCGTCGCGCCCGTGAAGCAGGGCGTCTCGTGTCCCCTCGAGCGTGATCATCTTCATGTACTTACAAAGCTGGCACGCTTTGTAAAAGCGCTTGTCCGGGGCCTCGAGCATCAGACGGTCGGAGAGCCCGCACTCTGTGACCACCAGGAAAGAGTCCGAGTCGCTGCTCTTCGCATAGTTGATCATCCCGCTGGTGCTGAGGACGGCATCGGCTTCGTCGATCACGTCCGTGCGGCACTCCGGGTGGACGATGATCTTGATGTCCGGCCGGATCGCGCGCACTTTGCGGAGCTCCTCGGGGCGGATCTGCTGATGGACGTAACAGTCGCCGTCCCAGGCGATGATGTTCTTGTCGGTGTTGCTTGCCACGTAGGCCGCAAGATTCCTGTCCGGACAGAACAGGATGTTGTTGGAGTCTATGGAGTCCACCACCTTCAATGCATTCGACGAGGTGCAGCACACATCGGTGACGGCTTTGACCGCGGCCGTCGTATTCACATATGAGACCACCTTGAGGTCCGGGTAGATCTGCCGGAGCTCATCGCGACGTTCCACGAGATCGTCGGCGTCGCAGCTTTCGGCCAGCGAGCATCCGGCTCGAGCATCCGGAATCAGCACGCGCTTCTCCGGTGACATGATTTTCGCCGTTTCAGCCATGAAATGGACGCCGCACAACACAATGGTGCTCTGACTTACGTCTCGACCGAGCTTGGCAAGTTCAAGCGAGTCTCCGACGACGTCCGCGACCTCGAAGATCTCGGGACGCTGATAGTTGTGGGCGAGAATCGTCGCGTCGCACTCTTCCTTCAGGCGACCTATCTCGGCAACGAGGCCCTCGATATCGGCGCACCCGGACTCCGAGTACATCTCGGGCTGGTCGAGAACCTTGAAATGCTCGTACAGCTCGGCAGCGTCTCTTGAGGAGGGCGCACTCATGATTGGTGAGGTGGAATGCTGCGCTGCGCGCCTCGCCGGGTCAAGCCGGCGAGATCGTTGCTCACACGCGGCGGTTGAGGGCGTAGATCGCCAACTCGAGCCGGTCACGCACGCCGAGTTTGGCGAAGATGTTGCTGAGGTGAGCTTTGACGGTCTTCTCGCTGATCTCGAGCTTTTCCGAGATCTCACGATTGCGGCAACCCGATATCACGAGGTCTACGATCTCGGTTTCGCGCGCCGTCAGTTGGGGACTGGCCGGGTCGCTCTCCGACGGCGTTCCGCGGTGGGCGAGTTCCTCCAGGAGAGTGCCGGTGATCTCCCTGTCCACCCAGGCCTGTCCCGAGTGTACCGAACGGATCGCGGTCACCAGGGTCTCGGCGGCCGAGTCCTTCATGATGATGCCTCTGGCGCCTTGGGTCAGAGCGGCCACGTGGTCACGGCGGTCGTCGGAGGCCGTGAGCATGAGCACCTTGGTGGAAGGGCTGGCGTCGTGCAGAGGTCCTATGACCTCGAGGCCGCTGGTCCCAGGCATGCGAATGTCGAGTAGCATCACATCGGGATGCTCGCGCGCCGCGATGGCTGGAGCCTCCGCCGCGTCCTCGGTGTCGGCGACGACTTCGATGTCGTCCTCCATCGCCAGAATCTTGCGCAGGCCTTCGCGCAACATGGTGTGGTCGTCGACGATCGCTATGCGGATACTGGAGCTGTGCTCAGTCATCAATTGCCGTTGCGCGGTAAGGTTATACGAATCTCGGAACCGCCACCAACGCTGCTGGTTATCGACAGACTTCCCTGCAGCGCCTCTACGCGCTCGCGTATGGACCAGGGAGCTGCACTGCTCGGAAGTTCACCGTTCATGCCGCCGGCGGCTACCGGGAATCCGCATCCGTCGTCACGAATCGTGACCTGGAAGTCTCGCGGGCGTGCTTCCACCGATACCATCGCATGTTCGGCCCTGGCATGTCGCGAGATGTTGGTAAGCCCTTCGCGAACGATCTGGAGCAACTCGAAGCCGATTCCGTGTTGAGCGGGCACGCCCTCCGCGCTGCTGTGAAGCTCGATCTTGGAATCGGCCTTCTTGCGGAACTCTCGTACGATCTCTTCCATCGCTGAGTCGACGTCCGGGCCTGCTTCCGAGCCCTTACGGAGCTTGTCGAGGTACCGGCGCGCGTCTTGGTATCCCTGTTTGATGTTGCCCTGAAGGTCGGCAAGTTCCCCGGGCAGCCGTTCGGGATCCTTTTGCTCGAGCTTCCGGCAGACCTCGATGCGCACGTCCAGTGCTGCCAACGATTGAACGAACCCGTCGTGGATATCGCGTGCGATCCTCGTGCGCTCTTCTGCAACGGCGAGTTCTTCGGCGGCCTGCTGGAGCATGGCGTTGTCGATCAGAATCGCGCCCTGCGCCGCCAGCGTTCTGCAGAACGCGAGATCGTCGCGTGAGAAGTTGCTCCTGGTTCTCCCCAGGATGAGCCGTCCGCGGGCTCCCGCAGGCGCCCCGATCGGTATCGAGATCAAAGTCCTTGCGCGCGGGCGGGCCAGGAACGCCGGCTCTTCCGTCTCGACTACTCGGTTCGGCACGTTGTCGGACGGGCTCATGCACTCTACTCGGCGGCCCCAGTTGCCGATGACGTGGCTAAGCCGGTAGGACAAACCTCCGCTGGATGCAGGCGTCCAGGATGTGGGTGGAACGCTGCGCAGCACCAATGCGTGTCCGCGTTTGGCTCGCCCCTCCCATTCGATGCCGTCGCCGTCACCTGTGCGTAGCTGCAACAGAACGTAGTCGGCTGCAAAGAAAGCCACCAGCCGGTGTACGAGACGAACGAGCATGGTCATGGGCGCGCGGCTGCGTCCGACCGCATTCTGAAGCGCGATTATTTCTATGAGACGGCGCTTGGCCGACAGCTCGTGCTCGCCGATGAAGCCGACCAGGTAGCCGAGGATGAGCAGGTAGGTCGGCCTGAGGATGTAAGCGCTTCTGACCGTGAACTCCGACCCGAGAAACCACCACCGCGAGCCGACCACCACCACGAGATAGAGCAGTGCCGCCCCGAGCGCGACGCGAACCGTCGTCCTCATCCCCCAACGTGCGCCGGCGCTGACGACCGCGAACACGTAGAAGAGAAAGAAGGGGTTGGGGCCGCCGGCGCTCAGGGCGACGATCGCCGTGAACCAGGCAACGTCGGCCAGCAACACGGCCTTCGCCGCTGTTGCCGCCAGCAATTTCTCGCGTGAGAAAGCCCAAAGCAGTGCCGCGCTGTGGACGATGTAAGTGCCCAGCAGAATGTAGAGGGCGGAGCTACCGTAAAGCGGCTGGCGTGGATCGACAAAGATGATGGCGAAGGCCGAGATCGATAGCGCGAGCCGGCACACCGCGATCGTGCGCTCGCTCTTCTGGGCGGACTCGTCGACGTGGGCAGGCTGGCCCACGCCGCCGGCCATCACCTCGGTGTTCCTGTCGACCGGAACCTCCGGCGTCTCTAACTCGGGATTGGTCTCTCGCATTCGCCCGCGGCCGTCGAAGGGCCGAATTTCATTATATGATAGGGCGCTTTTCGGCGGACAGCTAACAGGTACGAGAGCCGCTTCAGCCCAGGCGCTGGAGGGCACCGTCGATTTCGGAGGCTACCGGTGGCGCCTGAGTCTGCCGGCGGGCAGCGCGCAGGGCCCGGCCGGCCTGGGAGCCCCCGATCCGGCCCAGTGCCCAGGCTGCGTGCGCCCTGACGAGAGCTTCGTCGTGGGCGCAGAGGGCATCGGCCAGCGGCTCGACCGCCCGGCGATTGCCGGTGTTGCCCAGGGCGACAGCGGCGTTGCGGGCAAGGCCCCGCCGTTTGGAGCGTGAGACCGCCGTGTGCTTGTAGCGGGCGCGGAACTCGTCGTCGGTGATCGATATCAGATCGGGAAGGTAGGGTGTGAGTTCGGAGGGAGGTTCGGGTGTTGCCTCGTTCCAGGGACACACCTGCTGGCAGACATCACAACCGAATACCCAGTTGCCGATCTGCGGCCGCAGCGACGGCTCGATCGGCCCGCGGTGCTCGATGGTAAGGTAGGACACGCAAAGGGGTGCGTCGATAGTCGGACCGTGGTCGAGTGCTCCTGTGGGACACGACGGGATGCACTCGGTACACGTTCCGCAATGGCTGGCGCGTTGGGCTTCGTCCCTCTCGAGTTCCAGGTTGGTCACGAGGCAGCCCAGGAGGAGGTAGGAGCCATTGTAGGTGGAGATGATATTTGTGTTGCGCCCGTACCAGCCGATGCCGGCGCGCCGGGCCAACTCTTTTTCGAGCAAGGGCCCGCTGTCCACTTGAACGGCCCACGCCGACTCGACGTGATCGTTGATCAAGCCGGCGAGTTGCTCGAGTTTCTCCCTGACATGGATGTGGTAATCGGTGCCTAGGGCATAGGCGGCGATCCTGCCCTTCAAGGATGTTTTCCAGTCGTCGTCGTTCGGCGCGGCGGCAGGGTAGGGCCACGCTGCGACGACGACGCTGCGCGCCTTGTCGAGCAGCGAACGAGGGCTCAATCGTCGCTCTGTATTCCCCGCCAGGTACGACATGTAGCCGTGTCTGCCGGCGCGCAGCCAGCCGTCGAGCAGGTCTTCGAGATCCATGGGCTCGGCCGACGTGAACCCGCAGCGCACGAAGCCCAAGTCGCCGGCCATGACGCGGATAGTTTCCTTGTAGAGACCGGCTGAAACGGGGGTATGCAATGCCATGGGGATGGTAGTAAGCTTATTAAGTTATGAGCCCTAGTAACACGGAACCTCTCGTCACAGTAACGCCCAGCGCCGTGCGCAAAGTCAGGTCGGCGATGGAAGCGGAAGGAGCGCAGGGTCAGGGCCTGCGTCTGGCGGTCGTCCCCGGAGGTTGCTCAGGTTACGAGTACTCGATGGTGTTCGCCGAGGCTCCTGCCGAGGGCGACCACGTGTTCGAGGTGGATGGGTTGAGCGTCTTCGTTGCGGGCGACAGTGTCGACAAGTTGTCGGGAACCGTTCTCGATTTCGTCGACGGTCTATACGGCGCCGGACTGCAATTTCGGAATCCGCACGCCGCACATTCCTGCGGGTGCGGCAGTTCCTTCTCGACCGAGTAGGTCGTCGCGCAACATTCCCACCCTAAGCGTCTACATCTCCAGTCACGGTTTCGGCCATCTCATACGTACGGCCACCTTGCTGGAGGGCCTTCTCGAGCAGCGCAAGTGCGATCTCGAGATCGTAACCGACGTCCCCCGGGACATGTGTCCCCCGGCTCTGGCTGCGAGGGCGCGCTGGATCGATCGCGCTTGCGATGTCGGTGTGGTGCAGAGTGATGATCTCAACGTCGATGCGGAGGCGACGTCGAGAGCGCTGGACGCCTGGGAGTCCGGTTACGCCCGCAGGGTCGATGAGGAAGCCGACCGGATTCGTGGCCGATCTCGTTTGGTGTTGGGTGACGTGCCGCCTCTGGCGTTCGATGCCGCCGCCGAGGCTGGTGTGCAGTCGATCGCGCTGGCCAATTTTTCCTGGGACTGGATCTACGCCCGCATGGGCCTGGAGACCGCTGCGCGCAGCGCCGAGAAAGCATACGCTCGTGCCGGACGTTTGCTCGAGTTGACCCCGGCGACTCCGATGCCGGCGTTCGCGTCGAGATCGCAGATCGGGCTGCTGGGACGCAAGGCTCGTTCGGACCGTGGTCCGGCCAGGCAGCGCATAGGAGTCGCCGATGCTGAGAGGCTGGTGCTGCTGGCTTTTCGCCAGGGCGTGCTCGACAGGAGCGAAGCGTTGCCACTGATACCGGGGGTGCGCTACTTGCTGGCCGGTTCTTCCCTGTCGCGCAGCGACGTCATCCGCTGGCCGGATCAATGCTCTTTCGAGGATGCGGTGGTGGCAGCCGACGCCGTGGTGGCCAAGCCCGGATACGGGATCGTCGGTGACACGGCGGTCAACGGTACTCCGTTGCTCTATGTCGAGCGCAAAGGATTCCCCGAGGACGAGTACCTGGAGGCTTGGCTGGAGCGGCAACCGTGCAACCGGAAGCTGACCGCAACGTCCTTTCTCACGGGTCGGTGGCGCGAGGACCTCGGCGCATCCCTCGAGGAGCCGAGACCCGCGCCGCTTGATGCCGACGCGGTTTCTGCGGGTGTGCAAGTGTTGTCAGGGGCGCTCGGAGACTGACGAAGGCCTGGGGGCCGTCCAGGCTGCCGCGAGCTTGTCGAGGGGCTCCTTCTTCAGAGCCAGATCCAACACTTCATGCATGTCGTCGGCGAAGTGGATCCGCATACCCTCGAGTAGTGCCGCGTCGATCTCCTCGACGTCCTTCTTGTTTCGCGTCGGAAGCAGAATCTCCTTGATCCCTGCACGTCGCGCGGCAAGAAGCTTTTCTTTGATTCCTCCGACCGGCAGAACCGCCCCGCGCAGCGTTATCTCACCGCTCATGGCCAGCCGTTCCCTGATGGGACGGTTGGTCAGTGCCGAGGCCAGAGCCGCTACCATGGTAACCCCCGCTGAAGGTCCGTCCTTCGGGATGGCCCCTGCGGGCACGTGGATGTGAATGTCGGAACGCTGAAAGAACTCCGGGGCGATGGAGTAGCGCCTTACGTTGCTGCGCAGGAAGGACAGAGCCGCCTGGGCCGACTCCTTCATGACATCACCGAGCTGTCCGGTCAGAGTCAGGCCTTTGCTGCCGTCCATGCGTGAGGCTTCGATGAACAGAATGTCGCCACCGTGCGGAGTCCAAGCCAAGCCTACGGCGACGCCCGGTTTCATGCTGCGGTCGGCGACCTCCGAAAAGTACTCGGCCGGGCCCAGGTAACCGGCAAGGGTGTCGGCGTTCACGACAACCCTGTCGTTGCGTCCCTCGCTGACGAGGCGCGCAAGCTTGCGGCAGATCTTGCCGACCTCCCGCTCCAGGTTTCTGAGGCCAGCTTCCTTCGTATAGTCGTGGATGACACCGGTCAGTGCGTCGTCGGTGAACGCCACCATGTCCGGGTTCAGGCCGTTTTCCTCGATCTGCTTTGGCACCAGATGGCGTGTGGCGATTTGCAGCTTTTCCTCGGCGCTGTAGCCCGACAACTCGATCACTTCCATGCGATCCTTCAAGGCCGGGGCAATAGGGTCGAGGTAGTTCGCAGTCGTCACGAACAGCACGCCGGACAGGTCCAGCGGGACGTCGCAGTAGTGGTCCCTGAATGTGCTGTTCTGCTCGGGGTCGAGCACCTCGAGCAAGGCCGAAGAAGGGTCACCACGCACATCGCTGCCGAGCTTGTCGATCTCGTCGAGCATGAACACGGGGTTGTTGGACCCGACCAACTTTAGCCCCTGTACGATACGTCCCGGCATGGCGCCGACGTAGGTGCGGCGGTGTCCGCGGATCTCGGCTTCGTCGCGCACGCCGCCCAGGGACAGCCGGTAGAACTTCCGGTTCATTGCGCGGGCGATCGAGCGGCCGAGCGACGTCTTTCCGACGCCGGGCGGTCCGACGAAACACAGGATCGGGCCTCTCGGGGTTTTCTTCAGACGCCGAACGGCCAGGAACTCGAGAATGCGTTCCTTGATCTTGGGTAATCCGAAGTGGTCCTCGTCGAGGATCGTCTGTGCATGAGGGATATCGAGGTTGTCTTCGGTGGAGATCGACCACGGTATGTCGGCCAGCCATTCGATGTAGGTACGGACTACGGAATGTTCCGCCGACTCGGGGGGGATCAGTGCGAGCCGGTCGAGTTCGGACTCGGCGGCCTTGAGAGCTTCCTCGGGAAGGTCGGCCTTGGCGATGCGCTGACGCAAGAGTTCGGTTTCGTTGGCGCGTCCCTCGGTTTCGCCTAGCTCTTTCTGTATCGCCTTCAGCTGTTGGCGCAGGTAGAACTCCCGCTGGTTCTTGTTGAGCTCGGACTGAACCTGGCCCTGGATCTTCTGGCCGAGTTCCAGCAGCTCGATCTCACGGTCGAGGACGGTCGCAAGGCGGGTCAGGCGCTTGTTGACGTCGAGGGTCTCCAGAATCTCCTGTTTCTCTTCCAGGGCGACGTTGAGGTTGGCGGAGATCAAGTCCGCGATCTTGCCTGGTTTCTTGATGTTGATGACGACGACCTGAAGTTCGTTCGGCAGGTAAGGCGTAAGCTCGACGAAGCGCGAGAACGACTGAACCACGCGTTGCTTGAGCACCTGCACCTCGATGCCGTCGTCGTTGGTGTCCTCGAGATGGTTCACCGTCGCCTTCATGTAGGGGTCGCTCTGCAGGAAACGGTCCGTTTCGATGCGCCTGAGCCCCTGCACGAGAATTCGGATGCTGCCATCCGGGTACTTGAGCATCTTGAGGATTCTTGCGGCACATCCGCGCCGATACAGATCCTGGGGGGCCGGCGTCTCGAGATCGGAAGAGCGCTGCGCCACGAGTCCGATCACGCGGTCGCCCACCAGGGCGTCTTCGACCAGACCCAGAGAGGACTCTCGCGAGATCAGCAACGGAACGATCGATGCAGGAAAGACGGCCAGCCCGCGCAGCGGCAGTATGCGCAGCTCGTGGTCGACGGGAACGTCTTCAACGTCTTCCTCGAAGCCGTACCAGTGAGTTTCTTCGTCACTGGGGTTCTCGGCTTCTTCGACTTCGAAATCGTCGCTCATGGATAGCGAACCCTTCATGGTTGCCGCATCGTCCATACTATACATCCTGCGCCCCCTCATCGACTTCTCGGAACGAGCTCGCTAACCTCGGCCGTGCCCGCGGGCACTCCGTCCGGCGCGACGGAGGTTAACGTGGGGCCGACCCGAGCGCCAGCAATGAACGCAACTCTGAAGAACTCGTTCGTATTGTGCCTGATCGCCTGGCTGGGCGGGGGTGCGTTTCTGTCGTTCGCCGTGCTGCCGACGCTGTTCTCGAGGCTCGATACGCCGGTGGCCGGGTCGGTGGCCTCCTCGCTGTTCTCGATCTACGACACCACCGGACTGACGGCGGCGGTGGTCCTGGTTGCGTCGGCCGGTGCGCTCACCGTGCGCCTGGGAGGCCTGTGGAAGCGGGCTCTGATCATGGCCGCCGTTCTGCTGTTCTTGCAGTCCTACATTGCATTGGTGCTTCATCCCCAGGTCGGGGAGTTGCGTGGCGTGGCCGCCGAGCGTGCCCGCTTCGATTCTTTGCACAAGCGCTCGGTTTTACTCAATTCAGCCGCACTGCTCGGGCTTATCGCCCTGACCGTTACGGGCGTCGGCGCGTTGTCTCGGGGCGATGGGCGAGATCCGGGCGATAATATTTGACCTGTTCGGCACTCTCGTCGACTTCGACTTCTCGCGCCTGCCGCTGCGTGAGCTGAAGGGACGGAAGTTGCCGGTCACGATCGAGGGGTTGGACGAGCTTCTCGAAGCGCTGCCGTGCGAGCGGCGCACGGTCGAGGATTTCTACGACGCTGTCTCGACGGTCAGCCGTGACATCGCCGACGAGATCTCCCGCTCCCACGAGGAGGTGAGTTCGGTAGTCCGGTTCTCGAGGGCGCTCGAGGCGTTGGGGGTAGAGCACGGGGTGGAAACGACCGCCGGTGAGTTAGTGCGCCGCCACATGGCCGGGCTCGCGTCCACGGTGTATCGCCCGGCCGGCCGGCGAGAGGTCGTAGAGTCCCTTCGTTCCCGCTATCAGGTCGGCCTCGTCTCCAACTTCGATCACGCGCCGACGGCCCGACACTTGCTCGAGCGTGAGGGCCTCGATGCCATGATGGAAACCGTCGTGATCTCTGACGAAGTCGGAACGCGGAAGCCCGGCACGCGCATATTCGAACTAGCCTGTGCCGAACTTTCAGTACCGTCCGAACACTGTGTGTATGTGGGAGACTCCTACGACGCCGATGTAGTGGGGGCATCCGCCGCCGGGATGCGGTCGGTGTGGCTGACCGACGACGCGAGTACCGGCACCCTTCAGTCGGGCAGTATCTCCGGGTTCGACGAGCTGCCGGCGCTGTTGGCCGAACTCTAGTACGCTGCCCGTTGCGGCCCCGGCCTAGGGCAGGCGTCTGGCGATGGAGATGAAGCCCGTGTGCGCGACCATGCGCAGGTCGGGCCTCACGCTTTGCTCCTCGACGTGCCAGCTTCGCTCCAGGACTTCGAAGGTCTCCGCCGTCGAAAAGCGAGGGTCGGCAGCAAGTGCGGTTTGGACGTTCGCGACCTGGTTGACCGTCGGGACATAGCTTACGAATGTTCCGCCGGGTCTGAGTGAGCCTGCGGCAGCATCGGTGAGACGCGCGGGGTCGGGGATGTCGGCAACGATATGGTCGGCCTCGGTTTCCTCGAGCCCGTTGCGCGCATCGCCCACCGTGAGCCGCCAATTCGGGGCATCACCGTGATAGAGCCGCACGTTGTCGCGCGTGGTTGCCGCGAAATCCTCGCGGATTTCGTAGCTGTGCAACACGCCTGCCGGGCCCACCGCGCGTAGCAGCGCCAAGGTCATGGCGCCGTTCCCCACGCCTACCTCGATGACGGTGTCTCCGGGACGAATGTCGCCTCTCATCACGATGATGCCGGCGTCTTTCGCGAAGATCGGCTCGGCGTCCCGGGGCATCAACGTGACGAGTTCGGCGTAGCTCGGACGAAAGACGCGGAAGCTCTCGTCTTCGCCGGCGCCGACGGTGCTGCCCTCCGGTTGTCCTATGGCGTCGTCGGCCTTGAGCACGGAGTTCCGCACCGTCATCCGGTGGCCTTCACGAAGCGTCTTGAGGTAGCGCCGGCCGCGCGCGTCGATGAGAACGACGGCCTCGCCGTCCATGAGGTTCCCGCGACCCATGGGGCGAACCTCGCCAAATACGGCCAGCATTGCAACATCCGGGAGGGCGGGAAGGGCGTGTTGACTGCCGCCACCGCAGTGTTTAGACTCGCGCGCTCGCCGCTCCGAGAAGGGCCCCCAGTCGGCCTCGGAAGAACGTGCACCATGGCAGTCAGGCAAGCCAAGAAGAAGTCTAAATCCGCCTCTAGCTCGGGGTTCAGCCTGTTCGACGACGGCGAAGTCGCCGATGCGGACTCCGACGAGGAGTTACCGCGTGACGAGGCCGGTCGCCAAAAGATCAAGCAACAGTACGTTGACCTGCTGTCGATCCGGCTCGAGAAGCTCAAGGGCCGTATCCTCAACCGGGAGAGGATCGACAAAAACCTAGAGGGAATCTACTTTGTCTGCGCCAAGTGCGCGAAAGTCTGCCACAATCTCGACGAGGGCCTGATCGAGGACGAGGACAACCAGAACAATATCTGCAAGCCGTGCACTGAGGCCTCGAAGGCTCCCCCAAAACCGGCCCGCGCCAAAGCCGGCAGATCCAAAGCAGCACCTAAAGCGCGCACCTCCAAGGCTTCAAAGCCGGCAAAGAAGACCAAGGCTACGAAGACCACCAAGGCCGCGAAGAAGAAGTCCTCCAAGAAGAAGTGAAACGCCTCAGCTACGCCCCGGTCTCGATCTGAGATAGGCGTAGGCGGCGCAAAAATCGGTGGGTGCGGGTGCCGTGATGTCGATGCCCGAGTCCTCGGCAAGCCTGAAAGCATGGAGCAGGTGTCCCGTTCTCGTGCCGGCCGGGGCGGGTGCGTCCCCGTACTTGAGATCGCCCAGGATGGCGTGGCCTATCAGCGACAGATGAGCGCGCACCTGGTGTGTGACGCCGGTACTCATGCGGGCCTCCACCAACGACCAGGTTCTCCCGTGGTCTAGCGGCGTTATGCGGGTCAGGGCCCGCATGGGCCGATCGTGCCTGCGCGCGGCGACTACGCCCGTGCTGCGGCGGGCAAGGCTGATGTCTATGAGCCGTTCTTCCTCGATGACGCCTGTCACCAGCGCCAGATACCATTTCTGCGTGCGCGAATTCTTGAACGCCCGGCGCCAGTCTAGATAAGACTCGCGCGAGAGGGCCGCGACCGTGACTCCGGAAGTGTCACGGTCGAGACGGTGCACCAGGCCCGCTTCTTCCTTGCGGTCCGACGCTCCCAGAAAGCGCGGGTCGTAAGCGGGCAGCGCGGCCGCCAACGACCGAGGGGATCTGCCTGCGTGACTGTGAATGCCGGCTGGCTTGTTGAACGCGCAGAACCCTCGCGCTTCGTCCCGGCAGATGAGTAGGTCTTCGACGTCGAAGGATCTAGCGGTGTCACGCTTCGGTGTCGCCGGAACCAGTTCGATGGTGGATCCTGTCTTCAGTGCACCACAGGCGCCGGTGATGCGTCCGTCGACTTTCACGCGCCCCTCGCGCGCTAAGCGCCTGGCTTGGCGCCTGCCGCACCCGAGTTCGTCGGCCAGGATACGATCCAACCTCACGCCGCCACGCTCGACGGTGATCGTGAGCCGCTCGGCTTCGTCGGGTCTCACGTAGCCGCTTCCGCGTCGACGGGCGGAGCGAGATTCTCCTTTACTAGTTCGTATACGGACGATGAGACGAGCAAGACGTGATGGCCGATGTAGTCCAGGGAGACGTTCAAGGCGTGCCGGTAGTCGCTGTCGTTGTCGTTGAACACGATGGCGTCGAACGCGGTGCTTATCGCGGTGAAGCTCACACCCTCAGCGCCTTCGTCCTCACGGCACAGCCTTTCCAGATACGGTGACCCCGGACGAATCTGCATGAGATCCGGCGACCTCGACAGGTAGGCCAGTGCAGTGCCCTTGTGGGGAGAGCCGAGTGTAACCACATTGCCCAGGTAGTCGGCACCGCCGTGGTAGAGAAGCACTGCTCGCATCGTCACGCCGCCGGCACTGTGGGCCACGACGTCGAGGTTGTCCTGCCCGGTGGCGTCGAGGATGGTGCGCAGTTTGTCAGCGACTTCCGTGGCGCGGCTGTCCATGTCGACGCCGCGGGTACGGTAGTTGATGGTGTAGACCGTGTAGCCGTCGCGGCGAAGACGCGCGGCCAGTACCGCGAAGCTTGCCCGGTTGAGCGACCATCCGTGCACGAGAACCACCGGGCGACATCGGTTTGCCAGAGTCGGCCGCCTGCCCGGGATGAATCCCAGCGGCCAGGTGATCACGACCAGCAGGAGCGTCAGGCCCTCGGCCAACCAGGGGAGCACGGCCGTGGCCAGAGGCCGTGCCGGACCGGCCAGCGCGTGCGCGCGCTTTTCGAACATCATCAGCAGGTAAGTGCCGCTGTGGAAGAGGGCGGTCAGTGCGAGAACGATGAAGACGAGTGCTTCCAGCATGGCGCTTGATACCTAACTTCACGCGGTCAGCAAGGCAAAACTCCCGTGTAAAAGGTTGCTTTTTGGTGCCCGGGACTTGATTATCGACTCGATGGCCGAGGTCGCGCCGAAGAGACGATATGTCGTCATAATGGCCGGCGGCGTCGGTACTCGCTTCTGGCCATGGAGTCGGCAGGAGCGGCCCAAGCAGCTTCTCAAGCTTTGCGGGGACACGACCATGCTGGCTGATACCGTGGCCAGGGTGAGCCGTCTGGTTCCCACGGAGAATATCCTTATCGTTACGGGCACGGCGCTGCGCAAGGGCGTTCTCGAGGCAGTGCCGGAACTCCCGGCCGCAAACGTCTACTGCGAACCTCTGGGTCGAAATACGGCCGCGTGCGTAGGCTGGGCGGCCATGGAGGTCGCTCATCGTGACCCGACAGGCGTAATGGTGGTGCTGCCCGCCGATCACGTCGTCGACGGTCGTAGTAGTTTCGAGAGCGACGTCCGCAAAGCCCTTCGGTTGGCTGAGGCGCCGGGCGTGTTGGTTACCTTCGGCATCAAGCCGGACTCGCCGTCGACGGGTTACGGCTACATAAGGGCCGGCGCCGAATGGAAAGAAGGCCGGGGGGCCAGAAAGGTGCTGAGTTTCCACGAGAAGCCCTCCTTGTCTCGAGCCAAGAGCTTCATCCGTCGCGGAAACTTCTACTGGAACAGCGGGATGTTCGTCTGGCGCGCCGACAGTATTCTCGCCGAACTCCGATCCCATCTACCGCGTTTGGCCGCGGGGCTGGAGGCGATGGAGGCCAAGCGGCGCCGGGGCAGGGTACCGCGAGCCGCTATCGATTCCGTGTATCCACGTCTACAAAGCATCTCGATCGATCATGGCGTCATGGAGAAGGCCAAGCGGGTCGCGGTGGTTCCCGCTTCGTTTGGTTGGAGCGACATAGGGACCTGGGACGCCGTGGGCGAAGTCTGGCCCAAGGATCGTACGGGCAACGCTTCCCACGGCGTCGTGATCTCCGTTGATTCGTCCGGGAATCTCGCCGCTACGGAGGGCAAGCCCGTCGCTTTCGTCGGTGTAGAAGGCCTGGCCGTGGTCGACAGCGGTGATGCTCTGCTCGTGTGCAGCCGCGAGCGCAGTCAGGACGTCAGGGAAGTGGTCGAAGAACTGAAGAAGCGTGGACTCACCGGGTTGCTCTAGAAAGCCATGAAGGAAGACGTAGGACAGGGCGTGCAGGAGTCCGCCGGGGATCGGGCCGCGACGGAGGCCGGCGAACGTACGCATCCGTCCGCAATGCGCGCGACGTTCAGTGCGATAGCCGAGTTCTTGGCAGGGCACTTGTTCTCGCGTGTCATCATGAACGAGGCCGCCGTAGAGAAGATACGCGAACTCTCGGCAAGGGGCACGGTGGTCTACGTGCTCAGGCACCGATCCTTCGTCGACTACGTTCTCCTTAACTACGTCTTGCGCAGAGAGAATCTGCCCTTGCCGACCTTCGCGAACGGGATCAGATCCACGTTGTTGGCGCCCGTGCCGGTCATGTTGCGGCGCCTGCGCGAGAATCTGTTTCCGGCACCTGCGCGCGGCGGGACTCCGGTCCGCGAAGGGGATCACGAGTACTGTCGTAGGCAGGTTGCGGCCGGCCGGCCTGTTCTCATATTCATGCGCGGTCGGCGCGAGGGGCGCGGCGGCCGCCGTTGGGGGCGTGCGGCAAGCAGTCCTCGTGTAGGCTCCGACTACCTGCGCGAAATTCTCCACCAACACGGTGACAGCAACACGGAAAAGTTCGTCGTTCCGCTGGCGCCGTTCAGAGGGCACAGCTTCCGCCGGCGCCAGCCCGGCATCTCGGCCCTGGTGTACAGCGTTCAGGAAGCGCCCAGCGATACCCGTAAGCTGGTGGCTTACTGGTGGAACCGCCGCGACCTGTTCATCACCGTAGGCAAAGAGGTCGACATCGACGAGTTCGTTGAGCGCTACAGCGAGGACTCCGAGGAACGCCTTATTCGCCGTCTGGTCAGGGCCGTTCAGATCTTCTTGTACCGAGAGGAGCGCGTAGTACTCGGTCCCGCCTTGCTTCCGCGGCGGCGGATCAAGGCAGCAGTTCTCGAGAATGCCGACATGGACGAAGGCATTCGCAAGATCGCCGAAGAAACGCACGGCTCCGTCTCCAAGCTCCGCAAAGAGGCCGAGCGCTACTTCGACGAAATGACGGCCGACTTCAACGGGATCCTGTTCGGCATTATTGCCTATCTATTCAAGGCGATTTGGGGACGTATGTTCACGGGTGTGGAGCCGGTCGAACTCGAAAAGGTGATCGACAAAGTGCGACATCACCCTGTCGTGCTGGTTCCCTGCCATAGGAGCCACTTCGACTACCTCATCCTGACCTACCTCTTTCATCTCAACTTCGTCAGCCCGCCCCACATAGCTGCGGGCATAAACATGTCGTTTTGGCCGATGGGCCCGTTGTTCCGTGCCGCCGGCGCCTTCTTCATCCGTCGGACCTTTGGGGACAATCCCGTCTACAAGCTCGTGTTCCGTCAGTACCTCTCCTTCTTGATACGCGAGGGCTACACCCAGGAGTTCTTCATAGAGGGGGGCCGCAGCCGGACGGGTAAGATCATGACGCCGCGGCTCGGGATGCTGACCGCGATCGTGAACGCATATCTGACCGGAGTAAGGCGTGACCTCTACCTGGTCCCCGTATCGATTCACTACGGGCGTCTCGTTGAGGAGGATGTGTATCAGCGGGAGTTGAGGGGGGCGTCCAAGGAGCGCGAGAGCTTCAAAAGCATGTTGCAGGCGCGCAGCCTGCTAAAACAAAAGTACGGTACGGTCTACGTGTCGTTCGCGGATCCTATTTCTCTCAACGACGCCCTCGGCGACAGCAAACAAAGGTTCGCCGAGGGAGCCGACGTCGAAGAGATCGAGGAAGAAAAACGGCGGTTCATACAGAAGCTCGGCTTCAGACTGCTGCGCGAGGTCAATGAAGCCTCGGTCGCCGGAGCGACATCGATGACCTCCACTGTGCTGCTGGGGGCTCACCATTCGGGACTTCGCTACGATGATTTTCTCGCCCAGGCCCGGGCTCTCGCCGAGCTTACCGCGTCGCAGGGAGTCAAGCCGACCTCCTCCCTCAAGCGCAACATGGACGACTTCCGAGAAAACCTCGGGTTCCTCGAGAGAAGAGGCCTGGTCGAGACCGCCAAGCGAGGTAGCGAGCAGAGCATCATCATCTCCGAGGGCAAGCGGTTGGCCCTCAACTTTTACAAGAACAACCTCATTCACGCGTTCCTGATCCCTTCTCTGGTGAGCTTCTGCATGCTGCGCGGGGTTCCCCGCGAGCGCCTGGAGGACGAAGTGCGGTGGTGGCTCGACATGTTCCGCTACGAGTTCCCGCTTCCGGACAGGGAAGAGCTCGGCGGCTTGATCGACGCTTACGTTGATCATGCAAGACAGGTCGGCGCCCTGGAGCCGAACGGTCAGATGCGCCGCGACCATCCGCTCGCTACCGCAGCATCGGGCGTGCTCGATTGCTTCCGCGACGCTTACTGGGTCGTAGCACGGTTCGTCCGTGATGAACTGGGCCCCGAAGGCATGCCGGAGAAGACGGCGATAGAAGCCCTGACGAAGGCCTACGATACCAGTCTCAAGCTCGGCGAGGTGAGCAAGTCGGAGGGTGCGACCACGGTGATGTTCGGTAACGCGCTCAACCGGTTCCAGGAACTCGGACTGATCGAGCGCCGGCCCTCGGCCCAAGGCAAGCGCGACAAGACTCTGGCGCGCGGCGCGGCTTTCCAGGAAACCTACGATCTGGTCGCCGTGCTGGGCGATGCCTTGTCTTCACGGGAGCGCGAAGCTTCGGATGGGGCCGGGCTCGACGAAGGATCTCAGTGATGACCGAACAGGAACTAAGAGACAGATTGAAAGCGTCCATGCGTGAGCGCGACACCGTCGCGATCAAGGTCCTGAGGGGGGTCCTGGCGGGGGTCAAGAATCGTCTGATCGAGACCAAGAGCGATGAGCTGCCCGAGGCCGACATCACGGCCATTCTCAAACGCGAGTCCAAGCAGTATGGGGAGGCTCTGGATTTCGCGCGCAAGAGCGGCAGGGCCGAGGTCATCGAGGAGGAGGAGCGAGCGGTTGCGTTCGCGGCTTCCCTCTTGCCCGCACAGATGTCGGATGCCGAACTCAAAGCCGCCATCGAGGCCATAGTCAGCGAGACCGGAGCCGATTCGATCGGGCCCGTCATGAAGGAACTGGGCGCCAGGCATGCCGGCCTCTACGACGGCAAGGCCGCCAGCGCCCTCGTTCGCGAGTTGCTGGCCGCGAAGTAGCTTTGACAGTCGCGCCGCCCGACTTTAGTATCCCTCGCTCGTGGCGCGTCCGCTGCCCATCGTAGAACGGTTGCAGGAAGAACTTGCGGGGCTCCGTCGCGAGCTTTCGATCGATCTCCCTCGCCAGATTGAAGAGGCCCGTGCTCACGGCGATCTCAAGGAGAACGCCGAGTACCACGCCGCCAAGGAGCGCCAAGGACTGCTCACCGCTCGGGTCTCGAAGATCGACGAGCGCCTGCGTGAACTCTCCCTCTACACTCTCTCGTCGATTCCCCGCGAGGTGGTCGGTTACGGGAGTGAAATAGAGCTCGAGGACTGCGACAGCGGGGAGTCGGTAACCTACAAACTGGTGTTTCCGGAAGAAGTCGACGAGGCTCCCGGCAGGGTTTCGATAAGCTCTCCAGTGGGCCAGGCCATGCTCAACCGTGGTGTCGGTGATGAGGTCCGGGTCAGCTTGCCCGAGGGCGGCAAGACCTTCCAGATCGTTGGCATCACCACACTTCATGAGCTACTCGAAGAGTGAGTCATATCTAGCGATGTCGGGGGGCAAAAAGGCCGGAAAATTCGCGTCAGCGAGAAACATCCCGGCGATGTTCTTGGAGGCTGCGGCCGTCGGAGGCGACTCTCCCCGGTACATGAAGAAGGTCGACGGGGCCTATCGGGAGACCTCCTGGGCCCAGTGCCGTAAAAACGTAGTCGAGATCGCGTCGGGCTTGATCGAGCTCGGCCTGGCCGTCGACGATCGCGTGGCCATCCTGTCGGCTACGCGGCCGGAGTGGATGGAGGTCGACCTGGGAGCCCTTGCCGCGGGCTGCGTGACCGTTCCCATCTATCCGTCGAACCTGGCCGAGGAATGCGGCTACATCATGCTCGATTCCGGTGCCAGGACGGTCGTCGTCGAGACACCCAAGCAGGCGGAGAAGATTTTCAAGGTCGCCAAGGACGGAATCGAACTCGACGGGACCCGTCGCGACGTCGCCGTCGAGAACGTCATCATCATCGACGGCAGCATCGAAGGGGCGACGACTCTATCCGAACTGCGCGAACGTGGACGGGCCTCCCTGGATACGAACCAGGCCGTCATCGAGGAGCGTGTGGCGGGGATCTCCCCCGACGACCTGGCAACGATCGTCTACACCTCGGGCACAACGGGCCTGCCCAAGGGTGTGATGCAGACCCACAACAACCACCTCTCGGCCATCCGGGCTCTCGACGATCTGGGCGTGGCTCTTCGCGGAGACGTAGATTTTTCCTTCCTTCCTCTGGCGCATTCCTTCGGCCGGATGCTCGAGTATCTAGGCATCCTCATCGGCACGGTCACGGCTTACGCCGAGAGCATAGATACGCTCGTCGATGACATCGCCCTTGCCAGGCCGCACTTGCTCCCGTCGGTTCCGCGCATCTACGAGAAGCTCTTCGCGGCGGTGATGGGCACCCGGGAGTCGGCAGGCTTGGTCCAGGGCGTGGTATTCGACTGGGCTGTCGGTGTTGGTGGGGAGCGCGCCGCCTATCTGAACCGGGGTGAAGAGCCTCCTATGCTGGTGCGCGCCGCCGATACTCTGGCTCACGCGCTGGTTTTCGACAAGGTTCATCAAAGGCTGGGGGGCAGGATCAAGTACCTGATGTCGGGTGGCGCTCCTTTGTCACCGGAGATCGCCGAGTTCTTCCACGCGGTGGGGCTGCCGGTTCTGGAGGGCTACGGCCTCACCGAGACAACGCCCATCCTGACATGCAACCGTCCCGGCCAGGTGCGGATCGGGACGGTGGGGGCCGCTCTGCCGGGGATCACCCTCAAGATTGCAGAGGACGGGGAGATACTGGCCAAGGGCCCCAACGTGGCGTCGGGGTACTACAACAGGCCCAAAGAGACCGCCGAGGCCTGGGATCCCGAGGGTTGGTTCCATACCGGCGACATCGGCGAACTCGAGGACGACATCCTCAAGATCACGGATCGCAAGAAGGAGCTCATCAAGACCTCCGGTGGCAAGTACGTGGCGCCGGCCAAGATCGAGAACATGCTCAAGGCCAAGCCGCTCATCAGCCAGGCCGTGCTCATCGGCGACCGTCTCAAGTATTGCGTGGCGCTGCTTACCCTCGATGCCGACGAACTGCGCCAGTGGGCCCGCCACAAGGGGTTGGGGTCGGACGAAGTCTCCGAACTGGTGGCAAACGAAGAAGTGGTGAGCACCGTCGACCGTGAGGTCCAGGAGGTCAACACCAAGCTAGCGTCGTTCGAGTCCGTCAAATACTTTCGGATTCTTCCCACCGAGTTCTCCACAGAGACCGGAGAACTCACGCCCAGCCTCAAGATCAAGCGCCGGGTCATCGCAGAAAAGTACGCAGACGAAATCGCGTCCATGGTCTGAGCCCAGCCCTTCCGGATAGTGCCCCGATGCTGCCTTGTTACCTTGCGGAGCCAGGGTGGTTGTGGTAGGAAAAGCCGGATATTCGGGGCGATGGTGCTGGGTGGGCCCTGAGGAGCCCGCCCTTTTTTATGCGCGTTGGCATAGGCAATCTCTCTGGAGGGCAGACCAGAGTTGGGATCCAGCAGGTCCAAGGTATGGACGTTGGCGGAGCCGGTAGCCGCCGAGTCGGGCCTGGAAGTCCTAGAGATTGAGTTCAGCGGCGGGCCGTCGCATCGAACGGTTCGCGTTTACTTAGACAGCCAGGAGGAGGGTCGCCTCGTGACGGTTGACGACTGTGAGGCGGTAAGCCGCACTCTGGGTGACCTTCTGGAGGCGCATGACGCCGTGTCCGGGAATTACAACCTGGAGGTGTCGTCGCCGGGGCTGAACAGGCCGCTGAGGCGGCCGGAGCACTTCAAGAAGGTGCTCGGCGGCAAGATACGGGTGCGAACGAAGACGGACATGCAGGGACGAAAGAACTTCATCGGCAGGCTGGATAGTTTCGAGGACGAGATCATCGAGTTGTTGTGTGATGACGGAGAGAGGTTCCGCATCGGCCTGGCCGAGGTCGACAAAGCCAACTTCGAATACGAGTTCGAGACCAAGGCGAAGCCGGGCAAGGCCAAACGCAGAGACTGAGCTAGGAACTGAGCTATGGAGATAGATCTAAAGCGGGCCATCGAGCAGCTTACACGAGAGAAGGGTCTCGACCG
>JANQEO010000154.1 GCA_028278325.1 Candidatus Binatia bacterium
GACTCGCTCAGGCGAGGCGTGGTCTTGATCGCCTATACGGCGTGCTCCGCGATCTCGGCGATCTGCCCGACGTTTCCTGTGTGCCCGGTCTGCTCGACGCGTTCGAGGCGGCCCTTGAGGACGACCTGAACTTCCCAGGAGCTACCGCTGAACTCTTCCGATTGGCGAAGGCGGCGCGCCTGGCGACGACGGCGGCGGACCGTGCTGCCCACAAGGCGGCCTTGCGCGACGCCGGCGGCTTGCTGGGCCTGTTGCAACAGGAGCCGGCAGCCTGGTTCGGACAGCCCACCGGAGAAGACGGAGAGATGGCGGGGATCCAGCGTCTGGTTGAGGAACGGTGGGTCGCACGATCAGCGCGAGACTACGCCACCGCGGATCGGATCCGTGCTGAGCTCGCTTCGCTTGGCGTTGCCGTCGAGGATCGCGCCGACGGCTCGGCCTGGCGGAGGACCGGTTAGATGGGGGCCCCTCTACAAGCGAGGGCGGCACCGACCGAGACGGTGGCGGATGCCCAGCGGTCCATCGTGGACAGCTTTCGGTATCTCGAAGATTGGACTGAGCGCTACCAGTATCTCATCGAACTGGGGCGCCGGCTGCCTCCATTCCCGGAGACGAAGCGGATCGAGGCCAACCGGCTCCATGGCTGTCAGGCCGGAGTCTGGCTCGTCGCTGAGGATCGGAACGGCAAGCTCTTTTTCGAGGCGACAAGTGACTCAGCCATTGTCGCCGGGCTCATCGCCTTGCTGCTCAAGATCTATTCGGGACGCACGCCCGACGAGATCCTGGCTGCCACACCCGTGTTCATCGAGGAGATCGGTCTCGCCGAGCATCTTTCGCCACATCGAGCAAACGGTCTCTTCCTCATGCTTGCGCGCATCCACGCCCACGGTTCGGGCCACCAGGCTGGCGAGGTCGCATGACGGGTTTCGACCTCTACAACCAGCAGATACTGCGGCTGGCCGGATCGATCCCGCGCATTGACCAACTGGAGTCGCCGAATGCCTCCGTGACGGGGCGGCAATCCCTGTCCGTGGCCTTCGACCAGGAGGTGCACGCATGAATTGGCTGAGCCCTATGCGCTTCCCATCCTTGGTTCTGATCGGTCTCGTCCGGGCCTATCAGTACCTGCTTTCCCCATTGCTCGGCCCTTGCTGTCGCTTCTCGCCAAGTTGCTCGGCCTACGCGATCGAAGCCCTCCAACGCCACGGGGTTCTCTGGGGCTGCTGGTTCACCGCAAAGCGGTTGCTCCGCTGCCATCCGTGGGGCGGTGCCGGCGATGATCCGGTCCCCGTTGAGCGGCCGCGTTTTCTCATTCCAAGGGTTTTCCCATGATCACGATCACCTTGCCGGCCAGCATCCAGAAGTATGACGAGCCGGTCCGGGCTCTCCAAATCGCGGCGCGACTTGGTGAAGCGGTTGCCGAGACAGCGTTGGCGGCCAGGATCGATGGCGCATTGTGTGACCTCACCACCCTGATCGATCACGATTCGCAGGTCGAAATCATCCCCCGCGATCACCCCGAGGCCCTGGAGTTGCTCCGGCATGACGCCGCCCACGTCATGGCCGAAGCGGTCAAGGAGCTCTATCCCGACACGCAGGTCACGATCGGTCCCGCGATCGAGAATGGCTTCTACTACGATTTTGCCCGTGACCAGCCGTTCACGCCGGAGGATCTGGGGGCCATCGAGGCGCGCATGTGCGAGATCGTGGCACGCGACGAGCCGATCTCCCGGGAAGTCTGGCAGCGGGACGACGCAATCCGCTACTTCGAAGCCAAGGGCGAGCGCTACAAGGCGGAAATCATCGCCGCCATCCCGGATGGCGAGACCCTAAGCGTCTATCGCCAAGGCCAGTTCCGCGACCTCTGCCGCGGACCGCATCTGCCCTCCACCGGCAGGCTGGGCACGGCGTTCAAGCTGATGAAGGTCGCTGGCGCCTATTGGCGCGGCGACCACCGCAATCCCATGCTGCAGCGCATCTATGGGACGGCATGGCGCGAGCAGGCCGAACTCGACGCCCATCTGCATCAGCTTGAGGAGGCGGAAAGGCGCGACCACCGAAAGCTCGGCCGGGAGATGGACCTGTTCCACTTCCAGGAGGAAGCGCCGGGCGCCGTTTTCTGGCACCCCAAGGGCTGGACGCTGTTCCAGACCCTCATCGACTACATGCGCCACCGTCAGACCAGGGCCGGCTACGTCGAGATCAACACGCCGGACATCATGGAGCGGAGTCTTTGGGAACGGTCCGGACACTGGGAGAAGTTCGGTGAGAACATGTTCACCACCGAGGCGAAAGAGGAGCGCGTCTTTGCTCTGAAGCCTATGAACTGCCCCGGCGGGGTCCAGGTCTACAAGCAGGGGACCAAGAGCTATCGCGATCTACCCCTGCGAATCGCCGAATTCGGCAAGGTTCACCGGTTCGAGCCGTCGGGCGCCCTGCACGGCCTCATGCGCGTGCGCGCCTTCACCCAGGATGACGCTCATATCTTCTGCACCGAAGAGCAGATCACCCAGGAATGCCGAATCGTTTGTCAACTCATCCTGAACATCTATCGCGATTTCGGTTTCGACGACGTGCGGATCAAGTTCTCCGACCGCCCGGCCAAGCGAATCGGCTCGGATGCGATCTGGGACAAGTCCGAAGCAGCGCTGAAGGCGGCGGTCGAGGCGACCGGCCTTGCCTATACGACCAATCCCGGCGAAGGCGCGTTCTACGGACCGAAGCTTGAGTTCGTTCTGCGGGACGCCATTGGCCGCGACTGGCAGTGCGGCACGCTGCAGGTTGACCTTACTCTGCCTGAGCGGCTTGGCGCCTTCTACGTCGGCGCTGATGGCGAGAAGCACCCCCCCGTGATGCTGCACCGGGCTCTGTTCGGCTCGCTTGAGCGGTTCGCTGGCATTCTGCTGGAACACTATGCAGGCAAGCTTCCGCTTTGGCTGGCGCCGGTCCAGGCCGTCGTCGCGACGATCACCTCCGACGGCGATTCCTATGCCAACGAGGTGGCCGCGCAACTCACGTCTCTTGGCCTCCGGATCGAGACCGATCTGAGAAACGAGAAGATCGGCTACAAGATCCGTGAGCACAGCCTGGCCAAAGTCCCGGTGCTCCTGGTCGTGGGCAAGCGCGAGGCCAACGAAGGCACCGTCTCG
>JANQEO010000160.1 GCA_028278325.1 Candidatus Binatia bacterium
GAACTTGCCCCGCTCATAGGGCCATGCCTCGCTGAACCCCAGGATCACGGTCGCGATCTTGTGCTTCGAGTCCGGGTGCGCGTAGCCCTCGTTATAGGCTCCGGTCGTATTGCCCATCATCACGATGCTCGACGGACAACCTTCGAGGTCAATCTCCAGTTTCTCTTCGACCATGCGCCGGAAGCGGTCGCTGTGCAGGTCAGTCAGGATATTGTCGAAGGAGGGGCCGTAGTCGAGCTGTCTCATGGCGTAGCTGCCGCGCCAGGGAATCTCCGGTGCCTCCGCCAGCACCTCGTCTCTGCGGGAAAGCGGCAACGCCTGATCGACGAAGGCGTAGTCATAGGGATCGCGATTGAGCTGGCAGGCCGCGATGGCGTCTTCGTCCAGCATGAGGAACGGCGTATCGGTGTGGTCCATCTCGAAATGCTCCTTTGTTTTGAGATTCTCGGCTAGAAGGCCGGCAGGTCCGGTTGGCGATGCGCGGCGACGCCCACGCCTTCCACCTCGATCAACCACTCGGGACGGCAGACCGCCCCTTCGACAATGAACACGGGCAAATCGGCGAAGTGGGTGTCGAGATAGCTGACGACACGGGCGTGGTCGGTGGGATCGCGCAGATAGACGATCAGGTATTTCATGTCCTTGAGAGTGGCCCCGCCGGAGGCAAGCAGCGCGTCGACATTGCCGAGTGCGCGGTCGAGCTGGCACATGACGTCGCCCTTGTGAACGACCTCGCCGTGCCGGTCGATGCTGGCCGTGCCCGAAATAAAGTAGTGCGCGCGGTCCCGGTAGGCGACACGAGTGCCGCGCTCGAACGTCACGTTGTACTCCCGCGTCAGGTTGAGCCGTTCGAAGTCGTTGAGATAGGAGACTTGTCCCGGCGCGAGACCCAGGACCGAGTAGGCATCCATGGCGACGAGATCGTGCTGGTGCGCGCAGGCCCCCTCGATGCCGGTACTGGCGATGTAGTGTGATGTGCCGTTCATGCCGTGACGGGCGAACAGCTCGCGCCGGCTGTCCACCATCGGCTGGTAGAAGACATCGACGTCCTTGACGTAGATCCAGGTGCGCATGCAGTCGTCCCGGAGCGTCCCGCCCTCGCCCTTGAGCGTGCCGATCAGGTCGTCGAAAACCTGGCGCGTCTGGTGCTCGGCGGAATAGTCGCCGGTATCGTCGCTGGCGCACAGCCGCGTGCTCCAGAGATGCCGCAAGCCGTTTTTCTCGACCACGATGTGATTTCTGGAGAGGCGGTCTTTCCTGACCGGCGTGTCACTTTCCAGGTGATAGGCGAGCAGGGAGATTTTTGCTCCGGTCATGGGCGGCTGTTGTACGATCGAGACTGCGACCGGTCCTTCGGACGGCTCGGATACGAGGTGTGATCGGACGATTCGCGATGCCTGATTCATGACGTCGCTGACGAACAGGCGTCGGAAAATCGCCGTCTCCGGTTCGAGCCCCAGCGCGCCGACGGCGTCCCGGTAACGCGTATTCAAAACCGCGATCTGCTCTTCGAAGCTCCCATCCGGCGGCGCATCCATCGCAATGAAATGCTCCGTTCCTCCTTCCGGACCGCTGAAGCTGCTGTTCGAGATTTCGTGCGTGCGCCGCATGATTGGCACTCCCTGTCTGGTCTGTGAACGATTCGACTGGGCGGCATTCAGTAGACCGTTCCGAATCGGGGTGTTGTGACCTAGATCACCTTTTCAGGCGCCAAATCGGCCTACACACGGACCTCATCGGAGGCGCGGGTTCAGTCCGCTCTTCGGACATACGGCACCCTTCGGCGGGGCCGAGAATGAAGAAGAACGGAGGTACTTGGCGCTATGTCATCCACATTCCAGAGCGTTGCGGAGATCGTCGCGGACACGGGTGAGGTTCCCCTTGAAGAGATCACCCCTGACAGCCACGCGATCAACGATCTTGAAATCGACAGCCTCGACTTTCTCGACATCGTTTTCGCCATCGACAAGACATTCGGGATCAAGAT
>JANQEO010000381.1 GCA_028278325.1 Candidatus Binatia bacterium
GGACACGGCCACATTGGGGCGCATGCGAACTGCTACGCTCCCTTGCGTAGTTCACGTGCTGAAGGGCGAGCGCCGCGGCGGGCCGCGCCGCTCAACAGCCAATCCGTTAGGCGGACACCGACGCTATGCCACGCGTTGTTCTTGCATTGGCTGCGTGGTTCTTCGGAAGAATCGTGGCGGCATTGCTGCTCGGCCCGGCTCTTCTCTTCCTGTTCGGGAAGATCGGGCACGGCGATACAGACGTCGCGCTTAACCTCCTTCACTACCTTCTTCAGAATCTTGTCGGCGGGGTTCTCTTCGTAGTCGTCCTTCGGCCCACAACGTTGAACGCAGGAAGCCTGGCTATACTTGCGCTAGCCGCAACGGTATTCGGCTGGCTGGGCACGTTCGTCTTGTCCGAGTTTCCGTCAGATATCGAGCTCGCACTCCTAGTCGCAGCCAATCCGCTCGGTGCACTGGTGGGTGCTGTGGTCGGGCGCAGTACACTCCCGCATGCTCGCGCCGCCTAACAAGCTGTTGGAGACGGACGCGGCCACATTGGGGCGTATGCGAACTGCTACGCTCCCTTGCGTAGTTTACGTGCTGAAGGGCGAGCGCCGCGGCGGGCCGCGCCGCTCAACAGCAGATCCGTTAAGCGGACACTCGTTGGACCCTCCGTTCGGTGTCGCGACACCTGACTCAATTCGTCGCTGGGTTGCAAAATCTGCCCCCAGCGTTCTTACCGCAACTACATTGATGATCGCGTTCATGCTCCTGCTCGCCTGCCGGTGCATTGACGCGCCTGATGCTCGTTGCACGGACCTGGTTGGTCCCCGAGTCGGAGTCGGATTGGCGTGCGCAGGACTGGTCGGCCTTTCGTGGTGGGCGGCCATGCACGATCTCGATTCACCAAGAAGGTGGCGTCTCGTCATCGGCACAGTCAATTCGATCGCCATATGGTCCGTAACTATGAAGATAATTCTGCTTATTCGCGGCTGAGCTCGTAAGACGATGTAGTTTCGGGCAGAGAGCACAGTCCTGCGTTGTTCGCTGACACCGCTTTGAGTTCGGGCGCCGCCTAACAAGCTGTTAGAGACAGACGCGTCACACCTGGGCGTCAGCAGCGTGGTAGGCTTCTGGCATTGACAGCTGTTGGCCTGGCGCTGCTCGGAGGCGAGCCGCGCCGCTCAACAGCAGATCCGTTAGGCAGACACCAAGAAATTGTCCGTTACGTTCGAGTGGGACTCTGAGAAGGCCGCCTTCAACCTCGAGAAACACGGAGTTTCATTCGACGAGGCGTCTACCGCCTTTTTCGACCCCTTGTCGCGTACAGTCGCCGACAATGACCATTCCGACGATGAACAGCGGTACATCCTGCTTGGGCTAACCTTCCAAGGTCGGCTGGTCGTTGTAGGTCATGCCGACCGAGGCAATCGAATCAGACTCATTACTGCGCGCCTTGCGACGCGCCACGAACGCAAAGACTATGAGCAGTAACCCGAAGGACCCCGACGAACTCCGCGAAGAGTACGACTTCTCGCAAGGCGAAGTGGGCCGGTACGCCGACCGTCTCGCCAAGGGCTCCAACGTCGTCATTCTCGACCCAGACGTTGCGGCCGAGTTCCCCGACAACAAGGCAGTCAACAAGGCGTTGCGCGCCTACCTGGCATCAAAGAAGTCCGACAAGGGCGCTGCCTAACACGCTGTTGGAGACAGACGCGTCGCATCTGGGCGTTAGCGTCGTGGTAGCCTTCTTGCGTCGAACGCTGTTGGCTTGGCGTTGCTCGGAGGCGAGCCGCGCTGCTCAACAGCCAATCCGTTAGGCGGACAGGTCCGTGACTCCGTGAAGATCGGTTCGGGCGGCCTGATTGAACTTTGCACGAGCCGCTCGGTAGGCGGCTTGCTTCGTTTCGTCGTCACTAGTTGACGGTACGTTGAACGACTTTGGAACCTCAAGCGTACAGTTCCAGAAGTCAATTGCCGCTTCTGCCACGTGGGCAGGACCCAAGAGAACTACGAGCTGGCAACTGCGCACCATATCGTCGTTTGCCTCACTCGCGGCTGCCGCCCGATTCACGTTGTCGATCGCTTCGCTTTGCTTCCGCACATACTCGTGGGTGCTCGACATGAACGCGGCATAAGCGTCCTTCTTCTCAGCCTTTTCGCGGAGACCTACGTCCCTTTCCCACTCGAGTCTGTTGCTCTCGGCAGCGCGTCGCTCTCTCGATTCCTCTTGGCTGCGCTCGAACTCGCGATCTTGCAAAGCAGACCTTCTGGTCCATATCTGGGCCGTGGCGGCGGTGAGTATCGGGCCAACTAGAGCCCATGCCTTAACAAAGGTGTCCCAGTCCGCACTCATCGCAATCCCTCCTTGTCGCCCATACTAGCGCTGCCGCCTAGCAAGCTGTTGGAGACGGACACGGCTACATCTGGGCGTATGCGAACTGCTACTCTCTCTTGCGTAGTTCACGTGCTGAAGGGCGAGCGCCGCGGCAGGCCGCGCCGCTCAACAGCAGATCCGTTAGGCGGACAGCTTGCGAGGCTTTTGACTCTGTGAATCTGGAGTACGTGCTCGAAAGCGACCTCGATCCTGACGAAGTGTTCTCGCGCCTTTCTGTGCTTCGTGAGCCGCCTCTCAGCTACGCAAGTAACGAGGTGCGATCGTCGTCTCTGGGCCGCGTTTACGTCTATCTGTCGCAGCCCGAGTTCCAAGCAAGTCTATCCGCCGGCATGAACTCCTTCGGTGTCATCGGCAAAGGCAGTGTTCTCGAAGTGGGCAGCGGGAGCTTGGTCCGAATCAACTTTCACTTCGGTGGTGCACCATCCAATCTTCCTCAGCTGCTCGTCCTGCTGGGCGCTGCTCTGTCGGTCGTAGCCGCAGTGTTTTCACTTCTCTCGTACCCGGCGCTGGTAGTGCTCTCGCCGATCCCACTTGCCATCGGATACGTCGGCCGACGAGCACTCCTCTTCGACGTTCGTTTCGTGCTCCAGCAGCTGTCCGACCAGCTAGACGATCGTCCTTGGATCCAACACGCCGCCGCCTAACAAGCTGTTGGAGCCAGACGCGTCACATCTGGGCGTACGCGAACTGCTACGCTGCTTTGCGTAGTTACCTTGCTGGGCAGCGCTGCTCGGAGGCGAGCCGCGCCGCTCAACAGCAGATCCGTTAGGCGGACAGCGATCGGATGGCTCTCGTCACAGTGGCCGCATGTCGGGACGTCGTTGACGCCGAGCTGATTCGAGTGCACCTCGAGAGCGAAGGCATTCCTGCCTACGTAGTCGACCAGTACCTCGTCGGTATGCAGTGGCTCTATTCGGCGGCGATCGGTGGCGTCAAGGTCCAGGTGGCCGCTGCAGACGCTCCCGCCGCCCGTGAACTCCTCGGGCAAGGCGCCACGAGCGAAGGCGCCACCACAGACTCATCCGTGGAGCGGTGTCCGAACTGTGGGTCCACCGAAATCGGTCGCTCTAGGGTTCAGCGAGTAGCGGGTGCTGCTTCGCTTCTGGTGTCTCTCCCGATCATCCTGTGGCGCCGTGCGTGGGTATGCAGGGCTTGTTCCCACAGCTGGCGCCGTTCCGGTTGGCCCACCACCCCTCCCGAGACCGATCAGGCTGAAATCGCGGTTCGCGAGCGGCATTCCTATCCCGCGTTTCGTAACGCACTCCTGTTGCTCGTCGGTTTGGGTCTCATTCTGTTCATCGGTCACCGCATCCAGAGCGGTTTCTAGCTCGCGGTCCTCGGGCGCGCGTGGGTATCGCATCCTAGTGGCGCGCCGCCGCCTAACAAGCTGTTGGAGCCGGACACGGCCACACTGGGGCGTATGCCAACTGCTACGCTCCCTTGCGTAGTTCACGTGCTGAAGGGCGAGCGCCGCGGCGGGCCGCGCCGCTCAACAGCCGATCCGTTAGGCGGACATCTCGAGATGAAACGGTTTGGGGTGTCAGCCGGGTGGCTCGCAGTTCTGGTCATCTGTTTGGGGCAGGTCGCATGCCGCACACCATCTCCCCAACCGTTGGTGCATTCCCCACTGATCCTTCCGCTGGTCGCTTTGGTGGTTCGTCCTGACCTGTTCTCGTCAGGCCAGCAGGTCATCGTCGAAGGGTTCCTGAGCCACGACGGCTCGCCGCTCCTGTTTCTTACGTCGGAGCATGCAGCAGCTTTCGATACGAGTTCCGCTATCCGCGTCTCTGATCCCACTCCCGA
Source organism: Candidatus Binatia bacterium (assembly GCA_028278325.1). GTDB lineage: Bacteria > Desulfobacterota > Binatia > UBA1149 > JAJCZL01 > JANQEO01. Next base: position 4,184 of record JANQEO010000381.1, read on the forward strand.
TGGCAGCCTCACTCTCTCCGATTGCATGGGAAAATGGGTAGCTGTCCACGGAGTCTTTATTCGCCACACATCTGGCGAAGTAACGATTCGGCACCCGACGCGAGTCGTGTATCGGAACCCAGAGGCGCGCTCTCGCAACGACTGGTCGCATGCCAACGTCGTGTGCTGGGCCAGCTCCGACGCCGCCTAACAAGCTGTTGGAGACGGACGCGGCCACATTGGGGCGTACGCGAACTGCTACGCTCCCTTGCGTAGTTCACGTGCTGGAGGGCGAGCGCCGCGGCGGGCCGCGCCGCTCAACAGCCAATCCGTTAGGCGGACACGGTGGAAGAGTTTCGCGAACAGAACTGGCGGAATCTCACCGTACTTCGCTGCTCCGTTCCCGACTGCCGCGAACAATGGGCATCTCGCGATGACGGGTCCAGCTGCCCATTCTGCCGTGTGGGAACCGGCCAAGACGCTGGGTTCACATGCGGCGACGTTGCAGATGCCGCAGAAAAACACGGCTTCCTCGAAGATCTGCCGGTCCATATCCCCGAACCCGTTCCAGACCTTGTGCCACTCACCACGTTGTCCGAACGACATTGGGTTGGCATTCCGGTTTTCCACCCCATGTCACAAGACGGCGCAGAGGCTGACTGGCGTCTCTACGACATTGGAGTCGTCGTCGAAGTATTCGATGACCCCGACGTAGCCGATGCACCGCGGCGTTGTCGGTTCTTGGTCTCATGCATGGGGCCTGGCGCAACACTGCAATACTCGGCCCAAAACCTCTGGGTACCCGCAGTTCTCGCTCGACACCTTGAGACCACATAGCTCGCGCGCCGCCTAACAAGCTGTTGGAGACAGACGCGTCACATCTGGGCGTTGGCGACGTGGTAGCCTTCTGGCATTGAAAGCTGTTGGCCTGGCGTTGCTCGGCGGCGAGCCGCGCTGCTCAACAGCAGATCCGTTAGGCGGACAGCTTGCGTGCATGCCGATGGCTAGGTCCGCTTCTGTTGTCGTTGGCCCTCGTCGGCTGCGATCCAGCCTATCGTAAGGCGTTTCCAATCCACGAGAGCTCGGCCACCGCACGCATTGAACAGGTTCTTGCCGAATTCGACACAACGCAACTTCACGGGGGGCTCGTCCGGTCTCAACCCTCCCCGGAAGTTGTCGCGCACTTCCGTGAGCAGGGCCTCCGCATTCTCCGTTGGTACGACAGGGTGTCCCCAGTTACCTTCGAGCGAGGCTCTTACGACTACCTCGCTGTTGTCGTTGACGTCCCAACCAGTCAGGTTCAGTTGCTGAGCGTCGCGTTTCCCGCGATCACAGAATCACCCGACGTACGAGTTGTTCGCGAGCGGCTGTCGTCCCGCCTCTGTGAAAGTGGCTTCGCGGTTTCGGGTTCCTGCGGGTAGCGGACGCGGACACGCCGCCGCCTAACAAGCTGTTGGAGACAGACGCGTCACACCTGGGCGTCAGCGGCGTGGTAGCCTTCCGGCATTGACAGCTGTTGGCCTGGCTTTGCTCGGAGGCGAGCCGCGCTGCTCAACAGCAGATCCGTTAGGCAGCGAGGCGCTCGGCATGCGGCGACTATTGATTCTGGTCCTGGCGCTGTTCTTTGCCAAGCCGTCGTTCGCGGAAGAATCAATCGTGAACTACGAGTCGGAGGGAAACCTGAAGAGTACTCGCCCGGTTGCCTGCGTCCCTCTTTCCTCACTCACTCGAGCGCATACTCCAGCCGACATCTTTCCGGGCATAAGCAAATGCGTCGAAGCCGGCGCGTTTGCACGTGCAATCGAGATGTATGCTGCCGCTTCCGCGTTTGGTCGTTTCGATACGCTGAGAGTGTCCGACCGAACTGCTCATCAAGCGTTTCAGGTTCTCACGATGCGGGCGTTCGCCGACATCGATGAGATCAAAGTAGGGGCGTTTCAAACGGCGCTTCAAAACGCGTTCGAAGATCCCAAGCGCATGTCCGAGATATGCTCGGCGGTCCGAAAAGTGGGTCACCCTACATATGACCCTCGCTACATGATTGCTCACGGCATGGGCGCTTTCGTTGGCAATCCCACCCCTGATGGTTTGGTGGCAGGATTCGACCCGGAAGCCGCGTGGGAAACCTCTCTGTCTGGGTTTCTTCAGTGCCCACCCTCCTGACGCGCTCGCAGCCTAACAAGCTGTTGGAGACAGACGCGTCACAGCTGGGCGTTGTCGACGTGGTAGCCTTCTGGCATTGACAGCTGTTGGCTCAGCGTTGCTCGGAGGCGAGCCGCGCTGCTCAACAGCCAATCCGTTAGGCGGACAACGCCCGGTGCCTGTCTTTGAAGTTCGGCTCAATGGATCAAACTTCTGGCTCGAAGTGGATGGCGAGCCCCGCCGAATGGGCTTCTACCTCAATCAGTATGTCCGCGAGCCCTCAGCGGAAGAAGCGGAAACCTCAGCAGTCCAGCTTGTGCGAGAAGACTCGCGAATGCCCAGGGTTCTAAACGATCCCGAGGATCCCCCGATGATCTACGCCGAACAGATTGTCGAGCTCGATCCACAAACCGCGAAGCTTCCCTCTCAACAGGGCTTTGCATTCTACCCTGAGGAAACTGATGCGTAGGGTCGCCGCCTAACAAGCTGTTGGAGCCGGACACGGCCACATCAGGGCGTACGCCAACTGCTACGCTCCCTTGCGTAGTTCACGTGCTGAAGAGCGAGCGCCGCGGCAGGCCGCGCCGCTCAACAGCCAATCCGTTAGGCGGACACGGAGAGTAGATGCGCCGTGGGCAAGTGATCATTGGCGTATCGGCCTTTGGTGTCGTGGCGCTCGCCGACGGCTTGGCAATGTTGTTGCCCGGTCCATCAAGCAAGCTGGGTGGGGCACTGCTCCTCACAATCGGTATCGCCTAGTTCGCCATCATTGCGCCCCGCATCATGGCGCCAGAAGCACGGCCCTTTGCTCGCATACTCATGGCGAATCTCTGCTTGGTGCTGCTCCCGACGCTGTACCTACCTGTGGCGGGGCTCTGGCTATTCGCGACTCCGTCGGCGTTCAGCGTTTGGTTCACGATTGCATGGGTCACGTGCTGGTTCGTCTGCCTTGCGATCTCATTGGCCTTCCGGTGTCCTAGTTGTCGAAGCGCATTGCGTGGCCTTCGGCTCTCTCAACGCCTGCTCGCGCCTCAATGCACGTCCTGTGGTGCGAACCCTCGCACACGCGCCGCCTAACAAGCTGTTGGAGACAGACGCGTCACATCTGGGCGTCGGCGGAGTGCTAGCCTTCTGGCGTCGAACGCTGGTGGCCTGGCGCTGCTCGGAGGCGAGCCGCGCCGCTCAACAGCAGATCCGTTAGGCGGACAGCTCGTGCTCCCGCTCGCGCTCTTGTGGATCACTCTGGTTGTGGCGGCCGATTCCGCCGCTGCGGCCCAGACCCCGCGCTTTCAGCAGGGCGACTACGTCGTAGTCCGCTCGCGCTTTGCCGAGTGCCCCGACTGGGAGTGGCGCCCAGTGCATATGCAGCGCGTCGAAAAGCTGGAGGCACTCGAACTGATTGGGCTGCCCGAGGTTCAGGTAGTTGGGCGAACAGCCACTCAAGTCGAACTAGATCTGAAAGCGCGTTTCAAAGACGCCGAGCCCAAGCGACCATTGCCTCCCCTCGACATTGAACTGATCCGCGAAAAGGCCCGCTTTCAAGAGGTATTCTGGCACTACCGCGACAGCCTCCGACTGCACAAGGCTCGCAAGTGCATCAAGTTTCCGTATCTGAACCCGGAGCTACCGGGTGAGTTCGAGTACGACTTGCCGCCGTCCAACGGTTTCGGGATCTACAAGCGCCTCGCAGCACCAGTCTTGGGCGCACGCATCGCCGCCGCCTAGCAAGCTGTTGGAGACGGACACGGCCACATTTGGGCGTATTTGAACTGCTACGCTGCCTTGCGTAGTTCACGTGCTGAAGGGCGAGCGCCGCGGCGGGCCGCGCCGCTCAACAGCAGATCCGTTAGGCGGACAACTCGGAGTCTGGCATGCTTGAGGCTCTGCTCAACGGGACCGGCGCGCTTCTATCACTAGCGGGTGCCGTACTGGTGCTTCTTGGCGCCGGTAGTGCGAGGTCCGCGTCAGTTCGCGCGCGCTTAGGACTCGGGTGCGTCTTCGCAGCCGTACTCCTGAAGTCCGTCGCGCAATTGTTCGCCCAGTCGTTTCGTGTTGCGGGTGAATCCTACGCTTCGTTCGGCCTCACTCTTTTCCTGGTCGGGTTCGTTCTCTTGCTACCCGATCTGAAGCTCTCTAGAGAACACTCGCTCTGGTAAGCCTGCTATTTGAATGCGTCGCCGCCTAACAAGCTGTTGGAGACAGACGCGTCACATCTGGGCGCGTGCGAACTGCTACGCTGCTTTGCGTAGATACTTTGCTGGGCTGCGCTGCTCGGAGGCGAGCCGCGCTGCTCAACAGCAGATCCGTTAGGCGGCATGAGTCCGTGACGCGCGTACGACTACTCGTGTTGGTTCTGTCCGCATTACTCCCCGGAGTTGCGAACGCGACGGTATGTCCACCGAATGTTCGTGCTGGCCACTCAGTTGACTACTACGAGGTGTCCGGCGATAGCTACGAGGCACTTGAGTCAAGCCTGGATCGCTCTCCACTCTCAGGTTCGAACGGAGTACTCGCCTACGCCCTCACCGAATGGTGTGTTCGCTGGGTGTACGTTCCGTGGCGACGATCTCACGGATGCGAGCTCGCACATATCACGGTGATACTCAATTCAAAGATCACACTGCCCAAATGGGTGGCTCCGAAGCACATATCGTCTGACTTGAGAGGTTGGTGGGAGGCGTTTATCAACGCCGCCGAATCCCATGAGAACCAACACCTCGAGAATGCGCGGGCAACACGGTCAGCGATCGACGAAGCTCTTCGCCGACTTGAACCCGCACCGACTTGTGGCGCCGCGTTGCGCGAAGCTGACCGAACTGCGCGTAACGTCTACTGGGAATTCTTGGCCAAAGACCAGAAGTTCGACCGCGATACTGGATACGGGCGCAAGGACATCGAAGCCGCGCTCTCGAACCGATGAGGTTCGCGTCACGCCGCCTAACAAGCTGTTGGAGACGGACACGCCACATCTGGGCGTGCGCGAACTGCTACGCTCGCCTGCGTAGTTCGCGTGCTGAAGAGCGAGCGCCACGGCGGGCCGCGCCGCTCAACAGCAGATCCGTTAGGCGGACAGCGCGGTGAATAGATGGATTGCAATGTTCGCCTCAGCGCTTTGCCTTCTCGTGGCTGGCTGCCAGTCCTACCCAACTGCGACGCCGAGATCGTACCTCGAGGCCGACCACCAGGAGAACTACCGGCGCGCCTTCGGCACGGTGCCCCCCACGGACGTCGAAGTCCTCAACTCGGTGGTGGTCGACTACGCGTGGCGTCCAGGTGTTGTAACCACGGACGATTGGGAGTTCGAGCTGCTGGCACCTCGATCGTGGGTCGAGGAGCAGTCGACGGCACTTCATCTTCGCCAGGTTGAAGCCGACCGGTTCATCGAGCGTCGAAAGGCGCATCCTATCCGGGCGTGGTACGCCCCTGAGCCGATCGAGGTGTATCAGTTGTATTTCAGCCATGTCACCAGCATTCCCTACGTTCACATGCTGGTGGAGCGGGAGCCCCGGTTAGATTCGAGACATCGGATCTTCATCAGTAAGCACTAGGCCGCCGCCTAACAAGCTGTTGGAGACAGACGCGTCACATCTGGGCGCGCGCGAACTGCTACGCTGCTTTGCGTAGTTACCTTGCTGGGCAGCGTTGCTCGGAGGCGAGCCGCGCTGCTCAACAGCAGATCCGTTAGGCGGACAGCTTGTGCACGGCGAGATCACGGAGAAATCTGACCTCGTTGAACTTTGCAGAAACACACTGGCCCTCAGCCCCAACACGATCCCGCCCGACCAGGAAATTGACCCGGGCTATGGCCAACCCAAGTGGTACCAGTTCGAACACGAAGCTTGGGCATTCGGTGAACAGGCACGGCAGGCTTTCTCCCACAACCGGAGCTGGAAGCGCGATCCGCAACTTCAACTTACAGTGCTCGAAGTTGCGACCCGGCGGCACTTGCGTCGTGGGCGTCAGTCGTGGGTCATGGCCCTTGGCTTCACCGCCGCGCGTCAGCAGGCACCAGCGCTTGTTGAGTACCTCGCCGACCCGGACGTCGATGGGCATGTTCTCGACACGCTCCTCAAGATGAGGGTCGGCGACTTCGCCGCCCAGGTCTGGCCGCTTACTCGGCACGAACAGACCTGGGTGCGGAAGCTGGCCCGCCGCTATCTCTCAAGGTACGCCGCCGCCTAACAAGCTGTTGGAGACAGACGCGTCACACCTGGGCGTTAGCGGCGTGGTAGCCTTCTGGCATCGAACGCTGTTGGCTTGGCGTTGCTCGGAGGCGAGCCGCGCTGCTCAACAGCAGATCCGTTAGGCAGACACGAGAGGAAACGCCCAGTGACAGGGAATGCTCTGGCACGCGCGTGCTTCGTCCTGTTCGGTGCGTATCTGATCGTCAGTTTCTTTGACGGGCTCGTCGGCACGATCATGTCGATGATGGAAAGCCATGCAAGAATCGGCATGGAAATCCAATCGGAATTCATCGACCCCTATGAATCGTTCCTCGAGTACTTCGCCTTTGCGCTTCTAACTGGCGCAGTCTCGGGCTTGCTGTTTCAGATTGCTCCGGGCTACTTCTTGATATCCCGATCTCGTGACTGGGCCAACCGACTCGTACCGCCCGCCGACGAGGCCGCGAGTTACATCGAATTCACTGCCTTGTTACGTGTCGGTCTTACTTTGCTGGGATACTACTTCCTGATCTTCGGGCTCGGTTCTCTCTTGGGCTTCGTGCTCACAGCGGGTACGGCCGTCGCCTTCGACATGGAGACTCTCCCTAGGTCCTTGCCCAGCCTTGCCTACAGTGTCGTGTATCTCGCCGCCGCTTATGTGCTCATCGCCTCGGCGCGGCGTGCTGCCTAACAAGCTGTTGGAGCCGGGCACGGCCGCACTAGGGCGTATGCCAACTGCTACGCTCTCTTGCGTAGTTCACGTGCTGAAGAGCGAGCGCCGCGGCCGGCCGCGCCGCTCAACAGCCAATCCGTTAGGCGGACAGCTTCGTGCAGATCTCCACAGAGATTGAACAGCGCGACCTGGAACGTCTATTCGATCTCGTGAACCGATCGAACTCGTCCGGTCGGTTCTGGTCGGTCATGTATTGGTGGGCCCTCGCACTCCTCGCGATCATGGTGGCGGTGCGGACAATCGATGGCGGCATTGGCCCTTCGAGTATCACTTGGTTCGTTTTGCTTCTTGCGTGGCTCTTTCTCGGCCGTCGATTTTCTCAATGGCTACTTCGCCGAATCATCTCGCGAGACCTGAACAACCAAGATATCTCTGCTCATCTGGGTTCCCAGACCCTGGAGCTAAACGATGACGGAATTGGGTACTCCGACGCGACGGGTAACGGGTTGATCTCTTGGTCAACCATCAAACGGGTCGACACCGACGACGAGCATACCTTCATATTTGTGAGCGACGTTTCTGCACTAATCGTTCCTCACCGTTGTGTCTCCCAACAGGCTCTAAAATCGTTCACGTTGGCGGTGCGCAAGCGCGCCGCCGCCTAACAAGCTGTTGGAGCCGGACAGGGCCGCATCTAGGCGTACGCGAACTGCTACGCTCCCTTGCGTAGTTCACGTGCTGAAGGGCGGGCGCCGCGGCGGGCCGCGCCGCTCAACAGCAGATCCGTTAGGCGGACAAGCTCCGGTGCGAAGTGCGTTGCTACTCGCGATCGTCTTGGCTCTCGCGTCGTCGCATGCTGTTGCTGGCCCAGACTCTATCGCCGAGATTCCGTTGGTCGTTCCAAGCGATCTTCACGAGTTTGCCGTCGCGCACTCCTGCGTACCGCCTGCGTCGTTCTACGCGCGCCCCGGGGTTCGCAACCCACCGTATGTGTACGCGGAGGACGCCTCGGGTTCAGATGCGGCGGCGGTGTTGTGGTGCAGGCCCGCTGCCGCCATGGAGCGGTACACGCTCCTATTCCGTCCTGGCACCGGCGACGTGGGTCTTGGGGCTTGCCCCGCTGCTATCCCGGATCAGACGCACATTGGCGGCCTCAGCCTGTTTCGACCCGGAAGGGTCAATCTAGGTCTCTTTGGGTACGTCGACAGTCCGGGGCGCCCGGGGCCCGAACGGACCGCCGAAATCGAGGTGGGAGTGCGAAGCTTCTATGACGGTGTCGGTGCGGAGTACGTATGCGACGCGGGCCGCTGGCTGGTTCGCCGGTTTCACTGAGCCCGCTCGCCGCCTAACAAGCTGTTGGAGACAGACGCGTCACAGCTGGGCGCACGCGAACTGCTACGCTGCTTTGCGTAGTTACCTTGCTGGGCGGCGTTGCTCGGAGGCGAGCCGCGCTGCTCAACAGCAGATCCGTTAGGCGGACACTTGCGGTCACTCTGCTGGTGAACCGGTCCCTACCGCCCATTTCTTGGAAATCCGATCAAACGGCGATCGCTTCGTGGCCTAAGCGTCTCGTCCGACCGGCACGCCGGCGCGAATTCTTGACTCTCCTATCGAGTTGGAGCGGGTATACAAATGCCAGTCGAGGAAATAGCTGGTGGTGCGTTTCGTATCCTCTTCCGCGTCATCATCGACACCGTCTATTACGTCCTCGGGGAGATCGTTTGCTACTACATTGGCTTTGCGACGTTTAGGGTCCTCACGATTGGGCGGTATCCACCTCGAGAAGACTCAGGCGTTGCCGAGCTCATATGCATAGTCGTTGGTTTCGCTGAAATCGTCGCCGCCGCCATCGCTATCGTTCGACTTACTACACCGTAGTCCGCGCCGCCTAACAAGCTGTTGGAGACGGACACGGCCGCACCTGGGCGTATTCCAACTGCTACGCTGCCTTGCGTAGTTCACGTGCTGAAGGGCGAGCGCCGCGGCAGGCCGCGCCGCTCAACAGCCAATCCGTTAGGCGGACACCGGGCTCTCACGTGGAGATCGAGGCGACACTGCAGGAATTCCTCCGGTCCACGGTCGCGAAATCTCGGCGCGATCGGCTTATCGAGTTCGCTTCGAAGCCCAAGACCAGGCCCAAGTTCCTTGACCTCATGTACCACGACATGGGCTCGCTATTCGACTCATCCGTCACAGTCGAGGCTCTGCCCGAGGAGGCCTGGTCGCAACCCGGCCTTGCCTTCGCTCCGCCAGCGACTTTCGGTGCGCCGTACCCAACACTTCGCGACGCCTTCGACGCACATGCAAACGACGACACCGGGTGCCTCATCATTACGTTGAACGGTGAATTCGGCGCGTGGTTCGACCACACGTACGTGGACACGTGTGCATTTGTTCGTGTTCCAGCGCGTGGCGCCGCCTAACAAGCTGTTGGAGACAGACGCGTCACATTTGGGCGTGCGCGAACTGCTACGCTGCTTTGCGCAGTTACCTTGTTGGGCAGCGTTGCTCGGAGGCGAGCCGCGCTGCTCAACAGCCAATCCGTTGGGCGGCACGGCGGTTCAGCTAGCTTTGCGACGAACGGCGACTTCTTTGGCGAGTCTGCCTCGCAATCGTTGCTTCTCGATCTCGAGATCGTAGTGAGTTTGCAGGTTCATCCAGAATCGTTCAGTAGTGCCGAAATATCGTGCGAGGCGTAGCGCCGTGTTCGCTGTAATTCCGCGCGTCCCGTGCACGATCTCGTTGATGCGCCGGGCTGGAACACTGATGTCCTTGGCGAGTCGGTACTGACTCAGCTCCATCGGTTCGAGGAACTCCTCGAGCAATACCTCGCCCGGATGAATCGGGGCATGTGCACTTCTAGCCATGGCTCAAACCTCTAATCGTGGTAGTCGGTGATCTCGACATCGAAGGCGTCGCTTCCGGACCACCGGAAGCAGATTCGCCATTGATCGTTCACCCGAATGCTGTGCTGACCCTCTCGGCTCCCCCGCAACTTCTCTAAACGATTCCCCGGCGGGACCCTCAAATCCGACACTCTCTCAGCAGCGTTCACGAGCAGCAACTTTCGGTGAGCGCGGCGCTGAACATCTGGCGGCAGCAACCGCGACCGATCGCGCCGAAACACCTTCTCGGTCTCTGCATCAGCAAAGCTTCGAATCACGATCCAAAGCTTAACGTATTCCGTTACTAACGCAACGCGTTACTGCTAGCCGCGCCGCCCAACAAGCTGTTGGAGACAGACGCGTCACCGCTGGGCGTCAGCGGCGTGGTAGCCTCCTTGCATTGAACGCTGTTGGCCTGGCGTTGCTCGGAGGCGAGCCGCGCTGCTCAACAGCAGATCCGTTAGGCGGACCTAGGTGACGAGACGTTTCGAAGCCACCCAGGCCAGGTACGAAGACTTCAGGCGGGAGCACCCGCTCGGGGAGTTTCTCGTCAACCACCGGGAAATCACAGCCGAGCTGGTCCGCGATTTCGAGGCCTGCCTAGATTCCGCGGAAGCTGAAGCGCCACTCCAGAAGTTTCTGGAGTCGCACCCTCACATTCTCGTGCAATCGCTTGGTGGAAGCGCTCGCTTTGTTCTTCCGCAAGCACGACTCGGTGCCCAGTTTGTACCCGACTTTGTTCTCGGCGAGCACTATTCCTATGGGTACGACTGGGTGCTTGTGGAACTCGAGAGTCCGACTGTTCCGCTCTTTACCCAAGCTGGCGATCCGCGAGCGGGGCTAACGCACGCGATTCGTCAGATTCAGGAGTGGCGCGCTTGGCTTCAGCGAAACCAAAACTATGCGAGCCGTCCGCGTTCAGAATCCGGTCTCGGCCTCACCGATATCACCGCCCAGGCGACCGGCCTGATCATCATGGGCCGCCGCGAGTTGGTTGACTCGTCTACGAATGATCTCCGGCGCCAGATGGTTGTAGACACAGGCATCCAAATCAGAACGTACGACTTCCTGCTCGAAGCAGCACAGCGGGCAATCGGTGGCGACGAGCCGGCCGCCTAACAAGTTGTTGGAGACGGACGCGTCACATCTGGGCGTCAGCGACGTGGTAGCCTCTTGGCATCGAAAGCTGTTGGTTTGGCGCTGCTCGGAGGCGAGCCGCGCTGCTCAACAGCCAATCCGTTAGGCGGCAAGCTTGAGTTCCGTAAGAGCGGTGCTGTTCGATCTCGACGGCACCCTGACCGATCCAGGCGAGGGCATCATCAAGAGCCTTAAGGTTGCGCTCGGCTCGGCGGCGCTTCCTGTTCCAAGCGACGAGCGTCTGTCCGCCTGCATCGGCCCTCCGCTCCAGGAGTCTTTTCGCGAACTAGGCGCGGATCCTAGTCAGGTGGCTGAACTCGTCGAAATCTACCGAGCTCGGTACCGCGAGGTGGGCATGTTCGAGAACGCCGTGTACCCGGGTGTGCCCTCACTCCTCGAGCGTCTCACTTCATCTGGTTTTCGCCTCTTCGTGGCGACTTCGAAACCGACCTCGATTGCAGAACCTATACTTGAGCACTTCAAGTTGAGGCGCTTCTTTGAACACGTGTACGGTGCTGGTCTCGACGGCTCACTCGGAAACAAAGTCGACTTGTTGTCGCATGTCCGCTCGGAGACTGGACTCGTTACTCCCGAATCAGCGTTCGTTGGTGATCGCCGCTACGACATGACCGCCGCGCGCGAACACGGGATGCGTGCCATCGGTGTCCTCTGGGGCTACGGCAGCCGTGGCGAACTGGAAGCCAGTGGCGCACACCATGTCGTCGCCTCGCCTGGCTCTGTCGCCGAAGCGCTCGCCGCCTAACAAGCTGTTGGAGACAGACGCGTCACATTTGGGCGTGCGCGAACTGCTACGCTGCTTTGCGTAGTTACCTTGCTGGGCAGCGTTGCTCGGAGGCGAGCCGCGCTGCTCAACAGCAGATCCGTTAGGCGGACAGCAGTGGATTTGGCGGTCGAAAGGGCTGTTCGATCCGACCAGCCGATCCTCGCGAACCTGCTGAGTCTCTACCTTCACGACTTTAGTGCGGTTCTTGGAGGTGTTCCCGGTACGGACGGAAGTTTCGTCTACTCGGGTCTTCCCCTGTTCTTCTCAGAATCCGGCCGTGTGCCTTTCATTTTCAGATTCAAGGGTGCACCGGTGGGATTCGCCCTTGCTTCACGCGGTTCCATCATCGATCGGTCGCGCGACGTGTGGGACATGTCCGAGTTCTTCGTGGTTCGCGGGCTTCGGAGACGGGGAATCGGCGAAGCTGGGGCAGCCGCTGTATTTCGCGAACTCGGTGGCGACTGGGAAGTTCGCGTTCTCGACGAGAATCAGGGCGCTTCTCTGTTCTGGCCGCGCGCGATCGCCAACTACATAAAAAGCGAGGTCAAAGCCGAAGCGTGGACCAACGACCAAGGCGCTTGGACGGTGTTTCGCTTCGCGTGCCCCGGTACGGCCGCCGCCTAACAAGCTGTTGGAGACGGACACGGCCACATCGGGGCGTACACGGGCTGCTACGCTCCCTTGCGTAGTTCACGTGCTGTAGGGCGAGCGCCGCGGCGGGCCGCGCCGCTCAACAGCAGATCCGTTAGGCGGACAGCGCGTTGCCGTTTCCAGTGGACGAACAATGGATCGTCGAGGCTGAGCGTCCATTAGGCCGCCGCCTTCCTGGTCCATACCGCTCACGACTCGCTGCGGACAACGGTGGCGAAGTCGAGGCGTTTGGCGACTGGTGGTTGCTAAATCCGATCTTTGATCAATCCGACCGCAAGCGTATCAAGCGAACGTGCAATCACATCATTGCCGAAACGAGATCGGCACAAGAGTGGGCTGGTTTTCCCGCTGGTGCTCTCGCCCTAGGCAGCAACAGCAGCGGTGACCAGATCGTCCTTCTTCCCGACGACAGTGCGTCCGACGCCTACGAGCCGAATGTTTACTTCTGGAACCATGAAACGCGGGTAACCGAATCCATCGCCACCGTGACCGAGTTCTTCTCTTAGGGCATAGGGCACCCCGAGTGCATGCCGCCGCCCAACAAGTTGTTGGAATCAGACGCGGCTACATCTGGGCGTTGGCGATCTGTTAGCCTCCTGGCATCGACAGCTGTTGGCGTAGCGGGCTCGGCGGCGAGCCGCGCTGCTCAACAACCGATCCGTTAGGCGGCATCTCGAGCGATGCGATTCACCTCTGCTCTAATCGAGTATCTGGTTGTCGGGTGTTGTTCGATCATCTGGCTCTCGATCATAGATCCTGGCTTGCTCCGATTTGGTACGTACGGCACCTGGGGATCGCTTCTCGCACTTCCGATGTTCTATGTCACCGGCCACATCCTCGACTTCGTGTCGCACTACCTTCTGCATCCGCTCAAGAGATTCATCTCTAAGCGAGCAAGACTCAAGACTGGGGCTGACAAGGACGCCGACCTACCGTCACGGGTAGCCGCACTAGCTCACCTCTCGCCCGAGCTGTCGTCCACGCTCCAGCTCCGTTCTACCCGCGATCGAATCATGCGAGGCTTCTTCTTGAACGTCCTAATCCTAAACTGTTTTCTCGCAGCAGACGAAGTGCCGGAGTGGTGGAGGGGCTCAGACAGAGGCGCCGTCCTATCCGGAATCGCGCTGCTTCTGCTTTCGCTCGGCGCATGGGCGCACTTCGAATGGCGAACCAAGAAGTACCGCTACAATGCGTACAAGACGCTCGAAGAGCTTGGGCTGACGCGCAAGTCGCCCACCTCCGACGCCGCCTAACAAGCTGTTGGAGCCGGACACGGCCGCATTGGGGCGCACGCCAACTGCTACGCTCCTTTGCGTAGTTCACGTGCTGAGGGGCGGGCGCCGCGGCAGGCCGCGCCGCTCAACAGCCAATCCGTTAGGCGGACGCCTCGATGAGCGAGCCGCTCGTTCTCGAAACATCGCGGCTGCGACTGGTTCCGATTGCGGCTACCGATGCCGAGGAATGGTGGCGTGTCGTCTGGTCTGATCTTGCCGTGGCCAGGTACCTCCCACCCCAGCGCACTCTATCTCGTGAGGCCGTCGAAGAGCGCGTCGGAGCGGCGCTGGACCATTGGGCCGATCACGGCTTCGGGATCTGGCTGCTCCGCGAACAGCCAGCCGGTACCCTGGTCGGACATTGCGGCCTCCTTTCGGGCGACTCCGATACTCTCGAGCTGGTCTACGCACTCGGTTACCCCGTCTGGGGCCGGGGGCTCGCCACGGAAGCCGCAAGTGCAGCTCTTGCATACGGCTTCGACGCGCTTCGAGTCGCTCAGGTCTTCGCCGACGTATTCAGCGCGAACACCCGATCCAGCCGCGTCCTCGCAACGCTCGGCTTCGAACAAGAGGGCCAAGTGCACCGCTTCGGGGCTGAACTGGATCGTTTCGTCCTGCGCCGCACATAGCGCGGCACTCCATGGCCGAGTGCCAAACCGACGCCGCCTAACAAGCTGTTGGAGACGGACACGGCCACATTGGGGTGTATGCGAACTGCTACGCTGCTTTGCGTAGTTACATTGCTGGGCGGCGCTGGTCGGAGGCGAGCCGCGCTGCTCAACAGCCAATCCGTTAGGCGGTCACCGGATTGCAGGTTGCGGGCGCTCCAGGTCAACTGATGTCTCGAGTCGTTCTTGTGCTTCTTACAATGCACCCGATCGCGTGTGCAACACCTCCTGCTGCGGTCGTCAGGGAAGATGGCAACAACCAGAGCCGTCGGGAGCAGCACGACCAGTACGCTGCACTCGGCTACGAAGCCGCCTTTGTCGAGCTGGAAACGCTGGTCGAACGCGCCACGCAGATCGCGAAGACGCTGGAAGCCGCCGGTGCGAACGACCCGCAGTGGGAGCGTCTGGGCGAGACTCTCAGCAGGATCTACATGCTTTGTTCAGGCAACTCGTTCGCCGTCGATACTGAGGTGTGCCACCTGTGGCGAGCGGAGCTTGATCAAGTGCTTGATTTGAAACCGTAGGGCGTGGCGCCGCCTAACAAGCTGTTGGAGTTAACCCGGCCGCGTATGGGCGTGTGCGAACTGCTACTCTGCTTTGCGTAGTTACCTTGCTGGGCAGCGTTGCTCGGAGGCGAGCCGCGCTGCTCAACAGCAGATCCGTTAGGCAGACAAACGAGGCACGATGAACGCTGAAGAGCGACTCAAGGCACTCTCTGCCACTCTTGGCCTCGTCGACCTCACCAATCTCGAACTCTTGCAGGCCTTCGCATCGATTCTTGAACTCCTCCGCGACCGGGGCCTGGTGCGTACTAGCAACAATCCGGTAGCCGACTACACCGAGTGGCTGGTCTGTTCAAGGCTCGGCTTGATGCCAGAGCGGAGCTCGAATCGAGGATACGACGGCATCGCCCCGGACGGCACAAAGTACGAGATCAAGGCTCGGCGCGTAACGTCGCACAACAGTTCACTGCAGCTCAGTGCGATTAGGGGGTTACGCGACCGTCATTTCGACTACTTGATCGGGGTGGTCTACGAAGCTGACTTCTCGATTCGGTACGCAGCAAAGGTCCCGCACGCTCTCATCGAGCCGAATTCGAAGTTCCGGTCCCATACGAATTCGCACGCCTTCCACCTCCGCCCCGAGGTTCTCTCTCTTCCTGGTGTCGAAGACCTAACCGGCATACTCGCTGCCTAACGAGCTGTTGGAGACGGACACGGCCACATCTCGGCGTACGCGAACTGCTACGCTCTCTTGCGTAGTTCATGTGCTGAAGAGCGAGCGCTGCGGCAGGCCGCGCCGCTCAACAGCAGATCCGTTAGGCGGACACTCGATGCCGACGAAGAAATCGACCGACTACCACGTTGAGATCCCTGAAGGCCTTACCCCTGTCGAAATGACAGGCATTGTGGAGCGAGCAGCTGAATCGGTGGGCTTATACATATCTCACGTCGGCTCCTACTCGCGAAAGAAGTACCCAAATTCAATCCACTGGCACTTCAAGCGAGACCCCAAGGAGCGCGGGCTGCTTGACGCGACGTTCTGGGACATCAAGTCGCTCTTCTGGCTCATGATTCGTCACAGTGAGCCCAGGTGGGTCAAGCAGATGGTGCCCAAGCTACTTGCCGCTCTGAAGCGCGAGGTTGCTGCCTTAGAAGCGTAGTTTTTCGCGAACTCCCCGTTTCCCGCCGCGCCGCCCAACAAGCTGTTGGAGACGGACACGGCCACATCTGGGCGTACGCCAACTGCTACGCTCTCTTGCGTGGTTCACGTGCTGAAGGGCGAGCGCCGCGGCGGGCTGCGTCGCTCAACACCAGATCCGTTAGGCGGTCACAACTTGCAGCGTTCGAAAGTGATCGATGAGCTTGTTTCCAGGATTGCTACTGTCGATCCTGGCCATCCAACTCGAGTCGCCGTTGATGGCGTCGATGCCGCGGGCAAAACGACACTATGCAACGAGCTAGTTGCTCCCCTTGAAAGCCTTGGCCGTCACGTCGTACGGGCATCAGTCGATCGCTTCCACAACCCTGCCGCGATTCGATTGCGACGTGGGGAAGCATCCCCCGAAGGCTACTTTCACGATTCGTTCGACTACTCAAGCCTCATCGACACGCTTCTTCGCCCGTTCGGCCCGTCTGGCTCTAGGCGCTTCCGGCGCGCGGTTTTCGACTACCTATCCGATTCCAGCGTGGATTCGCCGGTCGAGGAGGCGCGCTTGGATTCGATTCTGCTCTTCGACGGGGTGTTCTTGATGCGACCCGAGCTCCGCGACCACTGGGATCTCTCGATCTTTGTTCAAGCTGACTTCGCGGAAACGGTCTCGCGGGCGGAACTCCGAGATCGGTCCCTTTTCGGCTCGGCCGACGCCGTTCGTCGACGATACGAGCAGCGATACGTCCCAGGGCAGCAGCTCTACCTTTCCGAGTGCAGTCCCGAGCACATCGCATCGATAGTCATAGACAACAACGATCCGGAGCAGCCCACTATCACGCGCGCCGCCTAACAAGCTGTTGGAGACAGACGCGTCACATCTGGGCCTTGGCGACGTGGTAGCCTTCTGGCGTCAATAGCCAATCCGTTAGGCGGCAGGGTGCGAGCGCTTTGACCGATGACGATGACACGACGGTTCGACCAGTCTTCCGTGTGGCTGCTGGATTCGTCGCGACACTCGGCTGGTACGGCGTCGCTGCTCTCGTTTACCTGGCGATTAAGGATCCAGATGCGCGGAAGCTGCCGACTCTGCTCGGCCTGATCGGGCTCGTTCCGTTCACACTTGTGATGACGTTCGCAGCGATGCGTGGCCGAGTTCCGCGATGGGTGCTGCGGCTGACGCAGGTCTCGTTCGGCGGTTGGTCGTGATCCGCGCAGGCAGATGCCAATGTCGGTCGCCCGCCGCCAAACAAGCTGTTGGAGCCGGACACGGCCACATTGGGGCGCATGCGAACTGCTACGCTCCCTTGCGTAGTTCACGTGCTGAAGGGCGAGCGCCGCGGCGGG
>JANQEO010000209.1 GCA_028278325.1 Candidatus Binatia bacterium
TCACACTCGTTTCAACACAGACACCACAGGCTTGAGGATACCGCCATGTCGAGAACCGAGCACGAAGTCGAGCGGGGCAAGAAGAGCTACGACGACGAGCGCAAGCGCCTCGAGGTGATGCGCAAGACGAGCCACGCCAACGCGCCCAACCAGCACGAGAAGCGCGTCGACCGCTACATCGAGAAGGAACGGGCCGAGCGCGAAGGCGAGTCGAAGAAGGTCGAGGTGAACAAGACGCTGCGCGAGGGCTGAGGTAGAGCCGACCGCCTGTCACGCGGACGTGGAGTTGCTGGCTCGAACGGCTGCGGGACCATCTTGCATCCTTGTCGCGGTAGGGACGCGAGTCACCTCGCGCCCCCCGCACAGAACCCGGCGTGCCCAATTCGGGCACCGGGCTCCCACCTTGGGTGTGTGACGGCAAAGCGTTCTTCTGGCCAGAGATGTTGGATACGAGGTTTAGGCAGCCATTGTTTGGCAAGACGGATCATAGTTTTCCGGGAGGTGCGATCCTTCTGGCTCCGACGGCGCAGGCAGCGCCACCAGAGCCAGCGGATCTGCCGCCGGAAGGCGGACAGAGCCCGGATGTTGTTCGGCACGGCATGATAGCCGAAGTAGCCGACTACGACCTGGCGCAGCCAGGCGCCTTGTTCAGCAATGGGCAGGTGCATGCCTCGCCTCAGGGTCTGCTTGATCTCCTTCAGCTTGGCTTGCATGCGTTTGCGCTGAGTTCGCCGACGCACCGCAAAACCGCCGCGACGGGTCCGACCACAGATGTGGGTGAACCCGAGGAAGTCGAAGGTTTCCGGCTTGCCAAGGCCGCGCCGGCGCCGGTTCGCCGCCGCGTGGCGGCCGAACTCGATCAGGCGGGTCTTGTCGCTGTTGAGCTGCAACGCGAAGTCTGCCAAGCGCATCCTCAGGTCCTCCAAGAACCGCCGGGCCTCGGCTTCGTGCTCGAAACCGACCACGATGTCATCGGCGTAGCGCACGATGATCATCGCGCCCTGGGCCTGGCGCCTGCGCCACTGTTGTGCCCAGAGGTCGACCACGTAGTGCAGGTAGATGTTCGCCAGCAAAGGCGAAATCACCGCCCCTTGAGGCGTGCCCTGCTCACTGACCGTGATGACACCGTCTTCCTCGACACCTGCTTTCAGCCACTTGCGGATCAGGCCGATCACCCGGCGGTCACCGACCCGGTGTTCGACGAACTTGATCAGCCACGCCTGGCTGAGCGTGTCGAAGAACCCGGCGATGTCGGCGTCCAAGATCCAGTTCACCGCCTGCTGCTTGATACCCACCGTCAGCGCATCGAGCGCGTCGTGCGGCCCGCGACCGGGGCGAAAGCCGTAGCTCAGCCCCAGGAAGTCTTCCTCGTAGATCGCGTTCAGCACCTCGACCAGGGCACGCTGGACGATCTTGTCTTCCAGCGCCGGGATCCCCAGCGGGCGCTGCCGGCCATCCGCTTTGGCGATGTACTCCCGCCGCGTCGGTTGGGCTCGATAGGCCCCACGGTGGATGCGACCGAGCAGATCCTCAAGGCGGGCCTCGAGATCCTGCCCATAGTCACGCCACGTCAAGCCGTCCACCCCTGGCGCCGCCCCGGGCTTCAACCAGCCGTAGGCCGCGCGCAGAAGCGGCAGATCGATATGGTGCAGCAGCGCCGTGAACCGCTCCTTCCGGTTCCTCTTGGCCGCTTGCCGTACGCGCTCCAACCCGGGGGACATGCTTACCCGGCTCGGGGTCCGGCGCATGCCGATTTGGACCGCGTTTCCCTTGGCCTCCCCCCTTCCCTCCAGCGGCTCCGAGGCGCTGCGTTCCGACCCGTTCGCCGACTTCTCAGGTACTATGAAAGAGCCCGACTTCTCATGCCCGTGCATCATTGGCTACGGCTCCTCACCTTCCCAATGCGGGCCGGCCGTCCTGGCCGGTCAGACATGAGACCTCCCGGTTCCCGTACAAGGAGCTTACGATCATGCTGGGGTCTCAGACCGCGCGGGGTCAGGAAAACACTCGCGATCTCGCGCTCCCCCATGTGGCCTTCCGCAGTCTCGGCAACTTCAGCCACCGAATCGGTTCTCGGCGAAAGGATGAGTTGGGCGAACTGGCCCGAACGATGGACAAACTGACTTCGGAGGTCGAATTTCGACTCGATGAATTGCGTTTTGAACGTGATCGCTTGGGAGCGATTTTAGAGGGAATGACCGAAGGAGTCATGGTGACGGACCAAATGGGGCATATTCTTTTAGTGAACTCTGCGATGCGTAAATTCTTTCCTTCACTTCCTCTCATGGAGGATGTATCGAGGGTCCCGATGGAAGCCATTCGATCTCCTGAAGTGCAAGAAGCCATTAGAGCCATGGTTTTACAAACAGACGGGCGGCTCGACCGGGAAGTGGAGGTTCTGGGTCCCCCTCCTCGGACATTAATTTTGCATGCGACCAAGCAAGGATCGGAAAGGGATTCCAACCTGGTACTGGTATTTCATGATGTTACCGAAATTAAGCAACTGGAACGCATCCGTAGAGATTTCACCTCGAATGTTTCTCACGAGTTGCGGACTCCTTTGACTGCGATTCAAGGTGCCTCTGAGACTCTTCAAGAAACCGCATATGCCGATCCCGAAGCGGTCAGGCGCTTTTCCTCCACTATATTACGCCATGCTCGGCGCCTCTCGGCCCTAGTAGAGGATTTGCTTGAGTTGGGACGAATCGAGTCGAAGACAGAGCACATTCGGCCCGAAAAAATTTCACTTCT
>JANQEO010000385.1 GCA_028278325.1 Candidatus Binatia bacterium
TGTCTCGCCGAGCTTGCGCGGCAGCTTGAACAACTCCATGGCCTCGTCGAGGCCGATGTCGTTCATCTTCTGTCCCGGTCGCAGGCCGGCAAACTTGGGCTTCTCCTCGTCGTCCTTGGTGCCGATCTGTACGAACGGTCCGTAGCGCCCCATCCGTACGGTGACCGGCTTGCCCGACTTCGGGTCCGTGCCCAGCTCGCGGGCCATCGCGACCTGTTCGCGGGTCACCGATTCCTCTTTCTCATCGACGAGCTGTGAGAACGGCTTCCAGAAATCCTCGAGGAGTGGGACCAGCGCCTGTTCGCCCAGCGATACGCGGTCGAGGTCGTCCTCGAGGCGCGCGGTGAAGTCGTAGTCCACGTACTGGGTGAAATGCTCGGTCAAAAAGCCGTTGACGATCCGCGCGATATCCGTCGGGATGAAGCGTTTGCCGTCCATTTCCACGTACTCGCGATTCTTCAGCGTGGAGATGATGCTGGCGTAGGTGGACGGCCGGCCGATACCGTACTCCTCCAGCGCCTTGACGAGGCTGGCTTCGGTGTAGCGCGGCGGCGGCTCGGTGAAGTGTTGCTCGGGGCGGAGCTTGTCCAGGGATATCACGTCGCCCTTGGCGATCTCCGGCAACAGCCGATCGCCGTCGTCCGATCGGCCGTCGTCGCTGCCTTCCTGGTAGACCGCCATGAAGCCCGGCTCGACGAGGACCGAGCCGTTCGAGCGCAGGCGATGGCCGTCCTCGGAGTCCGGGCCCGCGGAAAACTCGATGGTGACGGTGTCGAAGACCGCCGGCACCATCTGGCAGGCCATCGTCCGCTGCCAGATCAGCGTGTACAGTCGAAGCTGCTCCTCGTCTATGTGGCCTTCGAGAGTCTCGGGCGTGCGTGCGACCGACGTCGGCCGGATCGCCTCGTGCGCTTCCTGGGCGTTCTTCGACTTGGTCTTGAAAACGCGGGCCTCGTCGGGAATGTTCTGCGGCCCGTATCGTTCGCCGATGGTTGCGCGGATTTCGTCCAGCGCCGACTGGGCGAGCGTCACCGAATCCGTCCGCATGTAGCTGATCAGGCCGACGTTGCCTTCGCCCGGCAGCTCGATGCCCTCGTACAGCCGCTGGGCGACCCGCATCGTTCGCTGCGTGTTGAAGCCGAGCTTGCGGGATGCTTCCTGCTGCAGCGTCGAGGTCGTAAACGGCGCAGCGGGATTTCTCCTGCGCTGCTTCTTCTCTACCTTGACGGTGGTGAGCTCGCCGCCGGCGGCGGCCAGCAGGGTCCGTTCGACCTCGCGCGCCGACGCCTCGTCCTCGAAACTGAACTGCTCCACCTTCGCGCCCTTGTAACGGACGAGGCGGGACACGAAGGCTTGCTGCTTCTTGCTGACGTCGGCCTCGATGGTCCAATACTCTCGAGCCTTGAACTTCTCGATTTCCTGCTCGCGTTCGACGATCATCCGCAGCGCGGGACTCTGCACCCGGCCCGCGGACAGGCCTCTCTGAACCTTTTTCCACAGCAGCGGAGAAAGATTGAAGCCGACGAGATAGTCTAGGGCGCGTCGCGCCTGTTGCGCGGTCACCAGGTCGTCGGAAATGCTGCGGGGATGCTCGATGGCTTCGCGAATGGCATCCCGGGTGATCTCGTAGAAGACGACGCGGTGAACCGGCTTGCCGTTCAGCGCTTCCTTTTCCTTGAGCAGTTCGATCAAGTGCCAGGATATCGCCTCACCTTCGCGATCGGGGTCCGTCGCGAGGTACAGCGCATCCGCTTTCTTCAGGGCCCGCACGATCGCGTTGACGTGCTTCTCGTTGCGCTCTATCAGCTGGTACTTCATCGCGAAGCCGTGCTCGGGATCGACCGCGCCTTCCTTGGGCACGAGATCGCGCACGTGGCCGTACGAGGCCATGACGTCGAAGTCCTTGCCAAGGTACTTGCCTATCGTCTTGGCCTTCGCAGGGGACTCTACGATGACGAGATTTCGGGACATCCCTACTCCGAACAGTTGCAGGTAGACCAGCGACAAAAAACCGCGGACG
>JANQEO010000242.1 GCA_028278325.1 Candidatus Binatia bacterium
CATGAAGGTCGCGATCTCCCGATAGCGCGGCGCGGTCATGGGGTTCTCGACCTGGGGCAGATCTGGGCGCTTGTCCATGAAGGCTCTCCCTAGGGGGCGCGGTTCGTCGCGGCTCGCCGAGACCCTACTGAAAAGTCCGCGCCATGAGAACCGGCTTGGGCCACACGCCGACGAGGGCCCGTTTCAAGGGTGGAAAATTCCAATATTTCTACACGCTTAAGAAAGCATCGGAATCCTATAAACTGGCTCCCATGGCTCACGACCCGCGATTCCGACTCATCCTCAGCTCTTGGCGCGGCGTCCGCCGCGACCCGCGCTGGCAGTCGGGCGTCGTCGTGTTCTGCATCCTGGCCGAGCTCGTCTGCGTCGCCGGTTATCTGGGCGGCCATTTCGACCGGGATGCGGCGGGCGAGCTCCAGTGGCACGCTTTCCAGTGGGAGGGCAAAGTCATCGCCTACACCGTCGCCCTGTGGCTGTTCTGGGCCCTGGGCCTCTTCGTCGCCGCGCGCTACAAAGAGCCGGCCCGGGTCGTGCGGGGCACACTCATGGTGAGCCTTCCCATCTTCCTCTTTCTCTTCTTCGCCCTCGGCTGGGTACAAGTGGTGCCGCGGTGAGGCGTTGAGATTGACCTGCTTCCTGATCGGTATCCTTCGCGTGGTGTGCTGATACGACAGTTAGGCATCAAATTAGCCTACCGTGGATTAAGAGCGGCTCGGCAGACCGCTACAGATCGACATTGCAATCAACTTCAAAGGTTCCATGGTCAACAAATAGAGAAGGAAAAAAGCGAAACCGATGCCGAAAGCTCGGATCCGAAATCCGTAGGCAACTGCTCTTTTCACTTCGTTGCTAGCATCTTCTCCCAATAAATTTAGTTCTCTTTTCATCAGAGAGTGAACGGCGAACACATAGCAAGGTATCAACGCCAACGAAACCGCCAAGAAACCGACCGCAGGACAAATTTTGTGAGTGAGAGCCATCTGAATATCATCGATGCGCCGCCAGGCCAATCCGAAAGACAAGTTTTGGAGGACTACAAAACCGCAAACGGCGTTTCCCAACGACCAATATCGTCCTGCATATTCTGGACCAAGGTCTTTAGTCATGGCTGTTAGCCTCAAGCCTACAAAGCGGTTTCGCTTTCGTGGCCTCTCGCAACCGCTCCTCTGCGAGTGGACCGCATGAACTCTGCGATTTAGCTTTGCCGGTCAAGTGTCGGCCAATTCGTACGACGACTTCGTCGGCAGCTTCAATGTGTTTCTTGATCTGTACAATCTCGGCGTCATCGCCGCCCGTCGGTATCTCCACGCCTTTATCTGAATTTACGAAGGAATAAGCTGCGAAGTGCTTAGCCCCCTCGCGCCAACAGTGGAGTGGTGGCTTGCCCATGTTCGTCCCATACTTTTCGACAAGTCGCGCGTCGATGAGGCCATCGTTGGTGCCATGAACGATCAGTGTGTCGGCAAGGATGTTTGGCAAGTCGCTAACTGCTCCTTCGAACAACTCCAGCATTCCCGAAATCTGGACGGGTGTTACAAATTCCTTGAGTTCATGATTTTGCTGTAGTTCCTCAATCAAACTTGGGTCAATGGTATTGTCTTTGACGTTTTTGCTCACTGGCAATTTGATGCCGGATACGATTTGAGTTGCCGGCAACAACCAGCGCAGATACCAAACAACATCGTACCTTTGACACAGCGCTGGCGAAGTCCAGACGATCCGTGCCGGATCGACCAATCCTTCGCCAACGGCAGATGCAATTACCGCGGCGCCCATGCTATTTCCCAAAAGGTAAACCGGGCGATCGGCATATGCCCGAGTCACACTGGCCCAGACATCACCAAGATCATCAACAAGAACAGAACCGCCTACCCAAGCCGTGACATGCTCGCTGTCAGGGCCGAAGCCTCGCTGGTCATACGCTATGATCGTGAGATTGAAATCGCTGACCAATCTGCGGGCCAAGCCCGAAAATTGCCAAGCGCTGACGTTCATGCCATGCACGGCGAGAACAACCGGCCCGTCATTCTCGTCATCGCTCCACACCAACACACGCCGCGCTGTCCCATCCCGAAGGTACACCTCGCCGCGGCGGACTTGCACGCTGTCTTCAAGGTCCAGCGATAGGTATGGTTCGGCTTTAGGATGCGGTTCCGGCATAACCCCGGCGCAGGCGCCGAGCTGGCTGACTGCGATACCGACGAACAACAAACACAGTAAAGGCTGCGAAGACCTTGTTACGCCCTCGAGAGCTTGCAGATTCATGAAACAACTCCAGAGACGAACAGGCCAGCACTTGTTTGTATACAGGCTTATCTCATCAACCTGTGGTTATAGTAGTGAAGTTCGTTGCCCGAAGCAACGCAATCCGACGCATAGACTCTAGGCTTGGACCGCGACAGTTCGTCGCCAGAAACTTGCTAGATTCTCAATATAAAATGGTCTTATGGAAATCTTGCTCGTTGGCGAATGTGACATGGACCAATTTGCCCCTGCACCCAGAAGCGGTCGTTCCAGGTATGAATGCCAGTGACCATCGCAAAGACCGCCTGCTCTGTTCGAACTGGGAGAACCGGGCACTGGTCGGACATTGATCCGCGAGCTGAAGTCTCCCGGCACCCTACTTCGCCCTCGCCTCGCCCACCTCTCTTAACCCTAGCTCAGCTAAGCCTCAGGGCTTGAATTACTCGTTTGTCAGCGGCGCCGCTCGGGTGACACATAAGAGGCTTGCAAGCTGCCCCAATGGGCGGGACTGACGAGGAGCTGCGGGCCATGCCGGAATTCGATTTCGAGGTCGGATTCGAGCGTCTCGAGGCGGCCATGGGGCCGGGCGGTAGCGGCGCCGACCAGGTGCCCTTCATCGCCCAGATGCACGAGTTCGCCATGGCCTATACCGGCGCTCGGGGCGACCTCTTCTACAGCGACGCCGAGACCCTGGTGCGCGGCATCCTGACCACCTCCCGGGATCTCGGCTTCGACACGCCGTCGTTCATCTGGGACGCCTACAACGTGGAGGCCGAGGCGCTCGGCGTGCCGCTGGTCACCTTCGAGGACATGGCGCCGGCGCTGGACAACGTGACCCCGTTGATCCGCGACGAGACGGACCTGGCGCGGCTCAAGGCACCCGATCCGGCCACCGCCGGGCGCATGCCCTTCGTGGCGGAGGTGCTGCACCTCGGCAAGGAGCTGACCGGACGGCGGCCCTTCCATGGCTTCTGCGCGCCCTTCACCATGGCCGCCCACCTCATGACCTTCGAAAACCTGATCGTCCACATCAAGGAGAACCCGGCCTTCGTCCACAAGGTCATGGACTTCATCGTCGACGAGGTGCTGGCGCCCTACTGCCGCCACATGGCGACGCAGTTTCCGGATCTCGAGTCCCACGACGGCTCCGACGCCACCGCGTCCCTGCCCTTCATCACCCAGGCGATGCAGGAGGAGTTCGCCCTCGAGCCGATCCTGCGCCTTCAGAAGCAGGCGGACCGGCCGGTCTACGTCGACAACTGGTGGGGCGACTCCTTCACCGACGACAAGACGCGCTTCTGGGACAACAAGCTCAAAGCCACGCCCGGCTATCTCAAGACCCAGGACCCGGACACCTGGAAGATGGGCCTGTCCGAATTCATGGCTCACGCCCAAACGCGCGGCAAACCGGTCGTCGTCGGCATCGACAACAACCTGTTCCAGAGCGGCACGGAGACGGCGATCCGCCAGCGGGTCCACGAGTACCTGGAGACCATCGAGGAGGCCGGCGGCCGCGGCTGCGTCTACTTCTGCTCGCTCTCCGCCGTCACGCCGCGGGAGAACGTTGAGATCGCCGTCGACGCGGTCAGACAGTTCCGCGCCGGCGAGCGGCCCTGGGCCGGCGAGCGCCGGGCCGGCACGCCGGAAGCCCGCGGAGAAACCGGCGAGGCGCCCGAGAAGAAAGCCGCTGTCGCGGCCGTCCCCAGAGCCAAAGAGCCGGGCCAGGACGACGTACTCGAGACCCTGCTCGACGACGTCTTCGACGCCGTGCTCGACCACGAGGACGGCCGGACGGTGGAGCTCGTCAACGACGCCCTCGGGCGCGGCCTCTCGGTCCACAAGATCCTCGACGACGCCCTGATCGCCGCCATGGACGAGGTCGGCGAGGACTTCTCCAAGGGCGTCATCTTCGTGCCCGAGATGCTGATGGCCGCGCGCGCCATGAAGGCGGGGCTCGAGGTGCTGCGCCCGATCCTCACCGAGACCGGGGAGCCGCCCAAAGGCAAGGTCATGCTGGCCACGGTGCAGGGCGACGTGCACGACATCGGCAAGAACCTGGTCGGCATGATGCTGGAAGGCGCCGGCTACGAGGTGGCCGACCTGGGGGTCAACGCGACCCCCGAGGCGATCCTCGAGAGCGCCCACCAGGAGCGGCCGGACGTGGTCGGCCTCTCGGCCCTGCTCACCACCTCCATGCCCTCCATGCAAAAGACGCTGAAGCTCTTCAAGGACAGGGAGGCGCCCTATCCGGTGATCGTCGGCGGCGCGCCGGTGACCCGAGTCTTCGCCGACCACATCGGCGCCGACGGCTACGGCGAGAACGCGCCCGAGGCGGTCGAGACCGTGCATCGGCTGGTGGCGGCGGGCGCCGAGCCCGCGGCCGCGGTGGCGGCGGAGTGAGGGGCCGGGGCGTAAAGACCCACGCGCAGAGCCCGCTGTTCCGACGGTTCGGGGCCACCCCCTTCGACAATCTCAGGGTGAGGCTGGGGCAGACAGGCTCAGGGTGAGGCCAGGGTGGACCGGCTCAGCGTGAGGCCGAAGTGCACGCACCGCACCTCATGCTGAGCCCGTCGAAGCATGTGGCAAGCGAGCGCAGCGGACCTCATCTCTCCCCCGGCGTCACAAGCTCCTGCTCGACCACG
>JANQEO010000246.1 GCA_028278325.1 Candidatus Binatia bacterium
CTGACCGCGGCGATGGAAGCGCAAAAAACGCCTCCACGCCAGCCGCGCGGGAGCTATATCCAAAGTCTTCCGGAATGAATTGCTTCACGGACTCTGAGAGTTTGCCGGTTAGGGAGGCCCGCGACCGGCGGCGATCTGCAGTGCGATCGGCAAGTAACCCGTTCTGGGAAGGCCGAAGACAAGAACTGAGGGGGCGTTCCCACGCGAGAACACGGCGGAAACCGGACCCCGCCCCGGGAGGCTAGGGCCACTCCTTCCCCATTCCCCCCCCAAGAGGGTACCGACGAGTCTCCTTCCACGCTTTGCCCCAGCCTGAAGCAGATCTGCACAGAAACGCCATTCGTTGACAACGCCAAGCCGCTTGCCTGGATCGTAGTGCCATCGGCAGGTAGGATGCGGCAAACGACGGAGGGCGATAATGGGCTATCATCACACCAGATCGACTTGCTTGTTGATGCTGCTGAGCGCGGCCTTGGGACACGCATCGGCTTGGACTGCGAAGGCCGAGCGGTACCGGGCGGGAGACTGGCCGCAGTTTCGCCGCGATCAACAGATGACAGGGCGATCGACACTCAAGGGGGACATTGCCAAGCCGGAGGTTGAGTGGCGGCATTTCATCGGCCAGCGCGAGACGCTCTTGGCGGTTCAATTTGGGGATGCCGGCTCATCGCGTTTGACCTTGCCCAACGCAGATCGGGAAACCGATCAGTACGAGGCAATCCGCGCTCGCTGGGGTTTCGGCAAGCCATCATATGATCTTGATGGCGACGGGCGTCTGACGACGGTCGAGCAGTCGCAGTTCCACAAGATCGGCAAGTTCCTGCCGGATTGGCCCGGTTTGCAGAAACTCGAATTTGAAAGCGGTTTTCTCAAGCCGAGCGAGTCATGGAGTCCAGCCGTTCCTTACTACGGCCGTCTGTTGGTCCGCAAAGGCGGCAAATGGCATCCTGAATGGCAGACGCCGGCCATCCCCTATCTGTTTTTCGCCAACCCGGTGATCGGCGACTTTGACAACGACGGTTGCCTCGAAGTCGCGGTGGTCCCGCACGACAATCTTTGGGTCTTCGACGTAGCGGCCGGCAAGGTGAAGTACAAGACTCGCTTCAAGCCGGACGGCGCTTCCAGCGGCCGAAGCTACGGTTACCTGGGTGCGCATGACCTCGACGGCGACGGCCGCCATGAGTTCGTCATGATCCCAACGTTCGAGTGCCATATCGATGTGTTGGGCTGGAAGAAGAAGGAACTGCAAGCTCGTTGGCACCGCGTCATCGAGTCGGGCATCAATCGCAAGAAGACCGTACTGAACGTGCCGGCCGGTCCGGTCCGCGACATCGACGGCGACGACCGGTTCGAGATCGTCGTGTCCACGTTCAACGCCAACGGCGACGGTCGTTGGCATGTTGAGGCGATGGATGCCCTCACCGGCCAGATCAAACTCGATCTGCCCGAACTGTATCTCAGCGGGCTGGAGGATCTGGACGGCGACGGCATCGCCGAGATGCTCTGCTCGCGACCGGTCGGCATGCTGGTTCCGGACGTCACCGAGATCTCGGTACTGAGTGTGCGCGACGGCAAGGCAGTCACTGGCTGGCAAAACGAAGGCCAGTCATTTGTGACACACCGTGATACGCAGCGACCGTTGCACGAGAACGTCTCGACACCCTACGCGTGTGGGCTGGCAGTGCGAACCGGCGTCCTGGAAACGGGGTCGCTCCCGGTTTTCCTCACGCAGAGAAGCGTCGATCGGCTCCGAAACGTCATGGAACTGTCTGCGTGGCAAGTCGGCAGTGACGGGAGCGTCGAGAAAGTAGGACAATTGCAGGGATCGTATCTTGAAGCCCTCGCGATCCGTGCTCGTGCCGGGAAGAAGGGGGGACTGCTGATCCGGACTCGGCACGGCGACAGGGCGCCGTCAATATTGGAGGGTGAAGCGGCTGTCGCCGTTCCCTTGCTTTCTCGTCGGATTGGCGGTGACGTTGGGCCGGCCGTGGTGGGAAGGTTGAAGCCCGGGGCTCTGGTCAGCGTCGTGGTCCAGAAGCCAGGCTTGAGTGTGGCAGCCATCGACATAACCAGCGACCAGGAGAGCCGGACGAAGACGCGATGGACCGTGCCGGGGCGAGGCACGTTTCCCGCCGACATCAGGCACGACGGGCAAACGCTCGCCGGCAGCCCGGTCCCCGGTTTTGGCGGCGTGGTCCTGGCCGACGTCTTTGGCAGCGGAGAATTGGCAACCGTCGTCGCGGGCGTCGGCAACAAGGGTACGCTTCAGGTCCGAGCGATCGCCGCCGACGGCAGTGAAATCTGGCAGCACGGATTCCCCCACGTCCCCGGCGAAGAGCGGGCGTTCGTCGTCATCCACGCCGGGCACTTGACCGACAAGCGGCGCGCGGATGTTGTGGTGACGGTTCAGCCCGGCCATCTACATAGCGAGATGACATACGCGCTCGACGGCCGCACGGGCAAAGAAGTCTGGCGCCGGTCTGAGGGCGGCATGGCCGGCGGAACTCGCCGAGCATGTGGCGGGAACTGGTTCGTTCTCGACGATTGGGACGGTGACGGACTCGACGACATTCTCTGTCTCTTCCCGGATGTGATCTACGTGATGCAAGGTTCGACCGGCGCCATTCTGCTGGACCGCTGGACGCCCCAAGTCTTCGGTGCTCAATCGCTTTATGCCTCGCCCGTCATGGCCGATTTTCTGGGCAACGGACGGAAACAGATCCTCTATGCCGGATGTACGGCGCGGCTGGCAATGCTCGACCGCCAAGCGACCGTCCTATGGAGTGTCCTGCCGCCTCCACAGGCCATCAACATCTTCCCCTCCATTCCCCCCGGCGTTGGCGATAGCGACGGCGACGGCAGCCTGGAGTTGTTCAGCCTGGCGCATCGGGTCCGCCCGGAATCGCGCGACCAGATGTTGGTCTGTTATCAGGCTGCGGACGGCAGAGTGCGGTGGCAACTGCCGTTACCAGGCTCGGCTTACGGTCCCAACGGGCAACTCTATGCCGGTTGCCCCAGTGTGCCGTGCACCGGCGACATTGACGGCGACGGCCGCGACGAGTGCCTCTTTGCCGTCGACGAGACGCTCTACGCCGTCGGCGCCGACGGCGAAGGCTCGAGCGGCCAGATCGAATGGTCGATGACGTTGCCCGCTCGTCTGAGCCCGCCGGTCATTGCCGACACGAACGGCTCCGGTCAGGCACGGATTGTCGTGGTCTGCGCCGACGGTCACGTCTACTGCATCAGCCCATCGAGATAGGAGACAGCAGCAGGAAGAAGCCAACAGGTGAAAGCACGATTCGTGCTGCCGTCGTTCTCTCGATGTCTTGCCCGGCAACTGCCTTTGGGCAGAGTGCGAGCAAGCGCACCCCCTTCTAGATCTCCCGCACCACCGTCACTCGACGTCGAGCGTTGAGTTCGTCGACGTATCGCTCCAAATCGACCCAGGGGGCCAGCACGCCTTCCTGGTACACACCCGAGGCCGCGACGTATGCGGCCTGGTGATCGGTGCCAAAAGCCATCCGGCGGACACGGATCTTGGGTGAGGTCAGCTCGATCGTGTCGCGCACGCGCAGGCCGGGAGAGTCTTCCACCTCCGACTCGGGTAGAAACTCGAAGGATCGCGACAGGCGGATGGGACACGCGCGCCGCCCGGTGACCAAACGGTACTGCAACAGACGCCGAACGGGCGTGCGCAAAAAGCGACCCACCGAGCACATGCCCGTGTGCAGCAGGGCTTGCTTGACCGGCGTGGCCGTCTCGAACCGGCTCCAATGAAGGGGGCCGTCGATCGAGAGCGGCCCCACGACGCCGCGGCGCGGCGGCGCCGTCTCCCCGTGGGGGAAATTGATCTGCCGCGTGGGGTCGTGCCATTGTGATACGGCCAGCCGCCCGTCGGCCGTCTCCACGATCAACCCCGCGTCGGTCACCGGTTGCTGGCCCGGGCCAAAATGCTTGAACACACCGCCTCGCGCGGCGGAGATCACCGTGTGAAGCGAGCGGGTGCGGCGCACGACGAGTCCGGCGTGACGCAGACAGCGAATCCGGCCGGTCTCCGTCTCTCTTCGACCCGCCGGGCGGACCGGCGACCAGTCGACGTAAGCCTCGATCAGGTTGCCCAGCCGGTGGGCGAACATCCGATCGTCGCTGAAGTAGGCCTGGCTCCCAAAGCGGAGGCTGTTGAGAAACCCGTCGGCCAGGTCGGCGGCCGGACCGCTTCCGGCCGCAAGCAACTCCGCCCCGTGCGGATAGAAATGGTACGTGCCGCGGCTGCCGTACTCGCCGGCGTAGCTGTTGTCGGGGTGGAGGAAGAGACGTGCGAACTCGACGCCTCGGCGGAGCGGTTCGTCGAGCCGGGCGTCGCCGGTGATTCGCCGGTAGTTGGCCAGGCAATCGACGGTGACCGTCTGGTAGCCCGGATCGGCGCCCCCGTACTCCTCGAACCATCCCTCCTCACTCTGCCAGCCCAGCAGCCGGTCCATTCGCTCTTCGGCCGCGTCCCGATAGCGCTGGTTGCCGGTGATTTGCGCTACGCGCAACAGCCCGAGGGCGGCCAAGGCCTGATGGTTGGCCAGACGGCCTGACTCGTCATGCTCGATCAGCCACCCGGCACGTCGCTCGAACCAGGAGACGAGGTCCGGATCGTCGAGTTCCAGGAGTCGGTACGCGCGTGCCGCGGCCTGGAGCGAAAAGACGGCCGCCCCCAGTGCCCGCTCGAAGGGATAGTAGTCGTCGCAGGAGCCGTCGGGGTGGCTTGCCCGGGCGGCGAAGCGGATCCCGGCCACGGCCAGCTCGCGCACGCGGGCGTTTCCCCGCCAGCGGTTCCCCGGCAGCTCGGTCGCATAGACCAGAGCCAACGGCAGCACGCCCTCTTGATACATCTCCGAGGGGAAGCTGCTGGTGCGATAGTGCCAATACTGGCGGTCGAGACAGCCGTGTGTGGCGCGATACGGATTGCGGTCGATGGCCCCCAACAACCGAGGGATCTCGGCCAGCGCGGCCGAGAGATAGAGGTTTCTCAGCGCCGGATCGCGAGCGGTCGAGCCGGCCGGTAGCTCGACGCGTCGAGCGTCCGGCGGGCGGATCGTGAAACAGGTTCCCGGCACGACGAAGCCACTCCCGACGGAAGAGCCGGCAGCGCTCACAGGGCTGGACATCGGTCAACCTCTCGACGACAAACCTGGGCCATGGACCCGAGACGTTTTCTAGGTGATGAGTAATCCACCGGCTCTGTCGTTTCCTGCAAGACTCTCAGACGGTGGAATGCTGGAGTGATGGAGTGATGGAGTGATGGAGTGATGGAATGATGGAATGATGGAATGATGGAATGATGGAATGATGGAATGATGGAATGATGGTCGGCTACCTATGCTATCATTCCAATATTCCATCACTCCACTGCTCCAGGATTCCCTCACTCCGACGCCGACTCGAGCCGTGCGATCAGTTCGCCGCGGCGCTGGAACACGCGCTCGCCTTGTTGGCGAATGGGCGCTTCGCATTCGGCGCTGGATAGCTCCCAGGTGTCATTCATGAAGCTGAAGACGCGGCCAAAGTAGAGGCCGCGCATCGACTCGACCAGCCGGGCGGGATTGTCGCAGGTGGGGAAGGCGGCAATCAGGTCGAAGAGAACGTCGACCCAGAATTCGGTGTCGATCCGCGGTCCGTCGGATTCAGAGAACGTTTCTTCGAGCCGGCTAGCGATCTGAGGGCTCATGTACTCGCGCAGTGCATCGATACTCCCCTGGAAACCTTCTACGGCGTTCTTGCGGATCAAAGCGCGGTCGACGTCGAGGTCCTGGGCCGGGGCCAGCTCTTGGAGGCCGAAGATCGGGGTCTGTTCGACCGCGGTGACGGACCTCCACTTCCGGAAGCTGCCGGCGACCGTCACCAGGGCCGTGCTGACCACCTGAATGAACATCGGACCGAGCTTCGGCGCGCTCGGCTTGTGGATCTTGGAGCCGAGGCCGACCTGGGCGATCTTGTAGTCACCCAAGAGGGCTTGCATGGTCATGAAGATATCGACGCCGTATTCGTGCGTCGTGCGGTGCCAGGGGACTGAAACAATGTGCCGGGTCAACCGAGCAGATAGGGCAAAATCGCCGCCTATGGGCTGGCGGATCGCCCGGCCGAATATCCCGTAGATCAACGGATAGCAGATATTGTTGGTGATCGTGCCGTCGTACTTGTGCCGCGAATACAACGGCGCCAGGTAATCGCACCCTTCCTCCAGAATGGGCGAGGCCATGTACTTCATCCACTCGGGCGTGATCGAGATGAGATCGGCGTCGACGCAGACGACGGCCCGGACGCCGAGAGAATAGGCCTTGCGGAAGGCGTTGGCGAAGTTCCAGCCCTTTCCGGGAGTGTTCTCGGGCGTGGTGATGTAGATCTTCGGCACGCCGGTTTGCGTGCTCAGGAAGACGTCTTCCGTTCCGTCGGGCGACGCGTTGTCGGCGTTGATGATCACGCTCGTTCTATCAGGGAAGTACTTCTGGAGACCTTCGGAGGCCACTTGCGTGGGATGGGCGATCGAGTCGGCCTCCTGATAGGAGGGGATGACCACCACGATCTCCGCTTCCGTGACGCCGCTCGGGTTGACTTCTCTTTCAAACATGGCGTGGCCTCGCAGCTTACCCGTCAACAGCGACAACCGAACGCGAGCAGCCGCTGGCTTGGTGGGAGGAAGGGACCGAGAAGGTGCTCGTCCGTCGTGTGCGACCGGCGCAAACGGACGAATTCTGTATAGTCGGGCCTAGCGGACGTGTCAAGTGCGCATTGTCGTGTTGACAACTCGGCGTGGAAGGCGAACAATGCGTGGCGGATTGGTGGGAGCGACCGGCGGACGAGCGAGAGAGGGCGGCGGTGGAGGTGCGGTCGAGGCCATGCGAGATATGGACGACCTGTTGGAGGCGCTTTCGCGAAGCAAGTTCCGCAGTCGCATGCGGCTTGGCGCGAAGGAGCGGGCGTATCTCGAGGAGAAGACGCTTGCAGTCGTCTTGGAGCATGGGCGCCGTTTCGTTCTAGAGCGGTTGGCCCCGGCCGAGCCGCGGAACGACGGGCGGCAGACGCCCATGCGATCGCATCCGGTTTTCGTTGCCCAGCACGCCACAGCCACCTGCTGCCGCGGATGCCTGGCCAAGTGGCATTTCATCGGCAAGGGGAGATCACTCACCGACGAAGAGATTGATTACGTGCTCCAGGTTGTTGAGAGATGGTTGGTGGATGGAGGCGGCGCGAGCGGGTGTTGATTCGGACCATCTTCCTCGGGCGTTCTTCCTCGGGCGTTTCGCGGGGCGGCTTGCCACCGGACTGAAGAGAAGCAACAATACGGTCTGTTGAGTTGGATGTGGCGTCGCCCCAACGTCCGCCCGAGGAGATTCCATCCTAAGTTCATGGAGGATCAATGGTTAGAGTGTGACTGAGACGTGATTGTTGCGTGAGCCGGAGTGGCGGAATGGCAGACGCGCTGGATTCAAAATCCAGTGAGCTTAGGCTCGTGTGGGTTCAACTCCCACCTCCGGTACTTGTTTCAGGAAAAGGACTTGCGACGACTGGCCGTGAGTCCTTTCTTTGTGGGCCTCGCGGAGACCTGACACCAACGAGACCTGTACGTTGGGCCTGCGTCCGCTTCCACCTCGCGGTCCCGGCCTCCCATGGGAGCGCATGGTTACCTGCCTTTTGACAGCGTTCCGAAGCCGTCTCTGCTATGCTCTGGTCATGCCAGATTCCAGGGAACCTGACAGAGACGCTTCGGAGGCTGGACCCAACGACGAGCCAGTGAACCACATACGACAAGGAAACTAAGGAGACTCACCCATGAAGACGACCTGGCTCCTTCTCGTCGGTTTGACCGCCTCGGCGGGCGCGGCAGGCACTCTGGCGGCGGAACGGGGAAGGCCGCAGAAGCCGGCAACGCCGGCCGGCGCTCGCGCCACCGACATCGGCGAACGCGTGTCTCGGGAGACCGAGGTCTTTCCGGGCGAGCCGGAGTTGTCGGCGACGGTGGCCGTGTTGCGGGACGTCGTGTATGGTTCGCCGGGCGGGCGCGATCTCCGTCTGGACGTGATCTTGCGAAAGAAACCTCCGCAGAAACCGCGGCCGGCCATCGTGTTCATCCATGGCGGCTCTTGGAAATTCGGCTCCAAGGGGCAGTTCCGCCGTCAGGCGGCCTGGCTGGCCGATCGGTTCGACGTGTTCGGGGCCACGATCGAGTATCGGCTCAGCGGTGAGGCCCAATTCCCCGCCGCGCTGGAAGACGCGAAGTGCGCCGTCCGGGTGGTGCGCTCGGTGGCCAGGAAGTACAAGATCGATCCGGAGCGGATTGCCGTTTGCGGCGGCTCGGCAGGCGGGCACCTGTCGGCCATGATGGCCGTCACGAACGGGCTCGACGAGTACGAGGGAACGGGCGGAAACGCCGAGCAGTCGAGCGACGTGCAGTTGGCCATCCTCTACAACGGCGAGTTCGACATGTGGGACCTGGTCGAGAAGGGAAGCTTGATCGACGCGATGAAGGCGTTTTTTGGCGGGACTCCGGATGAAATCCCTGAGCGGTACGATGAGGCTTCGCCCATCAAGCGGGTGACGAAGGAAACGCCTCCCATGCTGTTCCTGCACGGCGACCAGGACCGTTGTGTTTCGCACGAGCAGGCCCTGGCGATGGTGCGGCGGCTCGAGGAGCTGGGCGTACCGGCGGATGCCGAGATCTACGCCGGCAAGCCCCACGCCTGGTTCAACAAGGAGCCCGATTGGAAGATCACCGTCCAGCGCATCGAGCCGTTCTTGATCGAGCATTTTGGACTGAAATAGCCGGCGTCGATCGCCTACCGGAAGGCGAGAATTCCTCGACGCCGTCGACAACGTGTGTGGAGACCGACATGATCAACCGACGCGCATTTCTCAGAGCGGCGCCCGTGGCCGTTGCCGCACCCTATGGCTGGGTCCGCTCCCGGGCTGCTGGGGCCGAATCGGCGAATGATCGACCCAACGTAGCCGCGATCGGCGTGGGCGGACGCGGCTCGCAGATCGCCGTCTGGGCCGCCGAGTTGGGCAACATGGTCGCCTGCTGTGACGTCGACCGCCTGCACGCCGAGCGGTTTGCGGCTGCGTTGGACGGCAAATGCGCAACCTACGGCGACTATCGTAAGCTGCTCGAGCGAAAGGACCTCCACGCGGTGACCGTCGGCACGCCCGACCATTGGCACGTCAAGATCGCGGTGGAGGCCATGAGGGCGGGCCTGGACGTCTACTGCGAGAAGCCGGTAGGGCTTACGATCGACGAGGGGAAGCTGATCTCGAAGGTCGTGCGTGAAACGGGCCGCGTTTTGCAGGTGGGGAGCGACCAGCGGAGCGACCGCCGTATCTTGCGAGGACTCGCCTTCGCCCGGAGTGGACGGTTGGGCACCGCGCTGACCGCCCGGGTTGGACTGCCCCGGTACCTGACGGGCGGTCCGTTTCCCACGATCGACCCGCCCGGGCATCTCGACTGGGACATGTGGCTGGGCCAGACCCCGAAAGTCGGCTACTGTCCCCAGCGGTGCCACGGCCTGTTTCGGATGTGGCTGGAGTATTCCGGCGGGAGCCTCACCGACTGGGGCGCCCACCACGTCGACGTGGCGCTCTTGGGGCTCCGGCAAGAGAACACGGGGCCGATCGAAATCGAGGGCGAGGGCACGCTGCCCGACGTTGCCAACGGGTACAACATCGCCGTCGACTATCACTGTACGCTGAAATTCGCCGACGGCTCGACGATGATCGTTTCCGACGATCGCGACCGGGGCGTGCTGTTCGAGGGCGAGAACGGGAGGTTCTTCATCAATCGCAACAGGCTTACCGGAAAACCGATCGAGGAGCTGACGAAAAACGACCGGCAGTGGCTCGCCGAAGAGGCCGACAAACTCTCCGGCCGCCGGGACCTTCCTGAGGTGGAGGGCAACGAGTGGCAAGTCCGCTACCAGCAGACGATCAGCCGCGACCACATGCGGAATTTCTACGATTGCGTGAAAACCCGCAAGCTGCCGGCCTCCGACATCTTCAGCCACCACCGCGTGCTGAACTGCTGCCACATGTGCACGATCGCGATGAAGCTGAAGCGGAAGTTGAAGTGGGACCCGGAGAAAGAGACGTTCGTGGGGGACGACGAGGCCAACACGATGCTCAGCCGTTCGCGACGGGAGCCGTACACGATCGAGGCTTGAGGGGAGTTCAGTTGTAGGCCAGGACCTGTCCTGGCGCCGAACCAGAAATATCGCCAGGACAGGTCCTGGCCTACGCCATTGAGTGGGAGGAAGGACGTGATGAGGACGTTTTGTTTCCTGGCGGCGGTTTTTCTTGTGGGGGGCGTTGGCGTGTGTGCGGCCGGTGGGGAGGATTGGGAGCCGATCGCCGCGGATTTCAGCAACGTCCGCGGGTTGAACTACATTGCCTCGTATGCCCCGTCGGACGTCGCCATGTGGCGGTTCTACGATCGCGAGCAGATCGACCGCGAGCTGGGGATGATCCGAGGGCTGGGGTGCAACAGCGTGAGGGTATGGCTGGCGTGGGTGGTGTTCGATGCGGAGGGCGAACAGTTCGTCGGGAAGTTTGCGGACTTTCTGTCGCTGTGCGAGAAACACCGGATCACCGTGATGCCGATCCTGTGGGACTCCTGCTTTGGCGACCCGCGGGCAAGCTACGACGACGTGAAGGACTGGGTGGCCAATCCGGGGACGGAGCGGGTCGCCGATCCGGGATTTCGGCCCCAAGGGGACCGATACGTTCGGGCGGTGGTCGAGGCGGGCCGCAAGAGCCCGAGCCTGCTGGTGTGGGACGTGATGAACGAGCCTTCGGGGCCCAAGATCCACGACTGGCTCGCGCACTACTGCCGGCTGGTCAAGTCGGTCGACCCGGAACACCCGGTCACCATCGGGTGGGCTCACGCCTCCGGAAACGAGGCTTCGGCCGACTGGGTGGACGTGATGTCGTATCATCCCTACGGCATCTTCCCCAAAAACCGACAGGTGTGGACCGATACGGCTCGAGACGTGTCCCAGCGCCACGGCGGCAAGCCCATCCTCGTCACCGAGGCGGGCGGACCGGGGTTTGGTCAACGCTATGAGGAGTGCATCGAGTTCTTCGAGGCCGAGCGGATCGGCTTCTACCTGTTTGAGGCGATGGTCGGAACGAACCGTTTTCGCAACATCACCGGCTTCTGCTATCCCGACGGGTCGATTCGCGAGCTTGCGCCCGTGCGGGCGTTTCAGGAGTTGGCCCGGCGACAGGGCGTCGAGGCTTTGGCGGACTACCCGGTGCGTCCGGGAGATCTTCCCTACCCAATAGCCGGGGCCAAGGAGGTGACCGATCTGGTCCTCAACTGGGACAGCAAGGAACTGACGGCGGAGAACTACGTCGAACGCGAGGGGCTGCTGCGTTGGACCATGATCAGCCTCGCGTGGGGCGGTGCTCTGAAGGATCACATTGAGGAAGTCCAGGCGCTGAAGAAGAAGGCCGACGCGGCACAACAGGCGGGCGATATGGAGGGCTTGAGGGAAGTGATGTCGAAGCTGGCCGGAATCGCCGCCGGGCTTCTCGTGAAATACGAATTCGTCGAAGCGAACGTAGCGCGATAACCACCACGATTCCAGACCACATAAGGGAGTCCAGAAATTCGCTTGTGGAAAGCAGTTGGAGCGGCAGTTGTACTGCCGCTCCGTGTGATTTACAAAGACGTTCGGCAGTACAACTGCCGAACGAACGGTTTGCAGGTTTCCCGGACTCGGTCAACTACGTTGAGGATACCGCACCATGACGATGCAAAAAGGCACGTTCATTTCGCCAATTGTGTTGGCCATTGTCAGCTTTACGGCAGCGATGGCCTGCGCGGCAGAGCCGGCTGAACCGCCTTTCGGCGACTTCTCCTGGATGCACGGTGTGAACTACACGCCGTCCTACGCCGCGACCGACGTGGAGACCTGGCTCAAGTACGATCCGGCCGTGATCGATCGCGAGCTCGAGCTTGCCGAGCGGATCGGCTTGAACTGCGTTAGGGTGTTTTTGCAGTCGTTGGTGTATGAGGAGTCACCTGAACGGTTCTTGAAGAACTTTGATGACTTCCTGGCGATCGCGGACCGGCACGGGCTGAAGGTGATGCCGATCCTGTTCGACTCCTGCTTCGGCGTTTCGCCCAGCCTGGAGAGCCAGCACATGTGGGTGGCCAACCCAGGGCCGGACCGGATGAGCGAAGACCATTTTGAAGCGCTCGACGTCTATGCCCGGGCGGTGGTGACGGCCCACGTTGGCGACGAGAGGGTGGCGTTGTGGGACGTGATGAACGAGCCGACCGCGACGGTGTTGTCGCTCACCGAGGAGGGCAAGGCCCAGATTTGGGCGTTCGTCGCCCACTACTGCGAATTGGTCCGCAAGCTCGACCCGACGCACGCGATTACGGTGGGCGTGGCGTCGTCGGACAATTCCAAGGTGGTCGACTTGGTCGATGTCCTTTCCTGCCACTCCTACGCCTCCTCGCGCGAGGAGCTTCGCAAGCGGTTTTCCGAGACGCAGAGCCAGGCGCGCGAGGCGCAGAAGCCGTGGATCGTGTCGGAGTGTTGTGCGCCCGGTTGGGGCAGCCCTTACGAAATGGTCTTTCCCGAACTGCGGGAGTTCGGCGTTGGGCATACGGCGTGGGAACTGGTGATCGGGCGAAATCAGTTCGCGCCGATCTCCGGGCTGTTCTATCCGGACGGAACGGTGCGGCGGCTGAGCAGCGTCGAGGCCGTGGCCGGCGGGCCGGTTGCCGGCCTTTCCGAGAAGCCCGACGAGGAGGGCGTGCCGATTGCCGGACAACGGGCCGGGCGGCTGGAGGAGTACGTTCGATTCCTTGCCCGAGATGAGGTGACCGAGACGACGTGGCGCGAGCGCAGCACGGGCGTGCGTGCCCTTTTGGCGCATGGCGTTTACGGCGACGAGGCGGCGAGCGTGCTGGCCGATTTGGACGCCGCGCGTGCGGCCTACGCGAGCGGCGATCGGGCCGAGGCGTTTCGATCCGTCAAGAAGCTGCTCGAAGAGGCCGCCTCGGTGTTGACGGAGCGGGAGAAGACCGCGTCGGAGTGATGGCTGCTGGGGGTGTGCGGTGGAATCGACGGGCGGGAGACCCGGTGACCGTTCACGGGGTATTCGGGGCGACAGTAGCTGGGATCCAGGCGTTTGCGCGTTCAGGCCGTTAGGCTGATAGACTGTTAGGCTGTTAGGGAACGAGCGGAACGATTGCCTGGCAGGTTCGGGAGCACGTGCACGCGACGCTTCTTCCTGCATCCCCAATAGTCTAACAGTCTCACAGCCTAACAGCCCAAACCTCCAAATGTCCCGTAAACGCTTACGAAAAGTGGGAGTTGCCCGTATGAGAGTAAGTGAGAGCCGCAAGCACGTCACGGTCGTTCCGTTCGATTACGAGAAGGACCGGTGGTCGACCGGGCCCGGCAAGATGCTCACGGTTTCGATTCGAGGGCCTCGTCGATCTGCGGTGCGGCCAACTGGCGGATGAGCGGGCTGTCGACGCGGAGGATGCAGAGACAGTTGTCGTTCTGGCCGGTGACGTAGAGGTAGCCGTTGCGGTAGACGAGATCGTGGGCGCTGTCGCGAGCGGCTGGGAAGGCTTCTGGGCACGTGTACGACGCGAGCTTGACCGGTTTGGCCGGATAACGAACGTCGATCGCCTCGACCGTCTGTCCGCCGGCGAGGAAGAGGACGTCGCCCGCGATCGTCAGGCCGTTGGGACCTCGGGTATCGGAGAATGGGACAACGGCCGCTTGAACCGGTCGAGTGGGATCGGAGAGATCGACCGTGACGGCGTTGGACGGCTTGTCACCTTGGCTTCCCCCAACGAAGGCGTAGTGGCCCTTCACCTGGACGCGGTTGGCGCCTACAAGATCGTGACTGACGAGCACGCCCACCAGTGGCCAGGCCTCAACCGGAAGCGGCTCGCCTGTCACGGGCTTGGCGACGCGGTAGAGGCCGACCTTGCCCGGGAGGCCACGTCTTCCAAAGCCGGCCGGATCGACGACCACCACGTGGTTGTCGAAAAGGTCGATATCGTGCGGCGATCCCAGCTTGCCGCTTTCTCGCGTGTTGAGCGCGCCCAGGAAGGTCGGCGAGGCCGGATCGGCGACGTCGAAGACGTCGACCCAGCCGTCTTTGCTGGCGGCGAAAAGGCGATTGCCAAGCCGGACCATGCCGTTGATTCGGCTGATCCGCTTGCGATCGGAGATGGTCTTCAGGAACCGCGGAGCGCGGGGATCGGTTACATCGATGGAGATCAGGTCGTTGGTGCCAAGGAGCAAGTAGTCGCCTAAGGGTAGAACGGTCTCGGCATCGGCAAGCGCTTCGGCGTCACGTCGGCGCCAGAGGATTCTGGGGTCTTCCGGATCGGTCACGTCCACAACGGCGAGGGAGCCGCCCTTGCCGGGTACGAACGCTACGTTGCCCTGAAGCTCGACGTCGTGCGGTCGGTCGAGTGCTTCATCATCCCGCAGGACGGCGGCGACCGAAAAGGCAACCTCGACGCCGAGGGCCGTCGCGTGGCCGAACAACAGCGGCAAGAACAACGCGCCATGTCGAAGCACATGGATGATGCGCAAACATCGCATATTTCACCTTCGCTGTTGGGAGACCGCCGGATGAGAACCCCGGCGGTCAACGTGTTCAGTGTACGTGTGAGGGCTCTCGAAGACAAGTTGCCGTCGAAGGCCCTGCGGGCCAAGGGCCGACCGAACGCCGACTCACGCGGCGTCGGCGGTTCTAAAGCTTGACAAGCCCCCTTGGCCGCATTACTCTCGCTCGGTAGGGTTTGAGGCCGTGTCGTACGGCTCACAACAAGACCCCTCTCGCACTTCGGGTTTTCAAGGAGCATCCGATGCGTATCGCGCATACCGCCCTTTTGCTGATCGTTGCTACGGCGGGTATTGCCCAGGGCGCCGAGCGACCCAACATCGTGTTTATCATCGTCGACGACCTGGGGCCGTTCGAGCTATCGTGCCTGGGACACCCAATCCACCAAACGCCCCATATCGATTCGATGGCCGCCGAAGGGATGTTGTTCACGCAGGCGTACTCGGGCTGCTGTGTGTGTGCCCCGGCGCGGAGCACGTTGATGACCGGATTTCACACGGGCCACACGACGGTGCGGGGCAACTCGGGTGGGATTCCGCTTCGAGCGGAAGACGTGACCGTCGCCCAGGCGCTCTCCGAGGCGGGCTACGCCTGCGGCGGGTTCGGCAAGTGGGGCGTCGGCGACGCGGGCACGGCGGGCGCGCCGGAGAAGCACGGGTTCGACGTCTTCTTCGGGTACTACGACCAGGTCCACGCCCACTTCTACTACCCGAGATATCTTTGGCGAAGCGGCGTAAAGGTGCCGCTTGCCGGAAACGCGCGTCCGCAGGTCGACTCGCGAGACCGGAAGGCCTACAACGAAGACAAGATGTACGTGGGGAAGGAATTCTCGCATCATCGGATCGTCGACGAAGCGCTCCAGTTCATTCGGTCGAACAAAGATCGGCCGTTCTTCTGCTATTGCCCCTGGACGCCTCCGCACGGCCGATGGCCCATGCCGCCGGATGAGCCGGCCATGGAGGCGTTTCGAGACAAGCCCTGGCCGGAAGAGGCCAAGGTGTTTGCCGGGATGGTGAAGATGATCGACCGCAACGTGGGGGAAATCCTGTCGCTGCTGGGAGACCTTGGCTTGGACGAGAAGACCATCGTCTTCTTTTGTTCCGACAACGGCGGGCTGCCGAGCTTCGAGGAGCTGTTTCATCCGTGCGGTCCGCTTCGCGGCTACAAGGGTCAGTTGTATGAGGGCGGGCTGCGCGTGCCGATGGTGGTTCGCTGGCCCGGGCGGATCGCGTCGGGCACGAAGAGCGACCATCTTTGTTACTTCCCCGACATGATGCCGACCTTTGCCGAGCTGGCCGGCGCTTCGGAGCACGTGCCGGAGGGGATCGACGGAATTTCGATCGTCCCCACGTTGCTTGGCGAGGCGGCGGCCGGCGGCAAGCAGCGGAAACACGACTACCTCTACTGGGAACAGCCGGGGAGGCGAGGAGCCCAAGCGATTCGTTTGGGGAAATGGAAGGCCGTCTGGCCAGGCTTCGGTCGCGACAACCGGCCGAGAGTGGAACTTTACAATCTGTCGACCGACGTGGGCGAGGCGAACAACGTGGCCGCCGACCACCCCGAGTTGGCCGCCCGGGCGGAGAAGAAAATGACCGAGGCTCACGTTCCGCCGATTCCGCAGGTGGAGCCGCCGACGCCGGAAGGGCGCTTGTATCGGTAGTGGCGCTTGGCGCGGCCTGGAGGCACAACTCAGCCGTAGGACAGGTCTGTAACCAACTGCTGTGAACATCTTGGTCACGCTTGGTTTCGGGCCTTCTGA
Organism: Candidatus Binatia bacterium; assembly: GCA_028278325.1. GTDB lineage: Bacteria > Desulfobacterota > Binatia > UBA1149 > JAJCZL01 > JANQEO01. Next base: position 16,400 of record JANQEO010000246.1, read on the forward strand.
ATGAGCCGATAGACGGAGTTATGTCCACCTTTGAGGTAGTCAGTGCTTTTGGGAGACGCGCGATGTGTGTCGGACGGCGCTTTTCGCCAGCACTCCGACCATTGGCGGTGAAGCAACTGCCGCAAACGGTTTGCCACCTGGTCCGCCGTCCAGGTGGTCGAGAGCAGGCTCACGGTAGCTTGTGGCGTCAGTACTTCGTTCCATGCTGTCAATTGCCGATGCACGTCGTAGAACAGGTTCTCCATGGAGATCTTGTCTACTTCCATCGCCTGACCTTCGGCAATGTAGGCACGAATTGTCTGAAGCATGTTGTACAACAGCAAACAGAATGACGCCTGAAACACAGTCGCCCGAGGAGTGCTTCCGATCAATGCCTTCAAGTGAAACACGTCCGTGATCTTCTGAAACATTTGCTCGATGCCCCAACGTTGAAGATACACTTCCAGCAAATCGTCCGCGGGATACTGCTCGGGATCTTCCAGGTCGGTAAGAAGAATCACGTCCTCGTCTTCGCCTGGACGTTCTAGGTGGATACGTCGGACATAGCGCCGTCGGGGGTCACTTTCGCCCCCGATCCACCCCCAGTCTTCTCGGTATGTGAGCCCACGACGGTCGGTTCCCGTAACGGTCTCCCATCTGTCGTCACGCTGAAAATTCACCCTTCGATTCCACCGAACCAGGAAATGATCTCCTTCCTCGCTGGTAAACAGACGAGCTTGGTTCAAGTCACAAAATGCCCGGTCCCCCACATGCAATCGCGCTCCCGATGTCACACCGCGTACTTCCTTCAACGCGTCCGGCACCAGTGGTGGATCGGCTGTTTCGCCATCCTGGCTAGCCCCCATCGTCAATGCCATGCCCGTGGAAAGCGACTGAGCCACCACCAGCTTGCCTCCAAGAACATGGCCACGGACTTTTTGCAGGGCTTTCAGTCGCTTGGCCACATGCTTGATCTTCTTGCCGTCATAGTAAATCACTTCCATCGCGTGCAAGGACTGAGGGACTTCCGAATCGGTCACGCTCTGGGGATACATTCCACTCAGCGAGAGCGTGGCTTCCGACAGCAGCCCAATGCTCAGGGACAAAGGCACGCGGCTCAGTTTCCCGTACGCAGCTCGAATCGTGGTTTCCAGGTCTCCGCTAATCTCGGCCCGCTGAAAGCTCTTACGTCCGCTGCCTTCGTGTTCCAACAATGCATCAGCAATCAAATGAACAAACGTGGAAAACGTTATCACGTCTTCATACGATCGCCCTCGATGTCTTTCAAAAACACCTTGGAGAAACTCCTTCCGGCAGACAAAGCCAAACATCCGCAACACCGCCTCACCCAGAGGCAAGCGTCTACACACTTCCTTGTCGAAGCCTTCCATGGCAACCTCCGTTGAATCGACCAGTGCCAGCGGACACATTGCTCGCTTGCTGAATAACGGAAGTATGCCATTGACTTGGATTTACG
>JANQEO010000254.1 GCA_028278325.1 Candidatus Binatia bacterium
AAAAAGGGATGCGAAAGTCCGAAATCTCGAAGCGTTCCTAAAGGATGGGCGCTGGTCGAGTGGAAAGAAAAGCCGGCGGTCCGGCCGGCGTATCAGAACAAAGCTCTATGAGGCCAAGCTGGCCGAGCTACAGATCGAGCTGGTCAAGCTGCAGGAGTGGATCAAGCATCGAGGCCTCAAGGTCGTGGTGGTTTTCGAAGGGCGCGACGCCGCCGGCAAGGGCGGTGTCATCAAGCGGATCATCGGGAGACTCAACCCTCGTATCTGCCGAGTCGTGGCCCTGGGCACGCCGACCGAGCGCGAGAAAACCCAATGGTACTTCCAGCGCTACGTTCCGCACTTGCCGGCGGCGGGCGAGATGGCCCTCTTCGACCGCTCTTGGTACAACCGCGCCGGCGTCGAGCGGGTCATGGGCTTCTGCACCGAGGAGGAATACCACGAATTCTTGCGTGCCTGTCCGGAATTCGAGCGCATGCTGGTGCGCTCGGGCATCATCCTGATCAAGTATTGGTTCTCGGTCAGCGACGAAGAGCAGGAGCGCCGATTCTGCAGCCGTATCACCGACCCCACCAAGCGCTGGAAGCTGTCGACGATGGACCTGGAATCGCGCACGCGCTGGGTCGAGTATTCCAAGGCCAAGGACGAGATGTTCGCCCATACGGATATCAAGCAAGCGCCTTGGTACGTGGTCAATGCCGACGTCAAGAAACGTGCCCGGCTCAATTGCATTTCTCACCTCTTAAGCGTGATCCCCTACGAGGATCTGACGTCCGAGCCCATCCAACTGCCACCGCGCCGAAACGTTCCCAGCTACGTGCGTCCGCCGATTGGCGACCAGACCTTTGTGCCAGAGAAGTACTGATGCCTGACCAACGAGGCGGCGGGTGCTGGGTGATGCGGCGCTACGCCGCTTAGAACCGTTCAGATTCGCCGGCGCATAGGTTATGGTCCCGCGCTTCACAGTTCCTCAGGCGTCCAACGCGACCTCGCTCGAAACGGTTCTAATTCCTTGAGCCAAATCAATTTCTTGGAGCCTCGTTTCTGGTATCGCTTCGTATGTAATCGGCGGTCTCGTCGGCTTTAGAAGGATCCGCGCATCGCCGCGCGCTTTGCCTCTTGGCGGCATTGGCGCAGGGGGGGGGGGCAAACGCAAGGCAGCGTTTGGTTTGAGGCCCAGGATCAGCCGAAAGCCATCTAAGGGAGTCAGGGCGGGTAATCGGGCCCGCAGAGACGCAAATGGATTCGGCTCTCCATCAACTGGCCCAATTCTGGGAGGCGACGGCGGCTTTCTTCGCCTTCGATGCCACGCGCCTTTTCGATCCGGGCATGGTCATTGCGCTCGTCCTGCAGGTCTTTCTGTTTCTGTCTTCCGCCTTTTTCTCCGGATCTGAGACGGCTCTTTTCTCCCTTTCGCGCCTGGACCTCCAGAAACTGCGGCGCGACCGGCACCCGCGCTCCGAGACCCTGCATGCGCTTCTCGATCAGCCCAGGCGACTGATTATCTCGATTCTCTGCGGCAACGAGCTGGTCAACATTGCGGCGACAGCCAACCTCGCGGGAATTCTCGTTCACCTCTATGGCGAGCAGCGGGCCGGATGGATCAACGTCCTGGTCATGTTCCCGTTGCTGCTGCTCCTGGGCGAGGTGACACCCAAGACCATTGCGGTCAGCAATCCGGTGCGCATCAGCGCGGGATTGGTCGCCAGCCCGCTCAGCGTTTGGGCTCGCTTGATCACCCCCCTGCGCCGGGCCGTCCGCTTGGTGGCGGAGCAAATCACCACCTGGATTGTGGGCGCGGAACGTGCGCGGGAGAACATCCTCCGGGTGGACGAGTTCCGCACCCTGCTTGACGAAGTGGCGGATGAGGGCGTCCTCGACGCCACCGAGCGAGTCCTGATCGACAATTTGCTGTGGTCCGGCGAAACCGAAATCGTCGAGATCATGACGCCGCGGACCCGCATCCGCTTTCTCAAGGACGGTATGAGCGTGCCAGAGATCGTCGAGCGCTTCCGCAAGATCCAGCACCCGCGGGTGCCGGTATGCCGGGAGCACCACGACAATCTCGTCGGCTTCATTCATGCCGAGGATATCCTGCGGCTGGTGTTGGACCGGGTGGATCTTTCGAAACTCACCCTCGATCAGATCATGCATCCGCCCGTCGTCGTGCCGCCCACCAAGTACGTCGACGAGATGTTCGACTTCTTCCAGACCAACAGGGTCCGCGCCGCGGCCGTGCTCAATGAATTCGGAGGCGTCGAGGGCTTCGTCACCATGCGCGACATCGTCAGCTTTATCTTCGGCGAGGTCTCCGAAGGTGTCGCGGGCCAGGAGCTCTACGAGGAGCGCGACGAGAACGTCTACGAAGTGCCCGGCGAGATGAAGCTGACCGACTTCAACGACCTCACGAACTTCGGTGTCGAGGACCCTCGCATGACGACGATAGGGGGCGTCGTCTTCCGGTACTTGGACCGGCTACCGGAGGTTGGAGATCAGGTGGCCATGGACGGCTTGACCGCCACGGTCCTGGAAATGGAGGGGCACCGCTTGGCCCGGGTTCGCGTCGCCAAGGGGGCGCTCGG
>JANQEO010000289.1 GCA_028278325.1 Candidatus Binatia bacterium
TTCAACGTCTGGTTCAGGATATGGCCGGCTCAGCAAAAGATCATAACCGCCGTCAAGAACGGCGAGGCGCCTGAAGCTTCTTTGGCGGCCTTGGCCGGCGGGCGCTCCAAGCACAACACCTACCTGTCGGTGCCGCTGCTGTGGTTCATGATCAACCAGCACACCTTCGCCTACAACGGCTGGGGCATTATCGGCATCATGGTGCTGATCGCTCTCGGCTGGCACATCGTGTTCCAGCTCTACAAGAAGGCGGGCAAGCTCGAAGGGTTCTAGGCGCGCCTTAGCGAAGTCAGGCACTAGAAAAAAGGCCTCCCGGACCTGGTCCGTGAGGCCTTTTTCGTTTCGGCTAAAGCTGACAAAGAGTCCGGGTTCAGGCAGCGGCGCTGGGCCTTTCCTTCATGGCCGCGTGCCACCGCGCCAGATTGGTGAGGCCGGGGTCGTAGTTCTCTCCAACCATGGCCCCGAAATCCAGGGTGCAGAAGAGCGTGATGTCGGCGATGGAAAACTCGTCGCCGGCTACGTAGTCGTGTTTACCGAGCACATCGTTGAGCCATGCCAATCGCTTCGCGGCCGCATTGCGTGAAGGCTCTACGTATTCAGGTATCTGCGTAATCCGGCCCTTGAAAAAGTCCGTGCTGTGGCGGAATGCACTCAGCATCGGGAACATGACCTCCAATTCCATGCGGCGCTCCCACATCCGGATCTTGGCCCTTTCCTCGGGCGTCCTGCCGATCAAGGGCGGTTCGGGGTAGAGATCCTCGAAGTACTCACAGATCACCAGGCTCTCGGCCAGATTGGTTCCGTCGTCGAGTTCGAGGACGGGGATGGTGCCCATCGGGTTCTTTTCGAGGAAAGGCTCCTGGCGGTTCTCAGCCTTGGTGATGTCTACCGGTTCAAGGGGGACCTCGACTCCTTTCTCCGCAAGGAACATGCGGACCCGGCGCGGGTTGGGTGCGATAGCTGCATCGTAGAGCTTCATGGGGGCACGCTATCCGGGGCGGTAGCCTGTTGGAAGCCCGCCGTTGAGTGATCATCGCCGGCAGTGTAGCGTTGCCCGACCATGGACGAGCCCGTCGACAAGGGTCATCCGATCAACGCCCTCTTTCTCGGGATGATGATGTGGCCCTTGAGAAACCTGCGCAAGAAGATCGTTCCTGAAGCGCGCGGGCGTGTGCTCGAGATCGGCGTGGGCACCGGCCTGAACTTCGACCAGTATCGCGACATCGAGTCTCTGGACGGAGTCGAGCCCGATCCTCACATGATGAAACGCGCGCGCTCGCGTGCAGCCGACCTGCCCTTCCCCGTGGAACTCGCGCAGACCGGAGCAGAGGCTCTGCCCTATGCCGCCGAGAGCTTCGACACGGTGGTAGCGACGTGGGTGCTGTGCACGATTCCGGAGCCGGAAGCAGCCCTGACCGAGATGTACCGGGTGTTGCGGCCCGGTGGAACCCTGCTCTACGTGGAGCACACCAAGTCCCGGTTCCAAAGAGCCGCACGCATGCAGGACCGGCTGACACCGCTGTGGAGAAAACTCGCCGGCGGTTGCCACCTCAACCGTGCCGCTTACCACATGATCAAGGCCGCCGGGTTCGATGATGCGACCATCAAACCCTGCGGGCGGGAAGATTGGACACTGCTGCCCGTGTACAGGGGTGTCGCATCCAAACGGTCATGACCAAAGCCCAATATCACATTTTCGATCCGGTGCTGCCGGAAGAAGAAGCCCGCTCCCTCGTACGTCTCTGTGAAGACTTCGGAACCTACGGCATGTACGCCGAGGAGCCCGTCAAGGAGGGTCTGGGCGCCGGGCTCGCCCAACGCCATGACGCCGCCAGGAACTTCATCATGACCGGCGGCCGCTTCTCCAGCGATGATCCGATCGAAGTTCTGGGCGCACGCACCAACTACTTTCGAGAGACCTACGCCTATGCCGAGCCCATCGTCGCCGGCATCGAAGGGTTCCACCGTCACGAGGGATTCATGGAGGCGGCGAAAGACATCTTCGACCGCCCCATCATCGAACCGGCCATCGTGTACGCCAACCTCCTCGTCCCCGGACAGGAGTTGGCCGTACATACCGACGTTCCCGAGTTCCGCGGCGTCAACCGCACCAAGGACCCGGAATGGCTGATCGTGGCAATGCTCCATTCGGGCCTCTTCGACAAGTGGCGCATCCCGATCGCGACCGCGGTCTCCTGGTACCAGGACTGTGAGGGTGGAGAGTTCTGCTTCTACCCCGACGGCAAAGATGCTGCCCCGTCGACCATTCCGGCCCGCTTCAACACTGCGGTCGTGATGGACACCGACAGCTACTTCCACGGCGTAGACCGCATGAAGGAGCACGACGGGCCGATTCCGGAGCTCATGCCGGGCATGAAGCTGGTCTTCGAAGGTGACGGGATGTGGAGAATAGGTCCCGCCGACGCGCCGCTGGCCAGGTATCGGTGGGACGAGATGCGCTTCTCTATCTCGTGGAAGGCCTATTGCTTCCAGGACGAGGCCGAGCGTGAAGCTTGGCGCCACCATACCGACGACATCAGCCAGCAGCAGGTCGTGGACACCCTTGTGGCCGACCTGCGCAAGCGCGGGCGCCTCGGCTCCTCTCTTCCCGACGACCAGGCAGAGTTGGCGATCACGATCATCGACGAGTACATCAAGTACCCACCGCCGGCCAGCGCAGCCGCCTGACCCGGATCTATTTGATTATGAACTTGTCGGTGCCTGCGATGGCGGCACCCGAACCCGAAAAGGGCACCCGGTCTTTGAAGCCTTTCGCCGACGTGCCGTCGGCCTCGAAAGCCTTGATGGTGGGGCCGGGCTCTTCGCGCTGAGTCGCGAGTATCTCCTGCTTGCCGTCGAAGTCGACATCGGCACCGGCGATACTCACGCCATCGGTGAAGGTTTCGTCGAAAGCGAGGAAATCTACGGGGCCGGCGCCGCCCGGCATCGTGAACGCTTGGCCGTCACCTCGGAAAGCCTTGACCTGCGGAGCACCGTTGCGAGGAACTGTCACGATCTCGGCCTGACCACCGTCGCCTTCCAGATCCACGACCGCGACGTTTACCCCCGCGAAGTTGATCGGATCGTAGGCCAGCCATTCCTCGAGCAAGCCACCGTCTCCATCATAGACACGGACCAGCGGCACGCCCGAGACGGTGCCGACTATGATTTCTTCGCGCTTGTCGCCCGTGACGTTACCGATTGCTATCGAGGCACCGCCCGCGGCGATCGGCACCGAACCCACCAATTGGTCGGATGACCGATAAGCTAGGAACTCCGAGATCGGGAAATAGTCGTTGCTGTCACCCAGAGTCGTGAAGATGCGGACCAAGACGTCGTTGTCGGCGGAATCGGCCTGAGCTACGACCAGATTCTCGACCTCTTCGGCTTCGCCGATACGTCCTGCGGCTACGTTGGCCCCGGCGCCGGAAATGTCCGGATAAGCAATGAACTCGTCGAGAGTCTTGTTGCGGCTATCGGAAGCGAAGACTTTCACGTCGGATCCCGTCGCCCCGGCCCCCGTGCCTACGGCCACCCTCAAACCACCCGGCGCGGGCTTGGCGCTGTCTCCGATAACGGCGACCGAGGTCTCGCCGGAACGAGCGTTGAAACTGCCGTTGAGCTTCTTGAACTTGCCTTCCGGATCGAAAGCTTTGACCCTGCCGTCGGCACCCGCGGCGTAGAAGCGCGTCTCCAGGCCCCTGCGTCCCGTGATCGACTCCATGGTGTTGCCGTTCTTGCCGTTGAAGATGCGAAGTGAGCCTGCGCCTCTCCGGCCCTTGGGAGCTGCACCAACTGAGCCGACAAGCACGTCAGGGGTGCCGTCGCCGTTGAAATCGACGCCGCCTTGAAGTTCGTGGCCCATGGACTGGAAAAATTTACCGCCGCTCCGCGACCATATGGGAGCGCCGCTGACGCCGGATATGGCTACGACGCGCCCGGCGTCCGTATAGGTCGTGCCGTTGCTGGCCTTGTCGAACTTGACCGCGCCGACCGCGAAGTCGGTCACCTGGTCGTTGTTGATGTCGCCGATGCTGGCCACGCTCGAGCCGAAATGCGCTTTCTCCTGGGGCGAGGGATCACCCACGTTGAAGAGCACATTACCGAGCGAGGAAAACAAAGTTGCCTGCCCTGCTTTGACTATGCCCTGATCGTCGGCCCCGGGAGAGCCGGCAATGAAGTCGGCCATCTGATCGTTGTTGTGGTCGTCGGTAACGGCCAGGTCGGCCCCCAGCTCATCGTTCTTGGCGCCTTGTACGCTGAGGAACTCCGATGCTTCAGTCGCGTCGGCGAAGGAGCGCACGACGCCTGTCAGTTGAGACCCCGTCATGTTGGCCCGGCCGGTGCCGGCCAGGATGTCGGGAGCGCCGTCCCCGCTCAGATCCATGCGCCCGTCCAGGCTTGTGCCGAAATCTTCACCCGCGGTCTGTCCTTCCAGTACTCCGAGCACGGCGGAGTCGGACTTGCCCGATATGATGCGCACCCGGCCGCGACGATTTCCCGTGCCGCCGATACGATCATCGGGAGCGCCGACCGCGTAGTCGGTCGTGCCGTCACCGTTGACGTCGCCGACATCGGCGACCGTCCAGCCGAAGAACGATTTGTTAACCTCGCCGAAGACCTCGCGCAGCAGCCTGGTACGCTTGCCGAACTTTCTATAGATGGTGACGCGGCCCGCTTGTTCGGTGCCGTCGTCGAGCTCGTAGCCGGGCGATCCGATGGCGATCTCGTCGCGCCCGTCCCCGTTGAGATCCTCGACGAAGGCCAGACCGACGCCGCGCCATTCGTAGGGCTGGCCGCCCTTCTTGGTGGCGAGCTTGCTGGCATCAACGCCGGAGTATACCACGACCTTACCGGCGGCCGGGTTGCCGCTCACCCTTGTGCAAGGAGCGCTCACGGCGAAGTCGTCAACGCCGTCACCGTCGAAGTCCCCGCCGCTGGCAATAGTCCAACCCATGGCGTCGCCACGGATGTCACAGCGGACTTTGCCTACTTCTTGGCCTATCGCCTGGCCCACGCCCACGGTCAGGGCAAGGCATAGGGCGATAGCGGCCATCGGCAGGCGCGCTAGGACTTTAGAGTTCTCGGTCACCAAAGCAGCTTTTTACGTAAGGCGTTCGACGGTCGTCTCCGGGACGCCGAATTCCCGGTTCGCCACTACAAAGCTGACCCGGACCCGGATGGGTATCAATACCACTTGGCGCTTTGGCCCGATTTTCGGCCAAATGGCTCTGTGACGGGGCTTTGAGGCCCCTGCGGACCCCCATTTCGGGTGGTCGTGACCTCGGGCCACGAACCCCTCATCCTCCCCCTCTCCACGCCGGGAGGGGGTGAGCCCGAGCGGCTCGAGCTAGCGAGAGCCGCGAGCTACCTCCCGTCGACCTGGGGCTGTGTAATGGAGCGGGTGATGGGAGTCGAACCCCGAGCGCGTCGAGCTGGCGAGACGCGCGAGCTACCCGAGCAGCGCGAGTCGACGAGCGCTGTGAGCTACCTCACGCCTTCTTGGGGCTGTGGAATGGAGCGGGTGATGGGAGTCGAACCCACGACCTTCTGCATGGCAAGCAGACGCTCTAGCCAGCTGAGCTACACCCGCGTGCGGATTGGTTACCGTCGAAGGCGCCGATTATGCAACGCTACCGGCTCGCTTTGCAAGTTGGCCGGGGCCCGTCAGCGCCGCGAATCCGGCCCCTGCGGGTCCCAGGCCGGAGGAGGTAGCCCTGGCCTCAATCGCGGATACCGCCCGAGGCCAGGGCCCTGAAGACCGTAACGTGGTAGCTGATGGCGGACCACACGCCCACCGCCGCCGAGCACAATAGAGAGGCCATGCCCAAGTTGTAGAAGTTAATCCCCAGGTAGGTGTAATGGAGGATCAGCCCGTGAATGCCGATGGTCTGAAGGATCATCTTGAGCTTGCCGGTGGCCTCGGCGGCCAACACGATGCCCTCGTGGGCGGCTATGCTGCGCAGGCCCGTGACCGCCAGTTCACGGCCCACGATAAGAACCAATAGCCAGCCGGGGATGCTCGGCGAGCGGTCCATCACCGCCAGCATGATCAGAGCCGAGACGACCAGAAGTTTGTCGGCCAGGGGATCCAGGAGCTTCCCGAAGGGTGTAACCAGATCGTAGCGGCGCGCGATGTAGCCGTCGAAGGCGTCTGTAAGCGAGGCCAATAAGTAGATGCAAAAGGTGACGATGCTGACTGCCGGCGAAGGATCGCGCATCAGCACGACGAGCAAAGGGATCGCCGCCACCCTCAGCAAGGTGAGGATGTTGGGCAGGTTCGTGAACAGGAACCCGCGGGTGTCGGATGAGGCTACGCCGTTGCTCATTTATCCTTCGACCGGGCCCACCATATCACGCCGGCGTCAGGAGGCTGCCCCGGCTGTGCGGTGGTTTCAAACCGTCGCGGCACCCGTCTAGAATGCGCGCGGTCACCGTCCATGCGTGCATACGACTACCTGGTGATCGGCAGCGGAATCGCCGGCCTGAGCTTTGCCCACAAAGCTGCGGCCAACGGCCGCGTGGCGCTCATAACCAAGCGAACCCTCGAGGAGTCCAATACGGCCTACGCCCAGGGCGGCGTGGCGGCGGTGTGGAGCAGTGACGACTCCGTCGAGGCCCATACCCGCGACACCGTCGAAGCCGGAGCAGGCCTTTGCAACGAGTCGGTCGTAAGGGGCGTGGTCGAGGAAGGCCCGGCACGCATACAGGAACTCATCGATCTCGGTGCGGAGTTCACACGTAGCGGCGACCCCTCCCGTGAGCTCTACGATCTGGGCTTGGAGGGCGGCCATTCGGTCCGCCGCGTCCTGCACGCCGCCGACCATACCGGCCGCGAGATCGTGGCCGCGCTGGTGCGGGCGGTCCGCTTGGACCCCAACATCGACGTCTTCGAAAACCATCACGCAATCGACCTGCTGATCGACCAGAAGTTCGGCTTCGGCCACGGCGTCCCTCAATGCTGGGGCGCCTACGCCCTCGACTTCAACAGCGGCAAGGTTCACACGTTCACGGCCAGGGCCACTCTCCTGGCCACGGGAGGGGCCGGCAAAGTCTACCTCTACACGTCCAACCCGGACGTGGCGTCAGGCGACGGTCTGGCAATGGCCTACAGGGCCGGCTGTCACATCGCCAATATGGAGTTCATCCAGTTTCACCCGACCTGCCTGTTTCACCCCGAAGCCAAGTCGTTTCTGGTGACCGAAGCCATGCGCGGAGAAGGCGCCAAACTGCGTCGTCCCGACGGGAGTGCCTTCATGGCCGCCTACGACGACAGAGCCGAGCTCGCCCCCCGCGACATCGTCGCCCGCGCCATCGACCAGGAGATGAAGCGCAACGCCTACGAGAACGTGTACCTGGACGTCACCAGCCTGGATGAAGACTTCATAAAGAGCCGTTTTCCAGTGATTTACGAGAAATGTCTCGAGTACAACATCAATATAACTCGAGACATGATCCCGGTCGTACCGGCCGCCCACTACATGTGCGGAGGCGTGGTGACGGCCGATACCGGCGAGACCGGTGTCGAGCGCCTCTACGCCGCTGGCGAGGTCACCCACACCGGCATGCACGGGGCCAACCGGTTGGCATCCAACTCCCTGCTCGAGGGCCTCGTGTTCGCCCACCGCGCTGCCGTACACGCCAAAGAGGCACGCGACGACCCCACCGACGCCCCCCGCGTCCCCTCCTGGCGCTCAGGACGGGCCGTCGACATCAACGAATCCGTCGTGATCTCTCACAACTGGGACGAGATACGCCGTCTGATGTGGAACTACGTCGGGATCGTCAGAAGCGATCGCCGTCTCAAGAGAGCGCAGGCCCGCGTCTCCATGCTGCGCGACGAGATCCGTCAGTACTACTGGGACTTTCTCGTCACCGGCGATCTGCTGGAGCTGCGCAACATCGCCCTGGTGGCCGAGCTTATCGTGCGGTCGGCCCAGACTCGGCGCGAGAGTCGCGGTCTGCACTTCAACGTCGACTGCCCTGAAAGCGACGACGAGAACTGGCGCCGCGATACGGTGATCTGAGAACTACTCTTTGACGAGCCGCAGATGCGACGGGCCCCGCTCGCTGGCCTGAAAGAGCCGCATCTGGCGCTGTTCCGGCTCGCCGTCGACCTTGACCGGATAGCTTCCGGTGAAACACGCATCACAGTAACTCTCGGTCCCGCCTTTGAGGAAAGAGTACATCCCCTCCTGGCTAAGGTAGGCAAGACTATCGGCCACGATGTACTGGCGGATTTCCTCGATCGAATGGTTGTTGGCCACCAGTTCTCCGTGAGTGGGCGTGTCCACGCCATAGTAGCAGGGGCCGATGGTAGGCGGCGCACTGATGCGCACGTGCACCTCCGCGGCGCCGGCGCTGCGGATCATGCGCACGATCTTGCGGCTCGTCGTCCCGCGCACTATCGAGTCGTCGATCACTATCACGCGCTTGCCGGCGATTACGTCGCTTTGCGCATTGAGCTTGACCTTGACCCCGAAGTGGCGAATCGAGTCAGTCGGCTCGATGAAGGTACGGCCTACGTAGTGGTTGCGGATAAGCCCCATCTCGAAGGGTAGCCCGCACTCTTCTGCATACCCCAGAGCCGCGGGCACGCCCGAGTCCGGCACCGGGATGACTATGTCGGCCTCGGTGTGCGACTCTCTGGCCAGTTGCCGGCCGAGTTCCTTACGCACTTCGTAGACGTTGCGGCCGAACACACGGCTGTCGGGCCGCGAGAAGTAGATGTGTTCGAAGACGCAGGGCACGTGATCGGCCTTGGCGAAAGGCTTGAGCGACTGGCAGCCGTCCTGGCTGATGTGCAACACTTCGCCGGGCTCCACCTCACGGACATACTCGGCCTGCAGCAGATCCAGTGCGCAGGTCTCGGAGGCAACCACGTAGCCGCCGCCCTCGAAGCGGCCCAGCACCAGAGGACGAAAGCCGCGCGGGTCACGGGCCGCGATCAACTCATTCTCCGACAGAAAAGCCACGGAGTAAGCGCCCTCGACTTGGGCCAACGCGTCGACCGTGCGCTCCAGAAGCGTGGGCCTCTCCGAGCCCGCGATCAGGTGGACGAGAACCTCGGTGTCGACGGTGGACTGAAATATCGAGCCTTTGGCCTCCAGGCGCTCGCGCAGGAGATCGGCGTTGGTGAAGTTGCCGTTGTGACTTACGGCCAGGCTGCCCAGCGCGTACTCGACGACGAAGGGCTGGGTGTTGCGCAACAGGGTCTGGCCTGCGGTGGAATAGCGATTGTGGCCGATGGCAGAGTCGCCGTCGAGGCGGCGGACTATCTCGGTATCGAAGATGTCGGCCACCAGGCCGAGGCCTCTGTGACTGATGAGCACCTTGCCGTCGGAAGAGACGATCCCCGCTCCTTCCTGGCCACGATGCTGAAGGGCGTAGAGGCCGAGGTAGACGAGGTTGGCTGCTTCCGCGCGTCCGTAGACGCCGACCACCCCGCACTCTTCGTGGAACTTGTCGTCTTGGATTAGCGGCACGCCCTCATCCTTCTAGCACTGTCTCAGTGCTTACTCACGACCCGTCGCGGGCAGAGCCGCTGCGCCCGGCAATGGCGGGCAAGGTTGCCTCCCAGGAGTCCCTCAACTGCTGGATCTCGACCTGCAGGACCGTTTGGTCGCCGTCCTTGATACTGACTGCGTTACCGCCGGTGCTGCCTAGGCGTCGACACCCAACCCCGGCCTCGGCGGCCGCCTTCTCTAGATCTGCAGCTCGTTCGGGAGCTACGGTCAAGAGAATCCGACAGCCCGACTCCCCGAACAAAGCCAGATCCGAGCGTTCGCGCCATTCGGTGTCCACCGTGCACCCGGGCCCCTGGCCCGTGAGGCACATCTCAGCCAGAGCTACCGCCAGTCCGCCCTCCGCAACGTCGTGAGCACAGCTGACCAGGCCGTCCGCAATGATGTCCGCGCACAGCCACGACAGCTTGCGTTCTCCTTCCAGGTCTACCACCGGCGGCCTGTCGCCGGCCTGGCCGTGGCACAGCGCGAGATAGGCAGATCCTCCGAATTCGGGTCGTCCGTCCCCCAATAGGTAGATTGACTCGCCCTCGCTCCGGAAACCCGAGACAGCAGTCGCCGACGCGTCCTTGCACAGTCCCACCAGGGCCACCACCGGTGTCGGGGGGATCGAGTGGCCGCGGGTGTCATTGTAGAAGCTGACGTTGCCGGAGATGACCGGTGCGTCGAAGACCCGGCAGGCCTCGGCCATGCCTTCTATGGCATCGGCGAACTGTCCCATGACGTCCGGCTTTTCCGGATTGCCGAAGTTCAGGCAGTCGCTGATGGCCAGAGGCTTGGCTCCCGTGACCGCTACATTGCGCACGGCTTCGGCAACGGCGTGGGCAGCTCCCACACGCGCATCGAGATCCACATAGCGGGAGTTGCAATCGGTCGTCAGGGCCAACCCCGCACCCGTTTCCCTGACCCTTACGAGCGCAGCGTCACCGCCGGGATGGATCACCGTATTGGCTCCCACATAGGAATCATACTGATCGTAGACCCAGCGGCGGCTACACAAGTTCGCCGACCCGATAAGGTCGATCAAGATACGGTTGTGTGCCTCTGTGCCCGCGGGCACGGCGATCGTGTCGGGATCGAACACCGGCCGCGGCGGTCGAGGGGAAATCGGACGCTCGTACGCCGGCGCTGCGTCGGTCAAAGCCGCCACCGGGATCGAGGCGACCTCTTCGCCGCGGTAGGTTGCCGAGAATCTCTGGTCGTCGGTCACTTCTCCGATCTCGACGCAACTCAATCCCCAGCGCGCGAAGAATTCGGAAACGGCCGCCTGTCGGCCCTGCTTGACGACCAAAACCATGCGTTCCTGGGATTCCGACAAGAGAATCTCGTAAGGAGGAATCACGTCTTCTCGGAGGGGGATCCGGTCGAGGTCCAGGCGTATTCCCACACCGCCTCGGCCCGCCATTTCCACCGAGGAACTCGTGAGCCCCGCCGCGCCCATGTCCTGGATGGCCACAACGTCATCGCCTGCCATTACCTCCAGGCAGGCCTCGATGAGCAGGTTCTCGGTAAAGGGATCTCCCACCTGAACCGTTGGGCGCATCTGTTCGGATTCTTCCTTGAACTCCGAAGAGGCCAGCAGGCTGGCACCGTGGATACCGTCGCGGCCGGTCTTGGAGCCGACGTAGAGAACCGGGTTGCCCTTGCCGCTGGCAACGGCGCGAAACAGTTTGTCGGCCCTGACCACACCCAGAGTGAAAGCGTTGACTAGGATGTTGCCGTCGTAGCCCGCGTCGAAGTAGATTTCGCCGCCAACCGTGGGAACACCGACGCAGTTTCCGTAGTCACCGATCCCGCGCACGACTCCGCCGAGCAGATAAGGAGTGCGTGGGTGTTCCGGGGAGCCGAAACGAAGGCTGTTGAGGTTGGCCACCGGCCGCGCGCCCATCGTGAATACGTCGCGCAGGATGCCCCCTACTCCGGTAGCCGCCCCCTGGTAAGGCTCCACATAGGAAGGATGGTTGTGGCTTTCTATCTTGAAGACCGCCGCCATGCCTCCGCCGATGTCGACGGCCCCGGCGTTCTCGCCGGGCCCCTGCAAAACGGCGGTCCCCGAAGTCGGAAACTTCTTGAGATGAACGCGGGAACTCTTGTAGCTGCAGTGCTCGGACCACATCACCGAGAACACCCCGAGCTCTTCCAGAGTCGGAGTTCTACCCAGATGGGCGATGATGCTCTCGTACTCTTCGGGGGTCAGGCCGTGCTCGGCGGCCAGCGCTTCGTCGACGGTCACCTTCTGCGCGGCCATACTCACGCGCTCTTGGACTCCGCTGTCGAGTCCGCCCAGGTTTCAGCAGAGCGAAACAACCCGCACCCGTCGGTGCCGCCGAGAGCCGGATCCACCGCATGCTCGGGATGAGGCATCAATCCGACGACGTTACCTTCGGCGTTGGTGATGCCCGCGATGTCATTCATAGAGCCGTTCGGGGCACCTGCGCCGTATCGAAACACGACCCTGCGCTGCGATTCCAAGGTTTCGAGAGTCGCCGCGTCGGCAACGAAGCATCCTTCGCCGTGCTTGACCGGTATCCAAAGGCTCTCACCTTCGCTCAGCGCTGCGCTGAAAGCGGTCGCTGTAGTCTCGACACGAACGGGCTCGGCGTGACAGATGAAGCGCAGGTCGCGGTTCCTGACCAGAGCGCCCGGAAGCAGGCCGGCCTCACACAGGATCTGAAAACCGTTGCAGATGCCCAGCACCGGCCCTCCTGCCTGGGCATGGGCGGCCACGGCTTTCATGACGGGCGAAAACCTGGCGATCGCGCCGCAGCGCAGATAGTCGCCGTAAGAGAACCCGCCAGGAAGGACGACAGCGTCTACGCCCTTGAGATCACTATCACCATGCCACAGTGCGACAGCCTGGTAGCCGAGCACGTCGTGCAGGGCGTAGAGCGTGTCTCGGTCGTCGTTGGACCCCGGAAATACGACGACGCCCCACTTCACGCGGCGCAGTCCTCGATCTCGAAGTCGAAATCCTCGATGACATCGTTGGCAAGCAGGCGCCGGCACATTGCATCCACCTCGGCTTCGACCTGTGCTTGGTCGTCACCGTCGAGCTTGATCTCTATGTACTTGCCCAATCTGACGTCGCCGACCTGGTCATAGCCCATCGAGTGAAGCGACGACGCCACCGCCTTACCCGCCGGGTCGAGGATGGCCGGCTTGGGGGTGACCCTGACTCGCGCGAGGTAGCTCACTTTTCCTCCCTGAGGACCCGGTCCATGATCTCGTCAACGTGACGCAGGCTCTGTCCGTAGTCCAATAGGTCATTTAGGTCCGAATCCTTCAAGTGCTTGGTGATATCGGGGTCGGCCCTGACGTTGTCGGCAAAGTCGCCCTCGGCCATCGCGCAGCGCTGGACCCAGGCATAGCCGACTTCCCTTTCCAGCCCGCTCTCTACCAGAGCCAGCAGGATCTTTTCCGACGCCAACCGCCCGCTTGTCAGCGCGAGGTTGGCTGCCATACGCTCCGGACGCACGTCCAGGCCGTCGATCACGCGGGTCATCCGCGCAAGCATGAAGTCCAGCGCGATGGTCGCGTCAGGGGCTATCACCCTCTCGACCGAGGAGTGGCTTATGTCGCGCTCGTGCCACAGAGGCATGTTCTCCATGGCCGTCAATCCGTAGCTCCTCACCAGGCGCGCCAAGCCGGAGAGGTTCTCGGTCAGTATGGGGTTGCGCTTGTGCGGCATGGCCGAGGATCCCTTCTGTCCCGAACCGAAGGGTTCGAGGGCCTCGAGCAACTCCGTGCGCTGCAGATGGCGTATTTCGGTCGCAAACCGCTCGATGGCACCCGCTATCAGAGCAAGGGTCGTGAAGTACACCGCGTGCCTGTCTCGCGGCACGATCTGTGTCGCTACCGGTTCCGGGGTCAAGCCTAGCTTGGCCAGCACCTCGGACTCGATCTCGGGTCCGTTGATGGCATAGGTGCCGACGGCGCCCGACAAGGTCCCGTAGGCAATCCCGTTTCGCGCTTCGAGCAAGCGCTCCAGATCTCTGGTGAGTTCGGAGTACCAGCCCGCAAGCTTCAGACCGAACGTAATCGGCTCGGCGTGGATCCCATGGGTGCGGCCCGCCATGATCGTCGACCTATGTGCCAGCGCTTGGCGCTTGACGGCCGACATGAGCCCGCGAAGCCCCTTCTCGATCAGGCTGGCCGATTCGACCAACTGAAGCGCGAAGGCGGTGTCGAGCACGTCCGAAGAGGTCATGCCGAAATGGAGGTAACGCCCCGCGGCCCCTACGCTCTCGGCTGCCGCCGTAACGAAGGCGATGACGTCGTGGTGAACGACGGCCTCTATTTCGGCCGCACGCCCCGCGTCAACACTGGCTTTGGCACGTATCTCCTCGGCAGCTTCCGCCGGGATGGTCCCGCGTGCGGCGAGCGCCTCGCATACGAGGATTTCCACCTCGAGCATGAGCTCCAGGCGGTGCTGGTCGGACCAAACCGACACCATCTCGGGGCGGCTATAACGCGGTATCATTTGTGGAGTCAGAGCCTACCAAGGGCAGACTCCGATGACTAAGTGTGACCGAACCCCCCCGATCCACGGGCGGTATCCCCGAGCTCATCGACCTCCTCCAGCGTCACCCGAACCGCGGGGCAGACAACCAATTGGGCTATGCGTTGACCCGGTTCGATCTGAACCGTGTCCTGGCCCGAGTTCCCGAGTATCACCGAGACCTCGCCCCTATAGTCCGGATCTATCGTGCCCGGAGAGTTGGGGACCCACAGGCCATGCTTCAGTGCCAGGCCGCTGCGCGGCCTGACCTGGCCCTCGTACCCCTGAGGTATTGCGATCGCAAATCCGCAAGGGATCAACTCGCGAGCCGCGGGCTCGAGCGCGATCGGCGCTTCGATGGCAGCGCACAGGTCCATGCCGGCGGCTCCCGCCGTCATGTATCGTGGCAGTTCGAAGTCGCCCGGCCTTAGCCGCTTGATCCTTACTGTGGGCGCCTGGTCGACCACGACCGGCCGTCAGGCTGCGGGCAGCGAGACCATGCGCTCGTCGGCATCCCCCAGCAAGGCGATGCCTAAACGCTCCAAAGAAAACATCTCACCTGCCAGCTCGATGATGTCGTCCATCGTGGTGGAATTGATCATCTCGATCACATCGCTGATCGGCACTTCCCGGCCCATGTAGATATGGTTGCGGGCCAGGCGATACATGCGGCTCTCGGTGGATTCGAGCGACAGAGGAATACTCCCGGTAAGCTGGCTCTTGGTTCTCTCGAGCTCTTCCTTGTCGAGGCCCTTGGCCGCAATCTGCGAGAGGTTGTCCACGACGAGGTCGACGACCTCACCTACCGCCTCCTTACTGGTGGCGGCGTAGACGCCTGTGTAGCCGATGTCGCGAAACGAAGCCTGGAAGGCATAGATGGAATAAGCCCTTCCCCGCTCCTCGCGTATCTGCTGGAAGAGCCTCGAGCTCATGCCCCCGCCGAGGGCTGACACCAACAGCTCTGCGCCGTAGCGCCGGGGATCCACCATCGAGACGCCGGGAAGACCCAACAGGATGTGGACTTGCTCGAGGTCACGGTTACAGACGAACACGCCCGGGTTGAAGTCGGGCT
The DNA here is from genome assembly GCA_028278325.1 of Candidatus Binatia bacterium. Classification (GTDB taxonomy): domain Bacteria; phylum Desulfobacterota; class Binatia; order UBA1149; family JAJCZL01; genus JANQEO01. The sequence continues at coordinate 15,095 of JANQEO010000289.1, forward strand.
TGTCGGCAGCCGGCCGGTCGTAGCTTCCCGAGAGTCCGGTGAAGCGGGTCCGGCACGCATTCACGAAGCGGTCATGGTCCACGGCGCCGGCGGCCGTCACCAGCACACGGTCCGGCCGATAGCGCTCTCTCATGAACTTCACCATGTCGTCTCGGGTCAACGACGACACGCTTTCGATCGTCCCGGCTACGGCCCATCCCAAAGGATGGCCGGGCCAGTAACTCTCCAGGTGATAATCATGGATGTACTCGTCGGCGGTATCCTCGCCGTCGAATATCTCCTGGAGGATGACCTCACGTTCGACCTCGACGTCCTCGGAGCGAAACAGCGCGTCATGAAAAATGTCGGACAGGACGTCTAGCGCCGTCTCTGCGTGCGCCGCAGGGACGCGGGCGTGGTAGCAAGTGTATTCCTTGCCGGTGAAGGCGTTGATGCTGCCGCCGACGCTCTCTATCTCTTCAGCGACCTGGAAGGCTGTGCGTTTGTGGGTACCCTTGAAAAGCAGGTGCTCGATGAAGTGGGAGCCTCCGCGGAAGCTCTCCTCTTCATCGCGAGACCCGTTTTCCACCCAGACGCCGACGGCCACCGACGCAACGTCGCGCACCGACTCGGTGACGACCCGCAGGCCGTTCTCGAAACGCGTCCTACGAATCGAGGTATCCGAGCCGGCGCCCACGAATCGCCCGTCAGCCAGCCTGCTCTTGGGTGCTCTGGCCGAGGTCGCGCATGGCTTCCTTGAGACTCAAGCGGATGCGTCCCTGGCGATCGACCTCCAGGACTTTCACCTGAATGGTGTCGCCTTCGTTGACCACGTCCGTGACCTTACCGACACGGTGATCGGCCAACTGAGAAATGTGGCACAGCCCCTGAGTCCCCGGGAGGATCTCGACAAAGGCACCGAACTCGGCCACGCGCCGGACCTGACCTTCGTAGATGCGTCCGACCTCCGGTGAAGATGTCAGGCCATCGATGATGTCGAGAGCCTTGTTGAGAGACTCCCCGTCGGTCGACGCTACACGTACCGTTCCGTCGTCCTCGACGTCTATCTTGCATCCGGTCTGCTCAACGATGCCGCGGATAACCTTTCCGCCGGCGCCGATCACGTCGCGGATCTTGTCCGGGTTGATCTTGATGGTCACGATCCTGGGAGCGTGCTTGGACATCTCCTCGCGCGGCGCCTCCAGGCCCTTGCCCATCTCCGCGAGGATGTGCAGGCGGTTGTCTCTAGCCTGATAGAGCGCGTCGCTCATGACCTCGCGAGGGATGCCATCGATCTTGATGTCCATCTGTACCGACGTGATGCCGTCAGCCGTGCCCGCCACCTTGAAATCCATGTCGCCGAGATGGTCCTCGTCGCCAAGAATGTCGGATAGAACGGCGAACTTTTCTCCCTCGCGGATCAGACCCATGGCTACACCGGCTACGGGTCCCTTTATCGGCACACCGGCGTCCATCAGCGACAAGGAAGTTCCACAAACGGTTGCCATCGAGGAAGACCCGTTCGACTCGGTGATCTCGGAAACCACACGAATCGTGTAAGGGAAGTCATCGGCGTCGGGCAGGATGGGCAGGATCGCTCTCTCAGCCAGGGCTCCGTGTCCGATCTCGCGGCGTCCGGCGCTCCTCAGCATCTTGGCCTCGCCAACGCTGTAGGGCGGGAAGTTGTAGTGCAGCATGAAGCGCTTGCGGTAGTCACCGTGGAGAGCATCGATGCGTTGCTCGTCGGCCGAAGTGCCAAGAGTCGCCACCGCGATCGCCTGGGTTTCACCGCGGGTGAACAAGGCGCTTCCGTGGGTGCGGGGGAGAAAGCCTGTCTCCACCGAGATCTGCCTCACGTCTTTCAGCCCGCGCCCGTCGAGACGACGGCCGTCGTCGACGATGTCGCCGCGCACGATATCCTTCTTGACAGCCTCCAGCGCGGATTCGACCTCTCCTCGTCTCTCGGACAACTCCTCGGGCAATTCCTCGAAGAACTTGGAATCGGCTTCGCGCAGGGCCGCATAACGAGGCAGCTTCTCTTTGACCGAGTAGGCTTCGCGCAGGCCCTTAGTGGCTCTGTCGTTAACGTTCTTGTGGAGGGCCTCGTCGGTCGGGGCCGGTTCGAAGACGCGCTTTTCGCGCCCTACCTTCTTGCGCAAGTCTTCCTGGGCGTCGAGGATTGGCATGACGGATTCATGGCCGAAATAGAGCGCTTCGAGGATCTCGTCCTCGGGCACTATCTTGGCGCCGCCCTCCACCATTACGATGGCCTCTCGGCGGGCCGCCATGAGGATGTTGATGTCGCAATCATCGAGCTGTTCTACCGACGGATTCGCCACGAGTTGTCCGCCGATACGGCCTACACGTACGGCCGCTACCGGACCGTCGAAGGGGATATCCGACAGCGTCAACGCGGCCGAGGCCCCGATGAGGCTGATGACGTCGGATGCGCCGGCCGGGTCGGCTGAAAGCACGGTCGCTATGATCTGGGTTTCGTTCCGGTAACCCTTGGGGAAAAGAGGCCGAATCGGCCTGTCGATGACCCTACATGTGAGGATCTCGTCGGCGCCGGGACGCCCTTCACGCTTGAAGAACCCGCCCGGGATCTTTCCCGCGGCGAAGGCCTTCTCCTGGTATTCGACGGTGAGTGGAAAAAAGTCGACGCCTTCACGCGCCGAGGTGCTCGACACTGCCGTGACCAGCACGGTCGTGTCGTTGTATGAGATAATGACGGCGCCGTCGGCCTGCTTGGCCACGGTGCCGGTTTCGATAGAGAGAGTCCTCCCCCCTACCTCTAGTTCTGCTCTGCCTTTCATGTAGTAACTCCCTATCCTGACGACGGCTCGATCGGCTCGTGTTCGAGGATGTTTGTGAAATCAGAGAGGGGGAAACAGACGGTCTGCGATCCGAACTACTTGCGAAGTCCGAGCCGGCCGATGATGGTCGTGTAACGCTCGAAATCGGTCCGCTTCAGGTAGTCCAGTAATCTGCGTCGCTTGCTCACCAATTTGAGCAGTCCGCGGCGGGAATGCCGATCCTTCTTGTGGACCTTGAAGTGATCGGTCAGATGGGCAATCCGTGTACTCAGCAGCGCTATCTGAACCTCGGGCGAGCCCGTGTCAGAGCCGTGAGTCCTGTATGCCTCGATAATGGCCTGCTTTTCAGCTGTACTTTCTAGCGCAGTAGCCAAAGACGTTTCGCTCTCGTTCTATTCCTCTCGCTCTGTAAGCTCGCGCTTTTAACACGGCGCGCGATGGAGCGCAACATTCAGACGGCCGGTCAGTCGAAGACCCGGCTCAGTCTCCACCCCCGGTCCTGGGGAGCAACTACCGCGACCAGCGACCCCTGGCACATGATGCACGCTCGATCCTCGGCTCCGCGAGGTGATCGGCCCAACCCGAGGAGCGCCCCCTGGCGGCCGCGCCTAAGATCTTCGGCCGTGCGCCGGTCGACCTCTATGCTCGGCAGGTGACCGAGGGCCTCGGCGGGACAGAGCAACGCCCTACCCAGAGCCTCCTCCCTGGTCTCCTCGTCAAGCACGGACTCGAGGCTGGTTGCGCGGTCGAGGCGAAACGGCCCGAAGGCAGTACGCCGGAGGCTGGCAAGCAATCCCCCGCAACCCAGCTCTTTGCCGATATCGCGGGCAAGAGCCCTCACGTAGGTCCCCTTGGAACAGTCCAGATCGACTTCGAGCGTATCTCTGCCCCGAGCCTCGAGCCGCAACCGATAGATGGTCACCTCGCGTGGCTCCAGCTCGACCTCTACTCCGCTGCGGGCAAGCCGGTACATGGGTACGCCACCCTTCTTGATGGCGGAGAACGCCGGCGGCACCTGCTCCAGCGTGCCGGTGAACCGGGCTTCCAGACGGCGCAGATCCTCCGAGCCCAGTTCCGGCACGGCTCCGGCCGGCGAGATCTCTCCAGTGGCGTCCAGGGTGTCGCTGGTGACCCCCAAGGTGATCGTCCCCTGATACGACTTGTCTGCAACGTTCAGGAACTGGGCAATCTTGCGGCCGGCACCGACGCACAGGGGGAGCAGACCCGAGGCGAAGGGATCCAGGGTGCCGAGATGCCCGACCTTCACGCCGCCCAAGGCGGACCGGACCCGCGTCACCGCCTTCGACGAAGTGATGCCCGTCGGCTTGTCGATGAGCAGAATACCGTCGTACCCGGTCATTCTTCGCCGTGGTCGTCGGCCAACAGTCTCGAGATCCGGTCGGCTCGCTCTGCGGAATCGTCGGCCTCGAACTCCAGTGCAGGCGTGAAGCGAAGACGCAGAGCACGGCCGAGCTCGCGGCGTAGATACCCCTTTGCCCGATCCAGGCCCGTTGCGCATTCCTTTTTTTCCGCCTCGCTGCCCATCGCCGAGTAAAAAATACGGATGTGCTTGAGGTCGGGGCTGATCTTGGCCGTGGTAAAGGTGACGAAATTGATCCTCGGATCGGAAACCCTGGTTTCAACGAGGTTCGAAACGGCGTGTATTACTTCGCGCGCAACCCGCGCCTGTCTTTGGGTTGTCATACCGGTGCCCGTGGCGGATCAGTAATTCTCGAACTCGTAACTTTCCTCTCCGGGTTCGGCAAGCCTCAGATCGGCGATGAAGTCGGACACCTCCCGCAAGGAGCGGTCGGCATGATCCCGGTCGTTGCCAACCTGAGCCACGCCAAGGCAGATGCGCTGCCAATTGTCTTGATCGTCACACTCCGCGATCGAGACGTTGAACTTCTTCGAAACCCGCGACTTGATGGCCCGCACGACCGAGCGCTTGCCCTTGAGGGAGTGGTTGTCGTGCAGGTAGAGCACCAGGCGAAGGACTCCGACGACCACTGCCTGATCTCCACGAACCGCCGGATCTACTCGACTGCCTCGGCTTGCCTTGCGGGAGATTGCTCGAGGGTCCGACGGACTTCCTCTATGCGGTAGCACTCGATGACATCGCCGGGCTTGATGTCGTTGTAGCGATCGATGCCGATGCCGCACTCGTAACCCGATTGCACCTCGCGGACATCGTCCTTGAAGCGGCGCAGGCTGCCGATCTTGCCCGTGTGCACGACGACGTTGTCGCGCAAGAGCCTGCATTGGCCGTTTCTCACTATACGACCCTCGTTGACATAGGAGCCGCCGATCGTCACTCCTCCCGGCACGTTGAAGATCTCTCTGATCTCTGCGCGGCCTTCGATGGCCTCCTTGAGATCCGGCGTAAGCATACCCTCCAGGGCTGACTTCACTTCGTCTACCGCCTCGTAGATCACGGTATGCAGACGAAGCTCCACGTTCTCGCGGTCGGCCAGAGCCCGGGCCTTGGCTTCCGGACGTACGTGGAAACCGATCACGATCGCGTCGGAGGCTACTCCGAGTTGCACGTCGGACTCGGTTATCGACCCGACACCCGTATGGATGACGTCCACCGAGACCTCGGCAGTGGAAAGCTTCTCGAGAGCCTGACTGACGGCCTCGGCCGAACCCCGCACATCGGCCTTCACGATGACCTTGAGCTCGCCCACGTCTCCGGCCGCGATCTGATCCTGAAGGTCCTCGAGTGACATGCGCGTGGAGGCCGCAAGCTGAGCCTTGCGCGCGGACTCGCGGCGGAACTCGGCAACTTGCTGGGCCTTGTTCGCGTCTTCGACGACTATGAAGGAATCCCCGGCGTCGGGTACACCATCGAGCCCGGTGACCTCCACCGGCGTCGACGGGGCTGCGCTCTGCACGGGCTTGCCGTCGTGGTCGTTCATCGCGCGGATCCTGCCGGTCGTCTCACCGCACACGAACACGTCTCCTCGCTCGAGGGTGCCTTCCTGAACCAGAAGCGTAACCACCGGACCCCGACCCTTGTCGAGGCGGCCTTCGATGACCGTGCCCGAGGCCTTCATCTCACGCACAGCGGTCAGCTCCAGGATCTGGGCCAACAGGCTCACGCCCTCGAGCAACTCATCGATGCCAGTACGGCGTATGGCCGAGACCATGTAGCACTGGGTATCGCCGCCCCAGTCCTCGGGTTGCAGGCCGTGTTCGGCCAACTGCTGCTTGACCCTGTCCGGATTGGCATCCGGCTTGTCGGCCTTGTTGACCGCAACGATCACCGGATTGCCGGCAGCCTTGGCGTGGTCGATCGCTTCTATCGTCTGAGGCATCACACCGTCGTCGGCGGCCACCACCAGAATTACTATGTCGGTGACGCTCGCTCCGCGTGCCCTCATCGCGGTGAAGGCTGCGTGACCGGGAGTGTCGAGAAAACAGATATCACCGTGACCGGTGGATACCAGATAGGCTCCGATGTGCTGAGTAATGCCACCTGACTCCGAAGCCGTGACGTTGCTGGCACGAATGGCATCCAAGAGTGAGGTCTTACCGTGATCGACGTGCCCCATCACTGTCACGACCGGTGGCCTGGGCAACTTCTCGCCTTCCCCCTTGGCGACGTCGGCGGTCTGTTCGAGCAACTCGTCGACGTTGACCGCCGTGTTCTCGACCGTGTACTCGAACTCGTCGGCCACGAGAGTCGCCGTATCCACGTCGAGGGCGTCGTTGATGCTCTTCATCACACCGAGCTTCATGAGCGCGCCCAGCACTTCACCGGATTTGATGCCCATGGCCTTGGCGAGCTCACCCGCACTGGTAACTTCGTGGATCTTGATCACGCGCTTGCTGGCCTTGGGGGTAGTTACCTCGGTCTGCTTGACCTTCTGGCCGGGCATGGCCCGCTTCTTTCGCGGACGCTGGCGGGCCTGGAAGGATTTCTCCATCGCGTCGAACAGGTCTTCCTTCTGAACGACTTTGCGACGACGTTTGCGGCCCTTCTTGTCTTCGGCTCCGCCTTCAGTTGCCGGCGTCTCGCCTTCGGTCTTGGCCGGGGTCGCCGGCGTCGCCTGCTTCTTGAGGTCGATCTTGCCAAGAACTTTCGGACCGCTGACAGCCTCGCGCGCCGCCTCTTCGGCCTTCTCGGCCTCCTGGCGTTCGCGTTCGGCCTGTTCGGCCTGCTCGGCCGCCGTTAGCAGTTCCTCGGCGATCTCATCCACTTCTTCGACGACGACGCTCTTTTCGACCTCGTCGGCGTCGGGAGCCTCCTCCTCAGCCGGCTCTTCGGCGGCCTCGGGCTCGACGACTTCAGGCTCCGGCTCGGGTTGAACCGGCTCCACTTGCTCCACGATCTCCGGTGCAGCCGATACGGCCGTAAGCTCATCGGCGTCGAGAGGCTGAGCCGCGTATGCAAACTCGTTGTCGGTGAACTCTGCCAGCAAGGCGTGCGCACTGCTGAGGCCTGTCGGCGCGCTGGCGCTCTCGACCGGTAGGGTGTGACCTGTGACGGTGTCGGCACTGCCGGCGCTAACCCTCTCCTTCTTGGTGCGGCGCCTCACGATGCCGGGCTTCACCACTGTTTCCGTGATGGTGCGGTGGACTTTGCCGGCCGTGTTCGCGTCGCTGACTAAATCGTCGACGACCTTTACGGTGCCGACTTCGGGGCCGCGGACTCCGATACCCATCTCGACCTTGACCCGCTCGGCCGTGGACTCGTCGAGGACGCTCTGGGCTTTCTTCCCGCGCACGCCCATTTTCTCGAGGCGCTCGATGATGTCCTTGGACTTCACCCCCCAATCTGCAGCAAGCTTGTGTATGCGTTCGCGCGCCATCGCCCTACTCAGTCTTCTCCAGGGAAAGATCTGCTACTGCCTCGGCCAACCTTTCACGCTCGCAACGGTCGATCCCGCGTCGCAGTGAACGCCGGATGCCGCGGGCCTTGGGCAAGCCGTCTATGCACGCCCGCGTCGGGTGCAGATATCCGCTCCTACCGCGTCGCGCCTTGTCTACGACGGCCAGGCGCCCCTGGGGATCGCTCTGAATCCTCAGTAGGGCCGACTGCGGCGCACGTTGTCCGCAAGACATGCAGGTACGAATAGGTGTCGCAGCCATCCTCTTACTCAGCCTTCGGCCTCTACGGCCGCGGGTGCTTCGGCAGATTTGGTGTCCTCACTATCGTCCGATCCGGCCTTGGGCTCTGCATCTCCGGCCTCACCCTCGCCCGGCTCCACGTCATCCCCTTCCTCGCTCCCGGGCTCCGGCGGCTGCAGCGCGGCCGCCGCGTCCGACAGTGCGCGTGCGACGCGCAGAACCATGTGGTCGAGACGCTGCTTTTCGGCAGCAACTGCGGCGGAAGAAACAAGGCTCTGCGCCTCCTCTTCGCTGGCGTCGATGGCAGCCGCCACCGCTGCAGGGTCAGCCGTGGAGACCTCGAGCGCCGACTTGTAGCCGTCCGCCAGCAACAACTCCGCTCTCATCTCGCCAAGCCCCTCGATGCGGCAGAGCGAGCGTCGGGATTCCTCGACCTTCGCTTCGTACTCGCCCTCCCCCGTACAGTCGAGACGCCAGCCGGTCAGTTCACTGGCGAGTTGAACGTTCTGCCCCTTGCGCCCGATGGCAAGAGAGAGTTGGTCTTCGGGGACGACGACTTCCATCGCTCGTGCTTCCTCGTCGATGATGATGCGCGAGACTTTGGCCGGCGAGAGCGCCCGGCACACGAAGTCGGTTTCGTCTAGGGTCCAGGGAACGATGTCGATGCGCTCCCCTCTGAGTTCTTGGACTACCGCCTGCACGCGGCTACCTCGCATGCCGACGCATGCTCCGACCGGATCCACGTCGGAGTCGTTGGAAACGACGGCGATCTTGGCTCGAACGCCCTCTTTGCGCACGACGTTCTTGATCTCGACGATGCCCTCATAGACTTCGGGGACCTCCTGCTCGAAGAGCTTCTTGACGAGAAGAGGGGTCTTGCGCGACAGCACGATCTGCGGGCCCCGCGCCGTCTCACTCACGGCGACGATGACGGCCCTCAACCGGTCGCCCTGCCTGTACCTCTCGCGCGGAATCTGCTCGCTCTCGGGCAAGATCGCGTCGACGTTGGGCCGAAGCTGCACGATGATGTTGCCGCGCTCGAAGCGCATCACGATACCGGACTGTATCGTGCCTTCGTGCTCCTTGAACTCGTTGTAGATCATCGACCGCTCGTAGTCGCGGACCTTCTGCACGATGTTTTGCTTGGCCGCCTGGGCCGCGATGCGGCCGAAGGGCGTGGCGTCGAGCTTGATCAGCATCTCGTCACCGAGCTGGGCCTCCGGGTCGAGATCGGCACGCGCCTGATCGATCAGGATCTCCCTGTCCGGGTCCTGCACCTCTGAGACGACCGTCTTGATCTGAAACACTTCGACGAGCCCGAGATCCGGGTTGTAGGTCGCTTCGATGGCCAGATCCTCGCCATGGATCTTTTGCGCAGCGGCCACCATCGCTTCTTCGACGGCCTCCACGACGAGCTCACGGTCGAGACCCTTCTCTCGTGTAAGCTGCTCGATGGCCCGCTTTAGATCTATCTCCATAGCTCAGTTCCTAGCTCAGTCTCTGCGTTTGGCCTTGCCC